>NZ_LT606951.1:1289610-1934415 GCF_900095205.1 Polynucleobacter necessarius | reverse complement strand
AAGGCAGATTAAAAATGGCAAAAGAAAAGTTCGAGCGGACAAAACCGCACGTAAACGTAGGCACCATCGGTCACGTTGACCATGGTAAAACCACATTGACAGCAGCGATTGCAACCGTGCTTTCTAAGGCATTCGGTGGCGAAGCAAAAGCATACGATCAAATCGATGCTGCTCCAGAAGAAAAAGCACGTGGTATTACGATTAATACAGCGCACGTTGAGTACGAGACTGCAAATCGTCACTACGCACACGTGGATTGCCCGGGACATGCTGACTACGTAAAAAACATGATTACTGGTGCTGCTCAGATGGACGGCGCAATTTTAGTTTGTTCTGCTGCTGACGGCCCAATGCCACAAACTCGTGAGCACATCCTCTTGGCACGCCAAGTGGGCGTTCCTTACATCGTTGTGTTTCTCAACAAGTGCGACATGGTAGATGATGCTGAGTTGTTAGAGCTCGTTGAAATGGAAGTTCGTGAGCTTTTATCTAAGTACAACTTCCCTGGTGATGACACACCAATCATCCAAGGTTCTGCTAAGTTAGCGCTTGAAGGCGACGAAGGCCCATTGGGTAAAGAAGCCATCATGAAGTTGGCTGAAGCTCTTGACTCATACATCCCAACTCCAGAGCGTGCTGTTGACGGTGCGTTCTTGATGCCAGTAGAAGACGTGTTCTCTATTTCCGGTCGCGGTACTGTTGTTACAGGCCGTATCGAGCGCGGTATCGTTAAGGTTGGTGAAGAGATCGAAATCATCGGTATCAAGCCAACACTCAAGACCACTTGTACTGGTGTTGAAATGTTCCGCAAATTGCTCGACCAAGGTCAAGCAGGCGATAACGTTGGTATCTTGTTACGCGGTACAAAACGTGAAGAAGTTGAGCGTGGCCAAGTATTGGCTAAGCCAGGTTCAATCACCCCACATACTCACTTTACAGCCGAGGTTTATATCTTGGGTAAAGACGAAGGTGGTCGTCATACTCCATTCTTTAACAACTATCGTCCACAGTTTTACTTCCGTACTACGGACGTAACTGGTTCAATCGAGTTGCCAAAAGACAAAGAAATGGTGATGCCTGGTGATAACGTCACAATTACCGTAAAACTCATCGCTCCGATTGCGATGGAAGAAGGTTTACGTTTTGCGATCCGTGAAGGTGGCCGTACTGTAGGCGCCGGCGTGGTTGCAAAGATTTTGGCTTAAGTAGTTTTTATAAAGGGGTGTAGCTCAATTGGCAGAGCGTTGGTCTCCAAAACCAAAGGTTGGGGGTTCGATGCCCTCCGCCCCTGCCACGATTTGAACTGAAAGCAAAATGTCTCATCAAACGGCAAGTCATACTGAAGAAAAAAGCGGCTGGGTCTCTGGACTCGCTGCTTTAATCGTCGTTGCAGCGTTAGTTCTTTACTACACGTTGGTTGATCAATCTTTATTGGTCCGCCTTGCTGTTTTATTTGGTGGCATTGCAGCTGCTGTTTTAATTGTGGCGATTTCACCTGATGGGCGTCGTTTCATCGCCTATGCAAAAGATTCTTGGTATGAGGTAAAAAAGGTTGTTTGGCCAACTCGTAAAGAGACTACCCAAATGACTCTAGTCGTATTTGGCTTTGTTCTGATCATGTCCTTGTTTTTGTGGATTGCAGACAAATTAATTGAATGGCTAGTTTTTTCAGTCTTTTTAGGCTGGAAGTGAGTAAGAAAAATGATTGATTCTGAAGTAGCCGCAAATCCACAAGCTACCGGCAATATGCGTTGGTATGTTATCCATGCATATTCCGGCATGGAAAAGAGTGTAAAAAAAGGTCTCGAGGAGCGAATTGCTCGTTCAGGCATGCCAGAGAAATTTGGTCGCATTTTGGTTCCATCCGAGGAAGTTGTAGAGATCAAATCTGGCACCAAGTCTGTATCTGAGCGTCGTTTTTTTCCCGGATATGTCTTAATTGAGATGGAAATGACCGACGAAAGCTGGCACTTGGTGAAAAACACGCCAAAAGTAACTGGTTTTGTAGGTGGCGTTCGTAATCGTCCAAGCCCGATTTCTACAGCAGAAGTTACCAAAATCATGGATCAAATGCAAGCTGGTGTTGATAAGCCGAAGCCTAAGACCCTGTTTGAGGTGGGTGAGATGGTCCGAGTTAAGGAAGGTCCGTTTACAGACTTCAACGGAAACGTTGAGGAAGTGAATTACGAGAAGTCAAGATTACGCGTTTCTGTTACAATTTTTGGCCGCGGTACCCCAGTTGAACTGGAGTTCGGTCAAGTAGAAAAGATGTAAAAACAAGGACTTAGTCCAGTTTTGCAGTAGGGTAGTAAATGTAGTTTTAGATGGTTATTTAGATTTTGTAATTAACCGAGGAGCGGAGCTAGAAAGCCAAAAACTGGCGAAGCGTTAACTCAACGGCGGTCTTTCCTAATGAGGTCAGGCGCGCTTTAAGGAGCAACACATGGCAAAGAAGGTTATTGGCTTTATTAAGCTGCAGATCCCTGCAGGTAAAGCAAATCCATCACCACCCGTAGGTCCGGCTTTGGGTCAACGCGGTCTTAATATTATGGAATTCTGTAAGGCGTTTAATGCTCAAACTCAGAGCATGGAACCTGGCCTCCCAATTCCAGTCGTGATTACAGCGTTCGCTGACAAGAGCTTCACATTCATTATGAAGACTCCTCCAGCAACCATCATGATTAAGAAGGCTGCAAAGATCGAAAAAGGATCACCACGTCCCCATACCGATAAGGTAGGAAAAATTACTCGTGCTCAAGCGAAAGAAATCGCTAAAGCAAAAATGCCAGATTTGACAGCAGCCGATATGGATGCAGCTGTAAGAACAATCGCTGGCAGCGCCCGTTCCATGGGCATTACTGTGGAAGGTCTCTAATCATGACTAAGTTATCTAAGCGCGTAAAAGCAATTCAATCTAAAGTAGATCGCAACAAATTCTACCCATTGGACGATGCATTGAACCTCGTTAAAGAGTGTGCAACTGCTAAGTTCGATGAGTCTATCGACGTTGCTGTTCAGCTGGGTATTGATGCCAAAAAATCTGACCAAGTTGTGCGTGGCGCAGTAGCGCTACCAGCTGGTACAGGTAAGCATGTTCGTGTAGCTGTTTTTGCTCAAGACGAGAAGGCTGAACAAGCTAAAGCCGCTGGCGCAGAAATCGTTGGCATGGAAGATTTGGCTGAACAAATTAAGGGCGGCAAAATCGATTTCGATATTTTGATTGCATCCCCAGACACAATGAAAATTGTTGGTACTTTGGGTCAAGTATTGGGTCCACGTGGCTTGATGCCAAATCCAAAAGTTGGAACAGTTACTCCTGATGTTGCTACTGCAGTGAAGAATGCAAAAGCAGGTCAAGTTCAGTTCCGCGTGGACAAAGCGGGCATCGTGCACGCTAGCATTGGCCGTCGTTCATTCGAACCAGCTGCATTGAAATCTAACTTGCTCGCATTGCTTGAGGCTTTGAATAAAGCAAAACCTCCAGCATCTAAGGGCGTTTATTTAAAGAAGGTCGCCGTAAGCAGCACCATGGGTGCAGGCGTACGTGTAGACCAAGCATCGTTACAGGCAGCGGCTTAATTAGCCTGTAGCAAAAAAGAACTTTGGGTCGACTTTCGCTCTTTGAGTGAGGGTCGAACATCAAAGACCGTTGGTGAGTTAAATGCTTGTAAAGAGTTAATTCTTAATCGTTACGAAAGTAATAACCAGCGCAGATGGCGACCCTGAAAAGATTTTCACAAGATTTTTTGTGAACAAATGATCAGACGCTGGTGTGTAACCCCAACTGGAAACAGTTGGTTTTTATGGAGTTAAACCGTGCCTTTGAATGTACAAGACAAAAAAGCGATTGTTGCTGATGTCGGCGCTCAATTGGCTGGAGCCCAAACTGTCGTGCTCGCTGAATACCATGGTATTCCAGTAGAGCAGTTGACAAAGCTACGTGCTAGCGCACGTGACCAAGGTGTGTATCTTCGCGTTTTGAAGAACACATTGGCACGTCGTGCTGCACAAGGCACACAGTTTGAGCCTCTTGCTGATTCGATGGTTGGCCCCTTGATTTACAGCATTTCTGCTGATCCGATTGCTTCGGCAAAAGTTTTGCAGAACTTTGCTAAGACTCAAGACAAGTTAGTCATTACTGCTGGCTTATATAACGGCAAGTTGTTGGACGTTGCAGGCGTAAAAGCCCTCGCAACAATTCCAAGCCGCGACGAGTTGTTATCTCAGTTGTTGGGTGTGATGTTGGCACCTGTCTCTGCGATGGCTCGCGTATTGGGCGCAGTAGTAGCGCCTGCAGAAGGAGCCCCGGCTCCCGTAGCCGCAGCACCTGCAGAAGAGGTAGCCCCAAGCAGCCGCTGAGCCTGCAGCCGCAGCCCAGAAGCTGGAACAGAAGCAAACAAAACCCCTGCCGCTGAATAAGCGACAGATTAACTATTTAAGTATTAGGAGCTAAAAATGGCGATTACTAAAGAAGAAATCATTGAAGCAGTAGGTAGCATGTCCATTATGGATTTGAATGACTTGGTTAAAGCGTTCGAAGAAAAGTTTGGTGTATCAGCTGCAGCGATGGCTGTTGCTGGTCCTGCTGGTGCTGGTCCTGCTGCTGGTAGTGAAGAGCAAACAGAATTCACTGTTAACTTGCTCGAAGCTGGCGCAAACAAGGTTTCAGTAATTAAGGCAGTTCGCGAAATTACTGGTCTTGGCTTGAAAGAAGCTAAGGACTTGGTTGACGGTGCACCGAAGCCAATCAAAGAAGCTGTTGACAAGAAGACTGCTGAAGAAGCTAAGAAGAAGCTTGAAGAAGCTGGCGCTAAAGCAGAACTCAAGTAATACCCATCACACTGCTGGCGCCTCTCAAAAAGGGGTGTTAGCCATGTTGGGTTTGACCTCTAGAGGTCAAACCCGATTTCATTTCTGATTGAAATCGGGTTTGCCTTCTGATACGACTGCAGAATGCAAGTTTGGTCGGACACTAGATCGAAACGGTTTGGTGTTGTCCGCCAGTGATTGGTAGTGGCCAATCGCCAAATCTTTGTACAGTCGCTGAATTCGGAGATGAAATGAACTATAGCTTCACCGAACGCAAGCGAGTCCGTAAAAGCTTTGCTAAGCGAGTAAACAACCACCAGGTTCCGTACCTGATCGCAACGCAGCTGGAATCCTACGCTAAATTTTTACAGGCTGATAAGCCGCCAATGTCTCGTCTAACCGAGGGACTTCAGGCTGCCTTTACATCAGCATTCCCAATTGTGTCTAACAACGGCTATGCACGTATGGAATACGTGTCTTACCAGTTATCACAACCACCATTTGACGTAAAAGAATGTCAACAATGTGGCTACACATACCACTCTGCCTTGCGCGCCAAGGTTCGCTTGATTATTTATGATCGCGAAGCGCCTACCAAGGTTAAAGAGGTAAAAGAGAGCGAAGTCTACATGAGTGAAATTCCACTTATGACAGAAAATGGCTCTTTTGTGATCAATGGTACTGAGCGCGTGATCGTTTCTCAGTTGCACCGTTCCCCAGGCGTGTTCTTTGAACACGATAAGGGTAAAACACACAGCTCAGGTAAGTTGCTGTTCTCTGCACGCATCATTCCTTACCGTGGTTCATGGCTCGATTTCGAGTTTGATCCAAAAGATATTCTCTATTTCCGCGTTGACCGTCGTCGTAAGATGCCTGTCACCATTTTGCTCAAAGCAATTGGTCTAAACAACGAACAGATTCTTGCAAACTTCTTTAACTTTGATCATTTCTCATTGACCGCTAATGGTGCCTCAATGGAATTTGTTCCAGAGCGTTTGCGTGGCCAGTTGGCCAGCTTTGATGTGCTCGATAAGAATGGCGTAGTGGTCATTCAAAAAGACAAGCGCATTAATGCAAAACATATTCGTGAACTCGAAGCTGCCAAGACAAAAACAATCGCTGTACCTGATGACTATTTAGTTGGTCGTGTGGTTGCTCGCAATATTGTTGATCCAGATTCTGGTGAAATTTTGGCTTACGCTAACGATGAAATCACTGAAGAGTTGTTGGCAACATTGCGCGATGCAGGCATCAAGCAATTGGAAACTATTTACACCAATGATTTGGATTCTGGTGCGTATATTTCTCAGACGTTACGTACTGATGAAACAGCCGACCAAATGGCTGCTCGTATCGCTATTTATCGCATGATGCGCCCTGGCGAGCCTCCAACAGAAGATGCTGTTGAGGCCTTGTTCCAACGTCTGTTCTACAACGAAGATAGCTACGATTTATCACGCGTTGGCCGTATGAAGGTGAATAGCCGTTTGAACCGTCCAGAAATGGAAGGTCCAATGGTTCTGTCAAATGAAGATATTCTCGACACCATTAAGTCCCTCGTAGATCTGCGTAACGGTAAAGGCGAAGTAGACGATATCGACCATTTGGGTAATCGTCGTGTACGTTGCGTTGGTGAGTTAGCTGAAAACCAATTCCGTGCTGGTTTGTCACGTGTTGAGCGTGCGGTTAAAGAGCGTCTCGGCCAGGCCGAAACAGAAAATCTCATGCCGCATGACTTGATCAACAGCAAGCCAATCTCTTCGGCGATTCGTGAGTTCTTTGGTTCTTCGCAGTTGTCCCAGTTTATGGACCAAACTAATCCACTTTCAGAGATCACGCACAAGCGTCGTATTTCTGCATTGGGGCCTGGTGGTTTGACCCGCGAGCGTGCAGGCTTCGAAGTGCGCGACGTGCATCCAACCCACTACGGACGTGTTTGCCCAATCGAAACTCCAGAAGGACCAAACATTGGTTTGATCAACTCACTCGCGTTGTTTGCGCGCTTGAATGAGCATGGTTTCTTAGAGACCCCATATCGTAAGGTTTCCAATGGCAAGGTAAGCGATGAAGTGGTTTACCTCTCTGCAATTGAAGAGGCCAAGTATGTAATCGCTCAGGCAAACGCAACAATCGACAAGAGCGGTAAGTTGGCCGACGAATTGGCTTCTGCTCGTCAAGCTGGCGAGACCATGATGGTAAGCCCAGAGCGTATCGATTTCATCGATGTTGCTCCTAGCCAGATCGTTTCTGCTGCTGCTTCACTCGTTCCATTCTTAGAGCACGATGATGCAAACCGTGCATTGATGGGTGCGAACATGCAGCGTCAAGCAGTTCCTTGCTTGCGTCCAGATAAGCCATTAGTTGGTACAGGTTTAGAGCGTATTGTTGCGGTTGACTCCGGCACTGTTGTATTAGCAGCGCGTGGCGGTATTGTTGATTACGTTGATGCGAATCGTGTTGTGATTCGTGTGAACGATGATGAGACTGTAGCTGGTGAAGTCGGTGTGGATATTTATAACCTCATCAAGTACACCCGTTCAAATCAAAACACCAACATCAACCAACGTCCTATCGTGAAGGTTGGCGATCGTGTAGCCCGTGGTGACGTAGTTGCTGACGGCGCATCTACCGATTTAGGTGAATTGGCTTTGGGTCAAAACATGACTGTGGCGTTTATGCCATGGAACGGTTACAACTTCGAAGATTCAATCTTGATCTCTGAGAAAGTTGTTGCTGATGACCGCTACACCTCTATTCATATTGAAGAGTTGTCAGTAGTTGCGCGTGATACTAAGCTTGGTTCAGAAGAAATTACTCGCGATATTTCCAATTTGGCAGAGTCACAACTCTCCCGTTTGGATGAGAGCGGTATTGTGTATATCGGTGCTGAAGTTGAAGCTGGCGACGTATTGGTTGGTAAGGTAACTCCAAAGGGCGAGGCAACGCTCACTCCTGAAGAGAAGTTACTGCGTGCGATCTTCGGTGAAAAAGCATCAGACGTAAAAGATACTTCTTTGCGCGTTCCATCAGGAATGATCGGCACTGTTATCGATGTTCAAGTGTTCACCCGTGAAGGTATTGAGCGCGATGCCCGTGCACAGTCAATCATTCAAGAAGAATTGCAACGCTATCGTTTGGACTTAAACGACCAGTTGCGTATTGTTGAAGGCGATGCCTTCATGCGTTTAGAAAAACTATTGATTGGCAAAGTTGCCAACGGCGGTCCTAAGAAATTAGCTAAAGGCACCAAGATCGACAAGGAATACCTTGCTGATTTAGATAAATACCATTGGTTTGATGTTCGTCCAGCAGATGATGAGGTTGCCTCACAAGCTGAAGCGATTAAATCTTCTATTGAAGCGAAACGTAAACAGTTTGATGAAGCTTTTGAAGAGAAGCGCATCAAGCTTACCCAGGGCGATGATTTGCAATCTGGCGTAACCAAGATGGTTAAGGTGTACTTGGCTGTTAAGCGTCGCTTGCAGCCTGGTGACAAGATGGCTGGTCGTCACGGTAACAAAGGTGTGGTTTCTAAAATCGCTCCTGCGGAAGACATGCCATTTATGGCTGACGGACGCCCTGTTGACATCGTCTTGAACCCATTGGGCGTTCCTTCCCGTATGAACGTTGGTCAGATATTAGAAACCCACCTAGGTTGGGCTGCTCAAGGTATTGGTAAGCGTATTGACGAGATGGTTCGTCAACAAGCTAAACAAGCTGAGTTACGTAAGTTCCTCAAACAACTTTACAACGAAACAGGTCGCATTGAAGACATCGACAACTTCACTGATGAACAAATCACAGTATTGGCTGAGAATCTCCGCCAAGGCTTGCCATTTGCAACCCCAGTGTTTGATGGTGCTACAGAAGCCGAAATCGGACGCATGCTCGAGTTGGCCTATCCAGAAGAAGTAGCTACTTCTTTGAAGATGACGCCTTCACGTCAGCAAATGATTTTGTGCGACGGCCGTACTGGTGATCAGTTTGAACGTCCAGTAACTGTTGGCGTAATGCACGTCTTGAAACTCCACCATTTGGTCGATGACAAGATGCATGCTCGCTCAACCGGACCTTACTCTTTAGTAACGCAACAGCCATTGGGTGGTAAAGCTCAGTTCGGTGGTCAGCGCTTTGGTGAGATGGAAGTCTGGGCCCTCGAAGCATACGGTGCTTCATATGTCTTGCAGGAAATGCTGACAGTGAAGTCCGATGACGTCGCAGGCCGTACCAAGGTTTATGAAAACATCGTCAAGGGCGAGCACACGATTGATGCTGGCATGCCCGAATCCTTCAACGTGCTGGTAAAAGAAATCCGTTCGTTGGGCATTGACATTGACATGGAGCGCAACTGATATGAAAGCATTGCTCGATTTATTTAAGCAAACGCAGGGTGATGAGCAGTTTGATGTCATCAAGATTGGCCTCGCATCTCCTGAGAAAATTTGCTCATGGTCTTTTGGTGAAGTACGCAAACCAGAAACCATCAACTACCGGACTTTTAAGCCCGAGCGTGATGGTTTGTTCTGCGCCAAGATTTTTGGACCAACCAAAGACTACGAGTGCTTATGCGGCAAGTACAAGCGCTTAAAGTTCCGTGGCATAATCTGCGAGAAGTGCGGCGTTGAAGTTACTCTAGCTAAGGTACGTCGTGAGCGTATGGGCCATATTGAGTTGGCAGCCCCTGTAGCGCACATCTGGTTCTTGAAGTCCCTGCCGTCCCGTTTGGGTATGGTTCTCGATATGACATTGCGTGATATCGAGCGCGTTCTCTACTTTGAAGCATACGTAGTTGTTGATCCTGGCGTGACTCCTGAAGGCGCCATGAAACGTGGTCAGATCATGTCTGAAGACGAATACATTGCCAAGACTGAAGAGTATGGTGACGGCGCATTTACCGCCATCATGGGCGCGGAAGGTATTCGTGATCTTTTGCGCTCGATTGATATCGATCGTGAAGTAGAAACTATTCGTGCTAAATTGAAAGCTACTGGTAGCGATGCCAAGATCAAGAAATACGCTAAGCGCTTAAAAGTGCTTGAGGCGTTCCAGACTTCAGGTATTAAGCCTGACTGGATGATCATGGAAGTGTTGCCAGTATTGCCACCAGGGTTGCGCCCATTGGTGCCGTTGGATGGCGGTCGCTTTGCTACCTCTGATTTGAACGATCTCTATCGCCGTGTGATCAACCGCAACAACCGCCTCAAGCGTTTGTTAGAGTTGCGCGCACCAGAGATCATCGTTCGCAACGAGAAACGTATGTTGCAAGAAGCGGTTGACTCATTGCTCGACAACGGTCGTCGCGGTAAGGCTATGACTGGCGCTAACAAGCGCCCTCTCAAGTCTTTGGCTGAGATGATTAAAGGTAAGAGCGGTCGTTTCCGTCAAAACTTGTTGGGTAAACGCGTTGACTACTCAGGCCGTTCAGTCATCGTGGTTGGCCCTACATTGAAATTGCATCAGTGCGGCTTGCCAAAACTGATGGCCTTGGAGTTATTCAAGCCATTCATTTTCAATAAGCTTGAGACTTTAGGAATTGCAACCACAATTAAGGCTGCGAAGAAAGAAGTTGAAAGCCAGACTCCAGTCGTTTGGGATATCCTCGAAGAAGTGATTCGCGAACATCCAATCATGTTGAACCGTGCTCCTACATTGCACCGTCTCGGTATTCAGGCTTTCGAGCCAATGTTGATTGAAGGTAAAGCAATCCAATTGCACCCATTAGTCTGCGCGGCATTTAACGCTGACTTTGACGGTGACCAAATGGCGGTTCACGTTCCTTTGTCGCTCGAAGCGCAAATGGAAGCGCGTACATTGATGTTGGCTTCGAACAACGTATTGTTCCCAGCTAACGGCGAACCATCTATCGTTCCTTCACAGGACGTAGTGTTGGGTCTGTATTACGCTACACGTGACAAGATCAACGGTAAAGGCGAAGGTATGGTTTTCGCCAACATTACTGAAGTGGTACGCGCATACGAAGCAGGTCAAGTTGAATTGGCTTCTCGTGTGGCTGTGCGTATTACTGAGTATGAGGTCGTGGATAAAAAAGCAGAAGGCGATGCGCGTTTTGCAGAAAAGACCAAGATCTATCAAACATCAGTTGGCCGTGCAAGCTTGTCTGAGATTTTGCCGAAAGGCATGTCTTTCGAGGAAATCAACAAGCCTTTGAAGAAAAAAGAAATCTCACGTTTGATCAACACATCATTCCGTAAGTGCGGTTTGCGTGAAACAGTGATTTTTGCTGACCGCCTCTTGCAGTCCGGTTTCCGCTTGGCGACTAATGCCGGTATCTCTGTTGCGATCGACGATATGTTGATCCCAACCTCTAAGGATCGCATCATCACCGAAGCTTCCGCTAAGGTTAAAGAGTATGACAGGCAGTTCATGTCAGGTCTCGTGACCAATCAAGAGCGTTACAACAACGTGGTTGATATTTGGGGCGCCGCAGGCGACCAAGTTGGTAAAGCGATGATGGATGAGTTGTCACACGTTGACGTGCTCGACCGTAACGGTAAAACTGTTCGTCAAGAATCTTTTAATTCCATCTACATGATGGCGGATTCCGGCGCGCGTGGATCTGCAGTGCAGATTCGTCAGTTGGCTGGTATGCGTGGTTTGATGGCTAAGCCTGAGGGCTCCATCATTGAGACCCCAATTACCGCGAACTTCCGTGAAGGTTTGAACGTGTTGCAGTACTTCATCTCAACCCACGGTGCTCGTAAAGGTCTGGCTGATACAGCGTTAAAGACAGCGAACTCTGGTTACTTGACACGTCGTTTATGCGACGTAACTCAAGACCTCGTGGTTATTGAAGAAGATTGTGGTGCAACTTCTGGTGTAACTATGAAGGCGCTTGTTGAGGGCGGCGAAATCATCGAAGCATTGCGTGACCGCATTTTGGGTCGTGTATGTATCGGCGACATCGTTCACCCTGACACACAAGAAGTCATCGTTCCTAACGACACTTTGCTCGACGAAGATCATATTGATCAAATCGTTGCATTAGGTATCGATGAAGTTAAAGTTCGTACCGTATTGTCATGCTTAACTCGTTTTGGTTTATGTGCTAAGTGCTACGGACGTGACTTAGGTCGTGGTGGTTTAGTGAACGTTGGCGAAGCAGTTGGTGTGATCGCCGCTCAGTCCATCGGTGAACCAGGTACACAGTTGACTATGCGTACCTTCCACATCGGTGGTGCAGCGTCACGCGCCTTGGTTGCAAGTAATATCGAAGCCAAATCGAACGGTGCTTTGAAGTTCTCCGGTACGATGTGTGTTGTGAAGAACGCGAAGGGTGAGCAGATCGTGATTTCACGCTCTGGTGAAGCCTTGATCGTTGACGAAAATGGTCATGAGCGCGAGCGTCATAAGGTGCCTTACGGTGCAACTCTCTTGTTGAAAGAAGGTGCAGCAGTCAAAGCTGGCGCAAGTTTAGCTACATGGGATCCACTAACACGTCCTATTATTTCTGAGTACGCTGGTATCGCTCGCTTCGACAACGTTGAAGAAGGCGTAACTGTTGCTAAGCAGGTTGACGAAGTTACTGGTCTTTCCACTTTGGTGGTTATTGACGGTAAGCGTCGCTCTGCAGCAAGTAAAGGCGTTCGCCCAGTGATCAATTTAGTTGATGACAAGGGTAGTGATGTGATGATCGCTGGTACTGATCATCCTGTAAACATCGGCCTCCAAGTTGGCGCTTTGATTACGGTTAAAGATGGTCAGAAGGTCGAAGTTGGTGAAGTGTTGGCGCGTATTCCAATCGAATCACAGAAGACTCGCGACATTACAGGTGGTTTGCCACGCGTTGCAGAATTGTTCGAAGCGCGTTCACCAAAAGATGCAGCTGTTTTGGCGAAAGTTACTGGAACCGTTTCTTTCGGCAAAGAAACCAAAGGTAAGCAACGTTTGGTGATTACCGATATGGATGGTGAAGCCAATGAATTCTTGATTCCTAAAGAGAAGCAAGTTCTCGTTCATGACGGTCAAGTTGTGAACAAGGGCGAGATGATTGTGGAAGGCCCTGCTGACCCGCATGACATCTTGACGCTTAAAGGTATCGAAGAGTTGGCCATCTACATCGTTGACGAGGTTCAAGACGTTTATCGTCTCCAAGGTGTGAAGATTAATGACAAGCACATTGAAGTTATCGTGCGTCAGATGTTGCGTCGTGTTCAGGTAACTGAACCAGGCGACACATCCTTCATTACCGGTGAGCAAGTTGAGCGTTCTAAGTTGTATGACGCGAACGATGCGGCAATCGCCCAAGGTAAGCACCCAGCTCAATTCGACAACGTATTGCTTGGTATTACTAAGGCATCCTTGTCGACCGACAGCTTCATTTCAGCGGCTTCTTTCCAAGAAACCACCCGTGTATTGACCGAAGCGGCAATTATGGGCAAAACCGATACACTCCGTGGCCTCAAGGAAAACGTCATTATTGGTCGTCTGATCCCTGCCGGTACCGGCCTGTCTTATCGCCGTGCACGCAAGGTCAGAGAGCAATTCGAGCGTGATCGCGCTCAAATGATTGCCGCCGAAGAGGAAGCAATGGCCAATATGCCTGTAGAAATCGAGGCTGAAGTCGTTGCTCCTACTGGGGAGGCTGATCCGAGCTAATTTGGTAATTCTGGCCAGAAATGGCCAGTTTTTTCCTTCGAGGTTGACGGAAAAGGCTGGCCAAGCTAGAACGCTGAGTTCTACTGATTCAGAAGAGGGTCTCTTTGACCTAGAAATTCTCTAAGCCATTGATTTTCTTGAAGAAAGCAACAAAGAAGTACTAACCGAGCTATTTTATGCCAACAATTAATCAATTATTACGCAAGCCAAGAACAAGGCTTACCGTTAAAAGCAAGAGCCCTGCGCTGCAAAACAGCCCGCAGCGCCGTGGCGTATGTACACGTGTGTACACAACCACTCCTAAAAAGCCTAACTCTGCGCTTCGTAAAGTAGCCAAAGTTCGTTTAACCAATGGTTTTGAAGTGATTTCATACATTGGTGGTGAAGGCCATAACCTCCAGGAACACTCAGTAGTATTGATCCGCGGCGGTCGTGTAAAGGACTTGCCAGGCGTGCGTTATCACATCGTTCGCGGTTCTTTGGACTTACAAGGCGTTAAAGATCGTAAGCAAGCCCGTTCTAAGTATGGTGCTAAGCGCGCTAAGAAAGTTGCTTAATCTTTAAAAATTAAGTAGCTGTAGTTTTGTATTAAGTCATTGTTTGTCAGACTCAAAAGACAAGTAAGTGGTTGTTCCGTCTAGGAATCAACTTAGATAGTAGGGCAACTGGAGCGGATGATTCATGTGAATCATCCCTAACTGAACTGAAGGAGTAGTTATGCCACGTCGTCGTGAAGTTCCCAAACGGGAAATTTTGCCGGATCCAAAATTCGGTAATGTAGAAGTAGCTAAATTCATGAACGTCCTCATGTTGGACGGCAAGAAATCGGTTGCAGAGCGTATCGTTTACGGTGCCTTTGATCACATCGAGAAAAAAGCAAATAAAGAACCTCTCGAAATTTTTTCAACAGCCATGGGCAATGTTAAGCCAATGGTTGAGGTGAAGAGCCGTCGAGTTGGTGGTGCTAACTATCAAGTTCCTGTTGAAGTTCGTCCATCACGTCGTTCCGCTTTGGCAATGCGCTGGTTGCGTGAAGCCGCTAAAAAGCGTGGCGAGAAATCAATGGCTCAACGTTTGGCCAACGAATTATTAGAAGCTGCTGAAGGTCGTGGTGGCGCAATGAAGAAGCGTGAAGAAGTTCACCGTATGGCAGAAGCTAACAAAGCTTTCTCACATTTCCGCTTCTAATCCAATAGTTAAGAAAAGAGGTACCAACAGTGGCACGTAAAACCCCCATCGACAAATACCGCAATATTGGTATATCTGCGCACATTGACGCAGGTAAAACAACAACTACAGAACGCGTTTTGTTCTACACCGGCGTTAATCACAAAATTGGTGAAGTGCATGATGGCGCTGCAACCATGGACTGGATGGAACAAGAGCAAGAGCGTGGTATTACCATTACCTCTGCGGCTACAACTACCTTCTGGAAGGGCATGGCTGGTAATTTTCCAGAGCACCGTATCAATATTATTGATACCCCAGGACACGTAGACTTTACGATTGAAGTTGAGCGTTCAATGCGCGTATTGGATGGCGCTTGCATGGTTTACTGTGCGGTAGGTGGTGTACAACCACAATCTGAAACTGTTTGGCGTCAAGCTAACAAGTATCAGGTTCCACGTTTAGCATTCGTTAACAAGATGGACCGTACTGGTGCGAACTTCTTCAAGGTCTACGACCAAATGAAGATGCGTCTAAAAGCGAATCCAATCCTGATCCAAATACCTATCGGCGCAGAAGAAAACTTCAAAGGCGTTGTTGATTTGGTAAAGATGAAAGCCATCTATTGGGATGAAGCTTCACAAGGCACTAAATTTACATACGAAGATATTCCTGCTGAATTACAAGCTTCTGCAGAAGAGTGGCGCGAGAAGATGCTCGAAGCTGCCGCAGAAAGCTCAGAAGAGTTGATGGAAAAGTATCTCGGTGGCGAAGGCTTGACTGAAGAAGAAATCAAGGGCGCATTGCGTCAACGTACTATTGCTAACGAAATCGTTCCAATGTTGTGCGGAACTGCTTTTAAAAACAAAGGCGTTCAGGCAATGTTGGATGCGGTTGTTGAATTATTGCCTTCTCCATTGGATGTTCCTCCAGTACCTTGCGAAGAAGAAGACGGTACACCAACAACACGTAAAGCTGATGATGCTGAGAAATTCTCTGCATTGGCATTCAAGATTATGACTGACCCATTTGTTGGTCAGCTCATCTTCTTCCGCGTCTACTCAGGCGTAATGAAATCTGGCGACACAATCTACAACCCCATTAAGGACAAGAAAGAGCGTGTTGGTCGTTTGTTGCAAATGCATGCAAACGAACGTGAAGAAATTAAAGAAGTATTCGCTGGTGATATCGCAGCTGCGGTTGGTCTAAAAGATGCGACTACAGGCGAAACATTGTGTGATCCAGATAGCATCGTTATTTTGGAGCGCATGGTATTCCCAGAGCCAGTGATCTCTCAAGCTGTTGAGCCAAAGACAAAGGCTGACCAAGAAAAAATGGGTCTTGCTTTGAATCGCTTGGCACAAGAAGATCCTTCTTTCCGCGTGAAGATAGATGAAGAATCAGGCCAAACCATTATTTCTGGTATGGGCGAACTCCATTTGGAAATTTTGGTTGACCGTATGAAGCGTGAATTCGGCGTTGAGGCTACTGTTGGTAAACCACAAGTTGCTTACCGTGAAACTATTCGTAAGACTTGCGACGAAGTTGAAGGTAAGTTCGTTAAGCAATCTGGTGGTCGTGGTCAATATGGTCATGTTGTATTGAAACTTGAGCCACAAGCTCCAGGCAAAGGTTTTGAATTCGTTGACGCTATTAAGGGCGGTGTGGTTCCACGTGAATACATCCCTGCAGTTGAAAAAGGCATCATCGAAACATTGAATTCCGGTATTTTGGCTGGCTATCCAGTGGTTGATGTTAAGGCAACATTGTTCTTTGGTTCTTACCATGATGTTGACTCTAATGAAAACGCATTTAAGATGGCGGGTTCAATGGCATTCAAAGACGGTATGCGTAAAGCATCTCCAGTATTGCTTGAACCAATGATGGCTGTTGAAGTAGAAACGCCTGAAGATTTCATGGGTAACGTAATGGGTGATCTTTCATCCCGTCGCGGTATTTTGCAGGGCATGGATGACATTCCAGGCGGCGGCAAGATTGTTCGCGCTGAAGTGCCATTAGCAGAGATGTTTGGCTATTCAACTGGCTTGCGCTCGTTGACCCAAGGTCGCGCTACCTACACTATGGAATTTAAGCATTATTCCGAAGCACCTAAGAACGTTGCTGAAGCAGTTATGGCTACTAAAGCGAAGTAATTTATCCGCATTAATTTTGAATATTGACTAGCTAAGAAGGCAGATTAAAAATGGCAAAAGAAAAGTTCGAGCGGACAAAACCGCACGTAAACGTAGGCACCATCGGTCACGTTGACCATGGTAAAACCACATTGACAGCAGCGATTGCAACCGTGCTTTCTAAGGCATTCGGTGGCGAAGCAAAAGCATACGATCAAATCGATGCTGCTCCAGAAGAAAAAGCACGTGGTATTACGATTAATACAGCGCACGTTGAGTACGAGACTGCAAATCGTCACTACGCACACGTGGATTGCCCGGGACATGCTGACTACGTAAAAAACATGATTACTGGTGCTGCTCAGATGGACGGCGCAATTTTAGTTTGTTCTGCTGCTGACGGCCCAATGCCACAAACTCGTGAGCACATCCTCTTGGCACGCCAAGTGGGCGTTCCTTACATCGTTGTGTTTCTCAACAAGTGCGACATGGTAGATGATGCTGAGTTGTTAGAGCTCGTTGAAATGGAAGTTCGTGAGCTTTTATCTAAGTACAACTTCCCTGGTGATGACACACCAATCATCCAAGGTTCTGCTAAGTTAGCGCTTGAAGGCGACGAAGGCCCATTGGGTAAAGAAGCCATCATGAAGTTGGCTGAAGCTCTTGACTCATACATCCCAACTCCAGAGCGTGCTGTTGACGGTGCGTTCTTGATGCCAGTAGAAGACGTGTTCTCTATTTCCGGTCGCGGTACTGTTGTTACAGGCCGTATCGAGCGCGGTATCGTTAAGGTTGGTGAAGAGATCGAAATCATCGGTATCAAGCCAACACTCAAGACCACTTGTACTGGTGTTGAAATGTTCCGCAAATTGCTCGACCAAGGTCAAGCAGGCGATAACGTTGGTATCTTGTTACGCGGTACAAAACGTGAAGAAGTTGAGCGTGGCCAAGTATTGGCTAAGCCAGGTTCAATCACCCCACATACTCACTTTACAGCCGAGGTTTATATCTTGGGTAAAGACGAAGGTGGTCGTCATACTCCATTCTTTAACAACTATCGTCCACAGTTTTACTTCCGTACTACGGACGTAACTGGTTCAATCGAGTTGCCAAAAGACAAAGAAATGGTGATGCCTGGTGATAACGTCACAATTACCGTAAAACTCATCGCTCCGATTGCGATGGAAGAAGGTTTACGTTTTGCGATCCGTGAAGGTGGCCGTACTGTAGGCGCCGGCGTGGTTGCAAAGATTTTGGCTTAAGTAGTAAGTTTTAATTAGTAAAAATATTTAGCAGTTTGCTAACCGGTGACATCAGTGCTGCTGATGTCATCGTGCTCTTTAGATGTATAACGTGGCAGCACCACAACGCCCTTTGGAATTAGTATGCAAAACCAAAAAATTCGTATTCGCCTTAAAGCATTTGATTACCGTTTGATCGACCAGTCTGCAGCTGAAATCGTAGATACAGCTAAGCGAACTGGTGCAGTTGTTAAGGGTCCAGTGCCTTTGCCAACGCGTATCGAGCGTTTTGATATCTTGCGTTCACCACACGTGAACAAGACATCTCGTGATCAGCTAGAGATCCGTACTCATCTCCGTTTGATGGATATCGTTGATCCTACAGAGAAAACTGTAGATGCGTTGATGAAATTAGACCTTCCAGCAGGTGTAGACGTCGAAATTAAGTTGCAGTAATTTGTTGTTTCCAGTCTTTTCGCTTGTCAAGATTGATTTTTCGGGATAGAATCCAAAAATTCGCTCAATAATTTGAGCGAAAATCTTAGTTTTATCAGCATTAAAAAACGTTGTAAGTTATTGATTTAGAAGTACTTTTACTTGTAAATCCCTTAAATTAATTTTGCCGACCAATCGAAGTCGGCGTGGAGCATGAATATGAGCTTAGGCTTAATCGGCCGCAAGGTCGGCATGATCCGTCTATTTACGGACGAAGGGGAAGCAGTTCCTGTCACCGTAATTGACGTGAGCGATAACAGAGTCGCTCAAATCAAGACCCAGGCAACTGATGGCTATGATGCTATCCAGTTGACACATGGCACACGTAGAGCTACTCGCGTTACCAAGGCAACGGCTGGTCACTTCGCTAAAGCGGGAGTGATGGCTGGTAACGGACTCAACGAATTTCATTTAGACGCAGCAAAAATCGCAGAAATGATGCCAGGACAAGTAATTCCTGCTGAAACTGCATTTACTGCTGGTCAAAAAGTGGACGTTCAAGGTGTTTCTATCGGTAAGGGCTACGCAGGCACCATCAAGCGTTATCACTTCGCTTCTGGTCGTGCATCTCACGGTAACTCACGTTCACATAACGTACCAGGCTCTATTGGTATGGCGCAAGATCCAGGACGTGTTTTCCCTGGTAAGCGTATGACAGGTCACTTGGGTGACGTCACACGAACAGTTCAAAATTTAGTCATCGCACGCATTGATGCAGAACGTAATCTCATCATGGTTAAAGGCGCTATTCCAGGTGCCCCAGGCGGTAAAGTTATTGTTACTCCAGCGGTTAAGACACCGTTGAAGAAGAAATAAGGAGAGCGAGTATGGAGCTTAAGCTTCTCCAAGATAACGGTACTTTAGGTGCAGGCGTACAAGCTTCACCAGAAGTATTCGAACGCGAATATAATGAAACATTGGTACACCAAGTTGTAGTGACATACCAAGCAAATGCACGTAGCGGTAACCGTGCACAAAAAGACCGTGAGCAAGTTAAGCACACTACCAAGAAACCTTGGCGTCAAAAAGGTACTGGTCGTGCACGTGCTGGTATGAGCACTTCCCCGCTGTGGCGTGGAGGTGGTCGTATATTCCCGAATTCTCCAGAAGAGAATTTCAGCCAAAAAGTAAACAAGAAAATGTATCGCGCTGGTATGAGATCTATTTTGTCTCAGTTAGCACGCGAAGGTCGTTTGAATGTAGTCGATCAATTTTCTCTTGACGCTCCAAAGACTAAAGTATTAGCTGATAAAATTAAAGCAATGGGCTTGGATTCAGTCTTGATCATCGTTGATCAGGTTAGCGAGAATTTGTACTTGGCATCACGTAACTTGCATAAGGTTGCCGTGGTTGAGCCACAGCACGCTGATCCATTAGCTTTGGTTCAATACAAAAAAGTATTGGTAAGCAAAGCAGCGATCGCAAAAATTGAGGAGCTGCTGAAATGAGCCAAGTCCGTAAAAACGATCACAACCTGATGAAGGTTCTGCTTGGTCCCGTTATCTCTGAAAAAGCGACTATGGTTGCAGAGAAAAACGAACAAGTAGTTTTCCAAGTAGCTCGCGACGCAAACAAGAGCGATGTAAAACAAGCAGTTGAATTGCTCTTCAAAGTGCAAGTTGACTCAGTTCAAATCGTAAATCAAAAGGGAAAGCCTAAGCGCTATGGCCGTTTTGAAGGTCGTCGTGACCACACTAAGAAGGCCTATGTGAATTTGAAACCAGGTCAAGAAATTAACTTTGAAGCGGAGGCGAATTAATCATGCCTTTGATGAAGACAAAACCGACCTCACCAGGTCGTCGCTCAATGGTCAAGGTGGTCAATCCAGACCTCCATAAAGGTAAGCCTTTTGCACCATTGTTAGAGCCACAGTTTCAAAAAGCGGGCCGTAATAACAACGGCCACATCACTACCCGTCATAAAGGGGGTGGTCATAAGCATCACTATCGTGTTGTTGACTTCAAACGCAACGACAAAGATCATATTCCAGCAAAAGTTGAACACTTGGAATACGATCCAAACCGCAGTGCAAATATCGCATTGATCGTGTTTGCCGATGGTGAGCGTCGCTATATTCCTGCTGCTAAAGGTATGTCTGTTGGACAGGCAATCATGAATGGCTCAGAAGCGCCAATCAAGTCCGGCAACAACTTGCCTATTCGTAATATTCCTGTTGGTAGCACTATTCACTGCCTTGAAATCCTCCCAGGCAAAGGTGCACAAGTTGCACGTTCAGCCGGTGGTTCAGCAGTATTGTTAGCTCGTGAAGGCGTATATGCTCAAGTGCGTTTGCGCTCCGGTGAAGTACGTCGTGTTCTGATTGAGTGCCGCGCCACTATTGGTGAAGTTGGTAACGAAGAACACAGCTTGCGTCAAATTGGTAAAGCAGGCGCAAATCGCTGGCGTGGTATTCGCCCAACCGTTCGCGGTGTGGTAATGAACCCAGTAGATCACCCACACGGTGGTGGTGAGAGTAGAACTGGCGAAGGCCGTGTACCTGTATCTCCATGGGGCACTCCAACCAAAGGTTATCGCACGCGTCGCAATAAGCGCACAACTTCGATGATCGTTCAACGTCGTCAAAAACGTTAAGCGATAGGGATAAATACATATGACACGTTCAGCTAAAAAAGGCCCATTTTGCGACGCCAGCTTAGTAAAAAAAGTTGAAGTTGCGCAAGCCAACAAAGACAAAAAGCCGATCAAAACTTGGTCACGCCGTTCAACAATCCTCCCAGACTTTATTGGTCTGACGATTGCTGTACATAACGGTCGTCAACACGTTCCGGTTTATGTATCAGAAAACATGGTGGGTCATAAGTTAGGCGAATTTGCCTTGACCCGTACTTTCAAAGGTCACGCTGCTGACAAGAAAGTAACGAAGAAGTAAGGGGATGATGATGGAAGTTAAAGCTATTTACAAGAGCGCCCGCATTTCTGCGCAAAAGACACGTTTGGTCGCTGACCAAATTCGTGGTTTGCCAATTGCACGCGCATTAAACATTTTGAACTTCAGCCCCAAGAAAGCTGCCTTCATTGTTAAGAAAGTTGTTGAGTCCGCAGTGGCCAACGCTGAACACAATAAAGGGACTGATATTGATGAGCTCAAAGTTGCAGCAATTATTGTTGATAAAGGCACTTTATTGAAGCGCTTTACCGCACGCGCTAAGGGTCGTGGCAATCAAATTAAAAAACAAACTTGTCACATTAGCGTGACCTTGAGTAACTAAGGAAAAATATGGGCCAAAAGATAAACCCCACCGGATTCCGACTCGCGGTAACGAAGAATTGGACATCACGTTGGTATGCAAACAATGCTGACTTTGCAAAGATGCTGAAAGAGGACGTAGATGTCCGTAGCTATCTTAAGAAGAAGTTGAAGAATGCATCTGTAAGTAAAGTTGTGATCGAGCGTCCTGCTAAGAATGCACGCATCACTATCTATAGCTCACGTCCAGGCGTTGTAATTGGTAAAAAAGGCGAAGACATTGAAGTGCTCCGCCGCGAATTACAAAAGCGTATGGGCGTTCCAGTTCACGTGAATATCGAAGAAATTCGTAAGCCGGAAGTTGACGCACAATTGATCGCTGATTCTATTACTCAGCAGTTAGAGAAGCGCATCATGTTCCGTCGTGCAATGAAGCGTGCAATGCAAAGTGCAATGCGTCTTGGTGCACAAGGTATCAAGATCATGTCTTCTGGTCGTTTGAACGGCGCTGAAATTGCTCGTTGCGAATGGTATCGTGAAGGTCGCGTTCCACTTCATACGTTGAAGGCGGATATCGATTACGCAACATCAGAAGGTGAAACAACATACGGCATCATCGGTGTAAAAGTTTGGGTATACAAAGGCAACACATTGGGTCGTGGTGCGGAAGCTCAAGTTGCTGCGCAAGCTGCTGAACCAGCTGCCGAAGAAAAGAAAACTCGTCGCGCTCCAAGCAAAACAGCTGCTCGTAAACCAGCCGCTGGCACAGACAAGCCATTAGTTGCTGCTAAACCAGCAGTAAAGCGTGTGCGTAAGGTCGAAACACCAGCCGCAGATACGCAGAAGTCAGGAGAGTAACATGCTACAACCAAAGCGTCGCAAGTATCGTAAGGAACAAAAGGGCCGTAACACTGGCGTGGCAACACGCGGTAGTTCTGTAGCCTTTGGTGACTTTGGATTGAAGGCCGTTGGCCGTGGTCGTTTGACTGCTCGTCAAATTGAGTCAGCACGTCGTGCGATGACTCGTCACATTAAACGTGGTGGCCGTATTTGGATTCGTATTTTCCCAGATAAGCCAATTTCACAAAAACCCGCTGAAGTACGTATGGGTAACGGTAAAGGTAACCCAGAGTACTACGTAGCTGAAATTCAACCAGGCAAAGTGCTCTACGAGATGGACGGTGTTGATGAGCAATTGGCGCGCGAAGCATTCAAGCTTGCTGCTGCTAAGTTGCCTTTACAGACCACTTTCGTGATTCGCCACTTAGGTTGATCGGGATAGAAATTATGAAAAATACAGAATTAGCTTCAAAAGATCTGGCTGCTTTGAATGCAGAATTAACCGAGTTGCTTAAGACCGGTTTCAAACTACGCATGCAAAAAGGCACTCAGCAACTCACTAATACCAGCCAATTGGGTAAGAATAAGCGCGACATCGCTCGTGTGAAAACTTTTATTGCCCAAAAGACTGCACAGAAATAAGGAAAAAGGGATATGACAGAATTATCTAAACCCTTGCGCCGCACCCTTGTGGGACGCGTTGTTAGCGACAAAATGCAAAAAACTGTGACGGTGTTGGTTGAGCGTCAAGTTAAGCATCCAGTGATTGGTAAGTATGTTGGCCAATCCAAAAAGTACCATGCTCATGACGAAGCTGGCACATACAAGATGGGTGATACCGTTGAAATTGCTGAATCTAAGCCAATTTCACGTACTAAATCTTGGGTTGTGGCCCGTTTAATAGAGGCTTCAAAGGGCATTTAAAGAAATATTAGGGATTTTGGTGAAGTTTCTTCCCAAATCCCTGTTTTACGTAGTAGAATAAAAGGCTTCTCTGGTTTTATTGGAGAAGCAGTGTTTTTCATTAATTCCGGGTTTCAGCTTTCGCTAAAACCCATAGACGGAACCAAAACTGTTTGCCTTTGGCCAATAAGTTGGGGATTAGAAATGATACAAACCGAAAGTAGATTACAGGTTGCCGATAACACAGGCGCCAGTGAAGTTTTGTGCATCAAGGTATTGGGCGGCTCTAAGCGTCGTTACGCCAGTATCGGTGATGTCATCAAAGTCAGCGTTAAGTCTGCTGCTCCACGTGGCCGTGTAAAAAAAGGTGACATTTATAACGCCGTTGTAGTGAGAACTGCAAAGGGTGTTCGCCGTCCAGACGGTTCATTGATTAAGTTCGACGCAAACGCTGCGGTATTGCTCAACGCTAAGTTAGAGCCAATTGGCACACGTATCTTTGGACCTGTCACACGCGAGTTGCGTACTGAGAAGTTCATGAAGATCGTTTCTCTCGCCCCCGAAGTTATTTAAGAGGCTGACATGAAAAAGATTCGTAAAGGGGATTCCGTAGTTTTGTTGGCTGGCCGCGATAAGGGCAAGCAAGGGACTGTAACGGCCGTTCTCGAGAACAAATTAGTAATCGAAGGCGTGAATACCTATAAAAAGAGCGTTAAACCTAATCCAGCTGCTGGTGTTACTGGCGGCATGATTGATAAGACGATGCCTGTTCACATTTCTAATGTGGCTTTGGTTGACGGTAACGGCAAACCATCACGTGTTGGCATCAAACTCGTTGATGATAAAAAGCAGCGTTTCCTCAAAACCACTGGCGCAACTTTAAGCGCATAAGGGGCACGGAGAAATTATGAGCACACGTTTTCAAGAACACTATCAATCTAAAGTTGTTGCAGATTTGATCGCCAAATTTGGTTACAAGTCTGTAATGGAGGTTCCACGTATCACCAAGGTAACCCTGAACATGGGCTTGGGCGATGCAGTGAACGATAAGAAAATTATCGAAAATGCAGTTGGTGATTTAACCAAGGTTGCGGGCCAAAAGCCAGTTGTAACTAAGGCTAAAAAAGCGATTGCTGGTTTCAAAATTCGTCAAGGCTACCCAATCGGTGCCATGGTGACATTGCGTGGTGCACGCATGTACGAATTCTTGGATCGTTTCGTTACTGTTGCATTGCCACGCGTACGCGATTTCCGCGGTATCTCTGGTAAAGCATTTGATGGCCGTGGTAACTACAACATCGGCGTTAAAGAACAGATCATTTTCCCTGAAATTGAATACGACAAAATTGATGCCCTCCGTGGTCTCAATATCAGTATTACGACGACTGCTAAAACCGACGAAGAAGCAAAAGCTTTGTTGGCAGCATTCAAATTCCCTTTCCGCAATTAAGAGGCTAACGTGGCAAAACTATCCCTAATTGAGCGTGAAAATAAGCGCGCAAAAACTGTAGAGAAGTACGCTGCCAAGCGTGCTGAACTCAAAGCGATCATTGCTGATCAATCACGTAGCGATGAAGAGCGCTATGAAGCTCGCTTGAAGCTACAGGCACTTCCACGTAACGCAAGCCCGATTCGTCAAAGAAATCGTTGTTCATTAACCGGTCGCCCACGTGGCACATTCCGTAAGTTCGGTTTGGCTCGTAGCAAGATTCGTGAAATCGCCTTCCGTGGCGAAATCCCCGGTTTAACCAAGGCCAGCTGGTAAGCGGCGAAAGAATTAGGAAAACTCATGAGTATCAGCGATCCAATCGCCGACATGTTGACCCGGATCCGCAATGCGCAAGCAGTGCAAAAGCCGATCGTCACAATGCCGTCGTCAAAAGTTAAAGTAGCTATCGCAAAAGTTTTGCAAGATGAAGGCTATATCGAAAGTTTCGAAATCAAAGGTGAAGCAACTAAACCAGTGCTCCACATTGATCTCAAATACTATGCAGGCCGTCCTGTTATTGAGCGTATTGACCGTGTTTCGACACCAAGTCTGCGTATCTATAAAGGCCGCCATGACATTCCAGAAGTAATGAATGGCTTGGGCATTGCAATTATTTCAACCCCTCAAGGCGTAATGACAGACCGTAAAGCACGTGCAACAGGCGTGGGCGGCGAAGTTATTTGCTACGTAGCTTAAGGAGCGAAATATGTCCCGCGTAGGTAAATCACCCATTACGGTTCCAAAAGGTGCTGAGATCAGCATCAATGGTGCAAACATTACTGTTAAAGGCCCATTGGGTACATTGACACATAACTTGCACCCTTCAGTTGGTTTGAAGCAAGAAGATGGTGTACTGACAGTTGTTTTAAATAACGACTCACCGGAGGCTGGTGCTCAGTCAGGTACAGCACGTGCTTTAGTAAACAACATGGTTGTTGGCGTAACGACTGGCTTTGAGCGCAAGCTTAGCTTAGTTGGCGTTGGTTATCGTGCTGCTGCTCAAGGCGAAACATTGAAATTACAGTTAGGTTTCTCGCACGACATCATTTACAACCTGCCAAAGGGTGTAAAGGCTGAGACTCCAACTCAAACTGAAATCATCATCAAAGGTTCCAACAAGCAGCAAGTTGGCCAGGTCGCTGCTGAAGTTCGCGCATACCGTTCACCAGAGCCATATAAAGGCAAAGGCGTTCGCTACGTGGATGAAGTTGTGCATTTGAAAGAAACTAAGAAGAAGTAAGCGAGATTAGAAAATGAATAAAGACGAATCCAGACAAAGACGTGCTCGGCAGACTCGTATTCGCATTGCTGAGGCTCAAGCAAATCGCTTAACAGTTATCCGTAGTAATACACATATTTCTGCTCAGGTTTATAGCCCATGCGGAACCAAAGTTGTAGCAGCTGCTTCAACAATGGAAAAAGATTTGCGCCAAGCGATCAAAAACGGCGGTAACGCTGAAGCGGCAAAACAAATCGGCAAATTAGTTGCTAAGCGTGCTGTTAAAGCAGGCGTAGTTGATGTTGCTTTTGATCGTTCCGGTCATCGTTACCACGGCCGTATTAAGGCCTTAGCTGAAGCTGCGCGTGAAGCCGGCCTGAAGTTCTAATAGGGGGTTTAGAAAAAACATGGCAAAAATGCAAACTAAGATGCAAAACGAAGAGCGTGATGATGGTCTTCGCGAGAAGATGATCGCTGTTAATCGTGTAACTAAAGTGGTTAAAGGTGGTCGTATTCTCGGCTTCGCTGCACTTACCGTAGTTGGCGATGGCGATGGCCGCATCGGCATGGGTAAAGGCAAATCAAAAGAAGTTCCAGTCGCTGTTCAAAAAGCAATGGATGAAGCTCGTCGCAAGATGATCAAGGTTTCTTTGCGCAAGGGTACTTTGCAACACACTGTTACTGGTCAACATGGCGCGTCACGCGTTTTGATTTCACCAGCTAAAGACGGTACTGGAATTATTGCTGGTGGCCCAATGCGCGCGATTTTCGACGTAATGGGTGTAACCAATGTAGTTGCTAAGTCACTTGGCTCAACAAATCCTTACAACTTGGTTCGTGCAACGATTGATGGTTTAAGCAAGATGAGTGCTCCTGCTGAGATTGCTGCTAAACGCGGTAAGTCAGTTGAAGAGATTCTCGGCTAAGACCAAAAGATTAGGAATCTATAAATGACAACATCTAACTCCAAAGTCAAACTGCAATTAATACGCAGCTTGATCGGTACACGCGAAAGCCATCGTGCAACTGTACGTGGCTTAGGCCTTGGTCGCATCAATTCAGTTTCCGAATTGGAAGACACTCCAGCTGTTCGCGGCATGATTAATAAAGTTTCTTATCTAGTTAAAGTTATTGGCTAATAACTAGCAAGTAAATAGGCGAAGAATATGCAACTCAACACAATTAAACCTGCAGAAGGCTCTAAGAAAAACCGTCGTCGCGTTGGACGCGGCATTGGTTCGGGTCTTGGCAAAACTGCTGGCCGTGGTCACAAAGGTCAAAAATCCCGCTCAGGTGGTTTCCACAAGGTTGGATTTGAAGGCGGTCAGATGCCTATGTGTCGTCGTTTGCCTAAACGTGGTTTTGTGTCTTTGACACGCCGTCACGTTGGTCAAATCACTTTGAACGACTTAGCAAAAATCAACTTGCCGGAAGTGGACTTATTGGTATTGAAAGCACACGGCTTTGCTGGTGAGCAAATCAATGCAATTAAGGTTATCAAGACTGGTGAACTTAAGATTGCTGTAACCCTCAAGGGCATTACAGCAACTGCCGGTGCAAAAGCAGCTATTGAAGCAGCTGGCGGCAAATTGGTTGAGTTGGCTTAATAGGTCTATTAGTAGATATGGCATTAGCACCTACCAATAACGCAGGCACTGCAGCAACAGGCGGCAAGTTTGGCGAATTACGCCAACGCTTGATCTTCCTGGTGTTGGCTCTGCTCGTGTTCCGTTTGGGTGCTCACATTCCAGTTCCTGGAATTGATCCAGACCAATTGGCGCAGTTGTTCTCGGGCCAAAAAGATGGCATCTTGGGAATGTTCAATCTGTTCTCTGGTGGCGCCTTATCTCGCTTTACGGTATTTGCACTAGGAATCATGCCTTACATTTCTGCGTCGATCATCATGCAGCTGATGACGATTGTTGTGCCTTCTTTGGAGTCTTTAAAAAAAGAAGGTCAAGCAGGTCAGCGTAAGATTACTCAGTACACACGCTACGGCACTGTGCTCTTGGCTACATTCCAGGCATTAGGCATTTCTGTTGCGCTGCAGGCTCAACCGGGTTTGGTTATTAATCCAGGTTTGATGTTTGAGTTAAACACCGTTGTTACATTAGTAACTGGCACGATGTTCTTAATGTGGTTGGGTGAACAAATTACTGAACGTGGTTTAGGTAACGGTATTTCGATTATTATTTTTGGCGGCATCGTTTCTGGATTGCCAAATGCATTAGCTAGCTTGTTAGAGTTGGTTCGTACTGGCTCAATGAATATTATTTCTGCATTGCTCATCGTTGTAATTTGCGTAGCAGTGACTTACTTTGTGGTGTTTGTAGAACGCGGTCAGCGCCGTATTTTAGTGAACTACGCTAAGCGTCAAGTTGGCAACAAGATCTACGGTGGCCAGTCTTCTTACTTTCCATTGAAGTTAAATATGGCAGGCGTGATTCCTCCAATTTTTGCTTCTTCAATCATTTTGTTCCCTGCAACGATTGCAGGCTGGTTTACTTCAGGCGAGCCAACCAATATGTTTAGCAGAATTATTAAAGATTTGGCTGCCACTTTGGCACCAGGTCAGCCTGTGTACACCATTCTGTATGCAGCAGCCATTATTTTCTTCTGTTTTTTCTATACCGCGTTGGTGTTTAACAGTCGTGAGACTGCTGAGAATTTGAAGAAGAGTGGCGCATTTGTCCCAGGTATTCGCCCAGGCGATCAAACGGCACGCTATATCGACAAGATCTTGGTGCGTTTGACTCTGGCAGGCTCAATTTATATGGTTCTGGTTTGCTTGTTGCCAGAATTCTTGGTGTTGAAGTACAACGTGCCGTTTTATTTCGGTGGTACTTCATTATTGATTATTGTTGTTGTTGCAATGGATTTCATGGCGCAAGTTCAGTCATTTGTCATGCAGCAGCAATACGGCTCTTTGATGAAAAAAGCCAACTTTAAGATGGGCGCTTAACTGAATGTCTAAAGACGATGTAATTCAGATGGCGGGAGAAGTTGTAGAGAATTTGCCGAACGCGATGTTTCGCGTAAAGCTTGAAAACGGACATGTGGTTCTTGGGCACATTTCTGGAAAGATGCGGATGCATTACATCCGTATTTTGCCGGGAGATGAGGTGACGGTGGAGATGACTCCTTACGACCTGACACGTGCCAGAATCATTTTCCGTGCGAAGTAAAGATTAAGTAGTACCTATTTTTAAGAGGTGAGTTATGAAAGTTTTAGCATCCGTTAAGTGTATTTGCAGAAATTGCAAGATCATTAAGCGCAAACGCGTTGTGCGCGTGATCTGTTCTTCAGACGCACGTCATAAGCAGCGTCAAGGCTGATCTGGTTAATTAAGAGGAAATCTCATGGCACGTATCGCTGGGGTAAACATCCCAAATTATCAACATACTGTTATCGGTTTAACAGCAATTTTTGGCATCGGCACAACTCGTGCGCGCAAAATTTGTGAAACTACAGGCGTTGCAATCGACAAAAAAGTTAAAGACCTTACCGATGGTGACTTGGAAAAGTTGCGTGATGAAGTAGGTAAATTCATCACTGAAGGTGACCTTCGTCGTGAAGTAACTATGAGCATCAAGCGTTTGATGGACTTAGGTTGCTACCGTGGCGTGCGTCATCGCAAGGGCTTGCCTGTGCGTGGTCAACGTACTAAGACTAATGCGCGTACCCGCAGGGGCCCACGTAAGTCTGGCGTGCAACTGAAGAAATAATCAAGAAGGTTTATTGACATGGCAAAACAACAATTCGCTTCCGCCGCTTCACAGCGCGCTCGTAAGAAGGTTAAAAAGAACGTTGCTGACGGTATTGCACACGTTCATGCTTCTTTTAACAACACCATTATTACGATCACTGATCGTCAAGGAAATGCGCTTTCATGGGCAACTTCTGGAGGCCAGGGTTTCAAAGGCTCACGTAAATCAACACCTTTTGCTGCTCAGGTAGCTGCAGAAGTTGCTGGGAAAGTAGCAATTGAATGCGGTATCAAGAACTTGGAAGTTCAGATCAAGGGTCCAGGCCCAGGTCGTGACTCAGCAGTTCGCGCATTGAACTCATTAGGGATCAAAATCACTGAGATTCAAGACGTAACTCCAGTTCCTCACAACGGTTGCCGTCCTCCTAAGCGTCGTCGTATCTAAGCTAGGAAGTTGGCAGTACAAGTTTTAGTAGTTTTTTTATTAAAGCCCACTGTTCGCCTGATTTAAAGCGCGAACTCACCGCCGGTCGCGAGACTGCGGCAAAGAAAGGAAAGCATCGTGGCACGTTACTTAGGGCCTAAGGCCAAATTAGCACGTCGGGAAGGTACCGACTTATTTTTAAAGAGCGCACGTCGCGCCTTGTCAGACAAGTGCAAGTTAGATACTAAGCCTGGTCAACATGGCCGTACATCCGGCTCAAGAACATCTGATTACGGTAATCAATTGCGTGGAAAGCAAAAGGTTAAGCGTAGCTATGGCGTATTAGAGCGTCAATTCCGTCGCTACTTCGCAGAAGCTGAGCGTCGCAAGGGCAATACTGGTGAAACTTTGCTGCAGTTGCTTGAGTCACGTTTAGACAACGTGGTATATCGCATGGGCTTTGGTTCAACACGCGCAGAAGCACGTCAGTTAGTTTCTCATTGCGCAATCTTGCTCAATGGCAACCCTGTAAATATTCCATCTATTCAGGTTAAACCTGGTGATGTAGTTGCTATTCGTGAAAATGCGAAGAAGCAAACGCGTATTACAGAATCACTCAAGTTAGTTGGACAAATGGCAGCTGTTACTTGGGTTTCAGTCGACGCAGCTAAGCTCGAGGGAACATTTAAGCAAGTGCCTGACCGTGAAGATATTAGCGGTGAAATTAATGAAAGTTTGATCGTCGAATTGTATTCACGCTAATTAGGCACTCTCAAGGAAAAAATATGCAAACAAATTTGCTCAAGCCAAAGATTATTTCTGTTGAAGCGCTTACCGCCAACCAAGCTAAGGTTATTATGGAGCCATTCGAGCGTGGCTATGGCCACACACTCGGAAATGCATTACGTCGCGTACTCTTGTCCTCGATGGTTGGTTATGCGCCAACTGAAGTAGCTATTGCTGGTGTTGTTCATGAGTACTCCACATTGGATGGAGTTCAAGAGGACGTTGTAAACCTCTTGTTGAACCTCAAGGGTATCGTATTTAAGTTGCAATCACGCGACGAAGTTACTATCAATTTGCGTAAAGAAGGTCTAGGCGTTGTTACTGCAAAAGATATCGACTTGCCACATGATGTAGAAATCATGAATCCTGATCACGCGATCGCCCACTTGTCAGCTGGTGGCAAGTTAGACATGCAGATCAAGGTTGAAAAAGGCCGTGGTTATGTACCAGGTAACGTACGTCAATATAGCGACGAAACTACTAAGATTATTGGTCGTATCGTATTGGATGCTTCATTCAGCCCAGTAAGCCGTGTTAGCTACGCAGTTGAGTCTGCTCGTGTTGAACAACGTACCGACCTCGATCGTTTGGTAATGACTATCGAAACAAACGGTGTGTTGTCTCCTGAAGAAGCAATTCGTCAAGCGGCTAGCATCTTGGTTGATCAATTGGTTGTATTCGCAGCCCTCGAAAGCAGTGAAGTTTCTGGTGATTTAGCACCAAGCCGCTCTTCAATGGTTGATCCAATGTTGATGCGTCCGGTTGATGATCTCGAGCTCACAGTTCGCTCTGCAAACTGCTTGAAGGCTGAGAACATTTACTACATTGGTGACTTGATTCAACGTACAGAGAATGAATTGTTGAAGACGCCTAATCTAGGCCGTAAATCTTTGAATGAAATCAAAGATGTATTGGCGGCTCGTGGCTTAAGTCTTGGCATGAAGCTCGAAAGCTGGCCTCCAGCTAACCTCGAGAAATAATTAGAAAGGAAGCATCATGCGTCACGGAAACGGCTTACGCAAACTAAATAGAACATCATCACATCGCTTGGCGATGCTGCGCAACATGTCCAATTCACTCTTGGAGCACGAAGTCATTAAAACGACTTTGCCAAAAGCTAAGGAATTGCGCATGGTTGTTGAGCCTTTAATTACCTTGGGTAAAAAAGATAACTTAGCAAACCGTCGCTTAGCATTCAATCGCACACGTGATCGCGACATCGTGACTAAGCTCTTTACAGAACTCGGCCCACGTTATGCAACACGTCCAGGCGGCTACCTTCGCATTTTGAAGTTTGGCTTCCGTCATGGCGACAATGCACCAATGGCTTTGGTTGAATTGGTAGATCGCCCAGAAGTTGAAGAAACAGCAGTTGTAGCTGAAGAGGCTTAAGTCTCGCGGTTATGGTAAAAAGCCAGGCTTCGGTCTGGCTTTTTTCATTTATCAGGTTATAAATAACAGAATGTCTGAAAACATCCCAGTCAATTCCAGCAAGCTTTTGGTGGTTATGACCAGCCTTCCAAATTTCGAGGTTGCCAAGGAATTAGCTCGAGCATTAGTGGAGCAAAATTTAGCTGCTTGCGTTCAAATCACGAGTGGCGTTCAATCAATATATCGCTGGGAAGGTAAGATTTGCAAAGAGCAAGAAGTATTGCTTTCTGCAAAAACAACCGAATTCAAGTGGTTTGAGATCTCTACTTTTATTGAAAGTGCACACCCATACGATCTTCCTGAAATTTTGGCATTCTCTCCAGATTATTGTGAGAGTCAGTACGGCAGGTGGGTAGAGTCTGAGGTAAATTCGAAGTCATGAAATTACATTCTTTCTTGGCAAGAATAATTGCACTCTTGTTGCTGATCTCCGCACAAGTATTTGCTGCTCAAGACTTCTTGCCTCCAGAAAAAGCATTTAGAGTTCAAGCTATTTGGTTGGAAAATTCTAATCAGATTGAGCTTGAATTCTTGCCTGCTAAAGGCTATTACATCTATCAAGAATCCCTCAAGTTCCAAGCTGGTAATCAGGCTGGGAAGCTAAGTAATATAAGGCCTGCACTCCCTTTGGGTTTAGAAAAATTTGATGAAACTTTTCAGAAGAAGTTACAAGTTTATAAAGGGCCATTTTTAGTTTTTTTAGATATCAAGCCCGCAGTTAGTCAGCCTGTTCATTTGGAGATTACTCTTCAGGGATGTGCAGAGGCGGGTATTTGTTATCCGCCGATGACACTTCGATTTTTACTTGCTGGGCCTGGCGTTAAGGCTGGCCCGATACCAGGTGTTTTAGAAATCGTTACAATGTCTAACGCTAAAACTAATGCCGAAATTAGTTTGGCAGATTTATGGCGTGAACGCGATGATGTGAATGCTATTAGTCGTTTTTTAGAGAGCACTTCAACTGCCTATTTATTTTTAGCCTTCTTTGTGCTGGGCCTCGCCTTGGCGTTTACCCCTTGCGTACTCCCCATGTTGCCAATTTTGTCGAGCGTAATTTTCGGTACTCAAGGCGGCAAAGCGATATCTAAGAGTCGCGCTAGTATTTTGGCGATGGCCTATGTTATGGGTATGGCTTTGGTATATGCCTTAGCTGGTGTACTCATGGCCGCACTCGGGGGAAGCATCCAGCGCATATTGCAAAGCCCTTTTGCACTAACCACTTTTGCCTTACTGCTCTTGGTGCTTTCGGGTAGTTTGTTTGGTTTGTACGACTTGCGCTTACCAAATTCATGGCATCACCACGTGAATAAGCTGGCTGGACGCCAAAAGGGTGGCAGCGTATTTGGCGTATTTGTTTTGGGGGGCATTTCAACCATGGTCGCAAGCCCATGTATCACAGCCCCATTGGCAGGTGTCTTAGCCTTCATTGCCCAAACAGGCTCCATGAGCTTGGGCGCAGGCTTGCTCTTTGTAATGGCCTTAGGAATGGGCCTGCCGTTGCTATTTATTGCAGTTGAAGCGCGCATATTGATTCCATCCACCGGAATTTGGATGGTTTATTTGCAGCGCACTTTGGGGGTATTGTTGGTTGCTACCGCAGCTTGGATTGCCTCGCCACTCATTCAAAAAAATGAACCTGTTAGATCTGTAAAAACAATCAATGGACTGAGTATTCATCAAGTTGGCGATTTATCTTTTTCGGTGATTCATTCACCAGCAGAACTAGATGCGCAATTTATTAAAGCTAAGCAAGAGCAAAAATTAGTTCTTCTCGATTTTTATGCGGATTGGTGTATCAGCTGTAAAGAAATGGAAGTTAATACTTTTACAAATCCAGATGTTGCTGATCAGCTCAAGCAAATGGTTTTATTGCAAGCGGATGTCACAGCAAATAGCGCTGAGAACCAGGCATTACTCAAGCGCTTTGGTTTGTTTGGTCCACCAGGCATTTTGATTTTTAATCAAAATTCAGAAGACCAAAAAGATCAAAGGGTAATTGGCTATATGCCACCACAGCGCTTTATTGAGCGATTAAGAAATGTATTGAAAAACTAAAGCAGCTACAAAGTAATTTAGTAATTATTGATTTAATTATTTGTTGATTGCTTTAATTAGACGCGCTGCTTCAAGCGCAAAATAAGTGAGCATACCATCTGCGCCAGCGCGTTTAAAAGCTAGCAGAGATTCCATCATGACGGCATCGTGATCTAGCCAACCATTTTGTGCAGCAGCTTTAAGCATGGCATATTCACCGCTTACTTGGTAGGCGTAAGTAGGGTAGTCAAATTCATCTCTCACACGACGGACTATATCCAAATATGGCATGCCTGGCTTGACCATTACCATATCAGCGCCTTCACTGATATCAAGTACAACCTCCCGCAAAGCCTCGTCACCATTGGCGCAATCCATCTGATAGGTTTTTTTATCTGCCTTGCCCAGGTTTTTGGCAGAGCCTACTGCATCTCTAAATGGACCATAGAACGCAGAAGCATATTTTGCTGAGTAAGCCATGATTCGCGTGTGAATTAATTTCTTCTGCTCAAGTGCTTCACGAATTTTTCCGATACGCCCATCCATCATGTCTGAAGGAGCAACGATATCAACGCCTGCCTCGGCTTGAGCTATAGCTTGCTGTATCAAAATAGCAGTTGTATCATCATTCAGAATACGACCTTGAACATCGAGAACGCCATCTTGACCGTGACTCGTGTAGGGATCAAGCGCCACATCAGTCATGATGCCTAAATTGGGGAAACGCTTTTTGAGTTCACGAACAGCAGATGGAATGAGTCCATTTGGGTTGAATGCTTCTTTACCATCTGGTGTTTTTAATGCGCTATCGATTACTGGAAACAGTGCAAGGACAGGAATGCCCAGATCGACACATTCTTGTGCAACCGGAAATAGAAAATCTAAAGAAACTCGATTTATGCCTGGCATTGAGGCAACAGCTTCAGCTTTCCCTTGACCCTCGAGCAAAAATACAGGGTAGATCAAATCATTTGTAGAAACATTGTTCTCTTGCATCAAACGACGTGACCAGTCTTCACGACGCATGCGGCGGGGTCGATGCCCTGGAAAGTTAAGCAACGAATTAGTTGGTGATTTCATCTTCTTTAGTTTCTGCTTCAAATAACCATTTAAGAACAATATTGTCGGCCTCTTCAAGACCAATACGTTTGGTGCTTGAAAATAATTGTGCCGTAAGTTGTTTGGATTCACCATTGCCATCGGGTAGGGCCGGGTCATATTGTTGTAATTGCTTGCGTACCGCCTCTAGCGCATGCTTGCACTCACTTTTGTTCAGTTTGTCGCATTTGCTCAGTAGAACGTGAATAGGCTTGCCAGTAGGTACAAACCACTCAATCATTTGCTCATCTAAATCAGTAATGCCGCGCCGAGAGTCGACAATCAGAATTATGCCCACCAGTTGCTCTCGCTCCTGTAGATAGTCGCTCAGGAGGGCATTCCAGTGGTATTTGGTCTCATGGTTAACGGCTGCGTAGCCGTAGCCTGGTAGGTCCACTAAATAGGCTAAAAGGTCGTCTTTGGCAAAAAGTCCAAAATAGTTGATATGTTGGGTGCGTCCAGGCGTTTTACTAGCAAAAGCGAGCCTTTTTTGGTTACAAAGGACGTTTATGGCGCTAGATTTACCCGCATTTGAGCGTCCAGCAAAGGCTACCTCACGCAGCGGGGTGGCAGGCAGATAATGGGTGTCATTGACTATGGTGGCGAATCGGGCTTGAAAGAGTTTAGACATGTCCAGAAGCTATTGTAAAATCACGCAAAATCATGAAATATCTCATGGTGTTGGGTAAAAGGTTATAAATGCAGGGCCCAAACACTTTTAGGAATTTTTGCCAAGGTAAACATAATGCGTCAAACCTCTCAAATCTCCAAATTAACTAGCCTACGTGCTGGTTTTGCGACTCTATCTATTTTCGCCTTGATTGGCATTTTTGGTGCAGCTTTTGCATCCGATGCCGCTCCAATGGCCCCTCCTGCTGCAGATGCTAAGGCTGTCGTTCCAGGTAAGCCAAAAGTCGATGCCGCAGCTGGTGAAGCTCTATATTCAAATGGCGATTCATCACGAGGTGTAACAGCCTGTTTGACCTGTCATGGACCTAAGGGTCAAAGTGCCGTTAGCACATGGCCCAAGTTATCGGCTCAGCATGCTGCTTACACTGCTAAGCAATTGAAAAACTTTAAAGAGGGTACTCGTGCAAATCCAGTGATGATGGGTATGGCCGCAACCTTGACCGATCAAGATATGCAAAACATCGCGGCTTACTTGGTTAAACAGCCTGTTTCATTGGGTGTCGCACAAGACAAAGCAACCATTGAATTAGGTCAAAGTATTTATCGCGGTGGTATCGCAGCAAAAGGCGTTCCAGCTTGTGCTGCTTGTCATGGCCCAACTGGCGTTGGTATTCCGGCGCAGTATCCACGCTTGGGTGGTCAGTGGGCTGAATACACTAATGCGCAGCTGCTTGCGTTCCGTGATGAAGGTGCTCGTAAAAATAGTACTCAAATGACTACTATAGCTACCAAGATGTCTGATCTAGAAATGAAAGCAGTATCTGATTACATCGCTGGTTTGCGTTAATTTCTAAAGCTTCAAAAACAAAATCCCGCTACTTGAGCGGGGTTTTTATTTGTCTAAAATTCTAGAACAGTTTTTTCAAACAGATTTCTAATGCCAGTTTTAGTTTGGTAAAACAGATTCTGAAGAGAATAAATCAGCAGTTTTTTCACGCACGCGAATGACGTAAGCATTTTTTCCGTCAACCATGACCTCTGCAGGCTTTGGGCGCGTGTTGTAGTTCGATGCCATTACAAAACCATAGGCACCAGCAGACAGAATAGCAAGAAGATCGCCCTCTTCTACTGCAAGGTGACGATCTCTGCCAAGCCAATCGCCGGATTCGCAGACGGGACCAACAACGTCATAAGTGAAGGCTTTTGCTGCTTTCTTTTGAATGGGCACTATGCCGTGATGGGCTTCATACAAGGCTGGACGCATCAATTCAGTCATGGCCGCGTCAACAATGCAGAAATTCTTTTCGGCGCCTGGCTTTAAATATTCAACAGTCGTTAAAAGCACGCCAGCATTGCCAACTAATGATCTACCTGGCTCAAGAACAACATCCAGATGACTAAAACCACGCTCAGCTACTCGATTCAGCAAGGTATTTGTAAACTCAGTTATGTCTGGCGGTGTTTCATCGCCATAAGAAATTCCGAGGCCTCCACCCAGGTCGAGATGGTGAATCACAATACCCTCTCTTTTCAGGTGCTCCACCAAATCTAAAACTTTATCGAGCGCATCTAAGTAGGGGGCAGTGGTGGTGATTTGTGAGCCGATGTGACAATCAATACCTACTACATCAATTTGTGAAAGTTGAGACGCTTCACGGTAGGTTTTTAAAACTTTGTGATAGGCGATGCCAAATTTATTTCCCTTTAATCCTGTAGAAATATAGGGGTGAGTTTGTGCATCCACATCAGGATTAACGCGCAACGAGATTGGTGCGCGCAGATTGAGTTCAGTTGCCACTCGATTAATCTTATGGAGTTCAGCAATTGATTCAACATTAATACATTTGGCGCCAGCCTTTAGGGTAGAAGCGATTTCTAAGGCAGACTTTCCTGCACCCGCAAATACTAGGCTTTTAGGATCTGCACCAATTGCTAATGCACGCGCTAATTCACCGCCGCTGACTAAATCAAATCCAGCACCCAGTCTTTTAAAACAATCAATCACAGCTAAATTGCTGTTGGCTTTCATCGCATAGTGCACGCGCGCACGACGTTTACCGTTACCATCAACACAGGCTTTGTCGTATGCTTGATAGGCTTCAGTTAACGCCTTTTTGCTGTAGACATATAGTGGTGTCCCAAATTTCTTTGCCAAATCTGAAAGTGGAATTTCTTCGACATACCAATTGCCATCACGTTCGGTGTAACCGGATAACTTAGGGATTGGAGTTATTTTGCCTGTCATTACTTGGTCGATAAAGGACTGCTAGGGCTGGCAGGCGTTTGTGGTGGATAGAGTTTGCCTTTGGGTTCTGGCTCTGTAGGAGCTAGCGGAACTGGTGGTACATTTGGCATATATAGCGGACCTCTTACCCCACACCCAACAAGGGATATTAAAAGGCTAAAGCAGAGGGTTCTATTAAGAATCGCTATCATGAATGTTTCTAAAACAAATGGTTGAATATAGCATACAGGACTCCGATATGAACCCAAATAATTCAGGCGTAGAAACCATCGATGGCAGGCAGTTCTATGCGCTCGGAAGCCATTTATTGCACTCTATCGAAGTAGCATTAGAGGCTGCCGATGACGAGCTAGATCTAGACGTTGAGCGTCAGGGTGGTAATGTCATCAATATTCGTTTTAAGGATAAAAGCGTCATTGTGGTCAATACTCAGCCGCCTTTGCATGAAATTTGGGTGGCTGCTAAATCTGGTGGTTATCACTATCGCTGGGCTGGCACCATGACAAAGCCGTTATGGTTGGATACCAAAACTGGGAATGAGTTATTAAGTGATTTGGCCAAGTTTGCTAGCACTCAGGCCGGGCATCCCATTAAGATTGATTTGATTTAGGCGGCGCCAGTAGCGCTTAAAGTTTCGATCACTTGGGCATCAGCCACACTTTTAATTTGGGCTTTACCAATCTTTTCTAAAACAACATAACGGATTTGCCCGCTTTCAGTTTTTTTATCAACCTGCATGAGCTCCATGTAGCGCTTTGCACCAAACTTAGGGGGTGTAATTGGTAAATTCATGGATTGAATAATTTTGGTGAGGCGCTGCACGTCGGCTTCGCTGATGTAATTGAGGCGACGTGATAAGTCTGCGCCAAGTACCATGCCACAACCAACGGCTTCGCCGTGTAACCATTCGCCGTAACCCATGCCTGCTTCAATTGCGTGACCAAAAGTGTGTCCAAAGTTCAGAGTTGCACGAATACCACCCTCTCTTTCATCGGCAGAAACTACGGCAGATTTAATTTCGCATGAACGTAAAACTGCGTGCCCCATCGCCTCAGTGCTGCAAGCCAACAATGCCTTTGCATTAGTTTCAATCCAGTCTAAAAATTGAGCATCCGCGATGGCGCTATGTTTAATCACTTCTGCAAGTCCGGCAGAAAGCTCTCTCGGGGGAAGTGTCTTGAGGGTATTAAAATCGGCAATCACAGCAACTGGCTGATAAAAGGCTCCAATCATATTTTTACCAAGCGAATGGTTGATGCCAGTCTTGCCGCCGACTGAAGAATCCACTTGAGAAAGTAAGGTTGTTGGCACTTGAATAAAGCGAACGCCACGCATGAAGCTGGCGGCAGCAAATCCAGTCATGTCGCCAATAACTCCCCCACCTAAGGCTACCAACATGGTTTGGCGATCAGCGCCAAACTTTAAAAGATCATCAAAAATTAACTGGAGATTTTTCCAGTCTTTATAAGACTCGCCATCAGGCAACACAATCGTTCTAACTGACTTGCCAAATGTATTGAGCGTTTTGGTCAGCCGTTCAGCATAAAGCGGGGCAACTGTGGTGTTGCTCACAATGTAGATTGAGGTGGCTTTTTCACATGCGCTGAATAAGCTAGGTTGATCAATTAGATCGGTGCCAATATAGATTGGATAACTTCGATTACCTAGGTCAACTTCAAGTATTTTCATTGTTCTATTCAAGCGGAAAGTTCAAGTTGCATGATTAAGGTGTTGACCAGTTGATTAACGCTAGGTTTGCCGGTTTCAATTACATGGTCAGCGATTTCACGATACAGTGGATCGCGAATTGCATATAAATTCTCTAAGATCTTCTTGGCATCACCGTTTTTTAGCAGAGGGCGCCCCTCACTACCTTTGGTGCGATGCCAAAGCTCGCTGGGGTTTGCGTGTAAATAAATAACAGTGCCACGTTCACTTAGCGCTTGACGATTTTCTGGCAACAAAATAGCGCCTCCGCCAGTGGCCAAAATAATATCCTGTTCGCCGGTAATGTTTCGAATGGCTTGGGCTTCCCGTTTGCGAAAACCTTCCTCACTTTCCATTTCAAAAATGACCGGTATTTTTACCCCACAGCGTTCTTCAATGACATGGTCGGCATCCAAAAAACGACGCCCTAGTTTTTTTGCTAAGACTTTGCCAACAGTCGATTTCCCAGCACCCATTAGGCCGATTAGAAAGATATTGTTTGTCGCAGAGTTCACCCTTCGATTTTATTAGGGTTTATCTAGAACGGTCGGAGTTAAAAAGACAAGAAGCTCCGTTTTGTCTTGTAACTTGGATTTATGACGAAAAAAATGACCAATTAGAGAGATATCTCCTAGCAATGGGATTTTGACTTCATCCTCTCGTTCGGTGGTTTGGTAAATTCCACCAATAATGGCTGTTCCACCGTTTTCCACGGTGACCTCCGAACTTAGGCTCTTAGTATCAATGGCATAACCTTGCTCTGTTTTCATGCCCACTGTGTTTTTGTTGATGCCCGCTAGTAACGATATCCTGCCGTCTGGATGAATTTTGGGTAGAACCTCTAGGCGCAAGTTGGCCTTTCTGAATTGCAGTTTGCTGCCATTTTGGTTGGAGGTTTGGTAGGGTAACTCCGTCCCTTGCTCAATAGTAGCCTTTACCTGGTCACCAGTCATGATGCGTGGATTGGAAAGTGTTTTTCCGTGCCCCTCTGATTCAAGGGCTGAAAGCTCAGCTTGAAGGATCCGGCTGGCATTTTGGATACCAAGGTAGCAGCCATGGTGGCCGGATTAAATCCGTTTAGACCTGTGCCTCCTAGATCCATATTGCCCACTATTTTTTTCTCTGCATTCCCATTAATCCCTTGAGCTTGGTAACCCAGTTTTATCCCCAGCTCTCCGGCAAAACGCTCATCGGCCTCGACAATACGTGCTTCAATGAGGATTTGCCTTGGACTGTTGATATGGTCGCCTCCAAACGGCAGGGCTGCGTCTTCTCGGCGGTATTTTTGAAATGCTTGAATTTCCCCATGGGGTCCAATCCAATAGATATCCTCGTTTCGAACCAGGCGCAAACCCCGGCCGGCCAAAATCGAATGGAGCGCATTTTCCCATGGGGTGTTTTTGAGATCAACCGAAATCCTGCCCTTAATTGACTCACTTAATAAAAAATTGGTATTTCCCAATTTAGCCAGCGCTTGTAAAAGTTCGGCTATTTCAATATCAGTAAATTGAAGACTAATAGAGTTTAGAAAATGATTTTGTGAGGATGAATTTCCAGCCGCATTGTTGGTCGACGAGAGCATCAAAACAGCCAACCAAATCCAGAAAGGTTTTAAGTATTTCTGGGTGTAATTTGCGATAACCTTCATTCGCTTTTGGATGCCTCTTCAGAGCGAGAGATTTGCCAAGATGGTGGGTGAAGGTCGCGAACTCCTTTTCGATATTGCTCAGACGCCATTCCCCTAAAGCTTGCGCACCCTTTTCAAAGACAAGATAGTTTTTGCCGGAATGGAAATAGGCCTTTTGAGAGGCGCCCATTTGGGATGTTCCTAGGTAGAGCGCCAGCGGCGCAATTCAGTTTCATGATTGAGCGCTTGCGGCTTGCTGAAAACTCGGATTTCAGGCTTCTTATCCTTTAAAGAGTGAATACTTACTTCTAATTTTTCTATTAATAAATATAGGTCATCTTGGTCTTGCTCAAGCTCAGCACGCATTAGCGACATTTCCTTTTTTAACTCCAAAATCGACTTTTTAGATTCCTCTAAAGCGACCTGTGCATGATCATCGGTCGCATTGGTTGCAACAAAAAAATGCTAAAAGTCCAGCAAGCAACACCCCCATAAGGGCTGCTAAATTACCCAATCTAGGGATCAATTTTTGAATTTGAAAGTCATTTAAGGGCTCGGTGAACGACCTACTTTTGCCCTGATTTATTGGTGTAGGGGGGGTTATTTTTCGGGATGCGAGGTTTTCGAATCCCATGGGGATCGGGGATGGCGGGGTCATCTCCAAGGCCGCTCAAAATTTCATCAAAGAATTGGGTGGAAATATGGCGTGTGGGCATGCCATATTCTTTCGTTTTGAGTATTGAAAATCTATCAGTTCAGCTTGAACCCTGCGTCAGAAATTTGAACCCCATTTATTGGCAAATCAAGGATTTTGTAGCTTTTAGGGAAATTGTCTAAGCACCCTATAATTTGGGAATATGGCCTTACCTCCTAAAGACAAGCCGCCTGTAAATCAGCGATCCATTCGTCAACCCGATAGGCGTCCTCGGCATCAGCGACATGATCCTGCCCCATCTCGGAAGGGTTTAAGCAATCCGCTGGTAAAGGCTTTGTTAATTATTGGTGTTGTTTTTGCTTTGGTGGTTGCTTTATTACTCGGCTATGCGTTTTTGGTCGCTAAGCCCAACCTTCCCAAAATTTCTGCCTTAACCGATTACAACCCTAAGACCCCTTTACGTATTTATACGGCTGACAAGGTCTTAATTGGTGAGTTTGGGGAAGAGCGTCGCAAAGTCATTCCGCTAAATGAAATACCTCAAAATATGCGCAATGCTGTTTTGGCAATCGAAGATGATCGTTTTTATTCTCATGGCGGCGTGGACTATGTGGGGATTTTGCGAGCGGCAGTCACGAACTTACGTGGGCATCTTTCACAAGGAGCTTCCACTATCACCATGCAGGAGGCCCGCAATTTTTTCCTTAGTAATGAGAAAACTTTTAGCCGAAAAATTTATGAAGTCCTATTGGCATGGGAAATTGAGTCTCAACTCACTAAAGATAAGATTCTGGAAATCTACATGAACCAGATTTTCTTGGGTCAGCGGGCATTTGGCTTTTCAAGTGCAGCGCAGATCTATTTTGGTAAAGAGTTAAAAGACATCACTATTGCTGAGTCGGCAATGTTGGCAGGTTTGCCAAAGGCTCCATCAGCCTATAACCCTGTTAGCAATTTCCGCCGGGCGAAGATTCGTCAAGAGTACATTCTTCAGCGTATGCGCGATCTTGGCTATATCACTCCAGAAGAATACCAAAAAGCAATGATTGAGGAATTGCATATTCGTGGCTTAGGTAATGAGTTCGCAGTTCGAGCGGATTTCCCGGCTGAGATGGTTCGTCAATTACTATTCACGCAGTATGGGGAGGTAATCTACTCTCAAGGGATAGATGTCTACACAACCATATTGAAGGCTGATCAAGATGCTGCTTATAAAGCAGTCCGTCGCGGTATTTTTGAATACGACTTGCGTCATGCTTATCGTGGACCAGAAGGTTTTATTGATCTTCCAGAGGATCCAGTGAAACGCCAGCGTGCGATTGATGAGGCATTGCTTGCATATCCGCAACTGGATAATTTGCAGTCTGGGGTTGTGCTTGATGTGAAACCAAAGGAAATGCAGGTCATGATCGCAACTGGTGACACAATCACCGTTAAAGGCGAAGGTATGAAATTGGCAGCTGCATCGATTACTGATAGCACTCAACCTAAAAAGCATTTGCGTCCCGGAGCAGTCGTACGTCTTTTATCGGATGGGGGAGTTTGGAAGTTGGCGCAACTACCGCAAGTGGAGGCAGCCTTTGTATCTATGAATGCAGAGACGGGTGCGATACTTTCTTTGGTAGGCGGATTTGATTTCCGCCGCAATCAATTTAATCACGTGACACAAGCTTTGCGTCAACCTGGTTCATCATTTAAGCCTTTTATCTATGCTGCCGCACTTGAAAAAGGCTTCGCCCCAAGCACGATGGTTAATGATGCACCTCTGTCTATTGGTAGCATGGAAACAGGCAGCCAGGCATGGGAACCTAAAAACTACGATGATAAGTACGACGGCATGATGCGTTTGCGCAATGCTTTAGCAAAATCAAAAAACTTAGTTTCAGTTCGTATTATTCGAGCGATTGGCCCATCCTATGCACAAGAATATATTCAGCGTTTTGGCTTTGAGCCAGAAAAACACCCACCCTATCTGACGATGGCCTTGGGCGCAGGTTCCGTAACACCATTGCAAATGGCATCGGCTTATAGCGTCTTCGCAAATGGCGGCTATCGTGTTGATCCATTTTTGATCGACAAGATAGTCGATTCCAAAGGCGCTGTTTTGTTTGAGGCTAAACCTACTCATGCACGTGAAGATGCGACTCGTGTATTAGATGCTCGTACAGCTTTCGTCATGGATAGCATGCTCCAAGAAGTCGCCAAAACGGGTACTGCAGCATCTGCACGCGGAAAATTGGGTCGTTCAGATATTGCTGGAAAAACAGGTACAACGAATGATTCTCATGATGCTTGGTTCGCTGGCTATAACCCCAAAGTAGTTGCTATAGCGTGGATTGGTTTTGATAAGCCTGCAAGCTTGGGTGACCGTGAGACTGGCGGTGGCCTTGCATTGCCAATGTGGATTTCCTATATGTCGACCGCATTAAAAGATGTCCCACAAGAGGCGCGTGAAGTGCCTAGTGGCGTCACGCAAGTTGATGGTGACTGGTTTATTCCAGAGTTTTCTAACAGTGGCGGTGCACGCGAGCTGCAATAGTTCGTATTCAAAATGGCACGGCAAGCGCGCACCGTTATACCTGGCCAAGCAATGCATGTCATGGTTCGCGGGAATAATCGCGAAATACTTTTCTTTGGCGAGTCAGATCGGCGAGTTTATTTAGAGTGGCTGCGAGAAGCTGCTAGACAATTTGGTTGGTGCTGTACATGCATTCGCATTGATGCCTAACCATGTGCATTTACTGATGACGTCACAAAATGAAGATTCGCTCGCCAGAACGATGCAATCTTTAGGGCGTAGGTATGCGCAGTACTTCAATCAACAGCATCGTCGTTCAGGAACTATTTGGGAAGGGCGTTATCGATCATCCTTAATTGATTCAGATTATTTTCTTCGTTGCCAACGCTATATAGAGCCATTGTTTACAAGGGTTTGCTGTTAGCAAATCAAGTTGGCGCGTATTACCAAGACTTGCAAGACAAACGCACTGTATCTGCCCTTGCATTAGTGCATCAGCGTTTCTCTACTAACACCTTCCCTGCATGGGAGTTAGCGCATCCGTATCGCATGATTGCACACAACGGCGAAATTAACACTGTTAAGGGTAACGTTAACTGGGTTAATGCACGCGAGGGTGCAATTAGCTCACCAGTGCTTGGCGATGATTTGCAAAAACTTTGGCCATTGATATATCCGGGTCAATCAGATACAGCCTATTTTGATAACTATTTAGAGTTATTGGTCATGTCAGGCTATCCACTTGCTCAAGCCATGATGATGATCCCGGAGGCATGGGAAAACAACATGCATTGGTGGATGACAATCGCCGTGCTTTCTATGAGTACCATGCAGCAATGATGGAGCCATGGGATGGTCTCGCAGCAATGGCATTTACTGATGGCCGTCAGATTGGGGCGACATTAGATCGCAATGGTTTGCGTCCAGCGCGCTATTACGTAACTGATGATGATTTGGTGATTATGGGATCTGAGGCGGGTGTTTTGCCAATTCCTGAAAGCAAGATTGTTCAGAAATGGCGTTTACAACCAGGCAAGATGTTCATGATTGACATGGAGCGGGGTCGCATTATTGACGATATCGAGTTGAAGGACGCGGTATCTAAAGCTAAACCATATAAGAGTTGGATTGATGCCGTTCGTGTGAAATTGGATGAAGTTGATGCAAGCAAAGCCGACTTGGTTGATGAAAAAACGAATATCCGTCCAGCAGCGAAGTTATTAGATCGTCAGCAAGCATTTGGTTATACCCAAGAGGGGATATTAAGTATCCAATGGCTCCAATGGCCATGAATGGCGAAGAGGCTATCGGGTCCATGGGAAATGACAGTCCATTGGCGGTGCTTTCTAATAAAAATAAGCCGCTTTATAACTACTTCAAGCAACTTTTTGCGCAAGTTACTAATCCTCCGATTGATCCGATTCGCGAGAACATGGTGATGTCATTGGTTTCTTTCATTGGACCCAAACCAAATTTATTAGATACAAACAACATCAATCCACCAATGCGCTTAGAAGTTAGTCAGCCTATTTTGAATTTTGATGACATGACGAAAATTCGTCACATTGATCATTACACCAATGGGAAGTTCCGCTCTTATGAGTTGGACATTTGCTATCCAGCGTCTTGGGGTAAAGCAGACATTGAAGCTCGTCTGGCATCTTTATGCGCTGAAGCAGCTGATGCTGTTCGCTCCGGTTACAACATTTTGATCGTGAGTGATCGTCAGGTTGATGAGAAGCATGTAGCCATTCCTGCGTTGTTAGCTACCTTAGCAATTCATCAGCACTTGGTACAAAAAGGTTTGCGTACAAGCGTTGGTCTAGTTGTTGAGACTGGTAGTGCTCGTGAGACTCACCACTTTGCACTCTTGGCAGGTTATGGCGCAGAAGCCGTTCATCCATACCTTGTAATGGAAACTTTGGCAGAAATGGCTAAAGGTTTATCGGGTGACTTATCTGCTGAAAAAGCAGTGAAGAACTTTGTTAAAGCAGTTGGTAAGGGCTTGCAAAAGGTCATGTCCAAAATGGGCATCTCAACTTATATGTCTTACACTGGCTCCCAGATTTTTGAAGCGATTGGTTTGAATCGCGACATTATTGATCAGTACTTTAAGGGCACACCTTCCAATGTAGGCGGAATTGGTGTTTTTGAAGTGGCCGAAGAGGCATTGCGTATGCATACCGCTGCTTTTGGCAATGACCCAGTCTTGACTAACATGCTTGATGCTGGTGGAGAGTATGCATTCCGTATTCGTGGCGAAAACCATATGTGGACTCCTGACACGATTGCGAAATTACAGCATTCCACGCGCATTGGTCCAGAAAAAGGCTGCCAAACGTATAAAGAGTACGCCAATACCATCAATGACCAAACAAAACGTCAAATGACATTGCGTGGTTTATTTGAATTCAAGATTGATCCAGCAAAAGCAATTCCATTAGATGAAGTTGAGTCTGCAAAAGAAATCGTTAAACGATTTGCAACTGGTGCCATGTCCTTAGGTTCAATCTCAACTGAAGCGCATGCGACTCTAGCGATTGCTATGAACCGTATCGGTGGAAAGTCCAATACTGGCGAAGGCGGCGAAGATCCAAATCGTTATGTGAACGAACTCAAGGGCATTCCTATTAAGAAGGGCGAGACTTTAGCCAGCATTTTGGGTAGCGATGTAGTTGAGGCCAACATTCCTTTGTTGGACGGCGATTCATTGCGCTCTAAGATTAAGCAGGTTGCTTCAGGTTGTTTTGGCGTTACTACAGAATATTTACGTTCTGCTGATCAAATTCAGATCAAGATGGCACAAGGTGCTAAACCTGGCGAGGGCGGTCAATTGCCTAGCAGTAAGGTTTCTGATTACATTGGTAAGTTACGTTTCTCAGTACCAGGCGTCGGATTAATATCACCTCCTCCACATCACGACATTTATTCAATTGAAGATATCGCTCAATTGATTCATGACTTGAAGAACGTTAATCCAAAAGCTGACGTATCTGTGAAGTTGGTTTCAGAAGTAGGTGTTGGCACAGTTGCTGCGGGTGTTGCAAAAGCAAAAGCAGATCACGTTGTGATCGCTGGCCATGATGGCGGAACTGGCGCATCACCACTCTCTTCTATTAAGCATGCTGGTTCTCCATGGGAGCTAGGCTTGGCGAAAACGCAACAGACTTTGGTGCTCAATGGCTTACGTAGTCGTATTCGTGTTCAGGCTGACGGACAAATGAAGACTGGTCGCGATGTAGTGATCGGTGCTTTATTGGGTGCAGATGAATTTGGATTTGCAACGGCACCATTGGTAGTCGAAGGTTGCATCATGATGCGTAAGTGTCATTTGAATGCATGCCCAGTTGGTGTTGCTACATAAGATCCAGAATTGCGTAAAAAATTCTCAGGCAAGCCAGAGCATGTTGTGAACTTCTTCTTCATTGCTGAAGAAGCTCGCGAAATCATGGCGCAATTGGGTATTCGCAAGTTTGATGACTTGATTGGTCGAGTTGATTTATTAGATACCCGTAAAGGCATTGAGAACTGGAAAGTGCATGGCTTGGACTTTAGCAAGATTTTTGCAGAGCCACAGGTTGCTGCAGAAGTGCCACGTTATCAAGTGCTCACACAAGATCATGGTTTAGCAAATGCGCTTGACAATAGTTTGATCGAGAAGAGTGAGCCTGCACTAGAACGAGGTGAAAAAGTCTCATTCATTGTTCCAGTGAAAAATGTTAATCGTACCGTAGGTGCAATGCTCTCAGGAGAGGTTGCTCAGCGTTATGGTCATGCAGGCTTACCTGATGACACTATTTATATTCAATTAAATGGCACTGTTGGACAAAGCTTCGCAGCTTTCTTGGCTCGCGGTATCACTTTGGATTTGGTTGGCGACGGCAATGACTACGTTGGCAAGGGATTGTCTGGTGGTCGTGTCATCGTTCGTGCTCCACATGAGTTCCGCGGGGATACAGCGAAGAACATTATTGTTGGCAATACTGTTCTATACGGCGCAATTGCTGGTGAAGCATTCTTTAATGGTGTTGCTGGCGAGCGTTTCGCAGTTCGTAATTCTGGAGCAACTACGGTTGTTGAAGGTGCCGGGGATCACGGTTGTGAATATATGACTGGTGGAACAGTGGTGGTATTGGGGGCTACAGGGCGCAACTTTGCAGCAGGCATGAGTGGTGGTATCGCTTATGTTTACGATGAAGATGAGATGTTTGATAAGCGCCGCAATACTAGCATGGCGTCCTTGGAAAAGGTGCTTCCTTCTGTAGAGCAAATCGCGAAGACGCTGAAATCTGAATGGCATGCCCCTGTTGATGTAAAAGATGGCGGTGAGCGTTTAACTGACGAACAAATTTTGAAGAGCTTGATTGAAAAGCACTTCCGTCATACGGGCTCTGAGCGTGCCAAAGCAATCTTGGCCGATTGGGAAAATGCCCGCGGTCGTTTTGTGAAAGTTCTCCCAACAGAGTACAAGCGTGCTTTGGGTGAATTGTGGGAAAAAGCACAAAACAACACGGTTGCTGCTTAATTTACTGAATCAACACAGATATATATTAAGAAAAGATACTAAGGATTAGATGTGGGTAAGGTCACTGGATTTATGGAGTTTGAGCGCGTCGATGAAACGTACGAAGCGCCGGTTAAACGTCTCCATCATTACAAAGAGTTTGTTGCTGCTTTGACTGATGAAGAAGCCAAGATTCAGGGTGCGCGTTGTATGAATTGCGGCATTCCGTTTTGCAACAATGGCTGTCCTGTAAATAACATCATCCCTGACTTCAACGATTTGGTGTTTCATAGTGATTGGAAGAATGTATTAGATGTCTTGCAATCTACCAATAACTTTCCTGAGTTCACCGGTCGTATTTGCCCGACTCCTTGCGAAGCTGCTTGCACATTAGGAATTAATCGTGCGCCAGTGGGTATTAAGTCTATTGAGCATGCCATTATCAATAAAGGCTGGGAAAGTGGATGGGTTAAGCCTCAGCCTTCTAAAATTAAGACCGGTAAAAAAGTGGCCGTCGTTGGCGGTGGTCCTGCAGGGATGGCAGCCGCCCAGCAGTTGGCGCGTGTTGGTCATGACGTTACCGTATTTGAAAAGAATGATCGTATTGGTGGCTTGCTTCGGTATGGTATTCCTGATTTCAAAATGGAAAAGTGGTTAATTGATCGTCGCGCAGAACAGATGCAAGCTGAAGGCGTGAAATTTGAAACAGGCGTTTTTGTTGAGAAAGAGGCAGTTGGTGCTGAAGTTAAGAATTACTCTTCTAAAACAGTATCGCCTGACCAGTTGATGAAAGACTTTGATGCAGTAGTCATTACAGGTGGCGCAGAGCAGCCACGTGACTTACCTGTACCAGGTCGTGAGTTGGCCGGAGTTCACTATGCGTTGGAATTCTTAATTCCTCAAAATAAAGAAAATGCTGGCGATTTTAAAAATGAGATCCGCGCAACAGATAAGCATGTTGTAGTGATTGGTGGTGGTGATACAGGCTCAGATTGTGTTGGAACTTCAAACCGTCATGGCGCTAGCAAGATCACTCAATTCGAATTGCTCCCACAACCTCCAGAACTCGAGAACAAGCCTTTGGTATGGCCTTATTGGCCTACGAAGTTGCGTACTTCCTCCTCGTATGAAGAGGGTTGCGATCGTGATTGGTCGGTTGGAACGAAGCGTTTTGAAGGTAAAAACGGCAAAGTTGAAAAACTGATTGGTTTCCGTTTGGAATGGAAAGACGGGAAAATGTCAGAAGTTCCAAACTCTGAATTTGAGATCAAGGCAGATTTAGTGCTTTTGGCAATGGGCTTTGTATCGCCAGTTCAGCAAGTTCTCAATGCTTTTGGTGTTGAAAAAGACGCGAGAGGTAACGCAAAAGCGACTGTAGAGGGTCAAAATGCCTATCAAACCAACGTTCCAAAGGTTTTTGCTGCGGGCGATATGCGCCGTGGACAGTCTTTGGTGGTTTGGGCAATTCGCGAAGGTCGTCAGTGCGCCCAAGCAGTAGACCAGTATTTAATGGGGTCATCTGTTTTACCCCGATAATATCGGGGATATGAACAGCGATCAGCCAACCTCTTTGGATGTTAATAAACCAGCTGCGGGTGAAGTTGTCGTTTCTATTCAGGACGTCGACTTTTCCTATGCGGCAGGTGAGCGGCAGATTTTGTCGGGACTCAATATGGAGTTTCGACGTGGTCAAGTGGTTGCGGTTATGGGCGGCTCTGGTTGCGGTAAAACTACCATCCTTCGTTTAATCGGCGGTCAATACTCTGCGCAATCAGGAGAAGTGCTTTTTGAAGGGCAAGACATTGGAAAAATGAATACTGACCAGTTGATGGCGGCTCGTCGACGCATGGGCATGTTATTTCAATTTGGCGCTTTGTTTACTGACCTCAGTGTTTTTGAAAATGCGGCATTTCCATTGCGTGAACATACCAACCTCAGTGAAGAGCTATTGCACTCATTAGTATTGATGAAGTTAAATGCTGTGGGCCTACGTGGCGCTCGTGATTTAATGCCATCACAAATTTCAGGTGGTATGGCAAGACGTGTTGCCTTAGCTCGAGCGATTGCATTAGATCCTCCCCTCATCATGTATGACGAGCCTTTTGCCGGCCTTGATCCAATATCACTCGGGATTACTGCGCGCTTGATTCGTGATCTCAGTGATGCTTTGGGTGCTACGAGCTTATTGGTTACACATGATGTAGAGGAAACTTTTGCTATTGCTGATTATGTGTATTTCATTGCAAATGGTCGCATTGGTGCAGAAGGAACCCCCGAAGAGTTAAGCCGCTCAACTGATCCATTTGTTAGACAGTTTTTGGACGCATCACCAGATGGACCCGTGCCATTTCACTATCCAGGAAAAAGCTTGGAAGAAGATTTTGGAATGGGGACAAAGTGATCGTGCTGCGAAAAACCTTCGACCTTATTCTGGATTTATTTGGCGATTTCGGATTCTTTGTGCGTCGCAATTTAAGTAGTCTTGGTTTGGCAGCTAGGATGTTTTTAGCAGTAATTTTGCGCTCCGGATTTTTGCTAAAAAGACCACGTTTAGTAATAGATCAAATTCTATTTGTCGGCAATCATTCATTTGTCATCATTGCCGTATCAGGGTTATTTGTCGGTTTTGTTTTGGGCTTGCAAGGTTACTACACATTGAATCGTTATGGTTCAGAGCAAGCGCTTGGCTTATTGGTTGCCCTCTCCTTAACTCGTGAGTTGGGTCCAGTGATTACCGCTTTACTTTTTGCCGGTAGAGCAGGGACTTCTTTAACAGCAGAAATTGGCTTGATGAAGGCGGGCGAACAATTGACAGCCATGGAAATGATGGCGGTTGATCCACTGGGTCGAGTGATTGCGCCGCGACTTTGGGCGGGTGTTATTTCGATGCCAATTTTGGCAACCATTTTTACGGCAGTCGGTGTTTTGGGTGGTTATCTAGTGGGCATCCCATTAATTGGAGTGGACTCAGGCGCTTTCTGGTCTCAGATGCAGGGTGGTGTTGATTTATTTTCTGATATTGGTAATGGCCTAATCAAAAGTATGGTGTTTGGCGTAGCAGTGACTTTTATCGCTTTGTATCAAGGTTACGAATCTAGACCAACCCCTGAAGGTGTGTCGCAAGCCACTACTCGTACAGTGGTGATCTCCTCTTTATCGGTTTTAGCATTAGATTTCTTGCTAACCGCGATGATGTTCTCAAATTAGAAAGAATAAACTGGGGCTCTTATGAGAAAAAGTGCAATTGATATTTGGGTCGGAATTTTTGTTGCTATAGGTTTATTGGCGGCATTGTTTCTCGCGCTTAAAGTTGGCAATATGAATGCTGTGTCATTTGCGCCAACATACAAAATTTCTGCGCGCTTTGACAACATTGGCGGCCTTAAACCTCGTGCGCCTGTGAAGAGTGCTGGTGTAGTCGTAGGTAGGATTGCCAATATTTCTTTTGATGACAAAACTTACCAAGCAACAGTAGTGATGACTATTGAAGACTCCTATAAGTTTCCAAAAGATTCTTCAGCAAAGATTTTGACATCCGGTTTGTTGGGTGAGCAATATATTGGTCTTGAGGCAGGTGGTTCTGACGATATGCTTAACAATGGTGAAAAGATTTCACAAACACAATCAGCAATTGTTTTGGAAAGTCTAATTAGTCAATTTCTCTATAACAAAGCGGCCGATAGCGGCCAAGAGAAGAGTACGGCTAAATAATGTTTTTTTATTTCAATTTTCTGAATCGGATTAAGCGCTGTGTCCTGCTGTTGATGGCTGCATTACTAGTGGGATGTGCATCAATTCCAGCTGGTGTAGAGCGATCCCCACAAGACCCTTGGGAGCCCTTCAATCGATCTGTATTTGAGTTCAACGAGGGTTTGGATGCATATTTATTGAAGCCAGTTGTTGCAGGTTATCGCTTCATATTGCCTGAATTTGTACGAGAAGGAATTTATAACTTCTTTAGTAACTACAGCGATATCTACACAGCATTATATAACCTGTTGCAAGGCAAGCCAGACTATGCCTTTAATGATTTAATGCGGGTTGCTGTTAATACGACCATGGGTTTGGGTGGCTTATTAGATTTGGCGACTCCAGGCGGACTTGAGAAGCACAAGGAAGATTGGGGTCAAACACTTGGCGTTTGGGGTGTGCCTTCAGGACCATATGTAGTGCTACCTTTTTTTGGACCTAGCAATGTACGCGATACCTTTGGTACCGTAGCTGACCTAGAGTCAGATTACTTGTTTAGGTTATTGCCAAATGTTGCATTGCAAAATAGTCTTACTGGCCTGCGTGTAGTCAATGCCCGCAACACGTATTACGAAGCAGGAGATTTATTGGATGGTGCCGCAATAGATAAGTACGGCTTTATGCGTGACGCCTACATTCAGAGGCGGGCATATCAAATTAATGAGGGTCGTGACGATGAAGAGCCACTCATGCCGGTTTACGAGAATCCATATCAATAAGCATCAACTAATGCAGGTTGAAGCGACTAAAATGAGTCTCAATTTATATAAAGATGGTGAGCAGGAGAAATATGAAAAACTTTAAAAGAATCTGCAGTTTTATTTTGGCAGGTACCTTATTTATTGCCAGCACTGTTTTTGCCCAAACTCCTGATCAATCAATACCTCCTGATGCTTTAATTAAGATGGTTGTTACAGACGTAATGACATCAGTTAAATCTGATCCTGATATTCAAAAGGGAAATATCCCAAAGATTGTGGATTTAGTTGAAAAGAAAATTGTTCCTTATACCGATATGCGTCGCACCACAGAGATGGCGATGGGTCCTAATTGGAAAAAGGCAGCGCCTGAGCAGCAAGCACAGCTTTCCATGGAATTTAAAAATTTATTGCTTCGTACTTATTCTGGCGCTTTAAGCCAATTACGCGATCAGACCGTGCAATTTAAGGCTTTGCGTGCAGCGCCAGACGATAAAGAAGTGGTTGTGAAGACGGTCGTTTTAGGTCGCGGTGACCCGGTACCTCTAGATTACCGTTTAGAAAAAACGGCTAATGGTTGGAAGGTCTACGACATGAACATTATGGGCGTTTGGTTGGTTGAGGCTTACCGCAATCAATTCTCGAACCAAATTAGTCAAAACGGCATTGAGGGCTTGGTGAAGTTTTTGCAAGACCGTAATAAACAATTAGCCACTGCTAAGCCAGGCAATTAATTGCTTGCTATAGAAAATATGCCTTTTCTTTTACCAACTATTGTTACGCAAAAAAATGCTTTGCAGTTACAAAAAGATGGATTGCTGAATTCAGTAAACCTACGATTAATTGATTGCTCAGCGCTGAAAGATTTTGATTCTTCGGTGCTTACAGTCTTATTGGCATGGCAAAAAAAACTCATGGCAGATGGTCAATCCATTTCGATTGAAGGTGCCCCAGAAAAACTAAAGGTCTTAGCTGGCGTTTATGGCGTAGCCGTATTGCTAGGCTTGCAATGACAATGCATTCAGCAATATCGATTCAAAGTATATCGAAGCAGTACGAAGCGCTTCAGGCTTTGGATGATGTTTCTTTAGTCATCGAGCCGGGCGAGTTTTTTGGCTTGCTAGGCCCCAATGGAGCAGGTAAGACCACCTTAATTTCAATTTTGGCTGGCTTAGTGAAGCCCTCCCATGGGCATGCAGCAATTATGGGTGCTGCTGATGTACAGAAGACCTTTCGTGAAGCGCGGCGCATGCTTGGGGTAGTTCCCCAGGAGCTCGTGTTCGATCCATTTTTTACTGTGCGAGAGACTTTGCAGTTTCAGTCTGGTTATTTTGGTATTCGTAATAACGAAGCATGGATCGATGAAATCATGGCCAATCTTGATCTCACTTCTAAGGCGGATAGTAATATGCGCTCTTTATCGGACGGCATGAAGCGCCGTGTCCTAGTTGCTCAGGCCTTGGTTCATTGTCCACCGGTGATTATTTTGGATGAGCCTGCTGCTGGTGTGTTGATGTTGAATTGCGTCAATCACTATGGCACTTTATTAGTCGATTGAATCAAGACGGACACACCATTGTGTTGACTACCCATTACTTGGAAGAGGCCGAAGCTTTATGTCAGCGAATTGCTATGCTTAAGCAAGGTAGGATTGTGGCTCTAGATACCACTGCTAACTTATTAAGTCTTTATGGTTCCGTAAAAAAAGATGGCGAAGGCAAAACTGATTTGGAAGAAGTCTTCGTCAACATCATGTCTGGGGGCGTTCGATGAAGCATGGTCTTAATCGACCTGCTTTGGAGTATGGTAGCGGCTTTCCCACCCTTTTATTTAAGGAAATAAAGCGCTTTTATAAGGTTGCTTTTCAGACAGTCGCAGCACCAGTTCTTACGGCAGTGCTTTATTTAATGATCTTTGGCCATGTGCTAGAGGGTAGAGAAGTTTATGGTCGTTTAAGTTACACAACCTTCTTAATCCCAGGCTTGGTAATGATGAGTGTTTTGCAGAATGCTTTTGCAAATACTTCCTCATCTTTAATTCAGTCAAAAGTCACTGGAAATTTAGTATTTGTTTTATTGGCGCCCTTAAGTCATTTTGAGTTTTATTCAGCTTATATTCTTGCGGCAGTGTTTAGAGGAATTGTTGTCGATCTAGGCGTATTGCTCATTACGATGTGGTTTGCGACACCATCTCTAGAATATCTGTTATGGGTTTTAGTATTCGCCTTCTTAGGCGCTGCAATCTTGGGAAGTCTAGGATTAATAGCGGGTATTTGGGCTGATAAATATGATCAGTTGGCTGCTTTTCAGAACTTCATCATCATGCCTGCAACTATGTTGTCGGGTGTTTTCTACTCTATTCATTCTTTACCATCAGCATGGCAAGTTGTATCCCACTTCAATCCCTTCTTTTATATGATCGATGGCTTTCGTTATGGGTTTCTTTGGTGTTTCGGATAACTCCCCTTGGGGGTAGCTTGGCAATCGTATTCTGTTTTTTTTCATAGCAGTCTCAGCTATTGCTTTGCGCCTGCTACAAAATGGCTATAAGCTCCGTTACTAATTATTCATACTGTGTTTATTAGGAGGCTCAATGCTACCAACCCCAGAACAAATAGAAAGCTACATTAAGCAAGGTATTCAATGTACTCATATTCAGGTTGAGGGCGATGGGCAACATTTTTTTGCAACCATTGTGAGTCCTGAGTTTGAAGGCAAGCGTTTAGTGCAGCGTCACCAATTGGTATATGGAGCTATGGGTGCTCGCATGAAGGTAGAGGTCCACGCCTTATCTATTAAAGCATTTACGCCTGAAGAGTTTGCACAGAATCAAGCAGCATAAGCATTGCATATTTAATTACTAAGATTTAACTGGAATCGTTTCATGGATAAATTACGAATGGTTGGCGGAACCTCGCTTAATGGAGAGGTGATTATTGCTGGCGCTAAAAATGCAGCCTTGCCAATTCTGTGTGCTTGTCTGTTAACTGATCAACCAGTGGTATTACGCAATGTTCCTGACTTGCAAGATGTTCGTACGATGCTCAAGCTTCTGCAAGAGATCGGTGTAACGGTTGATTTTCCTAACGCAGGTGATCGTAGTCACATGGTTTTATGTGCTGCAGTGATTAAAAGCTCAGAAGCTACTTATGAAATGGTGAAGACCATGCGCGCTTCCATTTTAGTTCTTGGGCCACTCTTAGCCAGAATGCATAGCGCTAAGGTTTCATTGCCGGGTGGCTGTGCTATTGGTGCGCGGCCAGTAGACCAGCATATCAAGGGTCTGAAGGCGATGGGCGCCAGCATCAAAATTAAGAGTGGCTATATACAGGCGGATACGAATGCTGAGTCTGGGCGTCTTCAGGGGGCTTCGATTCTGACCGATATGATTACTGTTACCGGCACAGAAAATTTATTGATGGCAGCCACTTTAGCATCTGGAACAACGATTTTAGAAAACGCGGCTCGCGAACCAGAAGTAGGTGATTTGGCAGAATTGCTAGTCAAGATGGGCGCTAAGATTGCTGGTATTGGAACGGATCGACTCGTGATTGATGGGGTTGAAAGACTTCACGGCGCTGAACATTCAGTTATTCCAGATCGTATCGAGGCTGGTACTTTCTTGTGTGCAGTAGCTGCAACTGGTGGTGAGATCACCGTAAAGCATTGTCGTCCTGATACTTTAGAGGCGGTGATCGTCAAGTTAAAAGAAGCGGGTCTTCAGATGGAGATTGGTCCAGATTGGATTAAGGCTTCAATGCAAGATCGTCCAAAAGCAGTTAATTTCCGAACATCTGAATATCCGGCCTTTCCAACCGATATGCAGGCGCAACTCATGACTGTGAATGCAATTGCAATGGGTAGCTCAACGATTACCGAAACCATTTTTGAGAACCGCTTTATGCATGTTCAAGAGCTCAACCGCTTGGGGGCTGACATCGCTATTGAAGGCAATACAGCGATAGCTCAGGGGGTGGAAAAGCTTTCGGGTGCAATTGTGATGGCTACGGATCTGCGGGCTTCGGCTAGCTTAGTGATTGCAGGATTAGCCGCTCAAGGCGAAACCCAAGTGGATCGTATTTACCATTTGGATCGTGGTTATGACCGTATGGAGCAGAAATTAACCCTCTTGGGTGCCAACATCGAGCGCGTGAAGTAAGGCTGATGGATAATTAGTCCATGAAATTGACTTTAGCCCTCTCCAAAGGGCGCATCTTCGAAGAGACCGCAGAAATCTTATCCAAGGTTGGCATCGTGCCGCTGGAAGATCCTGAGAAGTCACGCAAACTCATCATTGAGACTACCAATCCAGATGTGCGCTTAGTTATTGTTCGTGCATCAGATGTGCCTACCTATGTGCAATTTGGTGGGGCAGATTTTGGTGTTGCTGGTTTAGACGTGCTAATGGAAAAGGGTGCTGATGGTTTGTATGTTCCCTATGACTTAGATATTGCAAAGTGTCGTATGTCTGTTGCAGTGCGCGAGGGCTTTGATTACGCTGCTGCAGTAAAGCAGGGCTCGCGCTTAAAAGTAGCAACCAAGTACGTCAATTGTGCACGTGACCACTTTGCCAATAAAGGCGTGCATATCGACACGATTCAGCTTTATGGATCAATGGAACTTGCGCCTTTGATAGGTTTGGCAGATGCGATCGTCGACTTGGTGTCCACTGGAAATACGCTTAAAGCGAATGGTTTGATTGAGGTTGAGCCGATTGCTGATATTAGTGCTCGCTTAGTAGTCAATCAAGCCTCCTACAAACGTAAGCGCGCACAATTGCAGCTTATTTTTGACTTATTGAAATAGGCAAAAGATCGTCCTCACTTTATAAGCCATGTTCTCAGTTCGAATTAAACGCCTCAATAGCAAGGATGTGGACTTCAGAGAAATTCTGTTGTCCAGCCTTTCGTTGCCAACAGCTGATGATGAGGCAATAGATTCTGCGGTCGTTCAGATTCTGGCGGCAGTAAAAAACAAAGGCGATGAAGCGGTTTTAAGTTTTACAAACCAGTTCGATCGTTTGAATGTTGGAAGCGTTTCCGAATTAGAAATTCCTCGCAAAGATTTAGAGCAAGCCTACAGCTCATTATCTTCCGAGCAGAAAAATGCTTTAGATATCTCGGCGCAAAGAGTTCGTGCGTATCACGAGAGACAAAAGATTGAGGTGGGTTGCTATTCTTGGGAATATGAGGAGGCAGACGGTACACGCTTAGGACAAAAAGTCACTGCTTTAGATCGCGTAGGGATATATGTTCCTGGCGGAAAAGCAGCCTACTTATCTTCTGTCTTGATGAATGCGATTCCTGCAAAAGTGGCTGGTGTTGCCGAAGTCATTATGGTCGCGCCTACTCCAGATGGCGCCCGTAATCCATTAGTTTTAGCGGCAGCTTATCTTGCTGGTGTCGATCGTGTCTTCACGATTGGCGGCGCACAAGCGGTTGGAGCATTGGCTTATGGAACTCAAACAATTCCTTCAGTCGACAAAATTGTTGGACCTGGAAACGCATATGTCGCTGCTGCCAAGCGAAGGGTATTTGGCACCGTGGGTATCGATATGATTGCGGGTCCCTCAGAAATTCTAGTTCTCTGTGATGGTTCAAGTAATCCAGATTGGGTTGCGATGGATTTGTTTTCTCAGGCAGAGCATGACGAGCAAGCGCAATCGATTTTGTTATGTCCGAATTCTCTATTTATTGAGCAGGTGCAAGCAAGTATTAATAAGTTACTTCCAGAAATGCTACGAGTAAAGGTCATCGAAGCTTCTTTAAGTAACCGCGCGCTATTGATTCAAGTAGAAGATATGTCGGAAGCTTGTGACATTGCGAATGCGATTGCGGCAGAGCACTTAGAAATTTGCGCCCTTGAGCCACGCAAGTGGGCAGAGAAAATTCGTCATGCTGGTGCCATCTTTATGGGGAACTACACTAGCGAATCACTCGGTGATTATTGTGCTGGTCCAAATCACGTATTACCAACCGCTCGTACTGCACGTTTCTCATCACCCTTGGGTGTATATGGCTTTATTAAGCGTTCTAGCATGATTGAAGTAAGTGAGGCAGGCGCTCAAACGTTGGGGGCTGTTGCTAGCACTTTGGCCCATGGTGAAGGTTTACAAGCTCATGCGCGTGCCGCCGAGATGCGCTTAAAGAAGTAAGCTCAGCTTTACTTCTTTAAAACTTAATTTAAGATTTCTTTTAGGGCGGCGACAAGTTCACCGCTTTGTTCATCTGTACCAATGGTGATGCGTAAAAACTCTTCAATACGTGGTGACTTAAAGTGGCGCACGATGATGCCCAGATCACGTAAGGCTTGATAAAGCTTGGCGCCAGCATGCTGTGGATGACGCGTGAAAATAAAGTTTGCAGTTGAAGGCAAAGTTTCAAAGCCGAATGCATTGAGTTGCTCAATTAATTTTGCGCGCGTTTGAACAACTTTGGCAGATGTTTCCTCAAGATGCGCTTGATCTTCAATTGCTGCAATCGCTCCAGCCTGTGCAAGACGTCCCAGTGGATAGGAATTAAAACTGTTCTTGACTCGCTCTAAACCTTCAATTAAGTCTGGATGGCCTACAGCAAAACCAACACGTAGTCCGGCTAGGGCACGAGATTTAGAAAGTGTATGAACTACCAATAGATTTTCAGGGCATTTGTCGCCGCGCAACAAAGGAATACAAGATTCAGTGCCGTAATCTACGTAAGCTTCATCAATTACAACTACGGAATCTTTATTACACGCTAGTAAAGCTTCTATTTCTGAGCGAGGAATAGATCTGCCAGTAGGGGCATTCGGGTTCGGGAAAATAACTCCACCGTTAGGAGTCTTGTAGTCAGCAGTATTGATTTCAAACTTTTCATTTAAAGGAACAGTTTGATAGTCAATTCCAAAAAGCTTGCAGTAGACCGGATAGAAGCTATAAGTGATATCTGGAAAGTGAATAGGTTTACTTTGTTTTAGAAGACCAGCAAATATATGGGCTAAAACTTCATCTGAACCATTGCCTAAAAAACTTGCTTAGGGCCTACGTTGTGTAGTTTGGCGATTGCCTGCTTAAGGGCTGCGCCCTCTGGATCTGGGTAAAGCCGTAAATTTGCAGTATTTTGACTTTCGATCGCGGCAAGCGCTTTTGTCGAAGGACCATATGGACTTTCATTGGTGTTGAGTTTGATAAGCCGCTGCAATTGCGGTTGCTCCCCTGGAATGTAAGGGGTTAGGGTTTGAACAACAGGGCTCCAAAAACGGCTCATGAGGGTTCTCAGGTCAAAAAACGGGATAAAAGTACAGCAATATCGATATTTATATCTTCTCTAGGAATGATATTATGATGCTCCAATCAACACTTCGCCTCGCGGCGCAATGAAACATGCGGCAAGCCGCCGTTACCCGAAACACTTCGGAAACCAAAATTCAGATTTCCATCAATTTAGATGGTACCGGTAAGGCTGAGCTAGCTTCCGGCGCTCCTTTCCTAGATCATATGTTGGATCAAATTGCCCGTCACGGCATGATCGACCTCAAAGTCGTAGCCAATGGCGATACCCATATTGATGACCATCACACTGTTGAAGATGTGGGAATTACCTTGGGGCAGGCCTTTGCTAAAGCAGTTGGAGATAAAGCAGGCATAACCCGTTATGGACATTCCTATGTTCCTTTGGACGAAACCCTATCGCGTGTCGTGATTGATTTCTCTGGCCGCCCAGGTTTGGAATTTAATGTTCCCTTTACTCGTGCACGCGTTGGAGATTTCGATGTAGATCTCAGCATTGAGTTTTTTCGTGGTTTTGTGAACCACGCAGGAGTGACCTTACATATCGATAATTTGCGTGGTATTAACGCTCATCACCAGATCGAAACCGTGTTCAAGGCCTTTGGACGTGCTTTGCGTATGGCCTTGGCAGTTGATCCTCGTGCTTCTGGTTCCATTCCATCAACCAAAGGCAGCCTCTAATCTAGATCTTCTAGTTGCCCAATAGATATAAAAGCAAAGATAGGCTCAATTTTGGCGCAAACCATTGCGATCGTCGACTATGGAATGGGTAATCTCCGTTCCGTGTTTCAGGCATTTCATCATGTTGCCCCTGATGACAATATATTGATTGCTCATCAGCCAGAAGAAATTCGTTCGGCTGATCGAGTGGTTTTACCTGGTCAAGGAGCAATGCCAGATTGCATGAGGCATTTGACCGAATCGGGATTATTGGAGGCGTTGCTTGAGATATCCAAATCCAAGCCTTTCTTGGGTGTTTGTGTAGGCGAGCAAATGCTGTTTGATCAAAGCTCTGAAGTGCGTGGCAATGGGGTTGATCAATGGACGCTATGTTTGGGCTTACTGCCTGGTGAAGTTCGTCGCTTTGAATTGGCTGGCAAGAAGCAATCTGATGGGTCAGCCTATAAGGTGCCACATATGGGTTGGAATCAAGTACGCCAGGATCGTAAGCACCCCTTGTGGGATGGCATTCCTGACCTAACAAGCTTTTATTTTGTACATAGCTACTTTGTTGTGCCGCAACGCAATGAGGATGTCGTCGGCTCTACTGAATATGGCAATTGGTTTACTTCTGCTGTGGCGCGAAATAATATTTTCGTAACCCAATTTCATCCAGAAAAAAGTGCAGAATACGGATTGAAGCTTTATAAAAATTTTGTTTCTTGGCAACCTTAATATTTTTATCTTTTTGCTATGCTGCTGATTCCCGCAATTGATCTTAAAGACGGCTACTGTGTTCGACTCGAACAAGGTGATATGGATAAAGCCACTGTTTTTTCTGAAGACCCAGGTGCAATGGCGGCGCACTGGATTAGCAAAGGGGCGCGACGTCTACATTTGGTTGATCTGAATGGGGCATTTGCAGGTAAGCTCAAAAATGAGTCTGCGATTAAATCGATTCTGAAGGCAGTGGGGGACGAAATTCCAGTTCAACTCGGTGGCGGTATACGCGATTTCGAGACCATAGAGAGATTATTGGATGATGGCATCAGTACTGTCATTATTGGGACCGCAGCTGTTAAAAATCCAGGTTTTGTGCAAGACGCTTGCACTGCATTTCCAGGGCACGTCATGGTTGGCTTAGATGCGCGTGATGGTAAGGTTGCCACCGATGGTTGGAGCAAAATCATGGGTCATGAAGTGATTGATCTCGCTAAAAAGTTTGAAGACTGGGGTGTAGAGGCGGTTATTTATACCGACATTGGTCGTGATGGGATGCTAAAGGGCGTCAATATTGACGCTACTGTCAAGTTGGCTCAGGCGATACGCATTCCTGTGATTGTGAGTGGTGGGCTGTCAAATAACCAAGATATTGATGCACTATGCAAAGCGGAAGAAGAAGGTGTCATGGGCGTGATTGCTGGTCGCTCTATTTATACTGGAGATCTTGATCTGGCAGCCGCACAAAAATACGCTGATGAGTTGACGCTTAAATATCAAAAGAAAATTATCTAGTGTTAACTAAAAGAATCATTCCTTGTCTTGATGTCACTGCAGGGCGTGTAGTTAAGGGTGTGAACTTTGTAGGTCTGCGTGATGCAGGCGATCCCGTTGAGATTGCTAAACGATATGACACTCAAGGTGCAGACGAGCTGACGTTTTTGGATATTACCGCCACCTCTGACGGCCGCGATCTTATTTTGCACATCATTGAGGATGTTGCATCACAAGTATTCATTCCCTTAACGGTAGGTGGCGGAGTGCGTGCAGTTGCAGACGTGCGTCGATTACTCAATGCTGGTGCAGATAAAGTCAGCATGAATTCCTCTGCGGTAGCTAACCCAGATTTGGTATCGGATGCCGCTGCTTACTATGGCTCGCAGTGCATAGTGGTAGCGATTGATGCAAAACAAACGGATTCTGGAAATTGGGAAGTATTCACCCATGGAGGCAGAACGGCCACTGGAATGGATGTTGTGGAATGGGCTAAAGAGGTCGCCAAACGCGGAACTGGTGAAATTCTACTAACTAGTATGAACCGTGATGGCAGTAAAGATGGCTTTGACTTACCTTTGACCGCAGCAGTCAGTGATGCAGTTTCAGTTCCGGTAATCGCTTCGGGTGGTGTTGGTAACTTACAGCATTTAGTAGACGGCATTACCAAGGGTCATGCAGACGCTGTTTTAGCCGCTAGTATTTTTCACTACGGCGAATACACCGTTGGCCAAGCAAAAGAATACATGGCCGCCCAAGGGATTCCAGTACGTATTTAAGTCTTCAAAGGCTTTTTGGTGCGTTTAGGCTTATTACCTGTAAAGTTTAGGTATGAGCAAATCTCAAAGCGCCCAAAATACCTTTGCCCCTATTCAGAATCTGCAAGCTGGTTCATGGCTTGATACTGTGACTTGGAATGAGCAAGGTCTGGTACCGGTTATTACGCAGGAAGTAGGCAGCGGCCATGTATTGATGATGGCCTGGATGAATCGCGATGCCTTATTAGAAACTTTGCGCCTAGGTGAAGCTGTGTACTGGACTCGATCAAGACAGAAGCTTTGGCACAAAGGTGAAGAGTCTGGTCACGCGCAAAAGGTAAAAGAAATTCGCTTGGACTGTGATGGCGATACGATTCTGCTTTTAGTTGAGCAAAAAGATGGCATCGCATGTCATACAGGCGAACACAGCTGCTTCTTTAAGTGTTGGGACTCTGCTAATGCAGCTTGGATAGATCAGTCAGTTTCAAAAAAATAGAGAACCTAAAGTTTTTTCTTTAAAAGACATAAAATGACTAAATGACTAGTTCTGCCAATAAACCTTCAAATTTAGACTCTGCATTCGCCCATCTGGCTGATGTGGTTGATCAACGTCGCGATGCGTTTAAGGCAGATCAAATAGACCCCAAAACCTCCTATACCGCACTGCTCTTTTCAAAGGGTGACGATGGAATCTTAAAAAAAATTGGTGAAGAGGCGACAGAGGCTGTAATGGCGGCGAAAGATGCGCGCAATTCGAATTTGGCTTCCGAGCAGCAAAAGTTGCTTGTTGGGGAAATGGCTGATTTATGGTTTCACTGCTTAATTGCACTTTCTCAATTTAATTTGCGTCCAGAAGATGTTGTTGCTGAGCTTGATCGTCGCTTGGGAACTTCGGGTATTGAGGAAAAAGCCGCCAGAAAAGCTGCCGGTCAAGAATAATTAAGAGAGAAATATGTCGCACGATCCTAATTGCTTGTTTTGTAAGATTTCTCAAGGCTTAATCCCCTCACAGAAAGTCTATGAGGATGAGGAAATTTATGCTTTTAAAGATATCAACCCAGCAGCCCCTATCCATTTTTTGATGGTTCCCAAAAAGCATATTCCCATGCTGGAGTCTGCGGAAAGCATAGATGCGCCTTTGCTAGGTAGAATGATGGAATTAGCACCCCGTCTTGCCAAAGAGCAAGACTGCCGTCCAGGTAAGGATGGTGGCTTTAGATTGATGGTAAACAATGGTGCAGATGGTGGGCAGGAGGTTTATCACTTGCATTTACATGTGATGGGCGGTCCGCGCCCCTGGAAAAAATAATCCAAGGAGATTAAAGATGGGTTCATTTAGCATTTGGCATTGGTTGATAGTTTTGGTTATTGTGATGTTGGTATTCGGTACCAAAAAATTACGTAACATTGGCCAAGATTTAGGTGGTGCAGTTAAAGGGTTTAAGGACGGCATGAAAACTGGTGAAGAGCCTAAAGAGCAAATTCAGCAAAGCTCTGCTACAGCAGAAAAGACTGTTGATGTTCAAGCTAAAGACGTCAACAAGTCCTAATTGATTGCGTAGATAGAAATTCATGCAGCTTTTAAGCGACTGGTTTAAATGATTGACCTTGGAGTTTTAAAACTAGTACTGATTGCTGTAGTTGCTTTGGTTGTCGTAGGGCCAGAGCGCTTACCTAAAGTTGCGCGTATGGCTGGTAATTTATTTGGTCGAGCGCAACGTTATATGGTTGATGTCAAGTCTGAAGTTAATCGTCAGATGGAAGTCGAAGAGTTTAAAAAGTTTCGAGAAGAAACTGCTGCTACGCTCAAAGGGGTTGAAAATAGTATCGGTTCAACAGTTCAGGAAGCTGGCGCCAATCTCAGTGATCAGGCAGACATTTTTGAGATCAGCTTTGAAAAGCCACCTTTCGATGAAAAAGAAGTGCTCCGTAAATCACAGCGTCAAGGTCGTAATAGCTGGGGCGTGCGCCGTGCTGCACGACCAGTTTGGTTCAAACACTCCGCAGGCATTCGTACTCGCGTGCAATCTGGCGCAGCCAGGATGAAGCGCTTTCATCACAGTGCCAATAAGTAGAAAATAAAACAAAAAGAATATAAATATCTACGCATGACTGAAAACAATTCAACTGAAGATTCCGGATTACAGGAAACTTTTCTATCGCACCTATTTGAATTGCGTGATCGCGTCATTAAGGCCGCGTTGGCAATCATTGTTGTATTCATTTGCTTGGTGTATTGGGCGCCAGATATTTTTCATTTATTTGCGCAGCCACTATTAGAGGCATTACCAGCGGGTGGCAAGATGATCGTCACTGATGTGACAGGTTCCTTTTTTGTGCCCATGAAAGTCACGATGTTAGTGGCATTCATTATTGCTTTGCCCGTAGTGATTTATCAGCTTTGGGCTTTTATAGCCCCCGGTTTGTATCTGCATGAAAGAAAGCTCATCCTGCCCTTGGTAGTCAGTAGCTATACCTTATTCATTATTGGCGTGGCATTTGCCTACTTCTTAGTATTCCCCACGGTATTTAAGTTTATGGCTAGTTACAACGCACCTTTAGGTGCTGAAATGTCTACCGACATTGATAATTATCTGAGCTTTGCCATGACTATCTTTTTGGCATTTGGCATTACTTTTGAGGTACCTGTCGTAGTAGTCGTTTTAGTGCGCATGGGTATGGTGCCCTTAGCCAAGTTGAAGGAGATACGACCCTATGTCATCGTTGGCGCCTTCGTAATTTCTGCTGTTGTCACGCCACCGGATGTGCTCTCGCAATTACTTTTGGCAGTCCCCATGACCTTACTCTACGAGCTAGGGCTATTAATCGCGTGTTTTTATGTGCCAAACAAAGCAGACCGAAGAAGAGTCTGCAGATAATCAATCGACCTCTGCGTCTGCTTAATTTTTAGAAAATGTAGTTGTTAACCAATTGGTGACTCTATCAAAGCGATAGCATCTTTGTCGTAAGTTGCCCTCAAGTTCAATTTCAGAGCCAGCAAATGCTTTGCCAGCAGCAAGAAGCGCTCGTCTTTGTTGAATGGTTTCAATTTGAATGAGTCGTGGCAGTATCTTTGGCAATTCCCAGCGGATATCAATCACTACGCAATGCTCATGCTGCAATTGACCAACTTCGCACAATAGCAACTCTGCTTTGCTGAAATTAAATTGATTGGCAATAATGATGCGATAGCAAAGTAAAAGCCAGTCTTCATCAAGCTTGTGTTCGGCGTGATGATTGAGTGCTTGCTCAGCATATTGGGCTAATTCAAACCATTCATTACTTTTTGGTTCGGGACAACTCTCTAATATTTTGCTGAGCAATTCTTTGGCTTCAATCACACCTTGCTGATGCGCTTGCCAAACCCAATAGGAGGCTTGCAACCCACGAACCTTCTCATCTAATTTTTCACGCTTACGCCAAAGATTGGCCCCTTTACGTAATTGAGCTTCTGCATGACCTAGGTCAGCAGCACGATCAAAGCATCGATCGCTTTCCGCAGCGTTGTATCCAGAGAACTGAGGGCGACGATAAATCTCGCCTAATGCATACCAGGCATCGCGATCACCATCTTTGGCTGCTAACTCTAACCAGTGAGCTGCTTTTTTAAGTGAGGCATTTGATTTAATTCGAGGATCTTCATCTCGATTGTCTAATTGAGCAAGACGTAATCCTAAAGTTAATCTAGCAATGGTCAAGCCAAGCTCAGCCGTCTGAATGAGTGCATCTTCATTCTGTTCTTCAATCCAAACTTTCCACAATGATGTGAGTGCTTCATTTTTCGGTTGCAACTTAATTGATAGCTCTTTTGCTTTAAGGGCAAACGCAGAATTACTCTCTGCAATTTCGCTGAGACATTGCTTCGCTAATTTTTGTAGACCAACTAAATCCAGCTTTGCAATTTTTTCAGAAGTAGAGGTATGTTTCTTAAGCCACTCAGCTAACTGAGATTGCAACTCTTGATTTAGTGGGTTGATTAGTAAATTGACAATCTGCCACTTTGCGGACATGTAGGCGTCTGATTCATCGTCAGACAGCGCAAGCTTCCAAAAGGCATCCCAACCAAAAGCAAAAGCTGGTGAATTGAAGGTTTCAGCAAGTGGGACTGTAGCGATTTGGTGCAGGAGACCATCTAATTCGGGGTTGCTTGAGCATCCTGCCTCAAGCGTTTGATTTGTAAACGATAAATAGGCTTTCTCTAACCAAATCAATGCATTAGCAGGCTGGATAGGGGTTTTAAAGGCGCCTGTTAGGTACGCGTCAGCCAATCTTTGTTGTGCAGAAACATCACCTAAACGTGCTGAACTGAGGATTTTTAAAAATTCGCGGCTTGCCATATGACAATTTTGGTATCTAGAGCCCCAAAAAGACACAAAACAGGGGTCTTGTTGCCGAGATACAACGAAGAAAGCCAAAAAACTACCTTTTGACAAGCAAAAAGAGCTCCTAAATACCCTGACCCCCAGTTTAGCTGGGCAAAAGAAGCAAAATTCACAGGTCCCAGTTTTATTTGGGCATTACTTTTAATTTTTGGAGATTTAAAGAATGAAAAAATCGCTATTAGCAATTGCAGCTATGGGTGCATTTGCATCTGCTGCTCAAGCTCAGTCCAGCGTAACCGTTTACGGTATTTTGGACCTTGGTTATATTGGTTACAACACACGCGTTGCTCAGGGTAACTCTGGTGACAAGGCTGTGAACAAGACTACTGGCAATTCGTTTTCTGCAGGTGGCCAATCTACAAACCGCTTGGGCTTCAAAGGTGCTGAAGATTTAGGTGGCGGCCTGTCAGGTTTCTTCACTATTGAAACTGCTATTACTCCTAACGGTTCAACAGCTGTTAGTACTGGTGCAACCGGTAACCGTCAAACTTTTGTTGGTTTGAAGAAAAACGGTATTGGTCAATTTGCATTAGGTACTCAGTACACTGTTGTTCACAAGGCTGTTGCCGCTACTGATCCAGGCAATGCAAACAACATCTCTGGTAACTTGGTATACCCAGCAGTTTCAGAGGGCACTGGTAACAGCGCTGAAAGTTCAACTGGTGCGGCTTACACAATTCGTACAAACAACCAATTGTCTTTGAACAGCGATACATTTGCTGGTTTCCAAGGCAATGCAATGATTGTTATGAATAACAAAAACCAAAACGAAACAATCGTTACTGCTGCTGGTGTAAGCACTACAACAGGTGGTTTGAATAATCAAAATGGTTGGGGCTTGGGTGTGAATTACACATTCCAGAAGTTCTATGCAACAGCTAACTATCAGGCTTTGACATCCAAGCAGTCTGCTCAAACAACAGCTGCCAATGGTTTACCTACTACTGCTGCTGGCTTCCCACAAGTTGGTTATAGCCTTGGAGCATCTGCACCTGGCGTTAACGTGCAAGATAACCAATGGTATTTAGCTGCGACTTATGACTTCGGCATCTTGAAGGCATATGCTCAATACATTAATCGTAAGGTTTCTGCGCAACAAGCTAACAGCTATTACCTCAGCCGTTCTGCTGAGCAGATTGGTGTTCGTAGCTTCATTACTCCAACTATCGAAGCTTGGGCATCTGGTGGTTTGGGACGTTACATATCATTCGGCTCCAATGCAGCCAACCTCACTGGCTGGCAAATTGGTTCTAACTACTGGTTGAGTAAGCGTACTAACTTGTATGCAATCTATGGTCAAACTGGTACTTCAAATGCATCAGTTCCTACAGGATCATTGACAACTTCAAATGCTAACCCTGTTTCTGGAAACGTAAGCAACTACGCTATTGGCGTACGTCACACTTTCTAATTTAACGCTAGCGTGAGCTAGTTTAATTAGAGTAGACAAAGATGCAAATTAACCCACCGTGTTTACACGGTGGGTTTTTTCTTTTGTATCCATTGAATCAACCACCAATAGGGTTTTAGTAATATCAGCCCATGGATCCCAAAATAGTTCAACTTCTCCAAAAAGCGATTCAAGCAATTCAGGCAAATGAGCTTATTTCAGCATATTCACTTTTAATGCAGGTCTTGCGTATTAAAAAATCAGCCAGACGCACTGCGATTTTTGGGTGTAGTGGCCGCTCTTCAAAAGGATTGGAATGAGGCGCTACGTCTCATGGATTTGGCTATTGAAAGTAATCCTGTTGATGGAGTTGCATATAGTAACCGGGGTAACATTCTTTCCGAGTTAGGGCGTTACGAAGAGGCAGTGGTTTGTTACAACAAGGCCATCACAATCGATCCTTTGTATGCTGAGCCCATGGTAATTTAGGGAATGCGCTCCAAGCTTTGGGGCGTTATGACGATTCAATTGAACATTACAAAAAGCTATAACCTTAGAGCCTAATTATGTAGATGCTTATGCCAATCAAGGAAATGCCTATCAGGCTTTAGGTAGGTATCAAGAGGCCCTAGGTTCATATGAGAAAGCGGTAGAAGTAGACCCCAATTGCTCTCAGGCTTTTTATGGCGTATCCCGCGCCTATTTCTCTTAAGAAAACAATATGATTCTGCATTAGGTTGCTGCATACAAGCTTTAATAACCAAGCCCGGTTACCAGGAGGCCCTCTCTCTAAAGGGTGAAATCTATCTTCAAGTAAAAGACTATCAAAATGCTCTTGCAGCATATGATGAGCTTTTACAACTTAATCCTACTTCATGTGAAGCTTGGATTTTCAAGGGGCATATTTACTCCGAGATGAAGGAATTTTCTCAAGCAAAAAACTCATTTCAGAAAGCTTTTGAAATCAAGCCCGATACAGATTTCTTGTTGGGAACAATCATTCAAAATGATCTTCAAATATGTGACTGGGGGTCTTTGGATTTAGAGATGAGGCAGTTAACTGATGGAATCAAAGATGGAAAGAGGGTCGCGATACCCTATAACTTGATTTCTTTGATAGAAAGCTAATCAGGCGTTCTATTGAGATCTACGTTCAGGCTTTGCAGGGCAAGATTCAGCGAGTGATGCAAGAAAAGCGTCCATCAGGAGGAAAAATTCGACTTGGTTATTTTTCAGCTGATTTTCATAATCATCCTACTGCTTATTTGATAGCAGAATTATTTGAATGTCATGATAAAGATAAATCTGAGTTAATTGCTTTTGTATTTGGAAGAAATACACCAGATGAGATGCGAGCAAGGCTAGAGCGTTCTTTCGATCAATTTGTCGACCTTAGTGGAATGACCGACGAAGAGGCGTCCAAGTTATCTCGAGAGATGCAGATTGACATCGCAATTGATTTAAAGGGTTTTACAAAAGAGGTGCGCCACAAAATTTTTATGTATGGCGCAGCGCCAATACAGGTATCTTATTTAGCCTTTCCCGGAACAATGGGCGTACCTTGTTTTGATTACGTGATAGCCGACCCTATTCTCATTCCTGAGTCATCTCAAGATGGATTTGTTGAGAAGGTAATTTATATGCCCAATAGCTATCAAATAAATGATAGAAACAGAGTCATTTCCCCCCAATATTCCACAAAGAGAAAGCGTTGGACTTCCAGCAAACAGTTTTGTTTTTTGCTCCTTTAACAACAATTACAAAATTACTTCAACTGTCCTAGATGGGTAGGCAAAAATTTTAAGTGCAATTGAGGGTAGTGTTCTTTGGTTATATGGAGATAACCCTTACGCAATAAATAGCTTACTTAATCATCTGCAAGCCCGAAACATTGATCCTCAAAGGGTGGTAATTGCTGGACGTATGGACTCGGCAGATCATTTAGCAAGGTATAAGTTAGGGGATCTATTTCTTGATACACCCAATGCAATGCTCATACCACCGCTAGTGATGCGCTTTGGGCTGGTTTACCAGTTTTAACAATGATAGGTGAGTCATTTGGTGCGAGAGTGGCTGCGAGCTTGCTCAATGCAGTTGGTTTGCCAGATCTTGTCGTAGATTCTCAAGATGAATATATCAAGCTTGCCATTGAGATCGCTAATAATCCCCAAAAACTGAGAGAAATTAAATCTCGTTTAGAAAAGAATTTATCTACTGTTCCTCTATTCAATACCCCACTTTTTACTAAAAATTTAGAATTTGCTTACTTTGAGGCATGCGATCGACATCAAAAGGGGCTCGCGCCAGATCATATTTATGCGAAATAAGCTTCTCTCCCCCACGTTCATAGGCTAATTTTTAGGCTCAGATATTCTTATAAAACTAGCTTTAATGTGGATTAAAGTGAAAAATTCTGCTAAAAATGATGCTAGAGAAGAATCAGCTTCCCAAGGAATTGTAAAAATTTCATTGAATTACCTAGAACCCAAAGTATGAGGCACATTACATTAATATGCGTAATATGAATTCCAAACCTTTTTTATCTGTAGCCCTGAGTTTGTTGGCTGCCCCTTTGTTGCTTATTGGCTCCAATGCGCAAGCGGCTAGTGCCACAATGGATAAGATGAAGTCCTCTGGTGCTGTAACTATGGGTGTTCGCGAGAATCCTCGATTCCGATGTCCTATATCACGGGCGACAGTCGTTTTGATGGCTACCATGTGGAGATTTGTCGCATGATTTTGGGGATATCAAAGATAAGTTGGGTATGAGAGCACCTACGCATTAACTATCAGCCAGTGACTTCTCAAAACCGTGTTCCTTTGGTTCAGAATGGCACAGTTGATATTGAGTGCGGTACCACTACTAATAACGTTAACCGCGCTAAAGATGTTGGCTTTGCTAACACCCTATATGTGGAAGAGGTTCGGATCGCAGTTAAAGCCAATTCTGGAATCAAGTCAATTGCCGATTTAAACGGCAAAAAAGTCGCCACACTACAACAGGCGCTACCTCAGTTCAGTTGCTGCGTAAGCATGAAAAAGGTACTGGAGTGAATTTTGATGAGGTTTTTGGTAAAGACCACGCTGACAGCTTCTTATTACTTGAGTCAGGACGTGTAGATGCTTTTGTAATGGATGGTTCAATCTTGGCGGGTAATATTGCTAATTCTAAAAACCCAAAAGACTATAAGATTGTTGGTGAAGTGCTAAGTGCTGAGCCAATCGCCATTATGGTTAGAAAAGATGACCCTGAATTTAAGGCGGCCGTTAATGCTGCTATTGCCAAAATTGTAGCCAATGGCAAAATGCCAGGTTTATGGAATAAATGGTTTTTATCGCCAATTCCACCAAAAAATATCGTAGTTGGTCTTGAGTTGTCTCCAGCAACTAAAAATGCTTGGGACAATTTGAATGACAAACCTGCGGAAGATTACGACAAGAAATAATCCACTAAAAAGTAAGTACCTTATATGGCATTAGATTTAGGTGTTTTTTGTAAAAGCACCTTGGATGGAGAAGTGGTCGAACACTGCTTCTCCTCAATTTTTGGGCTTGGTCGAAATGCTGATCCTAGTTATCTAGATTGGCTGATGAAGGTTTGGGGATGGACTTTGGCTGTTGCCGGCCTTGCTATTGCATTGATAGTTGGGGCTGTAATGGGTACTTTAAGAACCTTACCCGACAATGGTCGCATTAGGCGCCTTCTGGTTCGGTTTTCAACTGCCTGGGTTGAGTTATTTCGGAATATTCCAGTGCTGGTGCAGGTATTTCTTTGGTATCACGTCATTCCGGCATTTGTGCTTCCCTTAAAGTCCTTTGCCTTCTTATTGGTTAGTTAGCATTGTTCTTGGCTTTTTTACTTCAGCACGAATTGCTCAACAAGTAAGAACGGGTATTCAGTCTCTTCCTAGTGGGCAAAGAGCTGCAGCAACTGCTTTAGGCCTAACTACTGCTCAGACATATCGCTACGTTATTTTGCCGGTGGCATTACGTATTGTGATTCCACCCCTTACCTCTGAGAGTATGAATGTTATTAAAAACTCCTCGGTAGCGTTTGCAGTATCTGTGCCTGAGCTCACATTATTCGCAATGCAGGCACAAGAAGAAACTTCGCATGGAGTGGAAATCTATTTAGCAGTAACTACGCTCTATGCACTTTCTGCATTTGCTGTAAATCGCGTGATGGCTTTCATTGAAAAACGTAGTCGTATACCTGGTTTTATTGCCGCATCGAATGATGCAAGTTTGGCTCATTAAATGGATGCAACATGTTGAGCTTAGATCTAAGTTTTTATAACTGGGAACTCTTCACTAATTACATTCTGAAGGGCTTGCTTTTTAGCGTCCAATTAACTGTTATTGCAACTATTGGCGGGATTGTTGTAGGCACATTTTTGGCGCTCATGAGATTGTCTGGAAAACCTGCTTTGGTATACTCAGCAACGTTCTATGTAAACACCATGCGATCAATACCTTTGGTTATGGTGATTTTGTGGTTTTTCTTATTAATTCCAATGTTGATTGGCAAGCCAATAGGTGCTGACCTATCTGCAACGATTACTTTTATTGTCTTTGAAGCTGCTTTTTTTCTGAGATCGTCAGGGCTGGCATTCAATCTGTACCTAAAGGACAAATTTATGCCGGTGAGGCTCTAGGAATGACCTATGGCCAAAATATGCGCTTAGTTGTTTTGCCGCAAGCCTTTAGAAATATGATCCCAGTGTTTATGACTCAGACCATCATCTTGTTTCAAGACACTTCTTTGGTATATGCAATTGGTGCTTATGACCTGCTCAAAGGTTTTGAGATCGCTGGAAAGAACTATGGACGTCCTATTGAAACCTATATTTTGGTTGCCGCAACATATTTCGTAATTTGTTTTTCACTTTCCAAAGTCGTGCGAACAATTCAGGCAAAAGTTGCCATCATTCGCTAACAATATTGAATACTTCCCTTATAAATATATAGATCATCATGATAGAACTTCAAAATGTTTCTAAGTGGTATGGCATTTTTCAGGTATTAACTGACTGCATAACTACCATTAATAAGGGTGAAGTGGTAATGATTTGCGGTCCTTCGGGATCCGGTAAATCTACTCTTATTAAAATCATTAACGCGTTGGAGCCATTTCGGTCGGGTGAGATTTCCGTTAACGGAAATCGCCTTCGTGACCCTAAAAACGAATTTACCAAAACTACGTTCTCATGTAGGAATGGTGTTTCAGCATTTTGAACTTTTCCCCATTTAAGCATTACTGAAAATTTAACACTTGCTCAAATTAAGGTGTTGGGACGATCAGCTGATGAGGCAAAAACCCATGGTTTGAAATACCTTGAACGAGTGGGATTAGTTGCGCAAAGGGATAAATTTCCCGGTCAATTGTCTGGCGGACAACAACAACGTGTTGCTATTGCGCGCGTATTGAGTATGGATCCGATTGTCATGTTGTTTGATGAGCCAACATCAGCGCTTGATCCTGAGATGGTTGGAGAAGTTCTTGATGTAATGGTAAAGCTTGCCAATGAAGGCATGACGATGTGCTGCGTTACTCATGAAATGGGTTTTGCTCGCAAGGTTAGTAATCGCGTCATCTTTATGGATCATGGACACATTGTTGAGGATTGCACTAAAGACGAATTCTTTGGTAATCCTGATGCCCGCTCTCCAAGAGCAAAAGATTTTTTATCAAAAATATTGGTTGGATAAATAGAGCTAGTACAACTAATTCCTAGTTTTAGGTTTTGGCCTTTTCCCAGCCTGAACCTTTAGTTCCAATTCTTTATCTTTGCGTAAAATTTTGAGCGTAGCTTCATTGCCTGGGCCGATTTGCGCTATTTGATTCAATAGCTGTCTGACATCTTTGGTGCTATTGCCATTGACTGCAATAAGGACGTCTCCAGGTTTTACTCCGCCTCTTGCTGCAGGACCACCTTCCAGTACTCCCGAAATTAGAATGCCAGTAGTAGCTGGGGGCAAACTAAGTGACTCTGAAAGTTCTTTAGAGAGGTTTTAAGGCTCAACTCCAATCCAGCTTCGTGATATACCCCGCCATTACTGATAATGGCCTCCATGACTTGTTTGGCTAAGTTCACCGGTATCGCAAATTCAATACCCACGAGCCCCCTTCTATTATTCGAATAAATTGCAGTATTGATGCCTATGAGATTGCCGCGTGTATCAATCAGGGCGCCGCCAGAATTTCCGGGATTAATTGCAGCATCAGTTTGAATAAAATTTTCAAAAGTATTGATCCAAACATGATCGCGACCCATAGCCGAAACAATTCCTGAGGTGATTGTTTGTCCAATACCAAATGGATTGCCAATTGCTAAAACCACGTCACCAACTTTTACGGATTCAATTTTTCCAAAAGTGATAGGAGTTAGAAGTTGCTTAGGATCTATCTTCAGTACTGTAATATCAGTTTCCGGGTCGCTACCAATAATTTTTGCTTTTAGTTTTCGACCATCCGTAAGTGCAACATCAATATCGTCAGCATCGCTAATAACATGATGATTAGTTAAGATGATTCCTTCTGGGCTCACCAGAACACCTGAGCCAAGACTCGAACTGGGTTCTTCATTGGGCGGCTGTTCGCCAAAAAAGAATTTAAAAAAAGATCTGCTGAATCGGTACCTTTTCTAGTTTTAGGTTTTGAAGCGACTTTACTGGTGAAGATGTTGACTATTGCTGGCATCGATTTTTTTACAGCTTCGTGATAAGAGCCGGGGTTTATTGATGAACTATCGTAGTCACCCTCTTTGATGGTGATGTTGTCCACCAGCGAATGCATGGGCGCATCGGATAGCCATGTTGGTTTGAGTGTGGCCACAATGAACCAAGCTGCTAAAAGAATGGTTACCGCTTGTGTAAATAGCAACCAAAGCCGATTCAACATATTGGTTATTTAATCTCGAGCGACATTATTTTTTTAGACTGTCCCGTATTTCCCGAAGCAAGACGATGTCTTCTGGCGTGGGGGGCGGTGGCGCATCCATTGCCCGCACCTTATTAACAACCTTGACCATTTGAAAAATAACAAAGGCTAGAAGGATAAAGTTAATAGAAATGATAATGAAATTGCCGTAAGCAAAAATTGGAACACCAGCCTTCTTTAGGGCATCAAATGTTCTTGGAATCCCCTCTGGAATACTTCCTAACACTATGAAAAGATTGGTGAAATCGATATGACCCCCAAAGAGAGGAAATAACCGGCATAAACGATGTCATTTACTAGGGAATCGACGGTTTTCCCCAAAGGCCCCGCCAATAATGACGCCGACTACTAAATCGATCACATTGCCCTTTACGGCAAAGTCGCGAAACTCCTTTAAAATGCTCATAAATGCCTTTCTTTCAATTTAGATACAGATTAACCCGAAATTAACCCCATAACTTTCTTGCTTACCCCACTTTTTACTTTAAAATCCTACCTTTAAGCAATTTCCACCCATAAATACCCTTTCTAGGAATTTTGTAAATGAGTGACAAGCTCTGTATGGACAAGGATCGCCGTAATTGGCTGATAGCCACTTCGGCGGTTGGTGGCGTAGGTGCAGCCGCAGCCCTTTACCCTTTTGTGGACAGCTTCGAGCCTTCTGAGCGCGCGAAAGCAGCCGGAGCAGCCGTTGAAATCGATATTGCTGGTATGCAGCCAGACGAGATGAGAATGGTTGAATGGCGCGGTAAGCCGGTATGGGTGGTGCGTCGCACCCCTGAGCAAGTGGCCGAGCTATCCAAGATTGATGGCGAATTAGCTGACCCAGATTCCTTGCATGATCCAGCGCAATTTACGCCTCCTTATGCCCAGAATCAGTGGCGCTCTATTAAGCCTGAGTACTTGGTAGTTGTTGGTATTTGCACCCATTTGGGCTGCTCTCCAACCCCTAAATTTGAAGCCGGTGCTCAGCCATCCTTGCCAAATACTTGGCCAGGTGGCTTCCTTTGCCCATGTCATGGTTCTACATTCGATATGGCAGGCCGTGTATTTAAGAACAAACCAGCCCCAGATAACCTTGAAGTACCGCCACATATATATTTGAGCGATACCAAGATTCTGATCGGCGACGATAAGAAGGCCTAAGGAGAGATAAATGGCATTCCACGAAAAAGAAGTCCCAGCAGACGCTCCAGTTGCACAGAAGGTCCTAGCTTGGGTTGATTCACGTTTCCCGCTCACATCCTCGATTAAAGCCCATTTAACCGAGTATTGTGCTCCTAAAAACCTCAATTTTTGGTACTTTTTTGGTTCCTTGGCGATTGTTGTGTTGGCATTGCAAATTATTACCGGTATTTTCTTGGTAATGAACTACAAGCCTGATGCTGCAAAGGCTTTTGAGTCAGTTGAGTACATCATGCGTGAAGTTCCTTGGGGATGGATGATTCGTTATCTGCATTCCACTGGCGCCTCCATGTTCTTCGTGGTGGTCTATATGCATATGTTCCGTGGTTTGATCTATGGTTCTTATCGCAAGCCACGTGAACTAATTTGGATCTTCGGTTGCGCAATTTTCTTGTGCCTGATGGGCGAAGCATTCTTCGGTTACTTGCTCCCATGGGGTCAAATGTCCTACTGGGGTGCTCAAGTGATCGTGAACTTGTTCTCCGCAATTCCATTTATTGGTCCAGACCTGTCTTTATGGTTGCGTGGTGACTATGTAGTTGGTGATGCAACCCTCAACCGCTTCTTTGCTTTCCATGTGATTGCAATTCCATTGGTGTTGATTGGTTTGGTTGCCGCTCACATCATCGCCTTGCATAAAGTTGGATCAAATAATCCTGATGGCGTTGAAATTAAGGAAAACTTGGACGCGAATGGTCATCCAGTAGATGGCATACCTTTCCATCCTTATTACACCGTTCATGACGTCTTTGGTCTCGGTGTTTTCTTAATGATTTTTGCTTGTATCGTGTTTTTTGCTCCAGAGATGGGCGGTTACTTCCTTGAAGCGAATAACTTCATTCCTGCAAATCCATTGCAAACACCTCCGCACATTGCTCCAGTTTGGTACTTCACGCCGTTCTATTCAATGTTGCGTGCAACCACTACCATCTTCCTATTGCCTTTGTGGATCTTCTTGGCAGTCATCTTGGGAATGTTCGCGAAAAGCACCCAAGACATTAAGGTTAAGGGTGTGTGCGCAGCAATCGCTGTGGTGCTGGCTGGTGGTTTCTATTTGTTTGATGCTAAGTTTTGGGGTGTTGTGATCATGGGTGGTTCAGTTGTGATTATGTTCTTCTTGCCATGGCTTGACAAATCACCTGTGAAATCGATTCGTTATCGCCCACAGTTCCATAAGTATATTTATGGTGTGTTTGTGGTGAGCTTTGTGATTTTGGGTTACTTGGGTATTCAGCCACCATCACCAGTGTTTGAAAAGATTTCTCAGGTATGCACTATTTATTATCTGGGCTTCTTCTTGGCAATGCCGTTTTGGAGCACGCTTGGCACATTCAAGCCTGTTCCAGCACGCGTTACTTTTAAGTCCCATTAATTCAGACACCAAAGAGAAACTAGGAACTAGTATGAAACGAATTCTGCAAACTTTGATGGGCGTCTGCCAAACTGCTGTTTTGGTTGCTGCCCTTGGCTTTGGTGTTGCAGCCAATGCAAATGAGGGTGGCTTTCCTTTAGATAAAGCGCCTGACCGTGTAAGTAGCAATGCTTCATTGCAAAACGGTGCCAAGATATTTGTGAACTATTGCTTAAACTGCCACGCAGCTTCAAGCATGCGTTACAACCGCTTGCGCGATATTGGTTTGACCGACCAACAAATTAAAGACAACCTGATTTTGAATGATGCTAAGGTTGGCGATTTGATGACCATCTCCATGACGCCAAAAGAAGGCAAGGCGTTCTTTGGTAAAAACCCACCAGATCTATCGGTTGAAGCACGTGCTCGAGGCACGGATTGGTTATATACCTACTTCCGTACTTTCTATAAAGACGACACTACTCAAACTGGCTGGAATAACTTGGTATACCCAAGAGTCGGCATGCCGCACGTTCTTTGGCAGCTTCAGGGTGAGCGAGCTGCAAAGTTTGAGGGGCATAAAGATCCTCATGATGAAAGCAGAATGGAAAAAGTTTTCGTTGGCTTTGAGCAGTTAACTCCAGGCACCATGAAGCCACAAGAGTACGACGACAATATCGCCGACTTAGTTGCTTTTATGTCATGGATGGCTGAGCCAGCGCAATTAGAGCGTAAGCGCCTAGGCGTAATCGTGCTCTTATTTTTGGCAATCTTTACCATTTTGGCGTGGCGTTTGAATAAGGCCTATTGGAAAGATATTCACTAATTGGATTTAATGGGCCCTAACGTTAGGGCCCATGTGTGAAAAGATTTAACGCTGTTGTGCGTTTGTTGTATTGAAGTAGAAATTTAAGGAAATAAATTTATGATGGTGTTGTACTCGGGTACTAATTGCCCATTCTCGCAACGCTGCCGTTTGGTGCTTTTTGAAAAAGGCATGGATTTTGAAATCCGTGATGTTGACTTATTTAATAAGCCTGAAGACATTTCAGTAATGAACCCATATGGGCAGGCGCCTATCTTGGTTGAGCGCGATTTAATATTGTATGAATCAAATATCATCAATGAGTACATTGATGAGCGTTTTCCTCATCCACAATTGATGCCGCCTGATCCAGTAGCCCGCGCACGTGCACGCCTCTTCCTTTTTAATTTCGAGAAAGAGTTGTTTGTGCATGTAGCTGCTTTGGAAAATGAAAAAGGCAAAGCCGCAGAAAAAGTTCATGAAAAAGCGCGTTTAGCAATTCGTGATCGCTTAACTCAGCTCGCGCCTATTTTCGTTAAAAATAAGTATATGTTGGGTGATGAGTTCTCCATGTTGGATGTTGCTATTGCGCCATTATTGTGGCGTCTGGAGCGCTATGGCATTGACCTCTCTCGTAATGCTGCGGCCCTCTTGAAATATGCTGAGCGTATTTTTAGTCGCCCTGCTTACATTGAGGCTTTAACTCCCTCTGAGAAGGTAATGCGCCGCTAAGCTTTACTAGCGGTTCTTTGCTCGTCGGCATGTTTGACGTTCCAAGTAACAAACCTTATCTAATCCGTGCTCTACATCAGTGGTGCACGGATTTTGGTTTTACGCCCTTCATAGCAGTTTTTGTGGATGCTAGGGTAGAGGTGCCGATGGAGTTTGTAAAGAACAATGAAATTGTTCTTAATCTATCCTTAGAAGCCTGCCATCAGTTGCAAATAGAGAATGACTGGATCAGCTTTCAAGCAAGATTTGGAGGGGTGCCCAGAAAGATAATGGTCCCCGTAACCCATGTTTTGGCCATTTATGCCAGAGAGAACGGGCAGGGCATGTCTTTCCCATTTGACCCTGCTCAGGCTCGTGATCTTCATGTTGCTGATTCAGATGATGTAGAGTCTGAAAAGCCAAAATCAGGAAGACCATCGTTGAAGATTGTGAAATAGGTTAAAATAAACCCCGTTGCCCCTTTAGCTCATCTGGTAGAGCAACTGATTTGTAATCAGTAGGTGGTCTGTTCGAGTCGGACAAGGGGCACCACCCATCTCTTTGCAGACCTTTGAGGCGCGTTCGTTTTATCCTCCCCCTTTAATAATTTGGTTATAGTAGGTTTGAATTGATGAATCTAGATGCCCAAATATTATTTAAAAATGCATTAGATTGCATCAGTCAAAGCAATTTAGAGGCTGCAGAAGCGCTGCTTAATAAAGCCTTGCTTGCTAACCCTAATAATGACGAAATTTTAAGATTACTGTCAGTGGTTGCGGCTCTTCGATTGGATCATTCCAAGGCCATTGAGTTAATTGACCAAGCTATTCTTGTCGCGCCGGATAATGGAATCGCCCATAGCAATAGGGGAAATGTTCTGCAAGCGCTTGGTCGTTATGAAGATGCAATTTCTAGTTTTGATCAGGCGATTAGTTTGCTTCCCGATTACGCGGAGGCTTATAACAACAAGGGAAATGCCTTGCAAGATCTTAAGCGTTTTGACGAGGCATTAGCTTGGTATGACAAGGCAATTGCTATAGAGCCCAACTATGTTGAAGCTTATTGTAACAAGGGAAACGCTTTGGAGTGGCTTCGCCGCCATAATGAGGCCATGGAAAACTTTGATAAGGCCACATCAATCAATCCTCAGTATACTGACGCCTATTGGCAAAAAGCCATGAATCAATTAGCAGGCGGTAATTTTGAATTGGGGTGGCGAAACTATGAGGCGCGCTGGGTCAAATCAAACCCCGTCATATTTCAATATTCAGATATTGCAAGACTAGAAAACACTGAAAATCTTAACGGGAAGAAAGTATTGGTGTGGGCTGAGCAAGGGCTTGGGGATACGCTTCAATTTTGTAGGTATGTGAAACTCTTATGGGTCAAAGGCGCGCAAGTAACATTGATAGTCCCTCAGGCTCTCATTAGAGTTCTCGATTCTTTACAAGAATTTTGCAGAGTAATTCCAATGGGACAAAACCTTGATGAGAGATTTGAGTTCCAAACACCACTAATGTCTCTCCCCTTGTTATTTAGTACAAATATAGATTCTATTCCGGCAGAGGTCCCTTATCTATTTCCCCCCAGGGTAATTAGTAAATCTATTCAAGACTTAGTTAAGCCATCATCCAACTTAAAAGTTGGCATTGTTTGGAGTGGTGGTTTTAGGGCTATTCATTCTGATGGGCATGCAGACTTTCATCGTCGTAATGTAGAGCTAGAGCAAATTGCGGATTTAAAAGAAATTCAAGGAATTGATTTTTATAGTTTGCAAAAAGGCGATCCGGCTGAATCTGAATTAATCGCAAAGAAGAACGAATTGTGGCCTAGTTTAATTAATTGTGCCCATCTCATACATGATTTTTCTGATACTGCCGCTTTAATTGAGTCTATGGATCTTATTATTTCTGTTGATACATCAACAGCCCATCTTGCGGGTGCGCTCGGTAAGTCCGTTTGGATTTTGAATCGTTATGATTCTTGCTGGCGTTGGTTGCTCGGTCAGGAGCAAAGCCCTTGGTATCCTACGGCCAAAATCTACCAGCAAAAGAATATAGCGAATTGGGCTGAAGTTATAGAGCGCGTTAAAGCTGACTTGTCTGATTTGGCTCAAAAATATTCCAAGACTAGGTAAATTAATTTATTGGAATCAAGAAATACATATTTGATTGTCTTTATCGGATTCTAAGGAGGGGGCTAACCCCTTTAGCTGGTCAACAAGGTATCTCTCGTTTCCGGTAAATATTTAATAGCAATTAGGGCGCTAGTGGCTAAAAAGAGAGTTGGATACCATAGTCCAGCAATGGTGTTGCCCCGGCATTGATTCACCCAAGTAACTATAAAGGGTAGAAGACCGCCAATCCAACCAGCTGCTAAGTTATGCGGGAGTGTTGCAGCACTGTTTCTGGATTTTGCTGGAAAGAACTCTGCTAGAAGTGCAGTTTGTGGCCCAACTACTAACGCTAATATTCCTGATAACCAGACGAGTGTGATGGCAATGATGATTAAAGATGTCCAGTTGCCCGACTTAGCAGCTATTCCTTGCGTTTCCATGAAATAAAATGCAGGCAAAATTGTTATTGCTCCCAATATCAAGCCGCTCAGTACTATTGGTTTTCTGCCAAATTTATCTGATAACCACCCAGCAAAAACAGTTAATGGTAGTAATGCAACAGTAGAAAAGATGCTCAATTGATCAACTAGTGTTGCTGATATTTGCACTGTAGTTTTTAAAAAGATAGATGTATAGACTTGCACGCAAAAAAATAGAACTGCACCACTTGAGGAGACGCAAAGAAAAAGTAAAAACATTCTTTTTCGAATCTCTGGATTTTTAAAGTTGTTCAGCAATTGTGATTCTGTTTGCTGATTATTTTTAATTAACTCTAAAAATACAGGCGTTTCTTCTAATGCCATACGAGCTTTAAAAGCAATCAATAGCAGCACAATAGAAATCCAAAAAGGTACACGCCATCCCCAGGACAAGAATTCTTCCGGCGATAGCGTGCTTCTCAGTAAAGCAATTTGCAGTGTGGAGAAAAGAATGCCAAGTGGACCCATAAGTTGTAGGAAACTAGTTTTAAATCCCCTATGTTCATTTCCGGCATGTTCCGTAAGGTAGACAGCGCTTCCACCGATTTCTCCACCAGCAGAAAGTCCTTGTAGTAGTCGTAGGCATACCAGTAGTGCTGGCGCCCAAATTCCAGCTTGGGCATAGGTGGGCAGAAAGCCAACGCTCACGGTTGCTATGCCCATTAGTGCGATGGTGATCATAAATACGGGCTTTCTGCCAATGCGATCACCCAGGGCTCCAAAAATGGCTGCTCCAAGAGGCCTTACAACCATCCCGACGCCAAAAGTCGCTAAGCTGGCTAAAAGGGCGGTATTTGGGTCGCTTGCATGAAAAAAGAGAGGGGCAAAAACTACGGCCAAGGTAGCAAATGTCAAGAAGTCATACCACTCTAAAAAGGTGCCAAAACAAGCCGCGATAGCGACTTTTCGATAAGAGTGGGTGCTTGAATAATTCATTAAGTTATTGATTATATTGAATTTAATTATTATTTAGGATTAAATTTGTTGCATAGCAACAAATAGTTCTTGATTTGTCATTTTCAATCAGTTATAGTTTCATGGTGCAGTGCAATATTTAAGGTATTTGAAGTTTCTGTTTCTTGAATCGCGCACTTAATTTACTAGTTGTACCACTTAAATTCTGGAGAAATACATGAACCAAGATCAAATCACCGCTAAATTGTCCCAAATTAACAGTAAAGGCCTTGAGGCTACATTTTCATTAAGCGAAGCTGCTTTAGAAAATGCTCAAAAATTGGCTGAGTTGAACTATGCGGCTTCCAAAGATGTTTTAGTAAATACTCAAGATAGCATTCAACAAGTGTTGACAGCTAAGGATCCAAAGCAAGTTACTAAATTGTTTAATGCCGAGACATTGCAATCTGCTGGCAACCAAGCTGTTGCCTACCAAAAGAAAGTAAGCAAAGTATTGCGTGATAGCAATAAAGAATTTGTAAACGTTGTTGATGCAAGTATTGACCAATTGCAAGATGGTTTCCAGGATTGGATTAATACTGTAGCCGCAAATGCTCCTGCAGGTTCTGATGCTTTCTTGTCTTCATTCAAGACTGTATACGGTAGTGCATTGCAAGGCTTTGAGCAATTCCACGCTGTTAGCAGAAGCTTTTGCAACAGCAGAAAAAATTGCTGATCAAGCAATCGAAACTGTTCAAGGTCAAATTGCTCAAGTGAAAAAAGCCGCTACTCCTGCATCACGTAGCCGTAAGTCTGCTTAATTAGAGACTTAACTTAAGTATTACGTTTTAAAAATCCCGCCTGGTGTAAACTGGGCGGGATTTTTATTTATCAAAATTTAGACGAAAGTTACTGAGTTTCTGCTAACTTATTCAAAGTCTGAAGACGATTCTAATAAGGGTGCGGCTATATTTTTATTGGGTTTCACGCCTAGCTCGCGAACCTTCTCAGCAGAACGTATAAGATTCCCTTTGCCTGTTTTTAGCTTGTTAAATGCATCGTGATAGCTAGTTTGTGCTTGATCTAGGCGTTGACCTAATTTTTCCAAGTCATCAACAAATCCTACAAACTTATCGTAGAGGTTGCCACATTGTTTAGCAATTTCTAAAGCATTACGATTTTGATGATCTTGCCGCCACAAGTGGGCAACAGTTCGCAAGGTCGCCATTAACGTACTAGGACAGACCAAAACAATATTTTTTGCCAAAGCTTCTTGATATAGATTCGGAGCGGTTTTCAATGCAAGTAAAAATGCTGGTTCTATCGGAACAAACATTAAGACAAAATCTACTGAGTTGGCGCCATAAAGAGAGCTGTAATTCTTTCCTGAGAGTCCCTGAATATGTTGGCGCAGCGAATGAATATGTGCAGCAAGTTCTTGCTCGGCAATAGCGGGGTCGGTAGTCTCAGCATGACGAGCGTAAGCAGTAATGGACACTTTGCTGTCAACCACTAGACTCTTGCCCTCAGGTAGCTTGATTACTACGTCTGGTTGGAGACGAGAGCCATCGGTTTGAGTATGACTATCTTGAACGACATATTCTTCGCCTTTACGCAAACCAGAAGATTCAAGGATTGATTCCAGTACTAGCTCGCCCCAATTACCTCGTACTTTAGAGTCACCCTTTAATGCTTGCGTTAGTGAACGCGTTTCATCAGACATGCGCAGATTCAGGTTGGCTAATCGCTCAATTTCGCTTTTGAGGGCGTGACGTTCGCGGGCTTCGTTGCCATAAGAGGTATTTACTTGCTCTTTAAATTCGGTGAGCTTGGTTTGCAATGGTTTGAGAAGGGCGTCTAGGTTGGCAGTATTTTGTTCCGTAAAGCGCTTGGATTTATCTTCCAAGATTTCATTAGCTAAATTTTTAAACTGATTCGTAAGTGCTTCTTTAGCTTCATTTAGAGATTCAATTCTTCCAAGCCCTTGTTTGCGTTCAGAGTCTAACTCTGATTCTAGTCTAATTGCATTTTGCAGTGCTTGATCGCGCTCTGTACGAAGACTTTGAGTGAGAGCGATTTCTGTCTGGACCTGCAGCTCTGCACGAGAAAGCGCGGATCGAAGATTTAGTGCGTAAACTAAAAGGCCTGCGCAAATTCCAACTGGCAGGCCAAACAGTAAAAGAGAGCTTAAATCAAAAGTCACAGAAAGCAGGTCAAGATTTATTAAGCTTTAACAAGCTTTTGGAGTTCACCTGACTGAAACATTTCAGTCATGATGTCCGAGCCACCGATAAATTCACCGTTGATATAGAGTTGCGGAATAGTAGGCCAATTGGCATATTCTTTGATACCTTGACGAATTTCAGCATCTTCTAAAACATTAACGGTATGCAGTTTTTCCACACTACTAGCACGCAAAATATTAATTGCGTTGCCTGAGAATCCACACTGTGGAAATTGTGCCGTTCCCTTCATAAACAACACAACAGGGTGGCTGGTAATAATTTCTTTAATTTGGGTTTGGGTATCCATAAATTTTTCCTAGTAAGGCGGTCTTTTTTCAAAGACAGCTGGCAAATTGGTATTGATTGATTTTAAGACTTAATGCGGAAAAAGGTTATTCCCGTCTATTTTTTTGCCAGAAGCTACACGGTAATGACCGGCAAAATCTTGATGGGTTTGGATATCGTGAAAGCCTGCCAGCTTCAAGAGGGTAACTACGGCATCGGACTGATCAAAGCCATGCTCAATGGCAATGAGACCGTTGGAATTGAGATGGCCTAAAGCCCCAGAAATAATGATTTCTATGCAAGACAGACCATTACCTTGGTCAGTAAGGGCTGAAAATGGTTCAAAACGGAGGTCGCCTTGACTTAGATGGGCATCCTGTGCCGCAATATAGGGCGGGTTACTGAGGATGATGTCAAAAGAGGCGTGAGCATCCAAGGGTTCGTACCAGCTCCCCTGAATGAACCGAACACGGGATACCATCTTTAATTGCTGAGCGTTTATTTTGGCAATGTCCAAAGCCTCGGGCGATTGATCGGTGGCAGTCACTATAGCCTGAGGTGCATCATGGGCAATAGCTAGAGCAATTGCACCTGAGCCCGTCCCCAAATCGAGAACAGTTGTTGAATTGCGAATGCGCTTAATTTCGCGTAAGCCGATTTCAACTAGCAACTCAGTTTCAGGACGCGGAATGAGAACGCCAGGGGCAACATAGAGCTCGATATTATGAAATCCTCGCTTGCCAACGAGATAGGCTATCGGCTCCCCAGCCAATCGTCTGGATTCAAGGTTTTGCCAATTCTCCATTGCTTCTGGATGCAATTGCATATTATCCCGCGATAATAGGGCAGAGCGGGGAAGTTGATAATGTTTCTCGAGAATGTAAGCCATGAGAATCTTTGCCTCAGAGGTAGCAAGCGCAGAATGATTTAATAAAGAGCGCAGGCTAAGATTTCCATTCATGGTTTAGTTATCGCCTAGTGCTGCAAGCAACTCCGCTTGATGTTCGGATGCGAGGGCGTTACATAAATCATCTATGTCGCCATCCATCATGGCATCAATCTTGTAGAGGGTCAGGTTGATGCGGTGATCAGTAATGCGTCCCTGTGGAAAGTTATAAGTACGGATGCGATCGCTGCGATCACCAGAGCCAATTAAAGATTTGCGATTCTGCGCTTCTAATTGATGCTTTTCGCGCTCACGGGCATCCATGATGCGAGAAACCAATACTTTCATCGCCTGTTCGCGGTTACGGTGCTGACTGCGATCATCTTGGCATTCAACAACTGTGCCAGTGGGTAAATGGGTGATGCGAACTGCAGAGTCAGTTTTATTAATATGCTGGCCACCAGCGCCAGATGCTCTGAAAGTATCAATACGCAGTTCTGCTGGATTGATTTTGACTGCTTCAAGTTCATCAGCCTCTGGCATCACAGCTACGGTGCAGGCGGAAGTATGAATGCGACCCTGAGTCTCCGTTTGCGGAACTCGTTGTACGCGATGGCCGCCTGATTCAAATTTAAGACGAGAGTAGACTGACTGACCAACAAGACGCAATACAACCTCTTTGTAACCGCCTAAATCAGATTCGGCGGCACTGACGACTTCCACCTTCCAGCCTTGACGTTCGGCGAAGCGGGTATACATTCGCAGGAGATCGCCGGCAAAAAGGGCGCTTTCATCGCCACCGGTCCCCGCACGAATTTCTAGGAAGACGTTTCGTTCATCGTTTTCATCTTTTGGAAGCAATAGCTTTTGTAATGTACCTTCAAGAGCCTCCATGGTGGCTAAAGCCTGTTTTTGCTCATCATCTGCAAAATCCTTCATTTCAGGATCTTTGCGCATTTCTTCTGCCGCTTGAGCATCTGCCTCAGCTTGCTTATACAAACTAAATTGCTCCACTACAGTTGCAATATCAGAATGTTCACGCGTGAGTTTCCGATAAGAATCCATATCTTTAGTGGCTTCTTCGGATGTTAAAAGGGAATTAAGTTCGGCTAAGCGTGTATCGAGGTGGTCTAGCTTAGCTCGCATGCTGGGCTTCATCTAATGGTCTTCTGGCTTTGGATGTGAGGCGAATAATTTAGGTAACAGCTTAATCAAGACGTCGCGCTCGGCACCATTAGAATGTTGCAAAGCATGGAGTGAGCCATGCAGAAATTTATTTGTTAGGCCTTGAGCCATGGCATTTAGTACCTCTTGGGGATCATCCCCACGCATCAGGCGCTTCATTGCACGTTCTAGTTCCAGTTGTCGTAGGCGCTCACCTTGTTGCTGAATATCTTGAATGAGTGGAACAGCATTGCGTGCTTGCATCCAATGCATGAAATTGCCGACGCGATCTTCGATGATGACCTCAGCTTGACTTACTGCTGTCTGACGCAAGTTGGCGCCAGTTTGAATCATGACTCCCAAGTCATCTACTGTGTAGAGATAAATATCATCCAGCCTAGAAATTTCAGGCTCGAAGTCTCTAGGTACTGCCAAATCAATCATCACCATCGGTTTGTGGCGGCGCTGTTTAAGTGCACTTTCTACCATGCCTAAGCCAATGATGGGTAATGATGATGCTGTACTAGAAACAATGATGTCGAATTCATGTAAGCGGCTCGGTAATTCAGAGAGCTTGAATGACTCAGCTTGCACGTCTTGTGCCGAAATAGAATCTGCAAGTTCTTGACCGCGTTCAATGGTGCGATTTGCGATAGCAACATTCTTCGGCTTACGTGCAACAAAATGAGTTGCACACAGGGTAATCATGTCGCCTGCACCAATGAATAAAATTCGCTGATCAGAAATTTTTTCAAAAATGCGTTCTGAGAGACGAACGGAAGCTGCTGCCATTGATATAGAGTGCGCACCAATTTCGGTAGAGCCACGGACCTCTTTAGCAACTGCAAAGGTTTTTTGGAAGAGCTGGTTCAGGTAGGTCCCTAAAACGCCAGCATCATTTGCAGTACGAACCGCATCTTTCATTTGCCCCAGAATTTGGGTTTCACCAATGACCATGGAATCTAATCCACACGCAACTCTAAATGCGTGGCGTACTGCATCAGATTGTGGCAAAGAGTAAATATGTGGCTCAAGGCTGCTTGGAGCTAATTGTTGTGTTTTAGCTAACCAATCAAAAGTAGCTTCATGGAGGAGTCCTGCGGCACTTTCATCATTGGCGGCGCAATAGAGTTCAGTTCGGTTGCAAGTCGATAAAATCGTAGCTTCTGGCAGCCCAGCGTGATTCGCGCCAACCAAATATTGGCGAAGATCGTGTAACGCTTCTTGAAGAAATTCAGGGTCAAAGGCGACTTTTTCCCGAATGGCTACCGGCGCTGTGTGATGATTGATGCCAAGGGTTAACAACTTCATAATGGCGATTATAGATTTGATGGCGGTATTAATGGGGGTATGAATGGGGTTTTTGGCTTTTCTAGTGACTGGGGGTATATCTGGGGTATCGGCTTGGATTTTTTACCCAGGATCATCCAAGGGGTCTAAGCTCGGAAAGGTTTTCATTGCCCTGCTGCTTGGGTTTATGGCTGCCGCTGTCAGCTCCTATTTAGGACAATTTTGGGGTTTTTTCCAGTCAGGTCAAATTCTGGAATGGGCTAGCGCTATTTTTGCGGCGTGCGCGGTGGGCAGTATTTTTGCTGCTTTAGCTAAATAAGTCAGTTTGTGCGTTTTTTACCCACTGAATGGGGGTCAGTTTATGACTCGTTAACCATTTGTTAGTAACCGTGAAGTGTCTACAACTATCCTTTCCTCCAGGCTGTAAAAATGGTTTATCTGTTTTGTAGACCCCCAAGCCAGATGGATGGGAGGATTGCAAAATATATTGATCTATACCGTCTTTTATTAGGGCAAGCTTTGATTGAGCGTGGCCGCCCCATAGTATCCAGACTAAATTGGGTTTTTGCTTCGCGAGAGCGCTGATTAAGAAATCAATGAAGCTCTTCCAGCCTAAATTAGTGTGACTTCCTGCTTTACCCAATTTGACACTTAAAGCCGTGTTAAGAAGTAGCACCCCTTGTTTTGCCCAATGATGCAGATCACCATGGGGCAATTGACCGAAGCCCTCCAAAGCAAGCGCCTTGCTAATGTTCCGTAGCGAGCTTGGAAATGCGCGTGAGTTAATTGCAATATCTGCTGGAATGGAAAAGGCTAGACCTTGCGCTAATCCTGGTGAGTGATACGGATCTTGTCCCAGAATAACCACCTTTACTGAATTTACCGAGCAAAGCTTTAGCGCTTTAAAAAAGTTTTGCGGCTCAGGCCTGACTAAGTTGGGGTCTGAATCTAAAACAAATTGTAAATTTCTTTCTAGTAATTGCCAGTCTGCTGACTCGAAGTAGTCACCTAATAATTCACGCCAATCACTTGGGATATCGTCCTTTGAAAATAGAGGCTTCAATTTCTCTTAAGCTTCTTTCTTAGACTTTAATTTGTATTGAGTTGGCACAGCAATTGTTTGGAGCGATACCATGCGTTCGTGTTCAAGATCATCTCGAAAGAAGGTGATATGAATGTGTGCGTTTTCGGCAAGACTGCCCAGAACTTTATCCCAGCGTGCACTCGTGACGCGCTGACCATCGATACTTACGATGAGATCTCCAGCAGCTTGGGCAATGCCGCCATCGAGTACATGGGTCACCTTGAGCCAGCCATTAGCATCGGTATGCCGCATTCCAAATCGAAGCTTTAATTTCGCTAATGCAGTCTGAGATTTTTCTTCTACAGAGATCAACTTGGTATTAAGCCATTTTTGTAGTGGTATATCTTCAACACCAAAAATGTAGCGTGCCTTGATGTCGCTCCAGATTTTATTAAAACCATTGCCGAGCAATTCAAAAACTAAATCGTCTAGACCATCTTCGGAAAGACCCTCAAAGGTAATCCCATGCTTTTTCCAAAGTAAGCGCATTAAGTCATCTAGAGATTGGTAATTTTTTGTGAATGTGCGGATTTGCAAATCTAATCCCAATGCTAGTAATGCACCTTTACCGTAATAACTGACAACTGCATTGGGAGTGTTTTCATCTATTTGGTAATACTTGGTCCAAGCATCAAAAGAGCTGTCGGCTAAGCTCTGCTTGTGCCGCCCAGGACCGCGTAAGATGGCGCTCCAATTGTCTGCAACCAGATTTAATAAATACGTTTTAAGATCAATTCGCTTGCTTCGTAATAACTGAAGGTCATCGTAGTAGCTGGTGAAGCCCTCAAATACCCAGAGTAAGCGTGTGTGGTTTCGTTTAGATAGGTCTCATAAGGCTGGAATGCTTTTGGTTGTATGCGCTTAACTAGCCATGCATGGAAGTATTCATGGCTACATAGTCCCAGAAACTCCCTATAGGCAGATTCTTCAAAAAGAATATTTTCTTGGGGAATTTGATCTCGTCTACAGAGTAATGCAGTGCTATCACGATGCTCGAGACCACCGTAGCCATTTAAAACAGCATTCGCTAAAAAAAGATATTCCTTAAAAAGAGCTTGCTTCGTTTTTGGTTCAAATAGATTAATAGTGGCTGAGCAAATTGCCTGCAAGTCCTGGGATAAACGTTTGGCATCAACAATATGGTTACATCCTTGAACTGCCATACGGTGAGGTACGCCATCACATTTCCATTGCACTAATTCAAATTCACCCATGGCTACTGGATGATCAAGTAAATCGTCATAATTTTGTGCGAGATAAAAACCAAACCCACGATTATCGGTTTTGGCTGCTCTTAATGTGGTTTGTACGGTCCAGTGATTTGCAAATGCAAGTTCTGGTGGTTGTAATGGCTAGTGAGCAAGACAAATGCTCTTGCCCCTTAACGGCAAAGCACAAACTAGTTGAATTAAAGAACGCACGTTCAGTATCAAGATAAGCTGCACGTACTGAAGAATCAAAAGCGTAAACAGTCGTTAGCATTTCCACAGGACCATTGTTTGGCGGTAAGCGCCACTGGTCATTGTCAATACGTTCGAGGGCTAATTTTTTCTTTTCACCAGAAGTTGAATAAGCCTCAATTGTCTCTATATGCTTACTGAAATCACGAATTAAATAACTGCCTTGAATCCAAGTAGGCATTTGTAGAATCTGACCGCTTGGGTCGGGATTGGCAATATGCAGCTTAACGTGAAAGCGATGGGCGTGAAGATCTGCTGGCCAGACTGTGTATTGAATTGCAGGTAAGTCTGCAGAGCGCATAGTATTTATTTCAGTGAGTTAAATTTTTTCTCGATATCAGTAATTTGTACCGCCCCATGGAATCGACTGCCATCCGTAAAAAATAAGGTAGGAGTTCCAGTGACTCCGTATGTTTTGGCAAAAGCTAAATTCTTATCAAGTGGAGTATTGCACTCACCTTTTCCACTGGGCCCAACGCCATTGACCATCCAATCAATATAGGATTTATAGGGGTCAGATGAGCACCAAATTTGTTTCGACTTTTGCGCAGAATCAGACGATAAAATTGGGATTAAATAAGTGTAGATCGTGACGTTATCTAATTGCTGCAATGATTTTTCTAGGCGCTTGCAATAGCCACAATTTGGGTCTGAAAAAATAGCTAGTTGACGGCTTCCATTGCCGTGTACATTTTTGATGGCATTCGCTGGAGTGAGATCACTCCATTTAATTCGATTTAGGTCGGCTTGTCTTTGTTCGGTAATATTTTTACCAGTAGAGAGATCAATGATTTCACCCCGAATGAGGTACCTTCCAGAAGCGTCGGTATAAAAAATATCGTTACTTACCAATGCTTCATACAGACCAGTGACGGGTGCTGGAGAAACACTTTTTACTTTGGCGTTAGTACCTAACCTCTTTTGTATTTCGGTTTTTACTTGCTGTTCTTGTTGGGCATGCAGTGAACTCATGCAAAATAAACTGGTCCCAATAAATACAATTGCAGTCATCAATTTATTCAAAACCAATTTCTCCCAAAGCGCGTTCAATTAAGCGCTGTTTTATAAAATGGCTTTTATTCACAAGATCTAGTCCCCAGTTGCGAAGTTGGCGCTTTGTATTGCTAGTCGCAGAAAATAATTTCTTTAGCTTATCGGTGACCCATAAGAGTGCGCTGGTATCTCCCTGCCGTTGTCGTTCATAACGTCGTAGCAACACTAGATCATTTGGCTGACGAAAGGATTCTCTCTTGCTCAGAGTATTTAGCAGCACCGCTACATCTCGTAGACCTAGATTCAGGCCTTGACCAGCCAGCGGATGCATGACATGTGCCGCATCTCCGATCAGCACAACTTTCGGAGAGGCTTCAGGACCAATAAAACGCTCGGCGCGAATTTTTCTTAATGGGAAGGCAATTGGAATTGAGTACAGCTTGAGTTCACCTAGCTGTTTCAGAATTGCTCCATTAGCAATAAATGCAAATTGATCTGCCCATTGTGTTTGGCTTAACTTTAATAAATCTGCCGTATTCTCAGGCGAGGTGGACCAAACCATGGAAACTTGTTTTCCAGGTAATGGCAGCATGGCAACAATATCACCACCGGGTAAGAACCATTGAAAAGCGGTCTTTAGATGAGGGTAAGCGCATGACCAATTGGCAACCACAGCACTTTGTGCATAACTCTCTTCGCTGACTGTAATCCCAAGCTCATTGCGAATTGGAGAGTTTGCGCCATCAGCTGCGATGATTAATTTCGCGCTGATTGTTCCGCCGTTTTTTAAATGCAGGGCAGTTTTTTCGGAGTCAACATTAACCTTTTTTACAACATCACTTATACGCTCTAATTTATTTTGAAAACGAGAAGCCTGATCAATGGTGTGCTCAATTAAGTCGGATTCACCAATCCAAGCAAGTTGTGGTGTGCCTGCTTCAAATGCAGACAGATGAAGGTAATCTTCTTTTCCGCCCCTGTCGCCATAGATCCGCATATCTCTGACCGTCTGTAGCCGACCATGATCTATTGCATCCCAAATTTGAAGTTGGGCTAGTAATTTTTGGGTGCTCGGTGAAAACGCGTAAATTCTCTGCCCCCAATGACTGCCCTGCGGACTGGGGATGCTTTGCCCCAAATCAGGGGCAATTTCAATAGTCTGAAGTCCTGACTGAGCAAGCCCCAGGGCACAAGCCTTACCCACAATGCCTCCGCCAACCACTACCACGTCAGCGGTCTTATTTTGGAGGGATGGGGTTAGTGGTCTGAAAGGTAGATTTGTATGAACTTCTGACATAACTCGATGATATCGAAACAAGTGCATTTATAATACAGGCATGTCTTTGAAATGTGGCATCGTTGGCCTGCCTAATGTCGGCAAATCTACCCTCTTTAATGCGCTTACCAAGGCTGGAATCGCAGCAGAAAACTATCCTTTCTGCACGATTGAGCCCAATGTAGGTGTTGTTGAGGTCCCTGACCCTCGTCTAGCCGCATTGGCTGAGATCGTGAAGCCTGAGCGCATCCTGCCGGCAGCTGTTGAGTTTGTCGACATTGCTGGCCTTGTTGCCGGAGCATCAAAAGGTGAGGGTCTTGGCAACCAGTTTTTGGCGAATATTCGCGAAACTGACGCTATTACCCATGTGGTGCGTTGTTTCGAGGATCCAAACGTCATTCACGTTGCAGGAAAAATCGATCCGATTGCGGATATCGGGGTCATTGATACTGAATTGGCCTTATCTGACTTAGCTACGGTCAAGAAAACTTTAAATCGCTCCACTAAAGCAGCTAAGTCTGGTAATGACAAAGAGGCGGCCGCCTTGGTAACTGCTCTGACTAAGATTCAAGCACATTTGGATTCCGCTTTACTAGTTCGTAGCTTAAATCTCAGTGACGATGAAAAGTTATTAATTAAGCCCTTGTGCTTGATTACCGCAAAGCCTGCCATGTATGTTGCAAACGTGAAAGAAGATGGCTTTTCTGACAATCCTCATCTTGAGGCGGTGAAGCAACATGCTGCTAAAGAGAATGCTCCAGTTGTGGCTGTTTGCGCCGCTATTGAGGCAGAAATTGCTGACTTAGATGATGCTGACAAAATTGAGTTTTTGGCAGATTTAGGTATGGATGAGCCAGGCTTAGATCGTGTTATTCGGGCGGGTTATTCCTTGCTGGGCTTGCAGATGTATTTCACCGCAGGAGTTAAAGAAGTTCGGGCATGGACTATCTGCGTAGGTGATACAGCCCCCCAAGCAGCTGGTGTCATTCATACTGACTTTGAGCGTGGCTTTATTCGTGCGCAGACAATTTCTTACGAGGACTTTGTGAAGTTCAAGGGGGAAGCGGGAGCTAAGGAGGCTGGCAAAATGCGCGCAGAAGGTAAGGAATACATCGTCAAGGATGGTGACGTCTTAAACTTCTTATTTAACGTATAAGACGACTCTTCTTAATAAACAAAAAGCCCTTTTCAGGAATTTTTGTTTATTCAATAAGGAATCATCGTAGTGCTTAAGTCGTTTTGACTGCCTCCTCTAAACACTTGGAAAGTTCTTCATAACGTTTCAGGGCCATCTTGGTGGGCAACACTTCTTTTTTGCGACTATCTGCATTCGCTGCCATTTTGATATAGCCCAGGGCGCTAAGATTTTTAAGGCGACCATGCAAGGTTGCTTGCGAGCCTAGCTCTGTGAGTGAAATCAGGTCGCCAACTAAGATAGGTTGATTGGTATGAGCGGAAGAAACTACCTTATCGAGTAAGCCCTCTTCTATGCAATCCAGCTTCTTGCCTGGATTGATTCGATCTAAGGTGTCGATTAAGTTGAGAAACTTAATATGGGAGAATTTTGCGTAATTGGCATAAGTTGTAGTAGCAATCTAATATTAGCTTTTGAGCTAACATCAGTGTATTTCTAATAGTCGCCTTTAGCAATTGACGAGCGTCAATCAAATGTAAACCTCAATAACTCCAATGTCTAAATTACTCACAATTACTTCAGAGTGGCTTATTGGTTGTGTCATTAGTCTGATGGCGTACGCACTTCTTTTTTATTTCAATAACTGGCTAACCAACCAATTGGTATTTAGTTTGGGAGTGAACTGGATTTACTTGCCCGCTGGCTTACGGTTATTTCTTACTTTGATTTTTGGTCTTCCTGGAGCGATCGGAATTGCTGCAGCTTCATTTTTAATTAGCTATTTCGGTGAATTCCCGCACGACTTAACTTTATGTATTGGCATCGGCTTAATTTCTGGATTCGCGCCTTACTTAGCTAGAATTTTTGTCTTGAGTAATCTTCGTATTGAGCCTGATTTAAGTAATCTGAATTTCCCAAAACTGATTGTTTGTATTTTAATTTATGCCTTGCTCTCAGCAGGCCTACATCAGTGGTGGTTCGCTACGATGACTTTAGAGGATACAGGTAGCGTAAGTCACTTTTTAGTGATGTTTGTAGGCGATGTGCTTGGATCGTTGCTACTCATTTCTCTTATTAAATACTGCTTAGATATATTAAAGAGATCTAAGAAAACAGCTCACTGAGCGCCTCGCCTGGATTGGCGGCGCGCATAAATGCCTCGCCCACAAGGAATGCATTTATTTGATTTTTACGCATGAGTTCTACATCTGCACGGTTCAGGATCCCGGACTCAGTTACCAAGGTTTTATTGCTTGGAATCATAGACAGAAGTGAGAGGGTGGTTTGTAGCGTTACCTCAAAGGTTTTAAGATTGCGATTATTGATTCCAAGCAGAGATGTTTTGAGTTCCAGAGCTTGCTCTAATTCTGGAGCATTGTGAACTTCTACAAGAACATCCAGGCCTAATTCGTGGGCGCATGCCTCAAGCTCCTTCATTTGATTCAGTTCTAAACAAGCCACAATTAATAAGATGGCGTCGGCACCAATTGCACGTGCTTCATAGACCTGATAAGGATCTATTGTGAAATCCTTGCGCAATGCTGGGATGTCGCATGCAGAGCGAGCTTGTTGGAGGTAGGCATTACAACCTTGGAAATAATGAACATCGGTTAAAACTGATAAACAAGCAGCACCATGTTTCTCGTAAGCTTTTGCTATCTCGGCAGGTACAAAGTTTTCACGCAAAATTCCTTTGCTTGGACTCGCCTTTTTAATTTCTGTAATGACTCCTGCTTTGCCAGCAGAAATTTTATCTTCAATTGCACGAATAAAGCCTCTTGGCTTTAGGGGGGCATCTTGATTATTGGCTTCTGCCTGCTCGTGTTGATTGGCGAGTGATAAATGCTGCAGGCAGCTAGCAATCTCAATCTTTTTGGTTGCAACAATTTTATCGAGGATATCGCTCATGAATAATGATTTATTTAGATTGAGTTGCTGCAACAAATTCGTCTACTTTATGAAGTGCTGCTCCAGAAGTAATGGCCTCTCTAGCCAACACAATACCGCTAGCAATATCTTTGGCCACACCAGCCACATATAGCGTAGCTCCGGCATTTAGGCAGACGATGTCACTTGCTGGCCCTGGCAGGCCATTGAGAACATCTAACACTATTTTTTTAGACTCCTCAGCATTAGCCACTTTAAAATTATTGGTTGGAGCTGGAGTTAAACCAAAGTCCTGAGGATGAATTTCATATTCATGTACTACGCCATCTTTGAGCTCGCCAACTAGAGTTGGGCCCTCTAGAGAAATCTCATCAAGACCATCGCGGCCGTAGACTACCAAAGCATGTTCCATTCCTAAAGCCTGCAATACCCGTGCCTGAATGCCTACTAGGTCAGGATGAAACACGCCCATCAAAATACGTTTGGCATCAGCAGGATTGGTGAGAGGGCCTAGGATATTAAATATAGTCCTAACGCCTAGCTGTTTACGGATGGGCACTACATTCTTCATCGCCGGGCGATGATTTGGGGCGAACATAAATCCTGCGCCAACAGTTAATATACAGCGAGCTACTTGATCAGCAGAAAGTGCTAGATTGACCCCTAGCGCTTCTAAAACATCGGCGCTCCCTGATTTACTGCTCACACTACGGTTACCATGTTTAGCGATCTTGGCGCCAGCACCCGCAGCAACAAACATCGCAGCTGTTGAGATGTTAAAAGTATGCGCTCCATCTCCACCAGTGCCTACGACGTCAACTAAATGACTGCGGTCATCTACATGTACTGATGTTGCAAATTCACGCATCACTTGTGCGGCAGCAGCAACTTCCCCAACAGTTTCTTTTTTGGTGCGCAATGCTACCAACAAACCGGCAACTAATTCGGGTGCCATTTCACCACTCATGATCAGACGCATCATATCTGTCATTTCGTCATGAAAGAGTTCGCGGTGTTCAATACAACGTTGTAGGGCTTCTTGAGGGGTAATTGGCATATCGTTCGTGATTAAACGGTTTAATTATTTTGCAAAAAATTCTTGAGCAGGGCATGTCCATGCTCGGAAAGAATCGATTCGGGATGAAATTGCACGCCCTCTACAGCAAGTTCGCGATGGCGTACACCCATGATTTCTCCATTGGAAGATGTTGCAGTAACTTCTAGGGAAGGGGGTAATGAGCTTTTCTCAATCGCCAATGAGTGGTAGCGAGTTACCTTGAATGGATCGGGTAAATTTTTAAATACGCCCACACCAGTGTGATGAATGCTATCTGTTTTGCCATGTATCACTTTCTGTGCGCGAATCACCCTGCCGCCGAATGCCTCGCCAATGGCTTGGTGCCCTAAGCAAACACCAAGAATCGGAATTTGACCAGCATAACGCTTGATGGTTTCAACAGAAATGCCAGCCTCAGCAGGACTGCATGGGCCTGGAGAGATGCAGATGCGAGCAGGATTGAGCTTAGCAATGTCCTCTACAGTAATTTCATCATTGCGAAAGACTTTTACCTCTTCACCTAGTTCAGCAAAATACTGTACGAGGTTATAAGTAAACGAGTCATAGTTATCAATCATTAGGAGCATCGAGTCCTCCTTGTACTAGATCGGCTGCGGTCAAAACTGCGCGCGCTTTAGCTTCCGTTTCTTTCCATTCGGCTGTTGGGTCTGAATCTGCTACTACACCAGCCCCAGCTTGAGAATGCAGTACCCCATTGCGGATAACTCCTGTACGAATAGCAATTGCTACATCCATATCTCCTGAAAATGAGAGATAACCGACTGCGCCTCCATATACACCGCGTTTCACAATTTCCATCTCATCGATAATTTCCATTGCCCGAATTTTGGGGGCACCCGATAAAGTTCCCGCTGGAAATATTGCTCGAAGTACATCCATATTGCTCATATTGTTTAAAAGATCGCCCTCAACAGAGCTAACAATATGCTGAACATGAGAGTACTTTTCAATAGACATGGAGTCCGTCACTTTGACTGAGCCAGTTTTAGCAATTCGACCTACATCGTTGCGCGCTAAATCAATCAGCATTACGTGCTCAGCGATCTCTTTGGGATCGGCTAAAAGCTCTTTAGCAAGACGCTCATCTTCCTCGGGGTTTGCACCACGGGGCCGCGTGCCTGCTAGAGGGCGTATCGTCACAATCTTCTCTGCAGCCCATTTTTCTTGACGCACTAATATCTCTGGAGATGAGCCAATGATTTGCATGTCCCCAAAGTCATAGAAGTACATATAGGGCGAAGGATTAAGTGAGCGTAATGCACGGTAGAGTGCCAATGGTGAATCGGTAAATGGCTTACTTATACGTTGACCAATCACCACTTGCATACAATCACCAGCCAAAATATATTCTTTGGTTTTTAGGACTGCTTGTTCAAAATCTGCCGCTTCAAACTTACGAATTAGATCGGTCTTGGTACTCGGTAAAGAGGGCGGCATTTGCGCTGGTTTAGCAAGGCATTTGAGTAATTCTTTTAAGCGATCTTGCGCCTTCTCAAATCCATCTGGAGTACTAGGATCTGCATAAATAATAAAGTAGATTTTTCCAGCAACGTTATCAATGACTGCCAATTCTTCCGTCAACATGAGTTGAATGTCTGGAACGCCTAATTCATCTGGCAGTTGATGATTGGCTAAGCGTGATTCTATATAACGAACCGTGTCATAACCAAAGTACCCTGCAAGACCACCACAAAAGCGTGGTATGCCAGGTTGTAACGCAACTTTAAAACGATTGAAATATGCATCTACAAAGTCGAGAGGGTTATCGGTATTGCTTTCTACGACTTTTCCATCGGTGACAACTTCATTGATTGGTGAGTTAGGAGTACCTACTGTCCTCACAATTGTTCGTGCTGGCAGGCCGATAAAGGAAAAGCGCCCAAAACGTTCTCCGCCTAATACGGATTCCAATAAGTAAGTATTTTTCTTGCCAAATGCCTGACTAAGTTTGACGTAAAGCGATAGTGGGGTTTCCAGATCTGCTAGCACTTCTTTAACAAGAGGAATGCGATTGAAGCCCTGTTTAGCTAGGGCAGTAAATTCTTCACGTTGCATTACGATCTTCCTGACTTTCCAAGTTCAGTGCGCATTCCTGCAATCACTTCCGCGTAGTTATCTTGTCCGTATATTGCTGAACCTGCAACAAAAGTATCAGCCCCTGCTTGTGCAACTGCTGCAATATTGTCAGTCTTAATGCCACCATCTACTTCTAGACGAATGTGCCGACCAGTCTCGGCTTGATAACGATCTAAGCGCTCGCGTACTTGAGCAATCTTATTGAGAGTGCTTGGAATAAATGATTGACCGCCAAATCCTGGATTGACTGACATGAGTAATACCAAATCAAGCAATTCCAAAGTGTGATCTAGATGATCGAGTGGTGTCGCTGGATTTAGTACTAAACCCGTTTGACAGCCTTGATCACGAATTAAATTCAATGTGCGATTAACGTGAGGACTCGCCTCAGGGTGAAAGCTGATTAAATCAGCTCCCGCCTTGGCAAAATCAGGAACAATCCGATCGACTGGCTCAATCATCAGGTGCACGTCAATCATGGCGGACTTACCATTTTTATTCGCATAAGGACGAATAGCCTCACAGACTAAGGGGCCAATTGTAAGATTGGGCACATAGTGGTTATCCATCACATCAAAGTGAATCCAGTCAGCCCCAGCTTGTAAAACGTCCTGAACTTCCTTGCCTAGACAGGCGAAGTCGGCAGACAAAATAGATGGAGCAATGACAAATTGACTATTTGTGGATGATTTTTGACTTTCCATCCCTAGATTCTAGCTTGCAGTTGACCTTAGGATGGAGCAGAATTCGACCATGAATCCTCACGAAATGAGCATTACGGTCAAAGCCCAGTACCTTCCGGAGCAATCCGACCCCGATAATCGCCAATTTGCCTTTGCCTATACCGTCACCATCCGGAATACAGGAACTGCCAGCATTCAGCTGATTGCACGCCATTGGTTCATTACCGATGGGGATAATGATGTCCAGGAAGTGCGAGGTTTAGGGGTGGTTGGGCAGCAACCATTGCTTCGCTCGGGAGAGCATTTTGAGTACACCGGTTGGGCTACTTTGCCTACTCCTGCCGGGACGATGCGGGGGGGGTACTTCTGCGTAACTGAAGACGCTCAGTTCTTTCAGGCTCCAATCCCAGAGTTTGCTCTAGTGATGCCTCGTACTTTGCATTAATACGAGGCTTCATAAACTCTATTTTCTGCCTTTTCCTGTCCAAAGGACGATAAATAATAAAAGCCCTAAGGCAACAGCGCCTTCAAAAGCAAACAGTAGCATTGGGTATTCATCAAGTAGATTGGCAATCATGATTTTTAAATATAAATTATTCCTAACAAGTGTATTCCTTATCCTGTTAGCTAGTTTAATTAGTGGATGCTCTGCGCCACCTACTCGGAGTGCTGGTTACCGTTCAAGCGGGTCGGGCGCCTCACCATCCAACTATAGTTCCCCTATTGCAAGTTTTAGTGCGGTTTCCTGGCAAGCATTGCCGGGATGGCAGGAAGATGACCTGACTCAGGCATGGCCAGCTTGGTTAAAAAGTTGCGATGCCTTACGCAAGAAAAATAGTGAAGTAAATTGGCGGTTGGTATGCGCTCAGGCGGGTAATGTCTCTAGTCGTGATGGGCAGTCTATCCGCAAATACTTTGAGAGTAATTTTCAGGCTTATGAAATTCGTGCTAGCTCTGGAAGTGATACTGGCTTAATTACTGGTTATTACGAGCCCGTAATGAATGGGTCGCTTACTCGAACATCTTCTTATAGCGTTCCGCTATATGGTTATCCTAATGCATGGCGCAAATCGAAACCTAATCCTGGCCCAAGCCGTGCCGACCTGATGAGCTCTGGCATTTTGCAGGGGTCTGAGATTGCGTGGGTACAAGATCCTGTCGTCGCAGCGTTTATGCAAATTCAAGGCTCTGGAAAAATTCGGCTTGAAGATGGCCGCACTTTGCGTCTTGGGTATGCAGGAACTAATGGTCAACCCTTTAAATCGTTTGCACAATGGCTATTAGATCGTAAAGAAATTACTCGTAGTGAAGCGACGATGCAGGGTATATCGCAATGGGCCAAACGTAACCCTAGTCAAGTAAATGAAATGCTCAACGCTAATCCACGATTTGTTTTCTTCAAAGCGTTACCAGGAAACGTAGCGGCGGATTTAGGTCCTAATGGAGCTCTTGGTGTTTCGCTAACAAGTGAATGCAGTATTGCAGTGGATTTACAGGCTTTGCCATTAGGGGCGCCAGTATTTTTGGCCACAACTAAACCGCTGAGCAGTCAGCCTTTGCAAAAGTTAGTCATGGCACAGGATACGGGTAAGGCAATTGTAGGTGGCGTAAGAGCAGATTACTATTGGGGATCAGGAGATTCTGCTGGGGAGATGGCTGGTCGCATGAAACAAAATGGCAGAATGTGGTTACTGCTTCCACGTTAATTCAATATTAATTACCGAAAGAAATGAATGGGCTACAAAACAATTTTGACTGAAGTAGACGGCAAGGTTGCCACAATCACTTTTTGAATCGTCCCGAAGTAGTGAATGCATTAAATGATCAGCTAATGGAAGAGCTTGGCGCCGCTTTGCTGGCTTTTGATGCGGATGACAATATTGGATGCATCATCATTACTGGTAGCGAGAAAGCATTTGCTGCCGGCGCTGATATTGCCTTGATGGCGAAATATGGATTGAAAGATGTTTATCGTGGCGACTTTATCACTCGTAATTGGGAAGAGATCAAGAAAGTTCGCAAGCCCGTAATTGCTGCTGTTTCTGGTTACGCTTTGGGTGGTGGTTGTGAGTTGGCGATGATGTGTGACACCATCATGGCTGCCGACAACGCTAAATTTGCTCAGCCTGAAGTGAAGTTAGGAATTATTCCGGGTGCTGGCGGTACGCAACGTTTATCTCGTGCAATATCAAAAGCTAAGGCAATGGACTTGGCTTTGACCAGTCGCATGATGGATGCTACCGAGGCTGAACGTTCGGGCTTGGTAGCACGCATCTTCCCACAAGCAGATTTGCTAAAAGAAGTGAAGGCAATTGCCAAAGGCAATGCAGAGATGCCTTTATTGACTGCGATGATGGTGAAAGAGAGTATTAATACTGCTTATGAAACTACCTTATCTGAAGGCATTCATTTTGAGCGTCGCCTATTTCATGCATGCCTTGGAACCAATGATCAGAAAGAGGGAATGGCTGCGTTTATGGAAAAACGTCCAGCCAAATTTACAAACTCTTAATTGAATTAAATCAAAAAGATTAGTTTTTTCTAGGAAGCGTTGAGCTAGTTTGACCCAATAACTCACACCTACTGGAATCAATGCATCATTGAAATCATAAGAAGGGTTATGTAAATGACATGGTCCCATACCGTGTCCTACCGAGCGATGATCACCATCGCCATTACCTAAAAACACATAGCAACCCGGTTTCTCTAGCAACATAAATGCAAAGTCTTCAGCGCCCATCGTAGGATCGATGGAGGCATTCACATTTTGTTTGCCAACCAATTCACTCATGACCTCAGTGGCAAACAGAACTTCATTGTCATGGTTTATCAGTGGCGGGTAGCTTCTATGGAAAGAAATTTTTGCCTGACAATCAAAAGCATTCGCAATACTGTGAGCAATTTTTCGAAGGCGTTGTTCAATCAAATCCAAGACATCTAGGGTGAATGTCCGTACTGTGCCACCGATAAAGGCGCTATCAGGAATGACATTGCTTGTTTCGCCTGTATGGAATTGAGTAATAGATAAAACGGCGGCATCTACAGGGCGTTTATTACGCGTGATGATGCTTTGTAATGCAATCACTACTTGTGCTCCGGTTAATACTGGATCGGCGCTATTGTGAGGTAAGGCTGCATGCCCACCTTTACCTTTGATGGTAATTTCAAAAGCATTGCTTGAGGCCATCATTGGACCAGGCGTTACACCAAAATGGTCTTCTGCTAAGCCCGGCCAGTTATGCAATCCAAACACTGCGTCGCATGGGAAATCTTTGAAAAGACCATCATTAATCATCTCTTTAGCGCCTGCACCGCCCTCTTCAGCCGGCTGGAAAATAAAAATCACTGTGCCTTTAAAGTCCCGATGATTGGATAAATATTGGGCGGCATCCAATAGCATTGCGGTATGACTATCGTGCCCACAAGCATGCATTTTTCCTGGATTTTTTGAAGCATGAGCAAAGTTGTTGTGTTCTTGCAATGGCAGTGCATCCATATCCGCGCGAAGGCCAATCATCTTGCCTGGGCCTAGGTCACCATCTAAGCGACCAACGACACCGGTTTTACCCATACCGCGATAAACAGTAATACCCCAGCTAGAAAGTGCTTCTGCTACTAGATCTGAAGTGCAGTTTTCTTCGAAACGCGGTTCGGGATGCGCATGAATATTGCGTCGAATTTCCTGAATGGCTTCTGTGGAATCAGTAATTTCTGGGATTAAATGCATGTCTTCATCTTATCCGAAAGTCTTTTAATTTGCCTCTTTTTTGAGGAAATTTCAATCAATTAACTCTTCGGTGGTTGAATGTGCTGTGCAGCAAAATTGAGTGCTTCAATGGAATATGGGCTATTAGGCGGCTTACGCAGTTCATTGGGCAGAGGTGGAACGCATTCTAAAAAGGGCGCGGAGATTCTATTTTTTAGGGTCTCAAGATTTTCTTCTTGCAGCAAAGACATTTCTTCGGATAAGGAGTTTGCTAGCCATCCCGCAAGCCTCAAATTACGAGCCTGAATGGCTTCATAGGTAAGGAGGGCATGATTAATGCAGCCCAATTTCATGCCCACTACTAGGATGATCGGTAAATTAATTTTCTTGGCAAAACTACCCAAATCTTCATGATCATTTATGGGAACGAGCAAGCCACCGGCACCTTCAACCACCACGCAATCTGTCAGCTTTTGAATGTTTTGAAAGGCCTCAATCATCACAGCTATTTTTAATGACAAACCTTGTTGAATAGCCACTAGATGGGGTGCTGCAGGTGTATGTAATACATAAGGACAGATATTCAATTCACCGGAATTGAGGTTTGATGCTATCCGTAATGTTTCTACATCTTCATTCAATACCTCTCCATCCGAATTGGTATAGGTGCCAGCAACTACAGGCTTAAAACCAACGGCATTGATTTCTTGTTCACGTAATTTCAGAATGAGAGCACCAGTTACCAAAGTTTTACCAACCTCGGTATCAGTGCCTGCCACAAAAAATCCCCTGGGCTTATTCATGAGTTGCTCTTTGAATGACTGCTTGCTCAATTTTTTGTAGAGTCATGATGAGTAGGCGTAAATCCGTTTCAGTATGATTAGCCGAAAATGTAATACGTAACCTAGCACTTCCTTTAGGTACTGTGGGTGGACGAATAGCGGGGATCCAATAACCGGCTTCATCCAATAACTTGGCCGCTAATAATGCATTAGCATTGCTACCCAAAATTACGGACTGAATAGCGGTGCATGAGGGTACTTTTTCCCATTGAGCAAAATGCATCTCATCCTGCCATATCTGAATTAACTGATTTAATTGGGTGCGCCGACTTATTCCTTCATGTTCATGAATGATTTCTAAACTCTTTGAAAGAGTGTGCGCTATTACTGGTGGTGTGGCTGTACTGTAAATAAAAGGACACCCTTTTTGGATTAAGCCATTCAATCAAAGTTTGCTCCGCGCAAACAAAGGCGCCGCTAACTCCAGCAGCTTTTCTAAGCGTACCGACATACACAATGCGGTCAGAGAAAACATTCTCTTGCTCTAGAATGCCGTGACCATTTTTCCCTAGTACGCTAAAACCATGCGCGTCATCTAATAGCAATGCGTCGTACTGTTGCGCTAGCTCCAATAATTGCTTAACGGGAGCTAAGTCACCATCCATACTAAAGACGCCATCGGTGACAATCATCTTTAGGGGGTTTTTATTTGCCCTAAGCGATTCATTTAATACATTGAGTTCAGCATGGTCAAATAGGTTAACGCTTGCTTTTGTCTGAGCTGCAGCCAAACGAATGTCATCAATTAGGGATGCATGATTTAGATTTGCTGAATAAATGCTAGCGGATCCTTGAGGTGCAAGTCTTGCTAAAGATGTGATGGCAGTAATATTCGCAAGGTATCCAGTACTAAAAAAGCGCGTGGATTTGAAACGTGGTTCGCCTGAAATGCTGCCAGTTTTTTTCAAGAATCTCATGGGCGATGCTGTGGCCGCTAATTAAATGGGAGGCGCCACTGCCAACTCCATATTTTTCCCCACCTTCAGCAAGAGCTGCGATTAAATCAGGATGATTCGCTAATCCAAGATAGTCGTTGCTGCAAAATGTTTTTAGTTCTCGTCCCTCAACTAAAGCTTTTGTATCACAAGGGGATTCCGTCGCTCTTAATTTTCGCTTGAGTAATTGTGAATCAAGGTCTGAAATTTGCTCTTGCGCTAACTGCAAGGCTTTAGATGGTTTTGTCATGCCAATGTTTTCTCAAGAGCGTTTTGTACTGATGTGCCCAACTGCATGGTTTCGCTAGGCGACAATATATACGGAGGCATGACATAAACGGTATTACCAATAGGCCTAATCAAAATCCCCTTTTCCAAGCAGTTGGCAAACATTTCCCGAGCAAACGTTTTAGGATTTTTTAAGAAATCAATTTTTACGTCAAATGCCAAAATCATTACTTGTTGGCGCCAATGCTCAATTCGCGCATCGCTCTTTGCCCACTCAAAAGAATTAGCTAAATCTTTAGCGCGCACAATATTTTTTTTCTAATACTTTATCGGTTTCAAAAATCTCTAAACAGGCAAGCGCAGCCGCACAAGCTAATGGATTTCCGGTGTACGAATGAGAATGTAAAAATCTTTGTTGGGTTTGATCGCCATAAAAGGCTTGGTAAATATTGTCAGTGGTAAGACAAGGTGAGAGCGGAAGATAGCCGCCGCTAATACCCTTCGAGAGAGTTAAGAAGTCTGGCCAAATGCCCGCATGTTCGCATGCAAAAAATTTACCGCTTCTACCACAGCCAACTGCAATCTCATCCGCAATGAAATGTACGTCGTAACGATTGCAAAGATCTCTTACTAGCCGAAGATGCTCAGGAGAATACATAGCCATTTGACCGGCGCATTGCACTAGTGGCTCAACAATGATGGCTGCAATATTGTGATATTCTTTTGTAAATAACTTCTCAAGTTCTTTGGCGGCATGTTTAGCAACCTCTTCGGCACTTTCACCAGGCTTTGCTTTGCGTGCATCCGGCGAAGAAATGGTAAATACATCTTGCAATAGTAAGTCGTAAGCTTCACGAAAAATAGCTACATCAGTTACCGCTAAAGCACCGAGTGTCTCACCGTGATAGCCGTTCTCCAGACATACAAATTTTTTCTTTTGTGCTTGGCCATTGAGTTGCCAATAGTGATGACTCATCTTAAGAGCAATTTCCACTGCAGACGCACCATCAGATGCGCAGAAGGCATGCCCTAAATGATGATTGGTTAGTGCAGAAAGTTTTTCAGATAGTTCTACAACTGGGGCATGAGTAAAGCCTGCCAGCATGACATGCTCAATTTTTTCTAATTGCGCAGTAATTGCTTGATTAATACGTGGATTGGAATGACCAAACAAATTAGTCCACCACGAGCTAATGGAATCGAGTAGCGCATTTCCGTTTTCGTCATACAGCCACGCACCTTTTTCTTTTGAAATAGCAACCAGCGGAAAGGACTCATGCTGTTTTATCTGCGTGCATGGATGCCACACGGCAGCGAGGCTGCGTTCGACGAGGAGGGTTGATTTAAATCAGAAATAACCTTCATGTTTGATATTTGAACACTAGTTTTTCCAAATTTAGGCCTGTATCTGTTATGTTTATGCCTTGAATCTACCTAATTTCTGGAATTTGCCCATGCAGGACGCTCAAACTGTTGAAAAACCCTTAACCCAATTCAAATCTAAAGCTGATTTGCATCAAAGTGCAAATGTAGAAATTGGGGCGCCTGGAGAGTGGTCAGTAGCTTAAATTGAGGCCTTATTTGCGCTGCCTTTCAATGAATTAATGCTTAGAGCTCAAGAAACTCATAAAAATTACTTCCCTGATGGTGATATGGAATTGGCAACTTTGCTGTCCATTAAAATGGGGGGTCCTGAGGACTGTGGTTACTGCCCTCAGGCTGCTCGCTATGACACCGATGTTAAGGCTGGAGCTCATGGGTTTAGAAGAAGTTCTGGAGGCCGCCAAAGCCGCTGGATCTAACCGTTTCTGTATGGGTGCCGCTTGGCGTGAGCCTAAAGATCGCGATATTGAAAAAGTCACCGCCATGATTAAGGGCGTTAAAGCACTAGGCCTTGAAACTTGCGCTATACTGGGGATGCTGGAGGCCGATCAGGCACAAGCATTACAAGAAGCCGGCTTAGACTTTTATAACCATAATCTTGACACTAGCGAAGACTTTTACCGCTCAGTCATCTCGACCCGGGGTTATCAAGGTCGACTTGATACGATTTCGAATGTCTGTACCGCAGGTATATCAGTTTGCTGCGGCGGAATTGTGGGTATGGGCGAATCTAGAGAGCAACGCGCTGCATTTTTGGCTCGCTTGGCGAACTTGAGTCCATACCCTGAATCAGTCCCAATCAATCGTCTAGTGCCAGTAGCGGGGACACCATTAGCCGACCAAAAGCCCTTGGATCCATTGGAATTCGTCAGAACTATTGCAGTTGCTAGAATCACTATGCCTAAAGCCCGCGTGCGTCTATCGGCCGGTCGTCAGGAGCTTGGAAGAGCAGTGCAGGCTATGCGTTTCTTGGCTGGCGTCAATTCTATTTTCTATGGTGAGCAATTACTCACTATCGGTAATCCAGAGGCAGAACAAGACCGCGAACTATTAGCGGAGCTCGGCTTAAAGACCAAACAAAGCTGTAAGGCAGAGGTTTTGGTCTAGTTTCTTTGAAATGTCTCCAATAGATCGATTTATTCTGGAGTTTGATACCGCACTTCGATCTGTGGTCGGAGGTGCCCATGCGCACAGACCAACCCCAGGTTCTGATTTTGGGGGTAGTTCGGGTTTAGATCCTGCTGAGCGTAAACATACAGCAGGGCTCATGCGTGTTAATCACGTTGGTGAAGTTTGTGCGCAGGCACTTTATCAGTCGCAAAAATTAGTCGCCCGAAATCCACAAATTCAGGAGATGTTAGACCACTCTGGTCAAGAAGAAATGGATCACTTGGCTTGGTGCGAAACTCGTCTTCAAGAACTTGGATCTCACACCAGTTATCTCAACCCAATTTGGTATGCCGGATCCTTTGCAATCGGTTTGGCAGCTGGCTTAGCGGGTGACAAGTGGAGCTTAGGTTTTGTGGCTGAAACGGAAAAGCAAGTTGAAAATCACTTGGAAAGTCATCTCGAAAAATTGCCCAAAGAAGATGAGCGTTCACGTGCCATTGTTGATCAAATGCGCATTGATGAAATTACTCATGGTCAGGCCGCAAAAAATGCTGGCGGTGTAAATTTGCCAGAACCAATTCAAAAAATAATGCAGGCAATGTCCAAGGTAATGACCACCACTGCATACAAAATTTAAAACTGAAATTCGATTTATTCCCCCAAATCTATTTTTTATTAATTTTTTGTTATATTTTTTTACCTATTACTGGTTATAAATACAGTATATTTATTGATTATCGACTCGAATAGCTAAGATCTGTTCTTAAGTATATTTTCCAAGCCATTGTTTCAAGTAGCTATTTTAATATTAGTATTTTCTGAACACATGACGCTAAGTGTTTGTAAACACTAGAGAAATTCCCAAAAAACTCCTAAAAACACTTGACCCTCTTAATGCGATCCTCTAAAGTGGGAGGAAGTGTGAAAAAGTGGGGTAAATGGTGTTTCAAGGCGCGTCAGCTCTCAATTTAGATGCAAAAGGTCGTATGTCAGTACCGGCCAAGCATCGTGGCGCCTTGATAGTTCAGGGTGAGGGTCGAATCACGCTCACAAAACACCCAGATGGATGCCTATTACTCTTTCCTAAACCAGAATGGGAAACCTTCAGATCTAGGGTTGCCCAGCTTCCCATGGACGCCCATTGGTGGCGCCGAATTTTTCTAGGTAATGCAGCCGAAATTGATCTCGATAGTGCGGGTCGAATATTGGTTAGCCCTGAATTACGCTCCGCAGCAGGAATTGAAAAAGAAGTGATGTTGCTCGGTATGGGTAGCCACCTGGAGTTGTGGGATGCAGCAACCTACGCGGCAAAAGAGCAGGCTGCCATTGCGCAAGGCATGCCCGAAGCACTCAAGCAATTTAATTTTTGATGACAGGGTGCCATGAACATAACTCATCGCCCAGTATTGCTGGCCGAGGCGGTGACAGCGCTAATTGGTGGTCCACTGATTCAACATCAAAACGAAAAAAACAAAATTTTGATAATCGATGGAACTTTTGGTCGCGGTGGTCACACCCAAGCATTACTCAAGGAGTTGAATTCTTCTGCACACATGATTTCCTTCGACAAGGATTTAGATGCGATTGCAGTAGCCAAGAACATCAACGATCCCAGATTAAAAATTGTGCACGACAGTTTTGCGCAGATGGATCAATACGCAGAACCGGAATCAGTCGATGGCATTTTGTTAGACCTGGGCATCAGTTCGCCTCAAGTGGACGAAGCACATCGAGGATTTTCATTTCGTCGCGAAGGTCCGCTCGACATGCGCATGAATATCGATCACGGTTTGACTGCAGCAGAGTGGTTGGAGAAGGCATCGCCGGAGGAAATCACCCAAGTGATTAAGACTTACGGAGAGGAGCGTTTTGCATTTCAGATCGCAAAAGCTATTGTGGCCAAGCGAGAGGAAGGCTTATCTCCAAAAACTACAACGCAGTTAGCAGATTTGGTTGCAAGCGTTGTACGCACACGTGAAGTCGGTCAAGATCCGGCAACAAGAACATTTCAAGCGCTGCGAATTTTTATAAACCGTGAGTTAGAAGACTTGGAACTTGGTTTAAAAGCGGCTTTGTGCTTATTAAAGCCTGGCGCGAGACTTGCAGTGATTAGCTTCCATTCTTTAGAAGATCGAATTGTGAAGCAATTTATGCAGTCGCATGCAAAAGTAGAAGTCCCACGTGGGTTGCCTGTGCGCGATAGAGATTTGCCTCAAAGTCCGCTTGAGATTATTGGACGTATTAAGCCAAGTGATATTGAAATTTCTGAGAATCTTCGTGCTCGCTCAGCAATTATGCGTGTAGCTCAAAAGCGCATGGGAGTAGCCGCGTGAATAGAGCCACATTCACCTTGCTCGCCTTGCTGTTAATTTGCGCTCTATCGCTAGTGGCAGCGCAGCAGCGTGCACGTAAGCTATTTATTCTGCAAGAGCGTGCACAGATTGAAGAGCGAAAATTAAATCAAGAATGGCTGCGTTTGGAATATGAACAACACAATCTTTCTAAGTCTGCAAGGATTCGCGACGTTGCTCGCAATCAATTGCATATGTCTCCCATTACTCCTGAGCGTACTTTGTATTTGAAGGAGACTAAATGAGGCCGGTCGGATTTTCTACTACGCCCAATTTAGTTTTGCGCCTGCCCATGTGGCGGTCGCGTTTAATGCTATTTCTCTTATTCTTTGTGTTCATGATGTTATTGCTACGCGCATTTTGGATTCAGGGCCTAGGAAATGCGTTCTATGAAGCAAAAGGCGTACGCGGTACTCAACGTGAATTAGAGTTGCCTGCTAGTCGTGGAAAGATTTTGGATCGCAATGGTCAAGTCATAGCTACAAGTCTCGAGGCGAAGTCAGTTATCGCTTATAACGACACGGTGCCTGATGATTTGGCTGCTGACAAAGTACACAAACTGGCCAGTCTTTTACAAATCAGTGAAGCAGAGTTGCGCAAGAAACTCAAAGAGGAGCGTAAGCAAATCTTCTTAAAGCGTCAAGTGGACCCAGCTGTCGCACAACAGATCAAGCAGTTGGAGATCCCAGGTATTAGTTTGAACAATGAATATCGTCGCTTTTACCCAGAAGGTGAAGCGATGGCTCATGTAGTTGGCTTTACAAATGTGAACGATAAGGGTCAGGAAGGCATGGAGCTTTCCCGTGAGAATGAACTTGCTGGTCATCCTGGTCAAAGGCGTGTGGTAGTTGATCGTTTGGGCCGTGTTGTTGAAGATGTTGCAATCTTGCAGTTGCCACAAAACGGTAAAGATCTCAATCTTTCTATTGATAGCAAGATTCAATTTTTAGCGTACAACGTAGTAAAAGATGCTGTTGAAAAACATCATGCTAAGGCAGGTGGTGCAGTAGTTCTCGATACGCAAACGGGTGAGATTTTGGCCTTAGCAAATTATCCGAGCTATAACCCGAATGATCGTAAGTTTTTAACAGGCGAGCAATTGCGTAATCGGGTTTTGACCGACACCTTTGAGCCTGGCTCCACAATGAAGCCTTTGACGATTGCAATTGCTCTGGAAAAAGGATTGGTCAAACCAGAGACCAATATGGTTATTGGTGCGCAATATCTAGTTGGCCCCAAGCCAATTACCGATACGCACCCATACGGTAATTTGACAGTTGCACAAATTATTCAAAAGTCTAGCAATATTGGTACTGCAAAAATTGCAATGAATAACCTTTCGCCTGAGGAGATGTGGGATTTTTATACTGCGGTTGGTCTAGGCCAAGCCCCTAAGATCGGTTTCCCAGGCGCCGTAGCGGGAACGGTTCATCCCTTCAAAAAATGGATGCCTACCGACCAAGCGCGGATTGCTTTTGGATACGGAATTTCAGCATCGCTATTCCAAGTTGCACGTGCATACACAGTCTTTGCCCGTGATGGTGAATTAGTTCCCCTAACTATTGAGCGCAGTCCAGAATTTAAGTCTGGTACCAAAGTACTTTCTCCAAAAACAGCGATTGAAATGCGCAATATGATGGAAGCAGTTACTGAGCCAGGTGGAACTGCAATTAAAGCCCAAGCTGAGGGATTTCGTGTGGGCGGTAAAACCGGTACGGCACATAAGTTGGTTGGAAAAGGATATGGCAATAAATATCGCGCTTACTTTGCCGGTCTAGCACCAATTAGCGCTCCACGAATTGTGGTGGCAGTAATGATTGATGAGCCTACCGGTGGAAGTCATTACGGAGGTGACGTTGCAGCACCAGTATTCTCCACAATCGTGAGCAAAACATTACATACCTTAAATGTTTTGCCTGATAGTAAAGTAAAGCAAATGGTATTGCAGGATAAGAGTCCAGAAGAGATTCATGCCGCTAATGCCCAACGTGTGGTTTTGAAACGATGAGGGTGGCTTTGAAAATAGACACCAATCATTTGATTGACCACCTACACACTTTAGCGAATCCATCTGCCAAAGTGTGTGCGGATAGTCGCCAGATTCAATCTGGCGATATCTTTTTTGCCTATCAAGTAGGTCATGGCAATGCATTACGTGATGGTCGTCAATTTATTGATGCTGCTTTAGCAAATGGGGCGGCCGCTGTTGTGTTTGATTCTGATGGCGTAGACAGTCAAATTGAAGATCATCCACTATGCTTTGCCGTAAAAAATCTTGCCGAAAAAGTGGGCGAATTGTGCTCTCAATGGTACGGCCATCCTAGCAAGGAATTAAATATCATTGGTGTCACTGGCACTAATGGAAAAACTAGCATTACTCAGTGGCTTGCTCAAGCATTGGATGCTAGTAATTATCGCACTGCTATTCTAGGTACGTTGGGTACTGGCTTCCCAGGAACATTAGTTCAGACTGGCTACACAACACCAGATGCTCCTAGGCTGCAAACTCAGCTAGCAGAATTGCGTAGTGCTGGTGCTAAGCAGGTGGCGATGGAAGTGTCATCACATGCATTGGATCAAGCGCGAATCGCTGGAACAGAAATTCATTGTGCAGTGTTCACTAATTTAACGCAAGATCATTTGGATTACCACGACAGTATGGCTGATTATGCTGAGGCAAAAGCTAAGTTGTTTCAACTGGCTGGTCTTCAGCATGCGGTGATCAATTTGGACGATGCCTTTGGTCGCAAGCTAGCTATGAATTTATTGGCGAAGGAAGGTCTAAAGGTCTGGGCATATGCATTGTCGCCATCAGCATTCCAAGGATTTGAAAAATTTGGCGATCGCTTGCGACGGATTCATGCAAATAACACTGTATTGAACGGTATAGGTTACAAATCTAGTTTTGTGCTTGATGGGGCGGGAAGCGCCGAATTACATATTCCATTATTAGGTGAATTCAATTTAAGTAATGCGCTTGCAGTGTGGACGGTTTTGCTTTCACAAGGCATGAGCTGTGATGTAGCTGCGCAAAAAGTAAGCCAATTAAATCCAGTGCTAGGGCGCATGGAGTTGATTCGACTTGGTAAACATAATAAGACCGATGGATTATTAGCGGTTGTTGATTATGCTCATACACCGGATGCTCTTGAGAAGACTTTGCAAGCATTACGTCCAATCGCCGATCAGCGTGGCGGAAAGATTTGGTGTGTATTTGGTTGTGGTGGCGATCGTGATGCTGGTAAGCGTCCCCTGATGGGTGCTGTAGCTGAGCGCAATGCAGAACATATTCTCATTACTAGCGACAATCCCCGTTCAGAAGATCCACAAGTCATCATGCAGATGATTCGTAGCGGTATGAGTGCTGATTCGCAAAATGTTCAAATCATTGCTGATCGGGCTGCTGCCATTATGGCTGCAATACGTCATGCAGATATTCGTGACATCGTTTTAGTTGCCGGTAAGGGTCATGAAACTACCCAAGAAATCAATGGCAAGAAATTTGATTTCTCTGATCAAGAGCATATTCGCTTGGCAGCAGGAGGATGTGTCTGATGTCTGTTATGATAACCCTTGCTCAAGCGCAGGCAATGCTGCCTGGAAGTATCTTCATTAATACTTCAGCAGAATCTGCTCAGGAGTTATCTATTACTCGGGTGGGAACAGACAGTCGTCAGATTGATCGTGATGAATTGTTTGTGGCACTGGTAGGCGAGCGTTTTGATGCGCATGATTTTTTATCGGATGTCGCTAAAGCTGGTGCTAGAGCTGCTCTCATTAGTGATGCAGATAAATGCCCAGCAGATTTACCAGCTATTTGCGTTTCAAATACACGCATCGGATTAGGTAATTTGGCTAAAGCATGGCGAGCAAGCCACCCTATTCCTCTAGCCTTAGTTACTGGTAGCAATGGTAAGACTACAGTTAAAGAAATGATCGCCTCAATTTTCAAGGCTGCTGTGGGGGAGCATCACACTTTAGTAACCAAGGGCAATCTAAATAACGATATTGGTTTGCCATTAACACTGTTGAAATTGCGTTCAACCGATCAGTTTGCTGTTATTGAGCTTGGTATGAATCATCCAGGAGAAACGGCACAGTTAGCTGCAATCGCACAAGCCAATATTGCATTGATTAATAATGCCCAACGTGAGCATCAGGAGCTCATGGCAACGGTGGAGGCAGTTGCAGAAGAGCACTCTGATGCTATTCGCTCTCTACCACAAGACGGAATTGCAGTATTTCCTGCTGACTCTGAATTTGCAAGCGTTTGGCAAAAAGCAGCTGCAGGTAGAAAAGTAATTGATTTTGTTTTGTCATCAGAGCAAACCAAGTTAACAGCTGCAGTTACTGGAAAATTATTAAGCAATGGGCAGGTACAAATTGATACTGAACAAGGTGTGATCGACGTACAGCTAAATACCTTGGGTAGCCATAATGTCCGCAATGCTCTCGCTGCTAGTGCGGTTGGTATCGCAGCTGGCATAGGCCTCGATAAGATTAAATTAGGACTCGAGTCATTCTCACCGGTCAATGGCCGAATGCAAGCAAAAGTAATCGATTTAAATCACACGCTAATTGATGACAGCTACAACGCTAACCCAGATTCAGTAAGGGCTGCTATTGATGCCTTGAAGCAATCAGATAATTTATCTTGGTTGATTTTGGGTGATATGGGCGAAGTCGGCAATCAAGGGTCAGAGTTTCATCGGGAAGTAGGTGCTTACGCTGCTGAACAGGGAGTCACTAAGTTATTTGTTTTGGGAGATCAATCCCAGTTTGCACTTCAAGGATTTGAGGCGGTGCGCAAGAATGATGGGGCGATTGCATCCACTGCAAAACATTTTGCAGATATGGATAGTTTGATCATGCAACTGAGGGGTGCACTCCATGCACAGTCAAGTGGTAGTAATCAACACTTAAATATTTTGGTAAAAGGTTCACGGTTTATGCGGATGGAGCGTGTAGTTCAGGCCTTGTTAGAGGAGGCTAAAACATGCTCTTAATGCAGGCGCAATGGTTACAAGATGACTTTGGATTCTTCCGGGTTTTTAACTACATCACTTTTAGAGCAGTGATGGCTACGGTTACTGCTTTATTAATTGGTTTGGCAGTCGGACCTTGGGTGATTCGAAAATTGGCCGCTTTGAAGATAGGGCAGGCTGTTCGAACTGATGGGCCACAAACACATTTAGTGAAATCTGGCACACCAACTATGGGCGGTGTTCTGATTTTGCTTGGCATCTTTATTTCTTGCATGCTGTGGGCTGATCTGAGCAATCGATTTATATGGATCGTGATGATTGTTACTTTTGGTTTTGGCTTAGTAGGATGGGTAGATGATTACCGTAAGGTGGTCTACAAAGATCCCAAGGGCATGGCTTCAAGAGAAAAATTCTTTTGGCAAACCTTGATTGGCCTATTCGCTGCAATCTATCTAGCATTTTCTGTCTCCGAGGTGAATAACCTCAAGGTATTGCAGTTATTTTATGAGTGGTTAAGAAGTGGATTTGCATTGGATCTACCAGCAAAAACTAATTTGCTACTGCCCTTTATAAAAGAGGTCAGCTATCCATTGGGTGTAATGGGCTTCATCATTCTGAGTTACTTGGTGATTGTTGGTAGCAGTAATGCTGTCAATTTAACTGATGGCCTTGATGGTTTAGTCATCATGCCAGTGATATTGGTAGGCGCTGCTTTAGGTGCCTTTGCTTATGTAATGGGTAATGCGATTTATGCTAAGTACTTACTCTTTCCCTATATTCCCGGCGCTGGCGAGTTAATGATTTTCTGCGGCGCGATGGGTGGCGCTGGCTTGGCATTCCTTTGGTACAACACCCATCCTGCACAGGTTTTCATGGGGGATGTTGGAGCACTTGCTTTAGGTGGTGCACTTGGAACTATTGCCGTCATTGTTCGCCAAGAAATAGTTTTATTTGTGATGGGCGGCATTTTTGTTGCCGAAACTGTTTCGGTCATGTTGCAAGTAATTTGGTTTAAGTTCACCAAGAAACATTTTGGCGAGGGTCGTCGGATTTTCAGAATGGCGCCCTTGCACCATCATTTTGAATTGGGCGGTTGGAAGGAAACACAAGTGGTAGTGCGTTTCTGGATTATCACCATTCTCTTAGTCTTAATTGGCTTATCTAGTTTGAAGTTACGGTGATCCAAAAGTAATTATGTTGATTTTAGAAAACGCTTTTGCAAATTCAGCCTTCATGAGCAATGAAGACTATCAAGCACCAAACCGATTCCTCATTTTAGGATTAGGGGAATCTGGCGTAGCCATGGCTAAGTGGTGCTTAAGGAATGGTGCTGATGTACGTTTGGCGGATACACGTGATCAATTAACATTGAATGAACGACAAAATGCTTGGTTAGAAGAGCTTTGCATAGCCGGTTTAGAGGATATTTGTTTTGGACATCTAGATGATGACTTGCTTAAAAATATTGATGTGATTGGTATCAGTCCCGGATTGTCTCCTCTTCAAGAGCCAATCCAAACTTTCTTGGCAGAGGCTGAAAAAGCGGAAATTGATGTGTGGAGCGAAATTGAATTTTTTGCGCGCGCAATTTCAGCCTTAAGTCGTATGGCGCTGACCCAGGGGTCGACTTATGCAACCGCAGTATTGGCAATTACTGGTACCAATGGCAAAACAACCACTACTGCATTAACCGGGCAATTATGTGAGCGTGCTGGTAAGAAAGTTGCTGTGGCCGGGAATATCAGTCCTGCAGCTTTAGAGAAGTTGATGAATTGCTTAGATTTAGCCGATCAAATCGAAGATATGCCAGATGTTTGGGTTTTAGAGTTATCCAGCTTTCAGCTGGTCTATACCTGTACATTCAATGCAACGGCTGCAACCGTATTAAATATTACGCAAGACCACTTGGACTGGCATGGCGATATGCAGGCTTACGCAGAGGCAAAGTCAAAAATATTTGGCGCTGATACGGTGTGCATTCTGAATCGTGATGATTCTCTAGTTATGGGTTTGCTTTCTGAAGAACAAAAGACAGAGAGGTCTATTGTGACTTTTGGCTCCAATCGACCTGATGAGCAAGGTGCTTTTGGGATTGAGCATGACTTACGAGCTGGCGGAATTGATTGGTTGGTATGGGCTGAAGTGGATGAGGATGTAGAGCCGAAACCAAAACGTCGTCGTAAATCTGCGGTTGTAGAGGATGAAGAGCCTTTACGTCTTAAGCGCTTGATTCCTGCCGATGCTTTAAGAATACGCGGTCGACATAATACTTTAAATGCTTTGGCAGCTCTTGCTTTGGCGCGTGCCGCACATTTGCCTATGAGCGTTCTCTTGCATGGCTTACGTGACTACCATGGTGAGCCACATCGTGTGCAAAGTATTGCAATCGTTAAAGACGTTGAATATGTTGATGATAGTAAAGGCACTAATGTAGGTGCCGCCGTCGCTGCCCTGAATGGACTAGGCAGTAATGAGTCCGGTAAGCGTATTTGGTTAATTGCTGGTGGTGATGGTAAGGGTCAAGATTTCAGTCCTTTGCGTGAGCCCGCTTTACGTTTTGTGAAGGGCGTATTCTTAATTGGCAAGGATGGCGTTGCGATTGGTGAAGCTTTAGGTGCTGAAATTCCAAGTGCTAATTGCGGAGATTTGGTTTCTGCAGTTCGTGCTGCGGCTGCTGAAGCAATTTCTGGGGATTTAGTTCTACTTTCTCCAGCTTGTGCAAGCCTTGATCAGTTCCGTGACTATATCGAGCGAGCTCAGGTATTTGCTGAAGAGGTAGAGGAGCTTGGAATGCGCTTTGAGGGTGCTCAGGTATGAATATAAAAGAAAAGTTATTTCCTGAAAAGCGCCTTGGCTTAAATCGCTTTTGGAATTTTTCCAGAGGCGGAATAGATAACTTCCGTAATGGTTTGCGGGATGCAGTATCGGGCGTTGAACAGACCCGGTCTCGCATGATGGATTATGACCAATTGCTCGTATGGGCAGTTCTGTCTCTGATGTTAATTGGCCTAGTGATGGTGTACTCCGCATCTATTACTTTAGCTGATGGACCAAAGTACGCTAACTACAGCAGCAATTTTTTCCTTATTCGCCACATGATCTCATTGGTAATTGCTATTGGAGTTGGGGTTTGGGTTTTTAATATTCCAACCAAAGTTTGGGATCGCTATTCTCCAGTCATTTTTGGTATTACGGTTTTATTGCTTATCGTAGTTTTAGTTCCAGGTCTAGGTAAGGGTGTGAACGGGGCCAAACGTTGGATTCGTTTGGGGCTCATGAATTTTCAGTCATCCGAGTTGATGAAATTTGCTGCAGTGATTTTTGCGGCCAGCTATACAGTTCAACGCCAAGAATATCTACACTCATTTGTTAAGGGCATGCTGCCCATGGGTACTGCAGTGGCTTTGGTTGGCGGCCTCCTCATGGCTGAGCCTGACATGGGTGCCTTCGTGGTGGTTGCGCTAATTGCATTTGGCATTCTCTTTTTAGGCGGTATCAACGCCAAATTATTTGGTGGTTTGATTGCGGTGGGTTTATTGAGTGGCGCAACTATGATTGCGCTTTCTCCATTCCGTCGTGGACGGATATTGGCTTTTATGGACCCTTGGCAAGTAGATAACGCTGCTAATAAGGGTTATCAGTTAACCCATTCACTCATGGCATTTGGGCGCGGTGAATGGTTTGGTACCGGACTTGGCGGTAGTGTTGAAAAACTGCACTACTTACCAGAGGCACATACCGATTTCATTATGGCTGTAATTGGTGAAGAGCTTGGTTTTGTGGGTGTAGTAGTCATGATCTTCCTGTTCTATTGGATAGTGCGTCGTGCATTCTTGATTGGTCGTACTGCTTTGCAATTGGATCGCAGTTTTGCTGGTCTAGCTGCTAAAGGGGTGGCGATTTGGATTGGTTGGCAAGCCTTTATCAATATGGGTGTGAATCTTGGACTGCTTCCCACTAAGGGCTTGACTTTGCCATTGGTAAGTTATGGTGGCTCAGGAATTTTGATGAATGCCGTTGCTGTAGCAATGTTATTGCGTATCGATTATGAGAATCGCATCCTCATGCGCGGAGGGAAGCTTTGACTAAACCCTCAATCTTGGTGATGGCTGGTGGCACTGGTGGGCATATATTTCCAGGACTTGCTGTCGCTGAATATTTACGGATTTGTGGATGGACTGTTTTTTGGCTGGGGAATCAGGCTGGTATGGAATATCGCCTTGTGAAGTCTTGTGATTTTCCATTTGAGGCGGTTGAGTTTGGCGGCTTACGTGGTAAAGGCTTAAAAACAAAGTTGATGCTACCCATCAACCTCATGCGAGCATGCTTCCAAAGTTGGAAGATCATGCGTCGATTAAAGCCAAATGTTGTATTAGGTATGGGTGGCTACATTACATTCCCGGGCGGCTTAGTTACTAAATTCTTAAAACGCCCATTAGTCTTGCATGAATCCAATTCAATTGCGGGCAGTGCAAATTTAGTGCTGAGCAAAATTGCTATGCGAACCCTGGCCGGCTTCCCCAACACGATGGCAAATGCAGAGTGGGTTGGTAATCCAATTCGCGAAGAATTTGATCATATGCTGGCACCTTCGGTCAGATATGAGCAGCGTCAAGGACCCTTATCTATATTAGTGGTGGGCGGTAGTCTTGGAGCCGCAGCCCTAAATGAAAATATTCCAGCCGCATTAGCATTAATGCCAGAGGAGTCACGTCCTAAAGTTGTCCATCAGGCTGGCGATAAGCATCTTGCAGATCTTCAAAAGCGATACGCTGACTTAGGTGTGACTGCAGATATTCGTCCTTTTATCGACGATATGCCAGCTGCATACTCACAAGCAGATTTGGTAATTTGTCGATCTGGCGCCATGATAGTTTCTGAAATAGCGGCATGTGGCGTTGCCTCTTGCTTGATTCCATTCCCATTTGCGATTGATGATCATCAAACTGCTAATGCACAATTTTTATCAAATGCAGATGCTGCAGTGTTGTTGCCTCAACAATTTCTGAACCCGCAAGATTTGGCTTTAATGATTCAAAATTTAAATCGCACAGACTTAAAAGAGATGGCGTTACGTGCTCATGCATTAGCTAAGCCGCATGCTACCCAACGAGTAGCTGAAATATGTGCAGATTGTGCGGGGGTAGGTATATGAAGCATATTGTTCAGCAAATTTATTTCATTGGTATCGGCGGTGCTGGTATGAGCGGTATTGCCGAGGTTCTTTTGAATTTGGGATACCAAGTCTCAGGGTCAGATCTGGCTGAGGGCGCAGTTACTAAGCGACTAAAAGATTTGGGTGCTGTGATTCACATTGGCCACGATCCTAAAAATATTGGCACTGCTGAAGCAGTTGTGATCTCTACTGCAGTTACTGGAAATAACCCAGAGGTTTTGGCCGCACGTGCAGCAAAGGTTCCAGTCATTCAGCGTGCCGTCATGTTGGGTGAATTGATGCGCCTCAAGCAGGGTATCGCGATTGCTGGGACACATGGCAAAACGACAACAACTAGCTTAGTTGCATCAGTTTTAGCTGAAGGCGGCCTTGATCCAACTTTTGTGATTGGCGGTAAGCTAAATTCTGCTGGTGCTAATGCGCGTCTAGGACGTGGTGATTTTATTGTGGTTGAAGCAGACGAATCGGATGCATCATTCTTGCAACTATTTCCAGCAATGGAGGTGGTTACCAACATTGATGCCGATCATATGGAAACATACCAGCATGATATGGCGCGCTTGAAGCAAGCATTTGTCCAGTTTATTCAGCGTATGCCATTTTATGGCGTGGCAGTCCTTTGCATTGATGATGCCAATGTACGCGACATCATTCCTTTCGTATCTCAACCTGTTCTTCGTTATGGGCTATCAGAAGATGCAGATATTCGTGCAAGCAATGTTCGTGCTGATGGCGCCCAAATGCACTTTACAGTAGACCGTCGCACGGTTCGAAGACATGGTAATAAACCAGGACTACTCAATATCACCCTGAATTTGCCAGGCATACATAACGTCCGTAATGCATTGGCTGCTATTGGAATAGCTACTGAGTTGGGTGTTGGCGATGAGGCTATTACTAAGGCGCTCTCTGAGTTTGGTGGTGTTGGGCGCCGCTTTCAGTGTCATGGAGAAATTGCATTGGTAGCAGGCGGTAGCTTTACCTTGATTGATGACTATGGACATCATCCTGTGGAGATGGCAGCAACCTTGGCCGCAGCAAGAGGGGCATATCCAGGACGTCGCTTGGTTTTAGCATTCCAGCCACACCGCTTTACAAGAACTCGTGATTGCTTCGGAGAATTTGTCCAAGTCCTTAGAAATTTTGATGCCTTAGTGTTGACTGATGTGTATCCAGCGGGCGAGGCAAAAATTCCAGGTGCAGATGGCAAGAGCTTGATGAAAGCCGCGATTGCTGAAGATAAAAACTCTAAATCATTATTAAATTCGGATGCAGTAGCATTTGCTGCAAATGTTACTGAGATGCCAGAAAAATTAAGTCAAGTTTTAAAAGATGGGGATGTGTTGATTACGATGGGCGCAGGATCAATTTCTGCTTTGCCGCATATGTTGGTGGAGGCAAAGTATGTCTAAGATGGATGCAAATTTGAGTTCTTGGGGTGAACGCGTGCAGGCTAGCTTAGCTGGCTTAGATGTGAAGTCTTTGGGTCGAGTAGGTGTTTTGCTTGGTGGAAAGTCTGGCGAGAGAGAAATCTCTCTAATGTCTGGCAATGGTGTTTTAGATGCATTACTGTCGAAGGGTATTGATGCACATGCCTTTGATACGGGCTTACGTTGCCCTACAGAATTGGCCAAAGAAAAATTTGATCGCATTTTCATTTCTCTGCATGGTCGCTTTGGTGAAGATGGAACCATTCAAGGTTTATTAGAGTTGTTAGGTTTGCCTTACACCGGCAGTGGCGTTTTGGCCTCCGCTTTAGCTATCGACAAGATTGCAACAAAACAGATCTGGATGAGCAACGGCTTATCTACTCCTGAGTATGAGGAACTAACTGCAACAAGCGATTGGAATGCAGTTGTACAGCATTTGGGTTTGCCGTTAATTGTGAAGCCCGCACATGAAGGCTCCTCTTTGGGTTTAACTAAAGTGAAATCAGTGGAAGAATTGCCCGCCGCATACAAGCTTGCTGCTGGATTGGATAATAAAGTGGTTGCAGAGACCTGCATTATTGGCGATGAATTAACTTGTCCGTTAGCTGGTTATGGGAAATCTGCTGAGGCTTTGCCAGTAATCAAAATTATTCCACCGCAAGCAAATTATGATTTTCATAATAAGTACTTTTCAGATGAAACTCAGTATTTATGCCCCACTGGGGTTGCGCCAGAAGTCAATGCAGCTGTTCAAGAGTTAGCTTTAGCTGCATATAAGGCTTTAGGATGCCGCACGTGGGGTCGTGCCGATGTGATGTTGGATAAAAAAACAGGCAAACCTTATTTGCTGGAAATGAATACTTCACCAGGCATGACTTCGCATTCTTTAGTGCCAATGGCTGCTAAAGCTGTTGGAGTTGATTACGCAGATTTAGTGCTTTGGCTATTAAGCCAAACATTGCTGCAAAGAGAGGGCGCTCCTTCATGAGCAACTTCATGGACCGATTTGGTGAAATTTTCTCTATGTTGATGGCTCCTTTTTGGGATCACTCTGATCGCATGGAGAAGCTGAGTCGTCTATTGATGCGTTGTTTCATGGTGATGTTAGTCGCGGGCATATTGGCTTGGTTAAGTCAACGACCAGTATTTGCTTTAAAACAAATTCAAATAGAACCTGTCGCTGGACAAACGTTGAAACATATTAATAAGTCGATTGTGAAGCAACAAGTATTAGAAACGGTGCAGGGTAATTTCTTCAGCGTATGCCTAGAGGATGTGAAGCGTGGCTTTGAGAGTATGTCTTGGGTACGACATGCCAATGTACGTAGGGTCTGGCCAAATGGATTGGTAGTGAGTATCGAGGAGCAGAAGCCATTTGGTACTTGGGGTGGATCAGAAAGTCACACCCTCATGAATACACATGGCGAGCTATTTTCTGGGCGCGTTTCTGATGTGAGTGAGGATATACGTCTGATCGATTTCTCAGGTCCTGCAGATGCGGGCAAAGAAGTAATGAGTCTTTATGAAAAAGCTAACAACTGGTTTAAGCCATGGGGTGCAGAAGTAACTAGTCTTGCCCTTACTGAGTGCTATGCATGGCATGTCAAGCTCTCCAATGGAATGAAGGTTGAGTTTGGGCGCGATGAGGAAAGCTCCGACAAAAATTTAACTGAGGAGCGTGTTGCACGTTTATTTAAGTATTGGCCTCAAGTGCAAGAAAAGTGGGCTAACCGAATTGATGCAGTCGATTTACGTTATGCAAATGGTTTTGCTGTTCATCTTGCCTCTGTAAGTTTGAAGAAAAATGAAGTAGATGGAAAAAAAGTGAGTTGAAACAATGAGCAAAGACAATCGAGATATTTTGGTTGGTTTAGATATTGGAACTTCCAAGGTAGTTGCCTTGGTGGCCGAATTAGCCCCTGATGGTCAATTCAATGTAGTTGGGGTTGGTCAAACAGCGTCCAAAGGTCTAAAAAAAGGTGTTGTAGTCAATATTGAAGCTACTGTTCAGTCAATTCAGAAAGCGCTTGAAGAGGCTGAAGTGATGGCTGATCGTCAGATCGTGCAAGTATTTACTGGTATTGCAGGTAATCACATTGTGAGCTTTAACTCTAGTGGCATGGTTGCAATACGAGATAAAGAAGTTGGTCCTGGCGATGTGGAGCGTGTTTTAGAAACAGCAAAAGCAATCAATATTCCAACTGATCAGCAGATCCTACATATCCTCGTTCAAGAATTCATTATTGATGGGCAAGAAGATGTACGTGAACCTATTGGTATGAGTGGTCTGCGTTTAGAGGTAAAGGTACACATTGTTACCGGAGCAGTAAGTGCTGCGCAAAATATTGTGAAGTGTGTACGTCGTTGCGGTCTTGAGGTAAATGATCTTATTTTGCAACCGTTGGCTTCAAGTCTAGCGGTATTAACTGAAGATGAGAAAGAACTTGGCGTCGTCTTAGTGGATATAGGTGGTGGCACAACAGACATTGCTATTTATTGTCATGGTTCAATTCGCCATACCGCTGTTATTCCTATCGCAGGCGATCAAATTACTAATGACATTGCCATGGCATTGCGTACGCCAACCATTGATGCGGAAGATTTGAAAATTACCTATGGCATCGCGCGTCAAGAGATGGCAGATCCAACTGCAATGATTGATGTTCCTGGTGTGGGAGATCGTGAGCCGCGCCCAATGTCTAAGCAAGCTCTCGCAGCAATTATTGAGCCTCGAGTTGAAGAATTATTTACGCTAGTAAGAGGTGTAGTTCGTGATTCTGGTTACGAAGATATGGTTTCTTCTGGAATTGTTCTGACTGGCGGTACTGCATTAATGCCAGGCATGGTGGAGTTGGCTGAGCAAGTTTTCTTAAGACCCGCTCGCGTTGGTACACTTGAATATCGCGGACATTTACATGAGGTTTTGCGTAGCCCTAGATATGCCACCAGCATTGGATTGATGATGGAAGGCCAGGTCCAGTTACTGCGTGGTCGTCGAGTTTCTCAATCGGGTGCTCTGCAAGGAGTGATCTCGCGCATGAAGGAATGGTTCGCAGGAAATTTTTAAGTTTTTTTCGTCGTCGTCAATGTAGTACGTTCTTACCTAGGAGGGTATATGGAATTTGAAATGTTAGATCAAGAAACAGCTGGCAAGACCATCATTAAAGTGGTTGGAGTCGGTGGCGCTGGTGGTAATGCTGTCCAGCATATGATCCGTCGCGGAGTGAGCGGAGTAGAGTTCATTTGCATGAACACCGATGCTGGCGCTTTACAGCGTTCTGAGGCATCTGTGAATTTGCAATTGGGCTCTAGCGGATTAGGCGCTGGGGCTAAACCAGAAATTGGTGCTGCTTCTGCTGAAGAAGCTCGCGCTCGCATTGCAGATACATTGCAAGGTGCACATATGGTATTTATCACTGCAGGTATGGGCGGTGGTACCGGAACAGGAGCAGCCCCAGTCGTAGCTCAAGTAGCAAAAGAGATGGGCATTCTTACTGTTGGTGTAATCAGTAAGCCATTTGATTTTGAGGGAGTGAAGCGATTAAAGGTGGCAGAGAACGGTGCTTCTAAACTCGAATCGTATGTAGATTCACTCATTGTTGTTCTCAATGAAAAACTTTTTGAAGTGATGGGTGAAGACGCTGAGTTTGATAAGGCATTTGCTTGTGCTGATGATGTGTTGCATAACGCTGTTTCTGGCATTGCGGAAATTATCAATGTTCAAGGTTTGATTAACGTTGACTTTGAAGACGTAAAGACGGTAATGGGCGAGCAAGGCAAAGCGATGCTGGGAACAGCAACTGTTTCTGGTATGGATCGTGCACGCTTAGCTGCTGAAGCTGCAGTTGCATCACCATTGCTGGAAGGCGTTGATTTATCTGGTGCACGTGGCGTATTGGTAAACATTACAGCTAGCCGTTCATTGAAGTTGTCTGAAACTCGTGAAGTGATGGCTGCAATCCGCGGATATGCTGCAGATGATGCAACTGTGATTTTCGGTACTGTATATGACGAAAGTTTGGGTGATGCCTTGCGTGTGACTGTTGTTGCTACTGGCTTGAATAATCCTCAGGCATGCAAAAATAATCAGCCTGAAGTGGTTTGGAGACAGGCTACTGGTACACATGATGCAATGCCAACCATGGCGGATTTAAATAGTTTTGCTCCTGCTAGCGCATCAGCGGTCATGAGTAAAGCGAATGTGGATTCCGCTTTAGATGCTAGCGCAGGAATGGCGTTAACAGGTTCTGGTATTGCGCCTGCAGCCCCAAGTCCATCAGCAAGTGGCGGGGTTGATTACAGCCAGTATGATTTACCGCGAGTTTTTCGTAGCTCTCGTGAAGCGACTCCTGCACCTACATTAGGCGCAGACAGCTCACTTCAGGCTAAATCCATGTTGGATAAAGGGGCTGATTACTATGAAATCCCAGCCTTTTTACGCAAGCAAGCAGATTAATTGACTGCTTAATACAATAGGTAATTGCAAAATGCCAGCGCGGCGCCCCTCCGGACGCCGAATCCCGCGCTAGCGTTGGCATGCTTACTAATAATTATTTACTGGAGATGTCATGATTGCTGTTGGACAAAAATTACCGAACGCTACTCTTTACGAATTTTTTGATGAAGAGAGCGAAGGGTGCTCTTTAGGGCCTAATGCTTTTGAAGTTGAGAAATTAGCTGCAGGTAAAAAGATTGTTATTTTTGCTTTACCTGGTGCATTTACGCCTACTTGTTCCGCTAAACATGTGCCTAGTTATGTTGAGCACTACGACGCTATTAAGGCAAAGGGTATTGATGAGATTTGGTGTGTTTCTGTAAACGATCCATTCGTAATGGGTGCATGGGGACGTGATCAAAAGGTAGGTAAAAAGATTCGTATGCTAGGCGATGGTAGTTGTGAGTTCACCAAAAAACTCGGCTTAGAGTTGGACTTGGTTTCTCATGGTCTAGGTGTACGTTCTGATCGGTATGCAATGATTGTTGAAGATGGCGTAGTGAAGTCATTGGATCGTGAAGCACCAGGCAAGTATGAGGTGAGTGATGCTGCCTCAATCCTCAAAAAACTGTAATTTGCATTGATTAACTGACTAAACCCTTGAATTTAGAGATGTCATCATGACGAAGCAAAGAACCATTGCAACCCCGGTTAAAACCGTGGGAATTGGCTTGCATTCTGGTCGTAAGGTGACGATTTCTATTAAGCCCGCGCCTATTAATTCGGGGGTACAGTTTGTACGAGTAGATACACCAGATCAATCTGTAGTTCCTGCCACGGCTCTTGCGGTATGTGACACAAGATTAGCTTCTGTCATACAAAAAGATGGTATTCGCGTTTCTACAGTAGAGCATTTGCTTTCAGCATGTGCAGGTCTTGGACTGGATAATTTATTGATTGAACTTGATGGCGAAGAAGTACCCATCATGGATGGTAGTGCTGCTTCATTTTTGTTTCTGATTGAATCCGCTGGCATTGCTGAGCAAAATGCACCTCGTCAATTTTTAGTGATGAAAAAACCAGTAGAGGTACGCGAGGGCGATAAGCTTGCGCGACTAGAGCCGTTCTTTGGATTCAAGTTAGATTTTACAATTGACTTTAAACATCCCGCAGTCGATAAAACCGGTCAACGCTTTATCGTCGACTTTGCAGAACATGCTTATCGTAGTGAGATTGGTCGTGCCCGCACTTTTGGTTTTGCTCATGAGGTAGAGGCATTGCGTGAAATGGGTCTAGCACGTGGTGGCAGTTTGGATAACGCCATTGTTTTAGATGAACACCGAATTTTGAATAACGAAGAACTTCGTTATGAAGATGAATTTGTGCGACACAAAATTTTAGATGCCATTGGCGACCTTTATCTCATTGGGCGCCCTATTGTGGGTGCCTATGTTGCCGAGAAGTCTGGCCATGCTCTCACTAACGCACTTTTACGTAAGCTTTTGGAGGATCCAAGTGCTTATGAAATTTGCTCTTTTGCCGAAAATAAGGCCCCAGCAGCATATTCTCAAGAAAGCCAACCCCTCTTTTTTAAGGGGTTTTTAACTACTTAGGCTTATTTTTAAGTAGTTTTTCAATAGAGGAACGCAAGCCAGAATCTGGGCCTAATCTTTCTAAAAGAGACTCCCAGGATTTTTTAGCCACTTCATTAAGTCCCCTCGGTCTTTCAAATTGCGGGTCTAAGCGGGGTTTTACCTCCCAGGCAGGTGGAGCGGGTTTTACTCTTACCTTAATCGCCCTATAAGGCATACCGGAATTAGCTAACTCATTGATTAAGCTAGGTAATATTTGCTGTAAGCGGCTAGCAATACTAGCGTTACTGACCAGTAAAAATAGCTCATCTTGGGAGCCGGAACGCCATCCAGCCTCAATTTTGGGGCTTAGGTGGCCTAAGTCAAGCTTAATCAGGGCGGCGCCAACACTGACCTTTAGTTTGGCTAGATCCTCTGTTTTTGCTAAAACTTGCCCAAGACCATTAGATTCACGTAAGTAATCCATCCAGTCGTGGGCGGTATGCTTGTGGGATGATTTAGGGGCAAAGTTCATAAAAATAGGGGTTGCGGGTGATAAACTCAAGGACTTAATTTTCTTCAATATCCCATGGCAATCGGTCTTCTTAAAACCCTGGTCGGCAGCCGAAACGACCGCCTCTTGAAACAGTATCGCAAAGTCGTTGCCAAGGTTGGCGCTTTTGAGCCAAGCCTGCAATCTTTGGATGATGCCGCGCTTGCTGCAAAAACTGCGGAATTCAAATCCCGTTTAGCAGCAGGAGAGTCAATAGACGATATCGCTGCTGAAGCTTTCGCGGTTGTTCGCGAGGCAAGTGTACGCGTTATGAAAATGCGCCATTTTGATGCCCAGATTCTTGGTGGTTTGGCTTTGCACCAAGGAAAAATTGCAGAGATGGGGACTGGTGAGGGTAAAACCTTAACTGCAACTCTTCCTGTCTATTTAAATGCACTCACTGGTAAGGGTGTGCATGTTGTTACGGTCAATGATTATTTGGCACAACGTGATGCTGAGTGGATGTCTAAGCTTTATAACTTCTTGGGTATGAAGGTGGGCGTGAACTTATCCCAGGTGGATCACACTACCAAACAGGAAGCTTACGCCGCCGACATTACTTACGGCACTAATAACGAATTTGGTTTTGATTACTTGCGCGACAACATGGTTCAGGATCTGAATCAACGTGTACAGCGCGGCTTAGCCTATGCAATTGTTGACGAAGTTGACTCCATTTTGATTGATGAAGCTCGAACTCCATTGATCATTTCTGGCCAAGCTGAAGATCACACAGATCTCTACATTAAGATAAATGCATTGCCATCTCATTTAGAACGTCAAATTGGCGAAGAGAAGGCGGATGGTACTGGCGTTGAGAAGCCAGGCGATTATTGGGTGGATGAGAAGTCTCAGCAGGTTTATTTAACAGAGCAAGGTCATGACAAGGCTGAAGCTGTATTGGTTCAGCTCGGTGCTTTGAATGATGGTGATTCTCTCTATGCGCCACAAAATATTACTTTGATGCATCATGTGTATGCAGCTCTACGTGCACATTCTTTATATCACCGTGATCAACATTATGTGGTTCAGAATGGTGAAGTCATTATTGTGGATGAATTTACTGGTCGCTTAATGCAGGGTCGACGTTGGTCGGATGGATTGCATCAAGCTGTCGAGGCAAAAGAAGGCGTGCAGATTCAGAATGAGAATCAAACCTTAGCGACGATTACTTTCCAAAATTATTTCCGCATGTATGGCAAGCTGGCCGGTATGACTGGTACTGCTGATACGGAGGCGTATGAATTCAAGGAAATTTATAACTTGGAGACGGTTGTTATTCCTCCAAATCGTATTAGTCAAAGAAAAGATAAGCAAGACCAAATCTATAGGTCTTCACGCGAACGCTACGATGCTGTCATCAAAGATATAGAAGAGTGTTTCGAGCGCGGGCAGCCGGTTTTGGTAGGTACCACATCAATTGAAAATTCTGAGTTGATCGCGAAGTTGCTTGATCAGCGCAAGTTACCGCACCAGGTATTGAATGCGAAACAGCATGCTCGTGAAGCGGAAATTATTGCTCAGGCAGGTCGTCCAAAAATGATCACGATTGCCACCAATATGGCAGGGCGCGGTACTGATATTATTTTGGGTGGTAATGTTGGCAAGCAATCTTCCTTGATTGAGGCAGATGACACAATTGCAGGGTCAGAAAAAGCGGCCAAGATTAAGCAGTTGCAAGACGAGTGGCAAAGCATTCATGACCAGGTACTCGCGGCGGGTGGTTTACATATCATCGGTACCGAGCGTCATGAGAGCCGTCGTATTGATAACCAATTACGAGGTCGTTCTGGCCGTCAAGGTGATCCTGGCTCTTCCCGTTTCTATCTTTCGCTAGATGATGCACTTCTGAGGATTTTCGCGGGTGATCGTTTGCGCGCTGTCATGGATCGTCTCAAGATGCCTGATGGTGAGCCAATTGAGGCTGGAATGGTTACGCGCTCTATTGAATCTGCGCAGCGCAAAGTGGAAGGTCGTAACTTCGACATTCGTAAGCAGTTACTTGAATATGACAACGTTGCAAATGATCAGCGCAAAGAAACATATCGCCTCAGAAACGAAGTGCTTGAGAGTAATGACATTGGCGAATTAATTGCTAACTTGCGTGAAGATGTATTGCGCTCAGTATGCGCAGTTTATGTGCCCCTTGAATCTATGGAAGAACAGTGGGATCTCATTGGATTAGAAAATGTTTTATCCAGTGAATGGGATCTTACGATAGATCTCGAGAATTGGGTTGAGGGTGCTGAGACCGTTGATGACGCAGAAATTGTTGATCGAGTTTTGCAGGCCGCTAAAGAAGCTTACGATGCGAAGATTGAACTTTGCGGTCGTGAATCTTTTGCTGGTTTTGAGCGCTCAGTTCTCTTGTATAGCTTGGATAGTCACTGGCGTGAACACTTGGCAGCTTTGGATCATTTGCGTCAGGGTATTCATTTGCGTGGTTATGCTCAGAAGGATCCAAAACAAGAATATCGTCGTGAAGCCTTCGAGTTATATGGTGAATTGCTAAATGTCATTAAGAATGTTGTAGTGAAAAGCATCATGACAGTGCAGACTAGAAGCGCGAATGAATTAGATCAAGCCTCTGAGTCGATGAATGATGACTTGGCTAAACTATCAGACGTTCAATATCAGCATGCTGACCCAGATAGAGAAGTTGCTGGCTCAACTGGTGATCGAGGTGCTGCCATTGATATTCAACCGGCTCCTCAGCGAACTGGACCAAAGGTTGGTCGCAACGATCCATGCCCATGTGGCAGTGGCAAGAAGTATAAGAATTGTTGCGGCGCCTTAGTTTAGTTAAGTAGTCACAACATACACTTTTGTGGGGGTCTTGTGCCCCCATTTCTTTTGGCTTGAAAAAGGTCATTTCAGGGGTTTCCCTAGCTATCTACGCAAATCAATTTCGATGATGATGTTCGCTAATATGCAAAAAATTGCATTTATGAGCAAAAGGAATCGTCATGCAAAAGTCCCTGCACATCAACGTAGATAAATGCACTGGCTGTCTTCAGTGTGAAATGGCCTGTAGTTATACGAGCACTATGGCGTTTTCAATACCTCTAAGTCTCGAATTAAGGTTTTTGAATTTCATAAAACTGGCAAGAAAACTCCTTATACCTGCACTCAGTGTGATGAAGCTTGGTGTCTTCAAGCCTGCCCTGTGGATGCAATTCGAGTGGATTTAGTAACGGGCGTAAAAGTCGTTTCTGACGATACATGTGTTGGTTGTAAGGTTTGCACAATCTCCTGTCCTTTTGGAACCATTAACTATGTTCAGGAGACTGGTAAAGTGCAGAAATGTGACTTGTGTGGGGGAGATCCGGCCCGTGCAACAGCATGTCCAACCCAAGCAATTACCTATATAGATGCAAATTGGACTGGTTTAGACAAAATGCGTGAATGGGCGGATAAGCTCGGCAATCAAGATAGCGCTAACTAGAAAGCATAGGAAAAATATCATGTCATGGGCTGGAAAACTTCTTCGCGTTAATTTAAGCAAGGGCACTTGCCAATCTGAACCTTTAAATATGGAATGGGCCAAAGAGTATTTGGGTTCACGTGGTTTGGCATCCAAATATTTAGTCGAAGAGATAGATCCTAAGGTGGATCCGCTATCTCCAGAAAATAAAATTATTTGGGCTACACCTGGCCCACTAACTGGCACTACCGCCTCTACAGGAGGTCGTTACACCGTCGTCACCAAGGGGGCCATTAACGGGAGGAGCGATTGCTTGCTCTAATTCTAGTGGTTATTGGGGCGCGGAGCTAAAGATGGCTGGTTGGGATATGGTGATATTTGAGGGTAAATCGCCTAAGCCGGTGTATCTCTATATAGAAAACGATAAGGCAGAGATAATCGATGCCTCTGACTTATGGGGAAGATCAGTTTGGGAAACAGAGCCTACGATCAAAATTAAGCGCCAAGATCCGCAAATACGCGTTTCTTGTATTGGGCGCGCCGGTAAAAACCAAGTGCTGTATGCAGCAATAGTGAATGATTTGCATCGTGCGGCTGGCCGCTCAGGAGTTGGCGCAGTCATGGGCAGCAAGAATTTAAAGACTATAGCAGTTCGCGGCACTAAGGGTGTTGGTAATCTAAAAAACCCTAAAGCATTTATGGAGTCAATGGCCGCGGGCAAGGCGGTTTTGGCTGGTCATGCTGTTACCGGTCAAGGCCTCTCCACCTATGGCACTCAAGTGTTGATAAACGTCATCAATGAGGTGGGTGCACTCCCTACTCGCAACCATCAAGATGTTCAGTTTGAGGGCGCTAAAGATATTTCTGCTGAGGCTATGGGGCAGAACCTCGTGGGAGTGATGGAAAAACACATTTAGTCACAAATCAAGCTTGTTTTGCTTGCACTATTGCCTGTGGACGTATTTCCAAAATTGATGACACCCATTTCTCTATTGAGAATAAACCTCAGCATATGCATGCCTCTGGCGGGCTTGAGTATGAGGCAGCTTGGGCTCTTGGTGCTGCGAATGGTGTAAATGATTTAGAGACCTTGCAATACGCAAACCAGCTATGCAACGAGCAAAGTTTAGATCCTATTTCTTTTGGCGCTGCCATTGGGGCCGTAATGGAACTATATGAAATGGGTGTTTTAACTAAGGAGCAAATTGGTATTGAAGCTCCATTTGGGTCAGCAAAAGCACTGTGTTATTTAGCTGAAATCACAACTGAAGGAATTGGGTTTGGGAAAGAAATAGGCCTTGGTTCGGCACGTCTAACCAAAAAGTATGGTTACCCAGATCTTTCAATGAGTGTTAAGGGGTAAGAATTTCCTGCTTACGATGGACGGGTAATTCAGGGTATCGGTTTGGCTTATGCCACATCAAATCGTGGTGCATGCCATCCTCGTGGTTACACCATTGTATCTGAAGTATTGGGCATTCTTGTTAAAACTGAGCCAACTGAAACAGGGGGCAAGCCGGCGCTGGTGAAGGCTTTTCAGGATGCTACAGCTGCTTTTGATTCAGCTGGAATTTGCATCTTTACAAGTTTCGCTTGGACGCTGGCTGACGTTACTCCACAGTTACAGGCTGCCTGTGGTGACGAGTTTACGGTTGAAAACTTAACAACTATTGGTGAGCGCATTTGAAATATGGAGAGAGACTTTAATAATCGTGCCGGCTTTACAAATAAAGACGATAAGTTGCCCAAGCGTTTAATGGAAGAGGCAGCAAAAACCGGTCCGGGTAAGGGTGCGGTGAGTGGCCTAGATAAGATGCTTCCTGAGTATTACGAGGTTCGTGGATGGGATGCAGAGGGTCGTCCGAGCGCTGAAACGTTGAAACGTTTAGGTCTTTGAGTCTTAAGTCATGAAGCATGTCATTTTGGGTAATGGCCCAGCAGGTGTTATTGCCGCCGAAATCATTCGTAAGCGAGTGCCTGATGATCAAATTATGATGATTAGATCTGAGGATGTGCCTCCATACTCTCGAATGGCTATTCCGTATTTACTCATGGGTAATATTCAAGAGTCTGGCACCTATCTGCGCAAGGATCCTGAGCACTTTCAAAAACTCAAGATTGAGCAGATCCACGGGAAAGTAAGTTCTGTGGATCCGAAATTAAAGAAGCTGGAGTTAGAAGACGGTCAGTCCATATCATTTGACAAGTTGCTGATTGCAACAGGATTTATTCCTGTTCAGCCACCAATTCCTGGTATCGATTTGCCTGGCGTACATCCATGCTGGACTATGGAGGATGCACGCGTAATTGCAAAATTGGCTAAACCGGGCTCACGTGTCTTGCAAATGGGAGCGGGTTTTATTGGTTGCATCATTTTGGAAGCGCTTGCAAGTAGAGGGGTAGACCTAACGGTAGTTGAAATGGGTGATCGAATGGTGCCGCGCATGATGACAACTGTCGCTGGTGGCATGATCAAAAAATGGGTTGAAGAAAAAGGTGTTCAAGTACATACCAACACCAAAGTAGATGCCATTACTAAGACTAATGCTGGTTTGACTGTAAGGCTTTCCAATGGAAAATCACTTGAGGTTGACTTAGTTATTTCTGCAACTGGCGTACGACCAAATGTTGCTTATTTAAAATCATCTGGCATTGAAATTCAAACCGAAATTTTGGTAGATGGGGTGATGCAAACTTCACAACATGATATTTATGCCGCAGGAGATGTGGCTGAGGGTATTGATTTTTCAACTGGTGAGCGAATAGTGAATGCAATTCAACCTAATGCTGCTGAGCAGGCCAGAATAGCTGCAATAGCCATGACTGGTGGTGATTGTGAGAGTTTGGGCGCACTACAAATTAATATTTTAGATACTTTAGGGCTGATTTCTTCTTCCTTTGGATTATGGTCTGGCGCTAAGGGTGGTGATCATGTTGAGCTGGTTGATTTGCCGCAGTATAAGTACCTACGTCTAGAGTTTTTGGGGGATGTCTTGATTGGCGCTACTTGTGTTGGAAGCACTGACCATATAGGTGTGCTGAGGGGTTTAATTCAAGGAAAGTTCCATTGGGTGGTTGGAAAGAGACTTTAATGGGTGACCCCTACCAAGGCCATGGATGCCTACTTGGGTGCTGGACAAGCACAATCTAGTTAGTTCAACTAAGCTTTAGTGATGAAAATCACCCTGAAATTGTTTGCCAGTTTGGCAAGTAATTTGCCGCCAAACAAAAAACAGCATTGAAGCGGATATCGAAGTTGCAGATGCCAGCACTAGTGGCGATATGATCTTTATACTCGCAGGGGTGGAGGCTAGCCCTCAAAACTAATATTGATCCCAATTCAAAGAGTACTTTTATGGCCGTTAATCTATCCCTCCCCAAAAAAGCCGAACTCAAGCCTGTTAAAGGTTTTGAGATGGGCATTGCTGAAGCTGGAATTAAGAAAGCCAATCGCAAAGATTTATTGGTGATGACTTTAGCCCCTGGTTCACAGGTAGCTGGTGTTTTTACTCTGAATCGCTTTTGCGCTGCCCCAGTCCAAGTTTGTCGCGAACATTTAGCGCAAGAGGGGTGTAATGGTGAAATTCGCGCTCTTGTAGTCAATACAGGCAATGCAAATGCTGGAACGGGCGAATCGGGCATGAGACATGCTTTAGAAACCTGCGCAGCCTTGGCAAAGGACCTAGACATTCATCCAGAGCAAATTCTTCCTTTTTCAACAGGAGTGATTCTTGAGCCACTTCCAATTGAAAAAATTATTACTGCCTTACCAAGGGCGGTAGCTAACCTTGGTGAGGATAACTGGCTTGATGCAGCTGAAGCCATCATGACTACCGATACTCAGCCTAAGGCTACTTCAACTACAGTGCAATTGCCTGCTGGTGCAGTAACCATTACTGGTATTTGTAAAGGTGCTGGCATGATTCATCCGAATATGGCAACTATGTTGGGATTTATTGCTACGGATGCTGGATTTGCGCCAGGTATTTTGGGTAACCTTACTCGTGAAATTGCTGACCTTTCCTTTAATGCCATCACCATTGATGGTGATACATCGACCAATGACTCTTTCATCATTATGGCTACTGGCCAGTCTGCGGTGCAGATTCAATCAGTCAATGATTCCAGTTATGAAGTTCTGCGTGATGCATTAATTGCCCTAGCCAAAAAGCTAGCTCAAATGATTGTCCGCGATGGAGAGGGCGCGACTAAATTAATGACGATTGAGGTTGTAGGTGGAAAAACTCCCGAGGAGTGCCGCTTAGTTGCAAAGGCGGTTGCGCACTCACCTCTAGTAAAAACGGCTTTTTTTGCGAGTGATCCAAATCTCGGTCGAATCTTAGCGGCGATTGGCTATGCCGGCATTGCAGATTTGGATGTAAGTCACGTCCAAATGTGGCTGGGCGATGTTTGGGTGGCGAAAGATGGTGGCCGCAATCCAGATTATCAGGAAGCAGATGGTCAACGCGTGATGCAGGCTTCAGAAATTACCATCAAAATTGACTTGGGTCGCGGTACGGCTAGGCAAACTTTATGGACATGCGATTTATCTCATGAGTACGTATCCATTAATGCAGACTACCGCTCATAAAAAGCGGATTAAATATGAATGAGAAATTAGACCGTCTTTTAGATCATCTCGATACTTTCCTACCTAAGCCCTTAACTGAAGAGCAATGGAAATCTTCAACAGCTTATAGATGGCGCCGCAGAGACAGTATTTTTGGCAGCATTGGATTTTTACAGCCCGTTAAGCATGTGGCCGACATCACTTTTGAAGACCTGCAGAATATTGATCGTCAGCGCGATGCAATCCGCGATAACACTAAAAATTTTATTCACAAGAAGCCAGCAAATAATATTTTGCTTACGGGCGCTCGGGGAACTGGAAAGTCCTCCTTAATTAAAGCCAGCTTGCATGAGTTTGCTAGCCAAGGATTGCGATTAGTTGAAGTGGAGAAAGAGCATTTGGCCGACTTGGCTGATATTACAGAATTGTTGGCAGATCGCCCTGAGCGCTTCATCATTTTTTGCGACGACCTATCCTTTGAAGATGGTGAATCTGGATACAAGGCTATGAAGTCAACCTTGGATGGCTCAGTATCTTCACAGGTTGATAATATTTTGATCTACGCCACATCCAACCGCCGTCACCTATTGCCGGAATATATGAAAGACAATGAAACATATGTTCATAACGACGATGGCGAAATTCATCCGGGTGAAGTGGTTGAAGAAAAGATCTCATTATCCGAACGTTTTGGTTTGTGGTTGTCGTTCTATCCGCCAAAGCAGGATGAGTACTTAGCTATCGTGGTTCATTGGCTGCAACATTTTGGTTTAAGTTCTGCGCAAATTGAGTCTGCCCGTTCTGAGGCATTAGTTTGGGCATTAGAGCGTGGCTCACGTTCGGGTCGAGTTGCTTGGCAATTTGCTAAACATTGGGCTGGTTCGCAAGCTTAAAGCGAATCACTTTGATGAATGATAACCAGCGCCCCATTACTGAAGTGGCAGCAGGAATATTGCTCGATGATAAAGGTCGTTATCTTTTGGGGCAGAGACCAGCAGGCAAGCCCTATGCTGGTTACTGGGAAGTGCCTGGCGGAAAAATTGAAAAAGGGGAGACTGTTTTTGAGGCCCTTAAACGCGAACTTCAGGAGGAGCTCGGCATCAATATTCAATCAAGCGAAGAGTTGACTGTTTTAGAACATGACTACCCGCATGCTTATGTGCGCTTACATGTCAGCATTATTCGCGAATGGAATGGCGCTCCTAAAGGCTGCGAGAATCAAGCCTTATCTTGGGAGTTGCTTGCAGCGGAAAAGCCTACTGTAGAACCTTTATTGCCAGCCGCTTGGCCAATGCTGGAAAGGCTTAGAGCCCTTTATCTTAGAGCTGACAGAGGGTTAGCTTAAAAGGGATGTCTGCATTCACCAATTGTGCTTTTTTATCTCGCTCAGACTTGAGGAAGCGCACGGATAGTAAATATTTATTAGCGCTAATCTCTGAAAACAAGGCCTCATCTTCAAGGGCAATCCGCATTAATTGATGCACCTTGCCAGAAGGCGCCTGCTGAAAAGAACCATTGTGAGCAATGACATCTTTAGCTTTGCCCGATTGACGCAATAGACGCAAAAATAATTGACATGCTTCATGCCATGGCAAGAGTGGGCTAATATATTTTTCTAGCAACTCACGACGCTCAGTGGTGGGGCTATTTTTCCAGGCGTGATAGCTGGGCAAATCGATTGGGCTAGTGCCGCCTGGAATATTTAATCTGGTGCGAATAGCGTTTAACCATTCGCTTTCCGTAATGACAGAATTCGGCCTGCCAGCGGATTGGTTAATACTGCTTACAACATTGTCAATTTCTGAAAGTGTTTGTGTAAGTGCTTCTTGGTCAACTTTCTGTGATGACTTTAATCCATTAAGCGAATATTTTTGACGTTCAAATTCTTTGAGGAGCAATGACTTAATGTCGCCACGGGCTCCAATATCTCCGAGATCAAACAAAATAGAGATAGCGTTGTGATGTAATTCGGGATCGTCAGATCGGATAAAGTGATTAAAACGGGCGAACAAATACTCCAGCCGAAGCATGCTTCGAACTAATTCATTGAAAGGGTATTCGTAAACAATCACAAGCCCATATTCTATGACGAACTGAGCCGACCTTCCTGAATCTGTAAGATTTTTTGATGCAACTTGACCACTGCTGCTTTTAAGTTCTCTAGCGAGCTTTGATTTTCAATCACTAAATCTGCGCTTGCTAGTCGCTCTTGTCTGCTAATTTGGGCTTGAAGGATTCTTTCAACCTCTTTTCGTGGTAATTTGCTGCGCTGCATCACTCGCTTAATTTGCATTTCTTTTGAGCAATCCACCACCACCAAGCAGTCAAGCAATGGCCGCCAATTACCAGACTTAAGCAATAAGGGAACCACAAAAACGATATATGGCACTTTTGTTTTTAGCAGTAGCTTGGTCTGCCGAATAGTTTCCTCACGAATTAATGGGTGAGTGATGGCCTCTAGGGTCTTTCGCGCCTCTGGATTTGAAAATACCAGGGAGCGCATTTTGTCCCTAATGAGCGCACCTTCAGAATTGATAAAGTCAGTACCAAACTGCTGTTGAATCAATGGGATGGTTATACCGTTTGGAGCGGTGATCTGGTGGGCTATTCGATCGGTGTCTATTACGCCAGCTCCCAGTTTGGATAGTTCGTCGCTAACCGCACTTTTTCCTGAGCCAATTCCACCGGTAAGGCCAACAAAGGGTATCGACCCCTTTAAAAGGGCTAAACCAGTTGTTGAAATCGAAGGGTTTGATGGGTCATTAACCATAACGGGTCAATGATGCCAGTAAAAACACTAAAAAGTACCACTCATCAAACAATCTGTCCTAAGTTAAAAATGGGCAGGTAGAGAACGATGACTAGACTGCCAATAATAATTCCAACAACAATGATTAATAAAGGCTCTAAGCTTTGGCTTAAGGTGCTTAGCTGATTGCTCAATCGAGACCCCAAAACCATGGAGCGTTTTTGCAGCATTTCAGCAAACGCACCGCTTTCGGAGGCAATTTTTAGTAACTGTAATGTTTCTAAGTCAAACAAAAGACACTTGGGATCTGCTTTAGCTATTGCGTCCCCGAGAGACCATCTACGAGTCAAATGTTTGAATATCTCAGCGCTGTAGTCGTGGCTTAGCCAGTGATTTGATGATTGGGCTGTGACCTTCAGGGCATCTAGGAGGGGTAACCCAGACCTGAGTAGGTGCCCCAAAGTTCTACACCAATAGGTCAGTGTTGCCAGCCTGAGGGGTTGGCCAATTAAAGGTATGCAGAAACTTGCTCGATCACAATACTTTTGTAATCTAGGAAGTTTGGACCATGCAAAGCCAAAAAGGGCCGTAAAGATTGATAGAGTGCAAATTATTTCAATGCAGAATTCTTCGAGCCAGGAGGATGTGTCAATCAATGCTTTAGTGGATCCAGGTAAATCTGCTTGAAAATGGTCAAAAACCTCTTTAAAGACGGGCACCACCCAAATCATCATGAGAATCGCCAAAAGGCATGCGCTTGTCAGAGTGATGAGGGGTAGTAGCTCATGGATTGCTGAATTTTTCGGTGTAACTCAATTTGAGCCTCAAGCTGCTAGCTAATCGTTTTAAGTGCCAAGCTAAAGTCACCCGTTCGTTCGCTTACTTTAATCAGATTGATGAACTCAATAGAGAATTGATTTTTTTGGTTTTGTAGGGACCGTGAAAAACTCTCCCCATTTTTGAGTTGTATATGAACATTACCTAAGCAAGATAGCCAAGCATTTGGGGCTGTGGAATGAATTAGTTCTATCGCATTTAGAAGGGGTAGACCAGCATCCAGCAGGGTTAAAAGTTGTTCGGCAAAGCGAAGTTGATCTTGCTTTTTTAATGCCATGAGCTGACTTCTGAGGCTAAAGATGCTGGAGTAATAGCGCCTGCCCGAATATGCGCTAATCCAGCTTCATGCATAGAGATGGCAGGAATAGCGGGGTCCGAAAGATGGGATTTGTCTAAGACTTCATGAATTCCAATGCGTCCAAAATAACCGGCACCATTGCATACAGGACATATCTTTCTCTGCTCGGAATTAAATTTGAAGCAGTGATGACAGATTCTGCGCACTAAACGCTGCGAGCTCACGATCAATAAGCAGGATTCAATTGCCTCCCGATCAATTCCAAGATTTTTAAGTCTAGTAATTGCACCCCGAGCATTGCGGCTATGTAATGTACTTAAAACCAGGTGCCCAGTTTGTGCTGCTTGAATTGCTAATTGCGCAGTAGCTGCATCGCGTATTTCACCAATCATGATGACATCAGGGCCTTGTCTAAGAAGGGCGCGAATAATGATTGGGAAATCTAAACCTGCTCGCGGGTGATATGCCACTTGATTGACACCCGCTAACCGAATCTCTATAGGATCTTCTATTGAACATAGATTGCGATGCTCTTGGTTGAGTTGGTGTAGGCAGCTATACAAAGTTCGAGTTTTTCCGCTGCCTGTTGGTCCCGTCACCAAAATGAGTCCATTCGATTGGGACAAAGCCTTTTGGAAGATCTCTAGTTAATAGGGCAAAAGACCAGTTTCTTTTAGATTAAGGGCATCAACACAGTTTGGCAATATGCGAATGACTGCCTTTTCGCCATACAGTGTGGGCAAAATCGATACGCGGCAATCGATATTAGGTTTGGAGAAGTCGTGACCAATACTCAAGTGTCCATCTTGGGGAAGACGCTTTTCTGCAATATCTAAACGTGCAAGAACCTTGATTCGTGTAATGAGTCGATCGTGTAGATCAATGGGGCAATGTGACTGTATTTGCAGAAGGCCATCCACCCGTATGCGGACTAGAGTGGCCTCAGTACCAGCCTCAATATGAATATCACTCGCTCTAGCATGGATGGCATGAATAGTAGTTTCATGCCAGGTCCGAATAATGAGTGAGTCATCATGAGTGTCGCTCAATCTTGATCTTGGGCCAGAGTGGTCGAACGATAAAGTTTCACTGTCTTTACGCCATGTTCATCAAATTGGACAATTTCCATGATTATTCCGGCAATGCGAATACTGACGTTGTGGTCGGGAATGGCCTCTAGCTTTTCCAAAATAAGACCGTTTAAAGTGCGCGGTCCATCCAATGGCAGATTGAGATTGAGCAATCGATTGAGATCTCGCAAGGATGCCCCGCCTGTTGCTAGGTAAGTCCCATCATTCAGCCAGCGAGGGTCCGTCGACAAGTTTGAGAAAGAGGTGGTGAATTCACCAATGAGTTCTTCAACAATATCTTCAAAGGTGATTAAGCCCAAAACCTCGCCATATTCATTCACCACCAAACTTAATCGTTGCTGGTTATCTTGGAAAAATTGCATTTGCTGCAAAACAGGGGTGCCACTAGGGATAAAGTAGGGCTCATTTAGTAAAGCTCTAAAATCTTCATGCTTTAAGTCTGTGTCGCCAAGCAGAGATAAGGCTTTTTTCACTGAAAGAATGCCAATAATACGATCTGAGTCACCGTCGCTGACGGGTAATTTATTGTGATAACAGGTTTCCAGTTGCTGTACTACTTCATCAATTGGTCTTGAGAGATCCAATACTTCTATCTTAGATCTCGGTGTCATGACGTCATCAACGATTATATTTTCTAGATTGAATAAGTTGAGCAGAATATTACGGTGATGATTAGATACAAAACGATTTGATTCCAATACCAAACTGCGTAACTCTTCCTTACTCATGGCTCTACTATCGGATGAGGATTGCAGGTCTGATACTTTCATTAATCCCGACACAAAGCTGTTGCTAAACCAGAGCAAGGGTTTTAGTGCAAAAGTGAGCGGCAAGATAAGCCAGCCAACGTTGGAGGCAATTTTTTCGGGAAACGCAGCGCCAATTACCTTGGGGGTGATCTCGCTAAAGATGATGATGAGTAAAGCTGCTACAAGGGTAGCAATTGATAGTACGAAGCCGCTGTCACCGAATACATGAAGAGCAATGCCCGTAACTAAAATTGGCAAAATTGTATTTATCAGATTATTTGAGATGAGTAGCACTGAGAGTAATGAATCAATGCGCTTTAAGAGTCTTTCAGCTAATGCTGCGCCAGCATTACCACTATTGGCCATAGCGCGGAGACGATGGCGATTGGAAGACAGCATACTGGTCTCTGCCATAGAGAAAAAGCCAGAGAGCGCAAGGAAAAATAGGACTAGAGCAACTTGGCTGTAAAACGGCCAATCGTCAAAAAAGGTGTCCATGAGGTATGCTTGAAAAAAGTGAGGATGAGCCAATATAGCAAAGTGCTATTTGGCATGCTATAGTCATAGAGTAAAGACCTGTCATCTTGACTGTTTGTTTGTGTCAGAATCATTTGCTATGGCAAGATCAAATACCCTAAAACAAGGCGAAGGTGCTAGCTATTGCGTTATTGCAGCACCTTTTGGGCGGCTTGGGATTTCGACAGAATTAGTCGATGGAAGTTTGATGTTGTCCGGGATTGATTATTTGCCGCATGATGCCAAATTAAGCCTTCCTAAGAATGCCTTGGCAAAGGAGGTTGCATTTCAATGTACAGCCTACTTTAAGGATCCTAGTTGGAGATTTGATTTACCCATCATCAAACCGTCTGGCACAGAGCATCAGAAAAAAGTGTGGGCCTGTATTCAAGAAATACCAGTTGGTAAAACCAAAACATATGGGGAAGTGGCAAAAAAAATGAAGAGTGGGGCGCGAGCTGTAGGAACGGCGTGCGGTGCAAATCCCTACCCCTTAATTGCACCATGCCATCGAGTTGTCTCTGCTCAAGGTATTGGGGGGTTTATGAAAGAGAATTCGTCTGGCCTTTACCGCCAAATTAAGTTGTGGCTTTTAAAGCACGAAGGCGCTTTGTAGGAATTGATTATTTTGCTAATGATTTGCTAAAAAGGTAGAAAAACGCTTTCATGAGAGTATCGCTTTTTACCGCAATTTTTGTAAAGCTATAAAAACTCATCACAGCTTTTCTGGAGAGTTTCACCTCATCTTTGTTGCTAAATTCTGTTCGAGTAGCAATTTTTGAAAGGGTTATGACGGCTAAGCCAAAAGCTAAAAAACAAAACCTCCTGATACCACTTTCTTGTTTGGGTATCAAAAGAATGTAATTTAGGGAGTCTTGTAATTTTTGATACGCTAGTTTTAAGAGGTCCATTTGACTACTGCCTACTGGCTTCCAAGAGACACCACGAGCCTTGTCCTCTGGCGAATCCTTCAGTATGTTGGTCATTTGTAATGCCTGCCCAAATGCAATTGCCAAATCTTCATGCCCAGCTATTCTTTCTTTAAATAGAGGGGAGTGGTTGCTAAAAATAGTGGTCAGTAGTTCTCCAACAACACCAGCCACTACGTAACAGTATTTTTCAAACTCGGGGAGATCTTGAAGGCCAGCTTGATTTTGTTTTCCATGAAAAAAAGACATTCCTTCAGACATGATGGAAACACAGCGATTTACCGCCTCTTGATCTTGGGTAGTGCGGGTATGCAAAATTCTGAGAACAGTTGGCGTATGAGAGATGAGATCTAATTCATCTTGGTTGCCATAATTCTTTAAGGCCTCTAAGCATGGGTTGACAAAAGTTTCTACTGGCGACTTTTCAAGCACGGCATTTAAAAAAAGTGCTGAGAGCAATTGCTTGGTTTGTGCACTTAAATCTCCGGCATCTTCAATGGTGTCGACAATGCGACAAAGTAAATAGGTATTGCCAACAACCTTTTCAATACTTGGAGGTAGGAGTGGGATTGTGAGCGCAAAGGTGCGGGATACCGAGCCCAGAATGGCTTTTTGGTATGCCAGATCTGCAGATGGGTTTGTGGCAGGGCTATGCTTGGATGGCTTCACCGTTGAATTATGTCAGACTGAAACGTTTTAGTGCATGCCCCAAATGGGTTGGTAATTGCCAACTGCCAAAAGTGACAAAGCCATATAATTTCATCAAATTTCTGTAGGAGCATTCAGGCGTGCTTATTTGGTTCGTCATCATTTATTGGGTTATTTCGGTTGGTATCGGCTTGTGGGCGGCTTTGCGGGTGAAAGATGCTGCTGACTTTGCTGCTGCGGGCCATAGCTTGCTTTTGCCGATTGTGACAGCCACGGTATTTGCAACTTGGTTCGGATCTGAAACGGTTTTAGGAATTCCAGCAACTTTCTTAAAGGAGGGGTTGGGAGGGGTGGTCGCTGATCCCTTTGTTTGATTTTGGCGGGACTCTTTTTTGCGCGCCATCTTTATAACCGGCGAATGCTGACTATTGGAGATTTTTTTCGCGAAAAGTATGGTCGCACAGTAGAGGTTTTAGTAACGCTATGTATCGTTGTTTCTTATTTGGGCTGGGTTGCTGCTCAAATTAAAGCCCTTGGGCTTGTATTTAATGTTGTATCTGAGGGGAGTATTTCTCAGACGGGCGGCATGTTGATAGGAGCCGGTAGTGTTCTGATTTACGCCTTATTTGGTGGCATGTGGTCAGTGGCGATTACGGACTTTATTCAGATGATCATCATTGTCGTTGGCATGTTGTACATCGGTGGCGAAATGTCTTCTCAGACTGGTGGAGTTTTTGCAGTGATTGAGCATGCAGCAGCTGCAGGTCAATTCAGTAATTTCTGGCCAGATATGAATTTAGCTTCGATCTTAGGGTTTATGGCAGCTTTGTGCACCATGATGCTGGGCTCCATTCCTCAGCAAGACGTTTTCCAACACATTACCTCTTCAAAGAACGTCAATATTGCAGTTCAAGCTGCTTTATTGGGTGGTGTCCTTTATTTTATTTTTGCGTTTGTCCCCATGTATTTGGCTTATTCGGCTACTTTAATTAGTCCTGGGCTAGTCAAAGAATATCTCACCACGGATCCGCAGATGATCTTGCCTAAACTCATTTTGAGTCATGCACCCTTAATTGCGCAGGTGATGTTTTTCGGCGCTTTGTTATCCGCTATTAAGAGTTGTGCCAGTGCAACTTTATTGGCCTCGTCGGTAACTTTTTCTGAAAATATCCTGCGAGGAATTTTTAAGCATTTATCTGACCAGGACTTATTGAAAGTCATGCGGATTACGATTCTATGTTTTGCTGTAGTGGCAACTTTCTTTGCTGTGAATTCAGAGCTATCTATTTTCAAGATGGTGGAGAGCGCTTATAAAGTCACCCTAGTGGCAGTTTTTGTACCGTTAGCATTTGGAGTCTATTGGTCAAGAGCAAACTCCTTAGGGGGCTTGTTGGCAGTGGGTAGTTTAACTATCTGGATAAGTTGCGAAATCTTGGCTCCCAATGCTATTTTGCCGCCTCAATTGGCTGGCCTATTTGCCAGCATTGCCGGCATGATTTTTGGGTAGTCTTGTCCCAAAAGATTCGTTAAAAACCGTCTAGAGTGGGGTTTGCTTAAAAATTAGGCAATTTTTTATATTGCACTGCAAAATATTCTCCTCTAAGATGTTGTTAATTAAAAATTTTTGGTTCTTATGGAGCTCTTATGAAAATCTGTGTTATCGGTGGAGGTGGCGCCATTGGGGGCTACCTAGCCGTTATGTTGGCTCGAGCGGGCAATGAAGTCACGGTTGTTGCACGTGGCGCTACATTGGCTGCAATCAAAGAGCGTGGCCTTGCATTGATATGGATGACCAACCAGAGCCTTTGGTTGCCCAAGTCAAAGCAGTAGAAAAAATTCGGGATGCCGAAACTCCAGATGTGGTGATTTTGGCAGTGAAAAGGCGCATCAAGTTGAGCCAATTATTGATGACTTAGCTGCCATCATGGGTCCTGAGACGATTCTCATACCAATGCAAAACGGCATTCCTTGGTGGTACTTCCAAAAGCTAGGTGGTGAGTATCAGGACCACTCTGTTGAAACGGTGGATGCTGGTGGCGTTGCTAAGAATGCGATTAATCCAAACAATATTATTGGTTGTGTGGTGTATCCAGCAACCTTTACTCAAGCTCCTGGCGTCATTCGTCATGTGGAGAGGAATCGCTTTCCATTGGGCGAGTTGGATGGCAAGACTACTGAGCGTATCCAGAAGATGTCAGAGATGATGGGGCTGCTGGATTTAAGTCTCCTATTTTGGACGACATCCGCTCTGAAATTTGGCTCAAGCTTTGGGGCAATAGGACTTTCAACCCAATCAGCTCATTGACACATGGAACACTCGAAGGTATTTACCAATATCCTTTGACCAAAGAATTGGCACGCAACATGATGGCTGAAGCTCAGACAATCGCCGAGAAGTTAGGGGTTACTTTCCGTGTTGATATTGAACGTCGCATTGCCGGAGCAGAAAAAGTTAGCAAGCATAAGACTTCTATATTGCAAGACTTAGAGGCTGGGCGTAGCTTAGAGATCGATGCTTTATTGGGATCAGTTATCGAGCTTGGCAAGATTACGCAAACTCCAACACCGTGCTTGAATACGGTGTTTGCTTTAACCAAATACTTTGATGAAAATGTACAAGCTTCTAAAGGAAGCTTGGCGCTGCTCTCAGTCTCGGGTTATTAATTCAATATTCAGCATTAAAAAACCCTTGCTACTCAACATAGCAAGGGTTTTATTCTTTATGAGACTCTCATTTATTCAAAGCGATTGTCGAGCTGTCCAACGCCATCAATAATGATGCTCACATTGCTGCCTGGCTTCATGGAGCCAACCCCTACTGAAAGTACCGCAGGCGATAATGTCGCCCGCCTCTAGCGGAACGTCTTGTGAAATTAAGCTCACTAATTTTGCAGGCGGGAAAATCATATCTGCGATAGGGTAGTTTTGACGCTCTTGATCGTTGAGGATCGTTTTAATCGTTAGTTTGCTTGGATCTACATCGGTAGTAATGTAAGAACCGAACACGCCAAAGGTGTTAAAGCTCTTGGCGCGAGTCCATTGTGCATAACCAGGATCACGATTCAGGATTTCGATAGCGGTCACATCATTAATACAGGTGTAACCAAAAATGGCTTGAGCAGCTTCTGTTTCGTCCACTTCATGACAACTCTTTCCAATCACAATACCAAGCTCTCCTTCGTAAACAACTTTCCCAGAATAGGACTTGGGAGTGCGAATGACTTGGTTTGCTGCCAAGAAAGAGTTATCACCCTTAAGGAAGTACAAGGGTTCTGCAGGGACTGCATGCTCAAGCTTGGTTACCAACGCATGGAAGCTGTCAACCATGGCAACCATCTTAGAAGGCGTGCATGGAATATCAATAATGACATCAGCTAACTTAAGTGTCTCGCCTGTGGCCTTAGGCGCATTGAATAAATCACCTTCGTAAACCTCAATTTCATCGCCTTTTACTTGTCCAAAACCACTTTTTCCTTGATGCTGAAATCTAAGCCACTGAGCCATAATAAGTTCCTATGAAGTTAAATATTTGATATGCAATATCTTGCAGGGATGAATTGATGTCTAAAACTTCTGAGTTCGTTTTTGCACCAGAACAGGATCAACCAGTTCGCTATATGGAGCGTACCCGAAGCTATTACTTGGGTTGGGCTATGAGAATCCTTATGTTTTGGCTCATTACATTGATGTGTCATTTAACCTGCCTAAGAAGCCACTCAATCAATCCGTATTAGGCTTAATTACTACCGTCGTTCCTTATGATCCGGATAAAGGTCCTCAAGGACCAGGCGCTCCTTACAATGCTGCGGCAAAGTTTTATCAGCCTTATCAGCAGTCAATTAAAGGAAATATTGATTTGCGCATTGCACATGTGGGCATCGATCGTAAAAATGCCAATATGGAAGACATCAATTGCTGGTTTCCGCTAGAAGCCGCTAAACGGGCGGCTACTTTAAATTTAATTCAGGAAATATCGCCGCATTTTTATGGCTTACCTACTAATCGCAGTCAACGCCACACATTAGAAGTTGATGCTCCTCAAATTTTGGAAATGCTAAGAGCGTATAGTGTGGATGTGGCGATATTGATTCCGAATTGCTCGATATGCCATCAAAGTCAAAGTTTGTTAGCGCGATTTTTAGAGGTTGCCGGAATTTCTACTGTTGTGATGGGTGCCGCTAAAGATATTGTTGAGTACTGTGGAGTCCCTAGATTTTTATTTTCTGATTTTCCTCTGGACAACCCTGCTGCAAAGCCAAACGATGTTCATGCTCAGGATTTAAATTTCTTATTAGCTTTACGTTTAATCGAGTCAGCTCCCGCGGCGCGTACAACTGTGCAGTCTCCCTTGAGGTGGTCATCTGATCCTTTATGGAAGTTAGATTATTCGAATTTAGAGAAGCTATCTCAACAGGAGATTTCTCGCTTGCGCGACGAGGCTGAGCAAGTGCGTATTACCGCACGAGAACTCAGATTAAATAGCTTGGGTACTTAAGTTTGTCTTGTAAGGGAGTAGGCACACAAGTCTTCCAGCGCTTTACTGGCTTCATTTTTGGGGAAGTCCTTCAGGTAAGAAAGGGCTAAGTCAGCCTCGCGCTTAGCAGTTGCTTGTGTGTAATCAAGAGCGCCAGAGTTTTGCACGGCCGCCAAAATTTGTGCAAATGCATCATCAGGTAGGTCTTGATTTTGCTCAATTGCTGCGCGGACTAAAAGTTGCTCTTCGTGACCGCCGTTTTCTAATAAGTAAATGAGTGGCAAAGTCGGTTTGCCCTCACGTAAATCATCCCCGGCATTTTTCCCCATCTGTGCAGCATTAGCGGTGTAATCGAGTAAATCATCCATTAACTGAAAAGCAGTGCCAATGTGTCGTCCAAATGCAGCAGCTCGCTCACGCTGAGTATCAGTAGCATTAGCCAAAATAGCGCCTAATTCCGTAGAAGCCTCGAATAACTTCGCTGTTTTGTAGCGAATGACTTGTAGATAACTATCCTCATCTACTTCGGGATCGTTCATATTGAGGAGTTGGAGCACTTCGCCTTCAGCAATCGTATTGGTTGCATCGGACAAGATTTGCATCACTCTCAGGTCATTAGGGCGCACCATCATTTGGAATGCACGGGAATATAGGAAGTCACCAACTAAGACGCTGGCAGCATTGCCAAAAGCGGCATTCGCAGTCTCACGACCTCTTCTGAGAGTAGATTCATCAACCACATCATCGTGAAGTAGGGTGGCAGTGTGAATGAATTCAACAACAGCGGATATTTCTAGGGTATGGGGTGTTTCTTTACCGTTGGCCAAGGCTTTGGCCACCAACATCAAGAGCGCTGGCCTGACCCGTTTTCCGCCTGCTTGGATGATGTAGGTTGAAATTTGGTTAATTAAGGCGACTTTTGAGGCTAAACGTTGGCGAATAACCTCATCTAAGGCCTTGAAATCTAAGGCAATTGGGGCCAGAATTTGGCTTAAGTCATTGATTTTGACAGTGCTGGGCATGCAAGATATAATAATAGGCTTAGCTAGTCCAGGGTGGATTAGCTTAAATGTAAATATTAATTGAGGTTTCAAACCATGTACGCGGTCATAAAAACCGGTGGCAAACAGTATAAAGTTGCTGCAGGCGAAAAATTGAAAATAGAACAGATACCAGCGGAAATCGGCAGCGAAATCACTCTTGACCAAGTCCTCGCCGTTGGCGAAGGCGCTTCGCTGAAATTAGGTGATCCATTAGTTAATGGTGCAGCTGTGATGGCCACCGTCGTCTCCCAAGGACGTCACGATAAAGTGACAATCTTTAAGATGCGCCGTCGCAAGCATTATCAAAAGCACCAAGGCCATCGTCAGAATTTCACTGAAATTTTGATCAACACGATTAAAGTCTAATTCACGGTAGGAGAAAGATATGGCACAGAAAAAAGGCGGCGGCTCAACACGAAATGGCCGCGACTCAGAATCGAAACGCCTAGGCGTTAAGGTATTTGGTGGCGAGCATATTAATGCTGGCAGCATCATCATTCGTCAACGTGGCACACGTGTTCATCCAGGTGCTAACGTTGGTATTGGTAAGGATCACACATTGTTCGCATTGATTGACGGACAAGTGGAATTCGGCGTTAAGGGCGCATTGAAAAAGGCCCAAGTTTCAGTCTTGCCTCGTTCATAAGGCGCCTGACTGAGACACGTTTGATTCAGATTTATTCCGAATTTAATTCTCTTAGGAACAGGCCTCGCTTAGCGAGGCCTTTTTTATTCATGAAATTTATAGACGAAGCACGTATTGAAGTAATCGCCGGGCAAGGTGGCACCGGTAGTGCCTCTATGCGCCGAGAAAAGTTCATTGAATTTGGTGGTCCAGACGGTGGCGATGGTGGCAAGGGCGGTAGCGTCTGGGCAACCGCTGACCGCAATATTAATACGTTGATTGATTACCGTTACGCAAAAACACACACTGCAAAAAATGGTGAGCCTGGTCGTGGTGCGGATTGCTATGGCCGTGCTGGTGATGATATTGAACTGCGTATGCCTGTTGGCACAATCATTTCTGATTACGAAACTGGCGAGCCTATTGCCAATTTAACTACGCACGGCGAGCGTCTTTGCTTAGCCCAAGGTGGTGTTGGTGGCTGGGGAAATATTCACTTTAAGAGTAGTACGAACAGAGCGCCACGTCAAAAGACGAATGGTAAGCCTGGTGAACGTCGTAAGTTGAAATTGGAGCTCAAGGTATTAGCCGATGTTGGTTTATTGGGGATGCCTAACGCAGGCAAGTCCACATTGATTACTGCGGTTTCTAATGCGCGTCCAAAGATCGCTGATTATCCATTTACCACTTTGCATCCAAATTTGGGTGTTGTACGTGTGGGCGCTGAGCGGAGTTTTGTTATCGCTGATATTCCTGGCTTGATTGAAGGCGCTGCAGAGGGTGCGGGTCTAGGATATCGTTTCTTGAGGCACTTACAGCGTACCGGTGTTCTATTGCATTTGGTGGATATTGCTCCATTTGATGCGAATGTCGATCCAGTAGCCGATGCTGTGGCGATCGTGAATGAGCTGCGGAAGTATGATGAAGCTTTGGTTGAGAAACCGCGTTGGTTGGTGTTCAATAAGGTCGACATGATTCCGGAAGAGGATCGCAAAAAAGTGGTTGCTGACTTTGTGAAAAAGTTTAAGTGGAAGGGTCCCGTTTTCGAGATTTCCGCTTTGACTGGTATGGGTTGCGACAAGCTTTGCTACTCATTGCAAGATTATTTAGATTCTGTGCGCCGTGATCGAGATGATGCTGATGAGCGTGCTCAAGATCCTCGATATTAAGATCAGCTAGAAGATAAAAAACCGGATTAAATAGTTAGTTGGCTCTTTGCTATGAATGCTAAAAAAACTCTACGTATTGTTGTTAAAGTGGGCTCTAGTTTGGTCACTAATAATGGTGAGGGTCTAGATCATGCTGCGATTGCGATGTGGGCCGAGCAAATGGCCAACTTATTAAAAGCTGGGCATGAAGTGTTAATGGTTAGCTCAGGCGCCATTGCTGAAGGTATGCAACGCCTGGGCTGGGCTAAACGTCCACAAGAGATCCATCAATTACAGGCTGCTGCTGCGGTTGGTCAGATGGGTTTAGTGCAGGTTTATGAGAGTTGTTTCGCTCGCTTTAATTTACGTAGTGCGCAAGTTTTATTAACCAATGCGGATTTAGCAGATAACGAACGTAATGCCAATGCTAGGGCTACTCTGGATACTTTATTGAAGTTGGGAGTGGTTCCCATCACTAATGAGAACGATACTGTCGTAACTGATGAAATTAAGTTTGGTGACAACGATAGCCTTGCTGCATTGGTGACCAATTTAATACATGCAGACCTATTAGTCATTTTGACTGATCAAGGTGGTTTATTTACTGCTGATCCTCGCCTGAATCCAGACGCAGTATTGCTAACCGACGCTACAGCTGGAGATCCTGCTTTAGAAAAAATGGCTGGTAGTGCAGCTAGCGAGCTTAGCAAGGGTGGAATGCTGACCAAGGTTCTAGCTGCTAAAGAGGCGGCTAAAACGGGAGCTAATACGATCATTGCCTCTGGGCGTGAAGATCAAGTATTAACGCGGCTAATCGAGGGCGCGCAAATTGGTACGCGTTTAATTGCTCGTCAATAACCGATTATTTGACCCATTGAGTTGCTGGGTTTAGTTCCGCCAGTAAAGCTTTTGGGATTGAGTGAATTCAAAACAGTTGCGCTGCTTTTTTCTTGAGTATTAAAGCTGCAGAAGGCTCCAGAAGCTAATACTGTCTGATAGCGATTAGTTACTTTGGGCTTAATGTCATTCCAACTGTTTAAAGGGCTTTTAACCAACTTATTATTCTCAAATGTTCCATAAAGGCGCCATTGATATGTGTCGCAGCGAATTCCCGCATACTGCACTTGCTCCCCACCACTGGGGTTGGTGATCGCTACCGTATAGCGAGTAACGCCATCAGCAGCAATTAGGATGGAGCTTGTATCAGCTGCAAACTTGAAAACAGTCCCCGGAGAAACATAGAACGGCTGCAATGTCGATTTATTGGGCCCATTTTAACGGCAACGTAGTTTCCCCCTCCTTAAAAACCATGGGTGTAAAGGGATCTAGACCGCTTTGCATGGGGTCGCCTGAACAAGCTAATTAAGCAGGATCCAATAGCAATGCTGATTACATATTTGTTGAGTTTGCCAATGGAAATATTCATTTTTGTTTATCTGATTTTTCTGAAGATTGAGAGTTTTCTTCGGTGCTGGGATAAAAAGATTGCAATAGGTCTAGTGGAGAGCCCCAGGCAAGTTGCTGCATACGCATACCACGAGAGAGATATCGTGCTAGTTCGGATAGTGCTAATTGATAGACTTCTCGCTTAAAGTCAATCACTGCATCTAGCTGTATCCAAAAAGGCACCCAGCGCCAGGCATCAAATTCAGGGTGTTCCGAGGCTCTTAACTGGATATCGCTGTCTAAACCTACTAGGCGCAAGAGAAACCAGATTTGCTTTTGGCCGCGATAGGCGGCACGATGAATGCGACTTGAGTGTTGGCGACGCAAATATTCCTCAGGGACGTCATAGCGAAGCCAGTCCCTAGTCCGTCCAATAATTTGGACATGTTCTGGTAGTAAGCCAACCTCCTCTTGCAGTTCGCGGTACATAGCCTGTTCAGGGCTTTCACCATGCTGAATCCCGCCCTGCGGGAACTGCCACGAATGCTGCCCAACGCGCTTTCCCCAGAAAACCTCGTTACAGCTGTTGAGGAGGACAATGCCGACATTCGGGCGATACCCCTCACGGTCAAGCATGATCGTGCCTCAAATCCTTTAAAATCAACGATTTGATTATAGCCATACATGAAAGCATTACAATCATTTCTCGCCACCTTAAAAGAAGCCCCCTCTGACGCTGAGGTGGTTTCGCACAAATTAATGGTGCGCGCAGGTTTAATACGCAAGCTGAGTGCAGGCATTTATAACTATTTGCCGCTCGGTTTAAAGGTCATTCGCAAGGTGGAAAACATTATTCGCGAAGAAATGAATCGTGCAGGTGCAATTGAATTATTGATGCCAATGATTCAGCCTGCTGAACTTTGGCAAGAGACTGGCCGTTGGGAAAAGATGGGGCCAGAGTTACTCCGCATTAAAGATCGCCATGATCGTGATTTCTTGATTCAGCCTACTTCAGAGGAAGTGATTACTGATTTAGCTCGCAATGAAATTCGAAGTTATAAGCAACTGCCCGTGAATTTTTATCAGATTCAAACTAAATTTCGTGATGAGCGACGCCCACGTTTTGGCATCATGCGTGGTCGTGAGTTCAGCATGAAAGATGCTTACTCTTTTGATCGAGATGCCGAAGGCCTAAAGAAGTCTTATCAAACGATGTTTGATGCTTACACGCGCATCTTTAAGCGCATGGGTCTTCAGTTCTGTGCAGTAACCGCTGACAACGGCGCCATCGGTGGTTCTGGTAGTCAAGAGTTTCATGTGATTGCAGACACTGGCGAAGATGTCATCGTATATTGCCCAAATTCTGATTACGCAGCCAATCTAGAGGCAGCTGAATCTTTGGCATTAATTGCTGCTCGCGCCGCGGCAACCGCTGTATTGGTAAAGGTACCAACACCAGATAAAACAAACTGTGCTGATGTCGCTCAGTTTTTAAATATCCCGCTTGAATCTACTGTGAAGTCCTTATTATTTGCAGTTGATCAAGAAAATGGATCAGCAAAACTCTTTATGTTGTTAGTGCGTGGTGACCATGAGCTAAATGAAGTAAAAGCATCAAAGATCCCTGGAATGGCTGAATCTCGTTTTGCTACTGAGGCTGAAATTAAGCAAGCTTGCAATGCACCTGCTGGCTATTTAGGCCCCGTTGGCATTAGCGCTGACGTGACTATAGTTGCTGATCGTACTGTCGCTAATATGGCAGATTTCGTTTGTGGTGCAAATGATGCTGGGCATCACTTGACTGGCGTGAACTGGGGCCGTGATTTGCCTGAGCCATTGGTTCTCGATATTCGTAATGCAGTCATCGGAGACCCTTCCCCGGATGGTAAAGGTGTAGTTGATATCTGTCGTGGGATTGAGGTGGGTCACGTCTTTCAGTTGGGCACACGTTATTCAGAGGCGATGGGCTGCACTTACCTAGACCAGCAAGGCAAAGCCCAGCCAATGGTGATGGGTTGCTACGGAATTGGAGTGACTCGTTTGCTCGGCGCTGCAATAGAGCAAGGTCAAGATGAGAAAGGCATTATTTGGCCAATCTCTATGGCACCATTTGAGGTGGTGATTTGTCCTATGGGTTACGAAAAATCAGAGGCTGTTAAAGCAGCATGTGATCAACTGCATGACGAGTTGTTGGCTGCTGGTATTGATGTGATTCTGGATGACCGCAATGAGCGCCCTGGAGCGATGTTTGCTGACTGGGAGTTGATTGGAGTACCATTCCGTGTGGTGATTGGTGATCGTGGTCTAGCTGATTCTCAAGTGGAATTCAAAGGCCGTATTGACGCTGAGTCTCAGAACATCCCGTTAAATGACATCAAAGCTAAAGTGATTACTGCAGTACAAACTGCAAAACAATCGTAAGCTCCACTTTCGATTTAATTATTTCTTAAAGAGTCCGCTAATACCTTTGGCGGCTCCTTTGGCAGCCATGCTGGCCATAGTGCGCGCCATCTTGCCACCCTTGAATTGCTTCATCATGGTTTGCATTTGCTCGAATTGAGCAAGTAGGCGATTTACTTCTTGCACCTCTACTCCCGACCCTGCAGCGATGCGACGCTTGCGACTCGCTTTGAGTAATTCAGGTTTTCTACGTTCTTGCGGTGTCATGCTGTCAATGATTCCGCGCATCCGCGTAGTTTGCTTGTCAGCATTACTCAGATTGGCTTTGGATGCCGCTTGGACAACTTGACTGGGCAATTTATCCATCAAACTCGCCATGCCGCCCATCCTTTGCATCTGCATGAGTTGATCACGAAAATCTTCCAGATCAAAACCGCCCTTGGAAATCTTACTGGCTAACTTTTCTGCTTTGGCAACGTCAACGTGTTGTTGCGCTTGTTTAACTAAAGCCAGAATGTCGCCCATTCCCAAAATACGGTTAGCCATGCGTTCAGCATCAAACGCTTCAAGACCATCCATCTTCTCGGCAACACCGATAAATTTGAGGGGAACACCAGTAACTTGACGAACCGAGAGTGCCGCACCACCACGTGAGTCGCCATCAAGTTTGGTCAGGATCACGCCGGTCAGCGGAAGGGCTTCATGGAAGGCCTTGGCAGTATTTACGGCATCCTGGCCGAGCATCGCGTCTACTACGAATAAGGTTTCAATTGGATTGAGGCTCGCATGCAAAGTTTTGATTTCTTGCATGAGTGCTTCGTCAATGCCGAGACGACCTGCGGTATCGACTAAGACAACATCAAAGTAATGACGACGTGCCCAGTCAAGCGCGGCAAGGGCGATGTCATTTGGCTTTTGACTAATATCGCTTGGGAAAAATTCTGCACCTACCTGCTTGGTGACGGTTTCTAATTGCTCAATCGCTGCTGGACGATAGACGTCACAAGAAACAGTCAGCACCTTCTTTTTCTTTTTCTCTTGTAACCATTTTGCTAGCTTTCCAACCGAAGTGGTCTTACCAGCACCCTGCAAACCAGCCATTAATATCACTGCGGGCGGTTGGGTTGCTAAATTGAGATCACCACTTTGGTTGGTGTCGCCCATCATTACTTGGGCAAGTTCACGCTGTACTACCCCTACAAGCGCCTGGCCAGGACTAAGGCTACCAACCACTTCTTCGCCAAGGGCTTTAAATTTAATTTGCTCCAGCAAAGATTTCACTACTGGAAGCGCTACGTCAGCCTCCAATAGGGCTAAACGGATTTCCCGTAGCATTTCTGCGGTGTTGGCTTCAGTGAGGCGGGCTTGACCCCGCATTGTTTTAACAACGCGAGATAGGCGGTCGGTGAGGTTTTCTAGCATTTATCGATTAGACTTTCCAGATGGATATTTTAGGTTACTCAAGATACGGATGGCTCCCTTCTGTACTTTATTTAGTTCTTTTGCTGGTTTTAAGCTTCAAAGCCAAGAGTGGCTTGGAGTCCAGGTCCTCAACCGTCTTGGTGCAAGCTGCTATTTTTGTGATTTTGGTGATTCATGGGGTGCAACTTCATGATTCCGTCTTCACCCCTCAAGGCTTTGTGTTTGGATTTGCGCAGGATTTGTCCTTAATTGCATGGGTTGGCTTGGCCTTTTATTGGTTTCGGTCTTGGTTTTTGCCTATCTCTAGCTTGCGATGGATGGCCTTAATGTTTGCGCTGATTTGCGCTTTTTTGCCCAGTCTTTTTCCAGGGGCAGTTATATCGCCTAAGGCTGTTTCGGATCCTTGGTTTAAGGGCCATTTTGTTGTAGCAACCGTATCCGTGGGTTTGTTGAGTTTGGCAGCCATGCATGCTATGCTGATGAGCGTTCAGGATAGGGCATTACATCGTCAACTAGCCATTATTCCCAATAGTCGATTTGCAAATTGGTTGGAAGATCTCCCCCCGTTAATGACTATGGAAAGTCTCTTATTTAGCTTGCTCTATGTTGGTTTTGCACTTCTCAGTTTGACGGTTTTTTCTGGCTTGCTTTTTTCACAGACCTTATTCGGCAAGCCGCTTGTTTTTGATCACAAAACAATCTTTGCTTTGGTGTCTTGGTTTTTGTTTGGCGGACTTTTGTTGGCTCGCTGGAGGGTTGGTCTGCGTGGTAGAGCGGCTATTCGTTGGGTTTTAAGTGCATATACAGCCTTGTTGCTTGCTTATGTTGGAAGCCAGTTTGTGCTTGAAGTTATTTTTCAGAGGTCATGATTCTTGTTTAAGTGGCTTTTATTGTTTGCTGGCGCAGGCCTTTTTTACCTTTGGATCAAAGGTAAAAAACAGGCTAAGCTTGATTCAGAAAATCCCATCGATCTCAATAAGAATAAGCCTAAGAAAGTGATTGACCCTGAAGTAATGGTGCAATGCCAATACTGTAAATTACATCTACCGGAATCAGAAGCGCTTCAGCATGACAGTCGTTTTTACTGCTCAAAAGAGCATCTTCAAGTTCTAGATTCAGAGGGTTGGATCGGGAATGCACATTGGTGTGTTTCGCCAAATCAAGATGCTAGACCAGAAAATATCTCACCTGATCTGGCGGTAATTCATCACATAAGCCTTCCCCCCGGTGAATTTAAAAATCAGACTTCAAGCCACCATATCGTTCATTTTTTTCAAAATAAGCTCGACCCAAATGGGCATCCGTATTTTGCGGAGATTGCCAACCAAAAAGTATCCAGCCATTTTTTGATTACTCGCTCTGGCCAGTTAATGCAGTTTGTATCTACTCAAAATAAGGCTTGGCATGCGGGTAAGTCTTCATTCTTTGGCAGAGATAAATGCAATGATTTTTCACTTGGGATTGAGTTGGAGGGTGATGGTGAAACACCATTTGAGGAAGTTCAGTATGAAGCCTTGAATAATCTTATTAAGAAAGTGGCAGGCGCTTACCCCCAACTACAATTTGCAGGACACAGCGATATTGCGCCCGATCGCAAAACAGACCCTGGAAAATATTTTGATTGGAAAAAGTTCCAAAAAGAGACGGGTATTTCTCCAGATAAACTGCCTTTTGGCTTAGGTTCTTGATAAGCTCTTTTTGTATGTGAGCGTACGCTTACATTCCTAGCCTTTATCTAAAAAGGGCTCAAAATTCCGCATCAAAATGACTCAAAAATAAGTGGAAAAATTAGTAAAAATACTAATAAAGAATTGTCATAAATAGCTTACCAAATACTAAATAATTCCCTATACTTAGTGCCTAATGCACTTAAAAACACTAGATGTAGTGTTTTAATCAAGCAATACCTTATTGTTTTTTAACGATATTTTGTCCAAATTATATGCAGGAGCAACATGACATACGCTAATCCACAGACAGCAAGCCAACCAACCGGGGCCAATAATCCAGGAATGAGTCCTGCGGGGGCAATCAATCAAGCTCCTTCTGCCGGTTTTGTGGCTGGTGGTGTAGGCGGAACGCAGGCAATCCAGTTATCTGATTACAAAATTATTCGCCGCAATGGTTCAGTAGTTGCTTTTGAGCCATCCAAAATTGCAATCGCCGTAATCAAAGCATTTTTAGCGGTTAATGGCGGTCAAGGTGCTGCCTCTGCACGCGTACGTGAGCAAGTTGAGCAGTTGACTCACTCTGTTGTGCGCGCTTTGTCGCGTAGCCGACCAAATGGCGGAACTTTCCATATTGAAGATATTCAAGACCAAGTTGAATTGGCTTTGATGCGTAGTGGTGAGCATAACGTTGCTCGTGCTTATGTTCTTTATCGCGAAAAGCGCAATCAAGAACGTGCAGCCCAGCAAGAAGTTTCCCAAGATGCACAAACTGCAAATCAGGCTGGTGAGTCTGGTATCAAAGTGACTGATAACGGTGTTGAGAAGTGGCTTGATATGGCCGCTCTGCGCACAGTCATTGAGGCGGCTTGTGAAGGTTTAGGTAACCATATTGACGCCACTCCAATCATCACTGAAACCATTAAGAATCTCTACGATGGCGTACCAATGGCCCAGGTATATGACTCTGCTATCTTGGCCTCCCGCACTTTGATTGAAAAAGACCCTGCATACAGCCAAGTAACAGCACGTATCTTGATGCATGTGATTCGCAAAGAAATTTTAGGTAAGGAAGTATTGCAGGGTGATATGCAAGCTGAATACAGCACTTACTTTGCGAAGTACATCAACGAAGGCATCTCTGTGGAATTACTAGATCCACGTATGCGTGAGTTCGATTTGCCACGCTTGGCCGCCGCTTTGAATGCGAGCCGGGACTTGCAGTTCAATTACCTCGGTTTGCAGACTTTGTATGACCGCTATTTCTTGCACATTGAAGACCGTCGCATTGAAATGCCGCAGGCTTTCTTTATGCGTGTCGCGATGGGCTTGTCTCTAAATGAGTTGGATCGCGAGCGTCGCGCGATTGAGTTCTATGAAATCCTCTCTACGTTTGATTTCATGTCTAGTACCCCAACATTGTTCAACTCAGCAACGACTCGTCCTCAGCTTTCCAGCTGCTACTTGACGACTGTTGATGATGATTTGGATGGCATCTATGAGGCATTGAAAGAAAACGCCTTGTTATCTAAATTTGCGGGTGGCTTGGGTAATGACTGGACTAATGTTCGTGCATTAGGAAGCCATATCAAGGGTACCAACGGTAAATCACAAGGTGTTGTGCCATTCTTGAAAGTAGTGAACGATACTGCAGTTGCTGTCAACCAAGGCGGTAAGCGTAAGGGTGCGGTTTGCGCCTACTTGGAAACATGGCACTTAGATATCGAAGAGTTCTTGGAGTTGCGCAAGAACACTGGTGACGACCGTCGTCGTACCCATGACATGAATACCTCTAACTGGATTCCTGACTTATTCATGAAGCGCGTAATGGAAGGCGGAGATTGGACATTGTTCTCACCATCCAATACCCCAGATTTGCATGACAAATACGGCAGAGCGTTTGAAGAGGCTTATGTTGCTTACGAGCAAAAGGCTGAACGCGGTGAATTGAAGCCATTCCGCTGTATTCCAGCACAACAGTTGTGGCGCAAGATGCTTGGTATGTTGTTTGAAACTGGTCATCCATGGATCACTTTTAAAGATCCTTGCAATATTCGCAGCCCGCAACAGCATATTGGCGTAGTTCACTCATCTAATCTTTGTACTGAGATCACTCTCAATACGAACGAGACTGAGATTGCAGTTTGTAACTTGGGTTCTGTGAACTTAACTGCTCACATGACTACAGATGCCAATGGCAAGATGATTTTGGATCATGAGAAGCTCCAAAGAACTGTTCGCACAGCAATGCGCATGCTGGATAACGTGATCGATATTAACTACTACGCAGTAACTAAGGCGCGTAATTCAAACTTGAAGCATCGTCCAGTCGGTATGGGCATCATGGGCTTCCAGGATTGCTTGCATATGCAACGCATCCCTTACGCCAGTGATGAGGCTGTGAAATTTGCTGACTCTTCAATGGAAGCGGTTTGCTACTACGCTTATCAGGCATCGAATGAGTTGGCTGAAGAGCGCGGTGTTTATAGCACCTATAAAGGCTCTTTATGGGATCGTGGCATCCTCCCGCAGGATTCAGTAGCGATGTTGGCGGCAGAGCGTGGAGGTTATGTAGAAGTGGATAACTCTTCCACTATGGACTGGAGTGGGTTGCGTGCACGTATTAAGCAACACGGTATGCGTAACTCCAATTGCGTAGCAATTGCGCCAACAGCAACAATTTCTAACATTATTGGTGTTTCAGCTTGTATCGAACCAACATTCCAGAACTTGTTCGTGAAATCCAACCTTTCTGGTGAATTCACAGTGGTGAACGAGTACTTGGTGCGTGATTTGAAAGATCGCGGCCTTTGGGATGAGGTGATGATTGCCGACTTGAAGTACTTTGACGGTACTTTATCGAAGATTGATCGCATTCCACAAGATCTTCGCGATTTGTATGCGACTGCTTTTGAGGTTGAGCCTAGTTGGTTGGTTGAAGCGGCTTCCCGTCGTCAAAAGTGGATCGATCAAGCTCAGTCATTAAATATCTATATGGCAGGTGCTTCCGGTAAGAAATTAGACGACACCTATAAGTTGGCTTGGTTACGCGGCTTGAAGACAACTTACTACCTCCGTACTATGGCCGCAACTCATGTTGAGAAATCCACTGTTACTAGCGGTCAATTGAACTCTGTTTCAAGTGGTGGCGGAGTAAATGGCACTGATGCAGCTGCGGCAAGTGCTGCGGGTGGAGTTGAAGCTGATGGCCCCGTTTGCACAATGCGTCCAGGCGATGCTGGTTTTGAAGAATGTGAAGCATGCCAATAAGCTTTTCGCTTATTGGCCATAATTAGAAGAATTAGGAGAGAGTTATGTTGAATTGGGAAGAGGAAGTTGCTCCAGCGCTAGCGAAAGCTGGTCTGGTACCGCAGCCGGTTGCAGTGGAGACACAACAACGTCCACAGCCAGATCAAGTGGCAATGGCACCGCAGACTGCTGCACCTGCGCCAGTAGCAGCAGCCAATTTATCTGGTGGCGCATCTTTGCGTGTAAATGCTGCTGATAAGCGTGTGATTAATGCCAAGACTGACGTTAATCAGCTGGTTCCGTTTAAATACAAATGGGCTTGGGAGAAATACCTAGCTGGTTGTGCAAACCATTGGATGCCTCAAGAGATCAATATGAATCGCGATATTGCACTTTGGAAAGACCCAAATGGTCTGACTGAAGACGAGCGTCGTATCATTAAACGTAATTTAGGTTTCTTTACAACCGCCGATTCTTTGGCTGCAAACAATATTGTTTTGGGTACTTATCGCCACATTACTGCTCCTGAGTGCCGCCAATACCTATTACGTCAGGCCTTTGAGGAGGCAATTCATACTCATGCGTACCAATATATTGTCGAGTCTTTAGGCTTAGATCAGTCAGAAATCTTCAATGCGTATCACGAGATTGACTCGATTCGCGCTAAAGATGAGTTCTTAATTCCATATATTGATGTTCTTACCAATCCAAATTTCAAGACTGGCACACTTGAAGCTGATCAAACATTACTTCGTTCGCTGATTGTTTTTGCTTGCGTGATGGAAGGTTTGTTCTTTTATGTTGGTTTTACGCAAATACTTGCAATGGGTCGTCAAAACAAAATGACGGGCGCTGCTGAGCAGTATCAATACATCCTTCGTGATGAATCTATGCACTGTAATTTTGGTATCGATTTGATTAACCAAATTAAGCTGGAGAACCCGCAGTTATGGACTTCCGCGTTCAAAGACGAGATCAAATCCATCTTCGAAAAAGCAGTTGAATTGGAGTACCGTTATGCTGAAGATACGATGCCTCGCGGAGTGCTCGGATTGAATGCTCCGATGTTCAAAGGATACCTAAGATACATTTGTAATCGCAGATGTTTGCAAATAGGACTTGACGCGATGTTCCCAAATGAAGAGAATCCATTTCCATGGATGTCAGAAATGATTGATCTGAAAAAAGAGCGAAACTTTTTTGAGACACGCGTTATTGAGTATCAAACCGGTGGTGCGCTAAGCTGGGAATAGTAAAAAAGTAAAAAAGCGCACAACTGGCTAAATAGGAGATTAGACGGTTGGATAGTTTTAGAAGTCAGCAAAACCAGACTCAAATCCGAAAACCCTTGTTCAAGGGTGCCTGGGCTACTCTCTCTGTTTTTTTAAGCATATTTAAGAAGCCGTTGTCCTTCGGGGCCACGGCTTTTTTTCCAGGATTCATTAGCGTGCAGCATCTAGCATCAAGTTGCGCGCCGATGAATGGCTCGCTCGTCAGCTCCAAACGAGTGCATAATCTAGCGGAAACGAATGGTCGGGTCTTCTTAATGTAGTTTGTACTAATCCTCACGTGAAGGAGCATTATTATGGCAACTGCCAAGAAAAAGCCTGCTGCGAAGAAAGCTGCTGCTAAAAAGCCTGCTGCTAAAAAGCCTGCTGCTAAAAAGCCTGCTGCTAAAAAGCCTGCTGCTAAAAAGCCTGCTGCGAAGAAAGCTGCTGCTAAAAAGCCTGCTGCGAAGAAAGCTGCTGCTAAAAAGCCTGCTGCGAAGAAAGCTGCTGCTAAAAAGCCTGCTGCGAAGAAAGCTGCTGCTAAAAAGCCTGCTGCTAAAAAGCCTGCTGCGAAGAAAGCTGCTGCTAAAAAGCCTGCTGCGAAGAAAGCTGCTGCTAAAAAGCCTGCTGCGAAGAAAGCTGCTGCTAAAAAGCCTGCTGCGAAGAAAGCTGCTGCTAAAAAGCCTGCTGCGAAGAAAGCTGCTGCTAAAAAGCCTGCTGCGAAGAAAGCTGCTGCTAAAAAGCCTGCTGCGAAGAAAGCTGCACCAACGTCTAGTGCGTTGAATCTTGCCACTGCTTGGCCCTTCCCAACTGGCACACGCCCTTAATGCGACGGGTGTTACTAGAAGGGGTCTCTCACGAGACCCCTTTTTATTCTTAAATTCAGTGAAAGCAGGGGGAGTGTGTTTAAGCTGGGCTCCCCAATGCAGGCTAGTAGCTAAAGCCAAATGCATTTTTAAATTGATCGGCGATCTCTTCTTTGCTTGATTGATGATTTTGTGGTCCTTGATGGGTAATTTTGATTGAACCCATTAGGCTGGCAAGGCGACCAGCTGTTTCCCAGTCCATGCCATTTTCTAATCCAAAGAGAAGTCCACCGCGAAATGCATCACCACAGCCTGTGGGATCGACTACTTTTGCTGCTGGTACCGGTGGAATGGCAATGCATTTCCCGTCAAAATAGATATCGGCGCCTTCAGCGCCCTTGGTAACAATGAGCGCTTTGACACGCTCGGCTACATTTGAAAGGCTTAGCCCCGTTCTTTGAGAAAGCATCTCTCCTTCATAATCATTTACAGCGAGGTAGCTAGCAATATCGACTAATTCCAGAAGCTCTGGACCATTAAACATCGGTAGACCTTGGCCTGGATCGAAGATAAACGGAATATTGGCTTCTGCTAGTTGATGGCAGTGCTCCCACATCCCTTGGCGACCATCGGAGGCAACAATTCCGAATTTAGTTATGTCTTTGGAGTGTTTACTGCGCTCAGCTACCACTGCAGATACTTGGTTTAGGTGTGACTCGCCCATTGCGCCTGGATGAAAGGCGGTGATTTGGTTATTAGCTTGATCGGTGGTAATCATTGCCTGTGCTGTGAATGCGTTTTCGATCTGCCGAATATGACTTGCATCGATATTGAGTTGCTCAAGCCTACTCTTGTATGGAGCAGCATCACCACCCACGGTTGCCATGATGATGGGGTCACCACCTAAAAGCTTCAGGTTATAGGCAATATTGCCTGCACAACCGCCGAATTCGCGGCGCATGGTTGGAACTAAAAAGGCGACATTCAGAATATGAATTTGCTCAGGCAGGATTTGATCGGCAAATTTGCCTTCAAAGTTCATAATGGTGTCGTAGGCAATGGAGCCACAGATCAAGCTAGCCATAAATTACTTTCTTATAAGAGGTAAATGTAGTGTTGATAAATAGAATTAGGAGTAGAGGACGCGAACACGATAGCCAGCAGTATTTTGCGTTAAGGAAATTGGCAATTCCACTTGAATGATTTCTCCCGATGGAATCCCCCTTTTTAAAAAATCTGGGTGTGACTCTTGCCGCGTTGTGGGTATCCATTCTGCTGGGGTGAATTGCAGTGATTTGATTTCACTTTCTTCTGCATCGGTTAGAGAAATTTCTAAATTCGGAGCTAATGCTGCGATAGCAAGACGATTTTGGATCTCTACCTGCAGCGTAGATGGATTTACAGCGCCTTTAAGACCCTCTCGGACGTTTTCTAGAGAAAGTTGTGGGAATTGATTTTCCATGCTGAAAAATCGCTCACAGTGCGATCTAGACATCCTAATACACTGCAGAGTTTTGTATCAATCTGTTGTAGGGCTGAAAATAAACTGATTGAAATCGAATGCGACGTTCCATCGACACGCGGTGCTAATGTGGGAAGCAAAGTATTTCTTGAGAGATATTCGCCAAAAACCAGCAACAGTAAAAATAATCCGGCGAGAAAGGCTAACTTAAGACTTTTCTTTTGAGCCAGTGCTTCAAAAGTGGCTTTGCTGTCATCATCCAATGATCCATGCAAGCAAACCCAACCTTCACTCTCTTTCCAAATGGAGAGTTTTAGCCACTGGCTGTAGGTGGCTATCACTTCATCAGCTTGGCGAGCAAGAACACCGGATAAAACTATCTGACCGCCAGGTCGCATCTTAACTAGCGCTGGAGCTAGCACTTGCAGTGGATTGGCCAAAATATTGGCCATGACGATGTCGTATTTAGTCTCTGTGGCCAGTTCAGGTGCACCTTCGTTGGGTAAGACGAAGTTGATGATGGTTTGATTAATTTCAGCATTGCTGCGGGCTGCCACCATCGCCTGTGGATCGATATCGGTACCTACCACCGGATTGCAGCCTAATTTAGCAGCTGCAATAGCCAAAATGCCTGAGCCACAACCGTAATCCAAAAGACTCTGATTATTTAAATTGGAATGCTCCTCTAACCAAAGAAGACATAAGTGTGTCGTGGGATGATTGCCAGTACCAAATGCCAGACCAGGATCTACGGCGAGGCAAATTGTATTCGGATCAGTGGGTGCATCGTGCCAAGAAGGCGCTACCCAAATGCGCTTTCCAATCTGAATGGGGAAAAATTGACTCTGAGTCAGCCTAACCCAGTCTTGCTCCTCAACAGTTTTTTCTTGTGGGGGCTTAAGTTAAAGCCGGCTTCTTTGAGAGAATTCAGGAGTTCCGGAATAAATTTCGCACTGCCAGAGGAATCAATCTCAGGATTAAAGAGTGCCGTAACAGCGGAGCGATCCCACGCTTGCACTTCTGGTGAGAGTCCTGGTTCGCCATAAAGTGGATTTTCATCGTAGCCACCCACTGCATCATCTTCAACAGTGACAGATAAAGCGCCTAATTCTAAAAGAGCATCACCAAGTGGCTCTGCAGTTTCAGCGGCTACCGTGAAAACGAGCTCACGATAAGACATGAAGTGCTCGCATCAATTAGGGTTTACCGCGACTGGCAGCTTGTTCTTCTAAGCGATGCTCCAAATAGTGAATACTGGTACCGCCTTTAATAAAGTTGGGGTCCAGCATGAGTTCACGATGGAGGGGAACATTGGTTGTAATGCCATCGATCACCATTTCTGAGAGGGCAATCTGCATACGACGAATCGCTTGCTCACGGGTATTGCCGTATGAAATCAGCTTACCAATCATGGAGTCATAGTTTGATGGAACCACGTAACCGCTATAGGCATGTGAGTCAACGCGAATGCCAGGGCCGCCAGGCATATGGAATGAACCAATTTTGCCCGGACTAGGCGTGAACTTAAATGGGTCCTCTGCATTTAGACGACATTCAATCGCATGGCCACGGAACACAATATCTTTTTGGCGATAACTTAACTTCAGGCCGGCGGCAATACGGATCTGTTCTTGAACAATATCTACACCAGTAATCATTTCAGTGACTGGATGCTCTACCTGAACACGGGTATTCATCTCAATAAAGAAGAACTCACCGTTTTCGTAAAGAAATTCGAAGGTACCTGCGCCGCGATAGCCAATTTTTCTACAGGCTTCAGCACAACGCTCACCAATCTTGGCAATTAAGCGACGATCAATTCCTGGAGCAGGCGCCTCTTCGATCACTTTTTGATGGCGACGTTGCATCGAGCAATCCCGCTCGCCTAACCAAATGGCATTGCCATGGGTATCGGCCAGAATTTGTATCTCTACATGGCGTGGTTTTTCTAAAAACTTTTCCATATAGACTTCGGGATTGCCAAAAGCACGACCTGCCTCTTCGCGAGTCATATTGACTGCGTTAATGAGCGCTGCTTCTGTATGGACTACACGCATACCGCGTCCACCACCACCACCTGCTGCTTTAATAATGACCGGGTAGCCTACTTTTTTTGCAGTTGCAATAATTTCTTTTGGATCATCCGGGAGAGCGCCCTCTGATCCAGGTACGCATGGCACACCTGCTTTAATCATGGCTCTTTTTGCTGAAACCTTATCACCCATTAGACGGATAGAGACTGCAGTGGGCCCTATAAATGCAAAGCCTGATTTCTCAACACGCTCTGCGAAGTCTGCATTTTCGGAGAGGAAGCCATAACCAGGATGAATCGCTTCTGCATCGGTTACTTCTGCTGCAGAAATAATTGCTGGCATATTCAGGTAACTGAGTGGAGACGGCGCTGGCCCAATGCAGACAGCTTCATCAGCAAGCTTTACATACTTAGCTTCCTTGTCTGCGGTTGAATACACCACAACAGTTTTTATTCCCAACTCGCGACATGCGCGTTGGATACGGAGAGCAATTTCTCCCCGATTGGCAATCAGAATCTTATCGAACATGTCGGCTCTGAGTTAAGTGTTAATAGTGAATTGAAATAGATCTAATAATGATCAAGGAAGGTAATTAACTAAGCGATCACGAAAAGTGGTTGGTCAAACTCAACACCCTGACCGTCTTCACAGAGAATTTCTTTAATAACGCCAGCTTTTTCAGACTCAATTTCATTGAGCAGCTTCATCGCCTCAATGATGCAAAGTGTTTGACCCACTTTTACGGTATCACCAACATTGACGAAATTAGGCGACTCTGGATTGGGGGCGCGATAGAAAGTTCCCACCATAGGAGACTTTGCAACAAAGCCAGCTTCAACTGCGGGCGCTTCAATAACAACAGCTGCCGGTGCAGGGGTGTTTACTGCAGGGGTGGGCTGGATATTTTGCGCAGGCGCTGGATTAGCATAGACCACTTGACCAGGCTGAGCTGGGGATCCGGCATTGATAATCCGAACACGATCTTCACCTTCGTTTACTTCCAACTCCGAAATGCCTGACTCAGAGACCAAATCGATCAAGGTTTTTAGTTTTCTCAGATCCATACGAGTGCTTCCTCTCTTGTGATTCTTTAAATAGTGTTACTTCTGTAAACGAGCAATGGCTGCTTGCAGTGCTAATTCATAACCAATTGCTCCAAGTCCACAAATCACTCCAGTCGCTATGTCAGACAAGTAGGAATGTTTGCGGAATTCTTCGCGCTGGTGAATATTGGACAAGTGGACTTCGGTAAAGGGAATGGCTACTCCAGCGAGTACATCACGCAATGCGACGCTAGTATGGGTAAATGCGCCTGGATTGATGATGATGAAATCAACCTCATCTTGCTTCGCTTTTTGAATGCGATCTATTAACTCACCTTCATGATTGCTTTGAAAGGTGCTGAGATCTACGGAGTTGGCATTAGCTTGTTCACCTAGCGTTCGATGAATATCCTCGAGGGTTGCTTTGCCATAAACATCGGGTTCACGGGTGCCTAACAGGTTTAGGTTTGGGCCTTGAACTACGAGAATTGATGCTTTTTTCGACATAGATCCCTATTTTTAAGTGCAGTTAGGCATAAATTGGTTGCTTAGGCATGGAGTCCTATAAGCATCCTCATGCTTGGTCGCTGATGGATGAAGTATACCTTTATAAAGCGCTAAAAGGTCTAAAAAAATTCTTCAAAACGCGAATTTTCAGAACTTTTAGACGATGATATTGAGAAATGTAGCGATATTTGCCTACTATTTCAGCAAATAATCATGTGATAGAAAATATTAAAATACTGCAAAAATACTTATAAAGCAGATTTAATGGCGCTTCTGATGCCTTCTTCACTTATCTTTCCTAATTTACTATAGGTAGATTTCCCTTTTGCATTAATGATGATGGTGTAAGGGAGTGCGCCCTGGGAATTTCCCAATTGCTTGGAAAGGTTGCTTCCCTCAAGACCGCCAATGACAATTGGATATGCAACGGGGGTTTTTGATAGAAATTCACGAATGTTAGATAGTGAATCGATGCCGATGCCGACAAATAAGACATTTTGCTGTAAAAACTCTTTTTGAAGTTTGTCTAAAGTAGGCATTTCTTCAACGCAGGGAGGGCACCAAGAGGCCCAAAAGTTCACAACCAGCGCTTTTCCTTGCCAATTTTGTGTATCTACCGTTTTTCCATCGGGTGATTGCCAGGGATTAGCAAAAAATGCTTTTTTTATAGCAGGTTCACTCGCCAACCCCGTTTTAGAAATCCATTGCGAAGTTATGACGCCTCCAAAGAGCGCCAAAAAGTTAATTGCGATGATGATCCATTGTCTGCGGTTCATTGCAACTCCTTTGCTAAAATTCATTAATGCATATACATATCTTGGGCATTTGCGGTACTTTCATGGGCAGTATTGCCGCAATCGCTCATCAGGCTGGACATCGTGTTACAGGTTGCGATGCCAACGTGTATCCACCAATGAGCACCCAGCTTGAAGCCTAGGGTATCGATCTCATCGAGGGATTTTTGCCAGATCAATTATCTCAGTTTGAGACCATGCCTGATTTATTCGTGATTGGTAATGTGGTTTCTCGTGGAAATCCGTTGATGGAAGCGATTCTGAATCAAGGGCTGCCATATATTTCAGGTCCTCAATGGTTGGGCGAGCAAGTTTTGTATGGCAGACACGTATTGGCGGTGGCTGGCACGCATGGCAAAACAACGACTTCAGCCATGTTGACTTGGATTTTGGAATTCAATGGCTATCAGCCGGGTTATCTCATTGGAGGAGTGCCGCTGAATTTCACTGTATCAGCCCGTTTAGGTGAGAGTAAATATTTTGTCATTGAAGCTGATGAATATGACACAGCTTTTTTGATAAGCGAAGCAAGTTTGTGCACTACCGACCACGCACCGCTTTGCTAAATAATCTAGAGTTTGATCATGCCGATATCTTTGCTGATCTTGCGGCAATTGAAACTCAATTTCATCATTTAGTGCGGACGGTTCCTAGCGATGGTTTATATTAGTGGTGAATGGTGAAGAGCTTGCTTTGGCGAGTGTAGTCACACGTGGTGCATGGGCTCCTGTAGAGCGCTTCGGTCAAGATGATGCAAATGAATGGTCTTTGATCTCGCAAGAAGCCGATGGTTTTATTGTGCGCAAGTTAGGCAATGAAGTTGCAACAGTGGAGTGGGCATCTGATTCTGGTGTGATGGGTCGATACAATCAGATGAATGCACTTGCAGCTATTGCATCCGCTAATCACATTGGGATCTTACCGGCAGATTCAGCTCGTGCGTTAGCAGAGCTTAAGAATGTAAAGCGCCGCCTAGAAATGATTGGTGTTGCAAATGGCATTACTGTATATGACGATTTTGCGCATCATCCAACAGCAATTACCACTACTGTGGATGGTTTGCGTCGTCAGGTTGGTAAAGCTCGTATCTTGGCAGTATTAGAGCCGCGCTCAAATACGATGAAACTTGGCGTCATGAAAGCACAGCTACCGAGTAGTCTTGAGAAGGCTGATAAGGTATTTGCTTATGGAGCGAGCGCTGGTAAAGAATTATTGGGTTGGGACTTGGCCGATGTTTTATCTCCTCTTAACCAACAAGAGCAAGGTAAAGCGCACGCTTTCGATGATCTCGACGCTTTGGTGAAAGCAGTAGCGCAAGAAGCCAAACCGGGCGATCACATTTTGGTGATGAGCAATGGTGGGTTTGGTGTGGCGTGTATCAAAAAATATTAAATACCATTTCCACGCAGCAGAAGTAAACCAGCAATAAAAAGAAAATACAAAAAAAGAAAGTAAAAAATGGGCAATAGATTAAAAGACAAAGTAGCCATCATTACTGGCGCTGCTAAAGGTATTGGATTTGCCACAGCCCAGCGTTTTGCGCAAGAGGGTGCGAAAGTCATCATTACTGATATCAATCAGGAAGCCGTCATTGAAGCGGTTGCACAAACACCTAATGCAGAAGGCTTCACCATGAATGTCATGGATCGCGCTAGTATTCAGGCAGCAATCGATCAGGTGATGCAAAAGCATGGGCGTATAGATATATTGATTAATAACGCTGGTATCACTCAAGATGCGCGCTTGATTAAGATGACAGAAGCGCAGTTTGATGCGGTAATTGATGTCAATTTGAAGGGTGTTTTCAATTGCACACAGCTAGTTGTTCCTCATATGCTCGAGGCTAAGTCAGGTGCAGTTGTTAATGCATCTAGTGTTGTGGGTATCTATGGCAATTTTGGTCAGACAAATTACTCTGCAACAAAATTTGGCGTCATAGGCTTTACAAAAACCTGGGCGCGGGAGCTGGGACCTAAAGGCATTCGCGTCAATGCAGTATGTCCTGGGTTTATTGCGACAGAAATGGTGAAGACTATGCCAGAAAAAATTTTGCAAGATATTAAAAGGCGCAGTTGGCTCGGGCGACTGGGTGCGCCAGCTGAAATGGCTAATGTGTATTTATTTTTAGCTAGCGATGAGGCAAGTTATATCAATGGAGTGGCATTAGAGGCCAGTGGCGGGATCTCGCTCTAAGCATGAATCTGGTATACGAAGAAGGTGGGGATATTAAGGTCGCCACAGTACAGTCTGCATCGGGTACAGGGGGCACTGAGTCTTGGCAGGCTACCAGTCTTTCTGGAAAAAAGATCAAGTTAAAGGCTAAAGAGGTTTGGTTGCGTTTTGAAAAACCAGAAGCGCAGGCGGCTATTGATGAGGCAGGTACGCTGACTGCAAAAATTGACTTGCAGCTTCTTTGGGATTGCGCGTCAGATGAAGAGTTTGGTTTAGTGGATGTTTCGCATGAATACTTTGGCGCACAGGCTGGTATTGCTCAACAACTTGCCTTAGCGATTGCCTTACAAGGAGGTGCGCCAGTATTTTTTCGTCGCAAAAGACGTGGCCGCTTTCAGAGGGCGCCTGTAGAACAATTGCAGGCAGGTTTAGCTGCTTTAGAGCGCAAGCAAAAGGAGCTCGAGCAGCAATCCATTTGGCAGCAGGAGTTGGTTAGCGGTGTTTTTCTAGAAACACTGAAGTCCTCGGCTAATTAATTGCTGTTCTCACCGGATAAAAATACTTCTGCATACAAGGCTTTAATTGCAGCTTGTACTGAGACTGGCGAATCCCCTGCTCAGCTCATGATTCGATGTGGCGCAATTGATTCACCTTTGGCTTATCACCAAGGACTATTTCTCAAAGCGCATTTCCCAAATGGTGCGACTCACGATCCAAGCATAAGCATTGATCAAGATGTTTATGCCGCTGCGCTCACCGAGCTACCGTTGGCTGAGGTACAAGCTTTTCAATTGATGATTCGGGAACTACAGAGATTGATGATGCCTTATCAGTCACAGAATTGAATGACGGTGGATATCGGATTGGGGTTCATATCGCTGCGCCAGGATTGGCAATCTCTAAGGATGATCCATTAGATCGGGTGGCGCGTAATCGCATGTCCATGGTGTACTTCCCTGGCGACAAAATTACGATGTTGCCGGATTCTGTCATTGAACAATTTTCATTGGATGAGGGTATGCTGAGGCCTGCCTTATCAATCTATGTAGATATTGATGAACAGGGTTTAGTGAATCGAAACACTTTGCTGATGCGCGCTGAATTAGTTCCGATGGCAGCCAATTTACGCTTAGAGGATATCGAGCATCTAGTAAGCGAGGCAAGTTTGCTAGATGAGAGTGCTAGTTATCCCTATCGCCAAGAATTGGCAATCTTGTGGCGGGCTGCTAAACATCTTCACGCAGGGCGCCAGGAAAAGTGGGTGGCAAATGGCCTACGCGCCGAGCAACTGGGGCCAATAGATCCTAATGCGTTAGTCAAAGACTTTCATTTTCAAATTCTAGAAGTCGATGGAGTGCTGCGAGTGGATATCGTGCCGCGTCAACGCGGATCTATTTTGGATACTATCGTCGCCGAATGGATGATTTTCTGCAATAGTGCTTCTGGACAACTGCTAGCAGATCACGGGCTGCCAGGTTTATTTAGAATTCAGAAGGATTGGGGTCCACATTGCGTACCCGCATGCAAACTACCCCAGGACCCCATGAAGGTCTTGGATTGGACTATTACGCTTGGTGCACATCTCCATTACGTCGTTATTCGGATTTAGTGAATCAATAGCAATTAATTGTGCTTGCCAAGCATGGAGTAACGGCCAAAATGGTTGCACCTTTTCCGCCACGTGATGCAACCCTCATGGGCATTGCCCCGCTGACTTTGAATCTTGCTATCAAGCGTATGGTGAATTTCAAGATCGCTTAGAAAAATATTGGTGTTTGTGTTGGATGATGCAAGATAGCGACTTCAAGACGGTTCATGTACGTCATTTGAAGGAGGGCATGTCTCGAGTCGAGTCTGTGCCTTTACATCTGCCTATACCTGAGCTTGCGGGCCATCCTCGTTTGACGCGAGCGGAAGTTGTGATTGCTGATATTGATTTATTGCAACTCAGCGCAGGGGTACGAGTGCTCGAGATTGAAGCAAAACCTGAATCTCCTGAACAGGCTCTTACCGACCCAGTTGAAGAATCGCAGCCGGCGAATAATCCTAAAGAAGATGCTGGCCCAAATAAATCGTTCGAGTTTCCGTGTTCTAGGGGGCTGAGTGAGGCTTTGCAATTCATTCGTAGCACTTGGAACCGCTACCCTTTTCGTTTTGTTCTGTGCGCCTCCATTCTGATTCATATTATTTTTTTATCTTTTCGTTGGGGTATTGGAGAAATTCAGAATCGCAGGCTTAACACTCCATTGAGCGTGGTCTTGGTAAATGCCAGCAATAAAATACCCCCTCAAAAGGCAAGTAAGTTGGCCCAAGCTGCTCTACAGGGAGGCGGAAAAACAGATAACCAAGATGCTACCACTCTACATCGTGCCAGATTAGGTGCAGAGGCCCGACTTGAGGTTTTAGAGAGGCAGCAAAAGCAGATGCTCGCCAAGCTAGAGGAACAACGTATTCGAGCTGGTGGTCAAAAGAGTGGTGATCAGCAAAAAACTACCCCGCAATTAAATGCTTTAGAAGCCGAACTAGCTAAACGGCTGCAGACCGATGGTAAGCAGCCTAAACGTAAAGTATTAACTGGTGCCAATACAAAGGCAGTGAGCTTTGCCCATTACTACGATGCCATGCGCCAAAAAATTGAAGCTTATGGCAGCGCATTTTTTCCGAGAGCAAATGGTCGTCCTATCTATGGCAGTTTAGTAATCGTGGTTAGCGTTGATAACCAAGGAAGAATTACTACAAATGCTCAGGGTAAAGATGGTCTTTCCATCGGGCGCAGTTCTGGTAACCCTGAATTAGATAGGCAGGCCCTTGCTATTGTCAGGGCTTCAGCCCCATTTGGCCCATTTCCATCAGAAATGCGCAATCAAATTGATGTTTTGGATTGGATTTCCACTTTTGAGTTCACGCGTGATGGAGTGGACCGACTTGAGTTGCATCGTTAATGCAATTTAGAAGTGCTTACAAACTGGATTGATAAATTCGCTTATTCTGTAGTCATCATGAGTTCAGTTAACACCACAACCTTGCACACTGATCCAAGCCTTTTCTCTGGTTTGGACGTTTATGCTGTAGCTGGCAATCCGATTTCTCATAGCAAATCCCCAGTAATCCATCAACGTTTTGCTGAACAAGCGAATCAGCGTATGCATTATGGTCGCCTCCAGCCAGAGGTTGATTCATTTGCGCAAGCAGCCCATTCATTTTTTGCCGCTGGCGGTAGGGGTATGAATGTCACTGTGCCGTTTAAGCTTGATGCCCAAAATTTTGCTGATGTTCTTACACTACGTGCCCAATTAGCGGGTGCCGTCAATACTTTGTGGAAGACAGAAGGAAAAATATTTGGAGACAATACCGACGGTGCAGGTCTCGTGCGTGATCTTTTGGCGCAAGGCGTTGCACTACATAGTGCTTGTATTTTGTTAGTTGGCGCCGGAGGTGCTGCGCGTGGCGTGATTGGTCCTCTGTTGGAGCAATCACCTAAATCCCTCATTATTGCTAATCGATCTAGCTCCAAAGCTGACGAGTTGGTAATGCTATTTGCTGGACTGGCTGCATCTAGAGAGGTCGCACTAGAGTCACATACATTAGCTGATTTGGAGGATCCTGCAAAAACACAATATCCATTTGATTTAGTGATCAACGCTACTGCTGCTGGTTTGACAGATGAATCTCCATTGACATCGAATGCCGTTAGCAATATTTTTGTTCCCAGCTCTTTTGCTTATGACATGGTCTATGGCAAAACAACAGCCTTCATGCAACAAGCCCTGCAGCGGGGTGCAAGAGTCAGTGATGGTCTAGGAATGTTGGTTGAACAAGCAGCTGATGCATTCTTATTATGGCGGGGCGCCCAGCTAGCGAAGGTGATTGATCCACGTGCCGTCTTAGCTGAACTATGTATTAATTAATCTAAATGCGCTGGCTTCTTTATTCAGTGAAGTGTTTGCTATCAGGATTTGTGGCAATGCGAATCTTTTTTGCGCTACAAATTGCTTTGTGGACTACCTTAGATCCCATCAGCACTGCTTTTCAGAGGGCGGAACGTTGGCGTCTTTGTTCCTGGCATTGGGATTGTTCGAAGCAGTCCAAATGGGTGCCTTATGACAAAATCTCTAGCAATCTAAAGCGTGCCGTTTTAGTGAGCGAGGACGATATTTTCTTTCAGCATAATGGTGTACGAGTTGAAGACATGCAAAAGGCTTGGCAGAAAAATCAACAAAAATCTCAAGCATGTAATAAGTCTAAAGTAGCTTTGCGAAGGGGCTCGACTATTTAATTGGCAAAAAATTTATTTCTATCGTCAGAGCAAAGCTACCTTCGTAAGGGGCAGGAGCTCATCATTACTGGCCTTTTGGAGCTAACACTTTCTAAGCAGAGATTATTTGAGATTTACCTTAATTCGGTAGAGTGGGGCGAAGATATTTTTGGAATTGGAGTTGCGTCGCAGCGCTACTATGGAGTTTCCCCTGCTGTTCTAGATCGAGAGCAGGCTGCAGCGTTAGCTTCAGCGCTACCAGCTCCAAAGTGTTTTGATAAACAGCAGTATTGTCGTCGAGGAAGTATTAATTATTCCGCTCGCCAAGAATTTATCTTGGAGAATATGGATCGAGTAGCCTTGGCGCCTTATCCAAAGAGTAGCTCGAGTAAATAATTTTTTGTTTTGCTAATCTATTTGTCTGTAGCAACACGCAAGGCATCACGCGTTGTTAGTGCTGCTGCTCTAGCGGCTTGGGCAAAATCAGACTCTGCACTTGCATACAGAATTGCCCTAGAGGAGTTGATGATCATTCCAGTTCCAGGCTTGCCGGGGATCTTTCCAGCGTTGACCGTTGCATCAATATCACCACCTTGAGCACCAATTCCTGGAATTAACAGGGGCATATCGCCAACAATTGCACGTACCTTCGCGATTTCTTCTGGAAAGGTCGCGCCGACTACTAAGCCTATTTGTCCAGAGCTATTCCATTCTTGGGCTGCTAGCTTGGCTACATGCAAATATAGAGGCTCCCCATTGGGGGAAATATTCAAAAACTGTAAATCTGATCCACCAGGATTAGATGTGCGACACAATACGATTACCCCTTTACCTGTGCGCTTGAGATAGGGCTCGATCGTGTCAAAGCCCATATAGGGATTAACAGTTATTGCATCAGCGCCATAGCGCTCAAAAGCCTCTGAAGCGTAGTGGTCAGCAGTACTACCAATATCTCCACGCTTGGAATCTAGGATTACTGGAACTTGGGGATATTTATCTTTCAGATGCCTGATCAGCTTTTCTAGTTGAGCCTCCGCTCTTTGGGAGGCAAAGTAGGCAAATTGGGGCTTAAAGGCGCATACCAAATCCGCAGTCGCATCAGCGATCTCACGGCAGAACTCGTATATAGCCTCAGACTTTCCTTGAAGCTCTAGGGGTAAGCGCTTCGGGTCTGGGTCAAAGCCAACACACAACAGGCTGCCTTGAGAAGCCCATGCAGACTGGAGTTGCTGGGTAAAGGTATTTGTGGGGGAGTTCATGGGATTTGGCTTATTTTAGTGAAACTGTCATGTTCTATAGGATAAACTAGCGCACATTCCTTAGGAGTTCACCATGATCAACTTGTTCGTCCTGCAAAATGGCCGCCTCTCTCAAGAGCAAGTCGAAGATCGCAATGAATTGTTGCAGTACGCTAATCCTATCTGGATTGACGTGGTTGATCCAGAAGAAGAGGAATTGATTTGGATTAAAGAGGCATTTGGCGTGCTTTTACCTGAGTTGGACGACTTGGGGGATCTGGAAGCTTCTGCGCGTTACTTTGAGGCTGATGACGGTCATCTGCATATCCGCACCGATTTCTTATTGGATGAAGAGGAAACTTCTCGTAACGTTCGAGTCGCTTTTGTCCTTACTAAACAAGTACTGTTTTCCATTCATGACGAAGATTTGCCAGTGTTCCGCTTGGTTCGCTTGCGCGCACGTTTGCGTCCTGGATCAGTGAGTAATGCAAAAGATGTGTTGCTCGACCTGTATTCCACTGATGCCGAGTACTCTGCGGATGCCTTGGAAGAAGTGTATGAAAATCTTGAGCAAGCTGGTAAGCGAGTTTTGCAAGATGATATTAATGATGCTGATGCCGAGCAAGTGCTCGAGACGATTGCAAAAGAGGAAGACACTAACGGACGTATTCGTCGTAATGTGATGGATACCCGGAGAGCATTGTCTTTCTTAATGCGCAGCAAGTTGCTCTCGGATGAGCAGCGAGAGGAAGCGCGTCAAATTTTGCGTGATATTGATTCTCTCGAAAACCATACAGCCTTCTTATTTGACAAGATTAACTTCTTGATGGATGCGACCGTCGGTTTCATTAACTTGAATCAATCCAAGATCATCAAGATCTTCTCGGTGGTATCTGTTGCCTTGATGCCGCCTACATTGCTCGCAAGTATTTGGGGTATGAACTACAAACACATGCCTGAATTAGATGCGACTTGGGGATACCCAATGGCGATTGGTGCAATGGTCGTTTCTGCAATCATTCCACTTTGGTATTTCCATAGCAAAGGTTGGATTAAGTAACTGAACGTAGTATTAAGGCTTTAACTTCTGAGTAGCGCTATTAATTCAGTTAATGCAAATTCGGTTGCTTGCTGTCTAATGATTTGACGATCACCATCAAAATGCATGGTCTTAGTCACAGTTTGGCTGTCCGTAGACCAGCCAAAACACACTGTACCCACGGGCTTCTCGACAGAACCACCTGTCGGTCCAGCAATGCCAGTAATGGAAATAGATACATTACTTCTAGAGTTCGCTCGAGCACCTTCAGCCATAGCCTTAGCTACCTCTTCACTGACGGCGCCGTGGATCTCAATGAGTTGGAATGGAACATCAAGACATTCTGCTTTAGATTCGTTGCTATAAGTAATGTAACCACGCTCAAACCACTCACTTGAGCCCGCTAGCTCAGTAAGTGTTGCACAGACAAGTCCACCAGTACAAGATTCGGCCAGTGAAATTGTCCAATTCTTTGCGAGCAAGATTTGAGATAAGGTTTTGGTGAGTGCGCTTGCGTTCATCATTTCATTAAGAACTGTATTAGTGCCATTACAAGAAGTGTGCAAAAAGCGGCTGCAAGATCGTCAACTGCAATGCCAAATCCACGCCAAATCATTTCTAAAAAAGTGGAGCGCCCGGAGTTATCGCTCAAGTTATTTTTAAAGTGACGATCAATCATACCAATCGGGCCTGGCTTGATTGCATCAAATAAACGGAACAGTGCAAAGGCCAGTAGTTGCATCCAAATATTGGTAGGCATGATGAAGATGAGTGCTAGCCAAAATGCAACAATTTCGTCCCAAACAATTCCACCAAAATCTTTCTTGCCTAATTCTTCACTCACATAGCCACAGATCCAGCAGCCGAGAAGAAAGCCTCCAGCAATAATCCACAGAAAATCTTCTGTACTAAAAAAATATTCGCCTATAAGAAATGCCGCCCAAGCCCAGAGCGTGCCCGCCGTACCTGGCGCTACTGGGCTTAGACCACTTCCAAAGCCGAAAGCAACAGTACGGCTTGCGGTTTGAAAGACCCACTTCAATGTTGGTTTCACTTCTGCAGATTGATCAATGCTGGTCATGATGCAAAGGGATCAAATGATTTTAAAAAAGGTTTTGCATCAACATCGCTTAGTGGATTGCCTAATGTATCAAGTAGATATATTTTTTCTTGAATATCTTTTTTTGGTAGTGTCTTACCAATTAAGGTCAAAGGCAAATTGAGGGATTCGCTTATTGCCCGAATCCTCTCGCATTGATTCGAGGGTGCAGTAAAGCAAATTTCGTAATCATCTCCACCGCATGTGGCAAATTGGTTTTGAATCAGTGCGTCTTGTTTTCTTAAAGTAGTGGACTTTGGAATTAAATCTATATGAATTTCAGCATCGACTTGGGATTGATGTAGGATGTGACCTAGATCACCGAGTAAGCCATCGGAAATATCTAGAGCGGCACTTGCCACATCTCGCAAAAGAATTCCTAGATTTATTCTTGGTGTGGGTTGGTGCATGCGGTGTTGTATCTGCTCAAGATCGTTTGAATTGAGATTGATTTCATGACGCAGTGCAGCAAGAGCTAATCTCGCATCTCCGACGGTTCCAGACACCCAAATATCCTCATGAGGTTTTGCCCCTGATCTGCGTATGGCTTTCCCATGAGGGATGGCTCCAAAGGCGGTGATCGAGATTGTGAACGGTCCAGCGGTGACATCATCCCCGATTAGTGGGCAGGAACATTCCTTAGCGGTAGCAAAAAGTCCTTTAGAAAACTCCTCTAGCCATGTCTCATCAACTGTTGGTAATGCAATTGCCAGCGTAAATCCTAATGGTTTTGCACCCATTGCTGCTAGGTCTGAAAGGTTAACCGCTAGGGCTTTACGGCCCAACAGCGCCGGATCAGCGTCTACAAAGAAATGCCTACTTTCAACCAGCATATCGCTGGTAATAGCGATTTCTTGGTCAAAGGGAGGATTGATGGGTGCACAGTCATCCCCAATATTCAAGGTAATCGCTTGATCTGAATTTTCACGCATGGAATCAGCGCCCGTTTTGAAAAAACGTTGAATAAGGCCAAATTCCCCAAGAGGGCTGGAATGAGAAGACATGCCCCATTTTATGGCTGTTGTGTGTCCAATGCCCGAGAGGAATAGAATTAGTCTCTTAACGGTCTTAGATAAAACAAAGATAGACAGAACTTAGTGAGTTAGTGAATGAGCAAAGAACATAATAAAGAGCAGCAAATTGCAGCACTAAGAGAGGCGGTCCTGCAGTACCACGAGTTTCCTACTCCCGGCAAAATTGAAATTGTCCCAACCAAGCAATTAACAAATCAACGCGATTTAGCGCTTGCATATACTCCTGGGGTTGCTGCGCCTTGTAAGGAGATTGTTAAGGATCCTGCAAACGCCTTTAAGTACACCGCACGTGGAAATCTGGTTGGCGTCATTACCAATGGAACAGCAGTATTGGGTCTAGGAAATATCGGACCTCTGGCAAGTAAGCCAGTGATGGAAGGCAAAGCAGTTCTCTTCAAAAAATTTGCTGGGATTGATGTATTCGATATCGAGGTGAATGAAAATGGCCCTGATAAGTTAGTTGAAATTATTGCGGCACTCGAACCAACTTTTGGCGGCATTAACCTAGAAGATATTAAAGCGCCAGACTGTTTTGTGGTTGAGCGCAAGCTACAAGCGCGGATGAAGATTCCAGTCTTCCATGATGATCAGCACGGTACAGCGATTGTGGTTGCTGCAGCTATCTTGAATGGATTGAAAGTAGTTGGTAAAAAAGTAGATGATGTGAAGTTAGTTACATCCGGAGCAGGCGCAGCTGCTTTAGCTTGTTTAGATCTTTTAGTTGATTTAGGTATCCAACGTAAAAATATCTGGGTGACTGACTTGGCCGGTGTTGCTTACAAAGGCCGAAAAGAGTTAATGGATCCAGAGAAGGAGCCCTTTTGCCAAGATACTGATCTACGTACACTTGATCAAGCAATAGAAGGCGCAGATATTTTCTTGGGTCTTTCTGCGGGTGGAGTATTGAAGCAAGACATGGTGAAAAAGATGGCGCCAAACCCGCTGGTCTATGCCTTGGCGAATCCAACTCCAGAAATTCTTCCTGAAGAGGTAAAAGCAGTTCGTCCAGACGCAGTGATAGCAACGGGTCGTACAGATTATCCAAACCAAGTGAATAATGTTTTATGTTTCCCATTCATCTTCCGTGGTGCATTGGATGTGGGCGCAACCACGATTACTCGCGGCATGGAAGTTGCAGCAGTGAAGGCTGTAGCAGAGCTTGCCCAGGCTGAGCAGCATGAGGTAGTGGCCTCTGTTTATGGAATCGAGAACCTGTCTTTTGGACCGGAGTATCTCATTCCAAAGCCATTCGATCCTCGCCTCATTACTGTGATTGCTCCTGCAGTAGCTAAGGCAGCAATGGACGATGGCGTAGCCTCTCGTCCTATTAAAGATTTTGAGGCGTATAGACATCAGTTGCAGCAATTTGTGTACCACTCTGGTACTTTAATGAAGCCACTCTTTAGTATTGCCAAGCGTGTACCGGAAAGTCAAAAACGCATTGTCTTTGCCGAAGGTGAAGATGAACGTGTGCTGCGTGCTGTGCAAAGCATCATTGATGAAAACTTAGCAACTCCAATTTTGATTGGTCGTCCTGCCGTTATCGAGCATCGCATCGAAAAATTTGGTCTTCGAATGAAGGCGGGCGATGACTTTGAGGTGGTCAATCCAGAAAATGATTCACGCTATCGCGACTTCTGGCAGACCTATCTTGGTCTTACAGAGCGTAAAGGGGTTACAGAGTCTTTTGCTAAGTTAGAAATGCGTCGTCGTAATAGTTTGATCGGCTCCATCATGATCAATAAGGGTATGGCTGATGGCATGATTTGCGGCACAGTTGGTAACTCTGCCACCCATCTAAAGTATGTAGATGAGGTAGTGGGCCATGAGCCCGGTGCAAATGTGTATGGTGCGATGTCTGGTTTGATTTTGCCGGGTCGCCAAGTGTTCTTGGTGGATACGCATATCAACATTGATCCGAGTGCTTGTGAATTAGCCGAGCTTACTTTGATGGCTGCTAGTGAAATGCGGAAGTTAGGTCTTGAGCCTAAGGTTGCATTGCTTTCTCACTCTAACTTTGGCTCAAGTAATGCGCCTTCTGCAGTAAAAATGCGTGAAGTACTAGCGTTGATTCAGAAGGCAGATCCAACGTTGGAAGTAGACGGCGAAATGCACGGCGATAGCGCTTTGGATGAAACCATTCGTGCGGGTGCTGTGACTTCATCCCCATTAAAAGGCGATGCAAACTTGTTAGTTTTGCCAAATATTGATGCTGCAAATATTTCTTATAACTTGCTAAAAACTGCAGCGGGTAATGGCATTGCAATTGGCCCATTGTTGTTAGGTGTTGCTAAGCCTATTCATATTTTGACCCCAACAGCAACTGTTCGCCGTATTGTGAATGTGACCACTTTGGCGGTAGTTGAAGCTGCAAGTAACGCTAGAGGCATTTCTTAAGCATTGGTAATTTATGTAAGTTAGCAATAACTTACATAAATCAGTGTGTTACATAAAATGCACTGTAATTGGGCTTGATTTGATGGCGTGTTAAGGGTAACCTAGCACCCATCATGAATAATCGCTCTGAAAACAGCAATACAGCCAGTTTTGAAGAACAAAGCCGCGCTGAAAGTTGGGACAGCAATGATCGGCTCGAATCTGAATCATCTGCTGCCAACATTTATGCTGAAGGCGGCTTATCTCGTTTACAAACCTATGCAGCAAATCAAGTTTCGGGGAAAAAAGTGACAACTTCTTGGCGTGCCGCTTTGGCCGTTCGCGATGCCGGACCGCCGGCAATGTTGCGCAGTGTGCGCCCTAACATCGTGCAATCTATCCGTGCATTCCGCACTCCTGACTTGCAGGAGGCGGCAACGGAACTGGGACAACACTTCATTTATGCCAATTGCGCTAATGCAATGACTAAAGGCGAGGTTTTGGAGTCCATTGCGATTGCTTATTCGTTTACTAAGCAGCAGGCAAAAAACTACGATCCTTTGTTGGATGCCTTAACTACTACGGTAGATAAGTCCGGTCCACAACCTGGATTTGTTGTGGTGCTTAAAGGCTTGCCTTGTACTCAAAAGTTTGACAAAGAGGCTCGCGAGACCCTTTTAGATGTTTTCCGCGATGCTGTGGATTTCTGGGCTGAGCGCCGTACGCCATATCGAGTTTTCTATTCTTTTGCTTAATAAGCTTAAAACTTCGTATTTCATTAAATCGCCTCTATTTGAGGCGATTTTGCATTTCAGGGTTCCATACGCTATGGACCGCTGTAATAGCCACCACGCTAGCTGTTTCAGTTCTTAGGACTCGTTCCCCTAGGGAGACTAATTGATAGCCTGCAGCCTCTGCTTGAACCTCCTCCTCAGGAGAGTGGCCACCTTCTGGCCCAATCATTAAGACGATATCTTGAGGATCATTTTCAATCAGGACTGAATACAGGCTTTTTGTAGCGTCAGGACCGAGAAGTAGCTTCAGGGCGGGCTTGGGACTTTCCGTTAAGTAACCCTCGAATGTTTGGATGGGCTCTAGGCTTGCAAAGACGGTCCTATCGCATTGCTCGCATGCCGCTTGAATGATGCCTTTCCAATGCCCAAGACGTTTCTGGGCGCGCTCTGAGTCGCTTGAACGCGTTAATTTCAAAATAGAGCGCTCACATTGGATGGGGGCGATATTTTGCGCACCAGTTTCAATCGCTTTTTCAACAATCCAGTCCATTTTGTCCCCGCCAGTTAGGCCTTGAGCCAAAGTAATGGCATATGGAGTCTCTCGATGGGTATCTAGACGAATGTCTGTGAGTTGAACTTGGCCGGTTTTCCCGCTCAAAGATAGGAGTTTTCCCGTGGCAACTTGACCTTTTCCATCAAATATTGGGAAGAATTCTCCAATTTGAATTCTGCGTACACGCAAATGATGAGCGAGCTCTGGGGTAAGGATATTTGGCTTTTGGGATTCCCATGGCCAGGGAAGATAAAATTGAGGCATTACTGAAATATAGCCAATTTATTTTCCTCGAGACCAAAATTACGATGTCAAACCTTCAAATTCGTATGGCTAATGCCATTCGCGCTCTATCCATGGATGCGATACAGCAGGCAAATTCAGGCCATCCTGGTATGCCAATGGGCATGGCAGATATTGCCGTTGGACTTTGGAATGAACATTTAAAACATAATCCAACCGACCCCCTTTGGATTGATCGTGATCGCTTCGTTTTATCTAATGGCCACGGCTCGATGTTGTTGTACTCACTTTTGCATCTTTCAGGCTATGACTTGCCGATTGAAGAGTTGAAGAATTTCCGTCAACTGCATAGCAAGACGCCGGGACATCCTGAATATGGAATTACTCCGGGTGTCGTGACGACCACTGGCCCACTCGGCCAGGGAATTTCGAATGCCGTCGGAATGGCATTGGCTGAGAAACTGCTTGCTGAAGAATTTAATCGCCCAGGACTCAACATCATTGATCACTACACCTATGTATTTTTAGGTGATGGTTGTTTGATGGAAGGTATTAGTCATGAAGTGTGTTCATTGGCTGGAACATTAAAACTCAATAAGTTGATTGCATTGTGGGATGACAATGGTATCTCGATTGATGGCAAAGTAGTTTCTTGGTTTAACGAAGATACGCCAAAGCGTTTTGAGGCTTATGGCTGGAATGTCATTCGTGATGTAGATGGGCACGATGCTGAGGCTGTATCGGCTGCAATTACAAGGGCTAAAAAGAGCGATAAACCAACACTGATCTGCTGTAAGACTGCCATTGGTCAAGGCTCGCCTAATATGGCTGGCAGCGATAAAGTACATGGCTCACCATTGGGTGCGTCAGAAATTGCCGCTACTCGCGTTGCCTTAAATTGGCCATACGCTCCTTTCGAGATACCAAAAGATATTTATGCTGCATGGGACTTCAAAAAACGTGGCCAAGCAGCTGAGCATGAATGGAATAAAGAATTCCAGAAATACAAGAGTAAATATCCAGAGCTAGCCTCCGAATTGCAACGTCGTATGCAAGGAGATTTATCAAAAGATTTCTCTTCTACATTAAACGCGTATTTAAAAACTTGCCAATCGAAAGCTGAAACGATTGCTACTCGTAAAGCAAGTCAAAATGCAATCGAGGCTTTAGCGCCTGCTTTACCAGAATTTATGGGGGGCTCAGCTGACTTAACGGGTTCAAACCTCACTAACTGGTCAGCATGTAAAGCTGTACGCGCTGATCAATGGGGTAATCACATTAACTACGGTGTGCGTGAATTCGGTATGAGCGCCATCATGAATGGCATTGCCTTGCATGGCGGTTATATTCCATTTGGCGGTACGTTCTTAACCTTCTCAGATTACAGTCGCAATGCATTGCGCATGGCGGCTTTAATGAAGTTGCGTAGCATTTTTGTCTTTACTCATGACTCTATTGGCTTGGGTGAAGATGGCCCAACTCATCAGTCTGTAGAGCATGTGGCGAGTTTGCGACTGATTCCGAACCTCATGGTTTGGCGTCCTTGTGACACCACGGAGAGCGCCGTAGCATGGGGTGCGGCAATTGAACGCAAAAATAGCCCTACTGCTTTGATCTTTAGTCGACAGAATTGCCCATTTGTCTCACGCACTTCAGCGCAAATGAAAGATATCGCACGCGGTGGTTATGTATTGCGCGATCCGTCTGGAAAGATTGATGCGGTCATTATTGCGACTGGCTCAGAAATTGCTCTTGCATTACAAACTGCAGAGCGTTTAAGGAGTGAAGGTTTAGGAGTTCGAGTGGTTTCGATTCCTTCAACTACCGTCTTTGATCAACAAGATGCTGCGTATAAATCAAAAGTGTTACCAGCCGACATACCGCGTATTGCAGTTGAAGCAGGTGTGAGTGATTTCTGGTGGAAGTATGGTTGTGCAGCAGTGCATGGTGTCGATACTTTTGGTGAGTCAGCTCCTGCATCTCAACTGTATGAATATTTTGGACTAACAGTCGATCAGATTGCCAAGACGGTTAAGCAGTGCATAGCAAAGAAATAAATCTAAGTACGAAATAAATTCAATATTAGTAAGGGGAAATCAATGACAATTCGTGTCGCAATTAATGGTTATGGGCGTATTGGGCGCATGGTGTTGCGTGCCTTGTATGAAGATCAAGTCAATGGCAAGCCACGCCGCGATATCAAGATCGTTGCAATTAATGCCATGGGTGATATTGCTATCAATGCTCACTTGACTCAATATGATTCTGCACATGGACGTTTTCCGGCAGAGGTTTCGGTGGATGGTGATTGCATGGTGGTTAACGGCGATCGCATCAAAATGTTTTGTACGCGCAACCCCACAGAAACGCCATGGGGTGAGTTAGGTGTTGATTTGGTTTTGGAATGTACTGGCAGGTTCACTTCAAAAGAAAAAGCCATGATTCATATTCAGCAGGGCGCAAAGAAGGTATTGATTTCTGCCCCTGGTGAAAAAGATGTAGATGCCACAATTGTTTATGGTGTCAATCAAGATGTATTAAAGCCAAGCGATGTGGTTGTCTCTAATGCAAGTTGCGCAACAAACTGCTTGGCACCATTGGTTAAGCCATTGTTAGAAAAGATTGGTATCGAGTCGGGATTGATGACTACGATTCACGCCTTTACGAATGACCAAGTACTAACGGACGTGTATCACAAGGATATGCGCCGTGCTCGCTCTGCTGTTACCAGCATGATCCCAACAAAAACTGGGGCTGCGAAAGCAGTTGGATTGGTTTTACCGGCGTTGGCAGGTCGATTTGATGGTTTTGCAATGCGCGTACCAGTGATTAACGTCTCAGTAGTGGATTTAACTTTTGCCGCTAGCCGTTCTACTAGCGTGGACGAAGTAAATTTGATTTTGAAAGCTGCCAGCGAAGGTGGGCTCAAGGGTATTTTGGGCTTCAATACACTGCCACTTGTATCTATCGACTTTAATCACGATCCTCGCCCAAGTATTTATGATGCTTCTCAAACTCGTGTTTCTGCAGATGGCAAATTGGTTAAGGTTTTGGCTTGGTATGACAATGAATGGGGTTATTCAGTTCAGATGCTTAATGCTGCAGAAGCTTTGATGGCCGTAAAGTAAGAAAAAGTGGCTAATAGTATCTAAAAGTTGTTAATTAACGCTTAAATCATCTTTTTAGGATTAATTTTGTAAAAAAGACCTCAAATTGAGGTCTTTTTTATTTCTAAGATGTCAGAAATGCTATTTTGCTTACTTATTGCGGCAAATTTTCTTCTGACAGTGGCCATACATGGCTAAAGCATGCTCTTGTAGCTTAAAACCAAGGTTTTTGGCTATATCACGCTGTCTTTTCTCGATGGCCTCATCCACAAATTCTTCAACGTGGCCACAATCAATACAAACCAAGTGGTCATGGTGCTGACCCTCATTCAGCTCATATATAGCCCTGCTATCGCCTTTGCTGGATTCAAAATGACTACGAAGGAGTAGGCCAGCACGCTCAAACTGGGTAAGGACTCGATAGACTGTTGCTAGACCGATTTCTTTATCTTCTTTGGCAAGAGCCATAAAGACATCTTCGGCGCTAAAGTGGGTTCCGCCATTTTGGTGGAAAAAATCCAAAATTTTCATTCTGGGCCCAGTCGCTTTTAGGCCGATATCACGTAAATCTTCGGGGGTACGGTTTTGGGTCATATTTATGGCATTGGGAGCTAAAATCAATGTCTTAATGATACGGCCAGCCATGCAAAATTGCCTTGAACTATTTACCTGTCCTTTGAACTCGGTTTTAAAGGGTATTTCCCTTCTTCCTCGATCGGGAATTTTGGCTGCAACTATTGCGATCTCCTTAGGTATTGCAGGTTGCACATCTGCAGTTGATGAAATTCAGCGCGCTTGGATGAATAAGATTTTTAGGCCTTATGTTCCCGACATAGTTCAGGGAAATTTTATTTCCAGTGAGCAATACGCCAAATTGCAAGTAGGCATGAGTCGTGAGCAGGTTCGTCAAATTTTGAGTGCTCCACTGTTAGCCAGTTACTTCCATGCAAATCGATGGGATTACGTTTTTGAATTTAAGCGTGAAGGTCAGCCTATTGGCAAAGAACGTCATGTCACTGTTTTTTTCAATGGCGACAAAGTGGTCAAGTTTGAGGGCGATGCTTTGCCGACAGAAGTGGAGTTAGTTGCTGAGATCGATGGTTACGCAAAAACTAAACGCTCCTTTTGGGATGTCGTTGCTGGATCAAATAAACCACCAGTGACTCCGCCATTGCAGCAGCCTGAAGTCTTGGTTCCGAGCAAAACAGATAACTTACCAGCGGGTGCAGTTATTCCTGCTGCAGAGACAAGTAGCTCATTCTGGGACTTTTTTAGTTTTTCCAAAAAGGATCCGCAAGCACAGCCTCAGCCTTTGGGTCCGGGGGCGCTTAATAATGATGTGCCAGCTAGTGAAGCTAAGTAAAAATACTTGTGTTGTTGCTGAAATCAGTTTCCTCAGCAATTTTTAATGATTAAGAAGCGAAGATACAAATGATGAAGATCGCAATTGCAGGGGCTACTGGTCGTATGGGTAAAATGTTAATTGAGGCCGTACTCAATTCGACAGATGCACAACTCGTTGGTGCTCTAGAGCATTCCTCATGTTCACAACTTGGCGAAGATGCTGGCGCATTCTTGGGTAAGAAAACGGGTGTACTCATCTCTTCTGATGTCGCACAGGTTTTAAATAATTCAGAATTTCTGATTGATTTCACTAGGCCCGAAGGCACTATGTCGCATTTAGCGGTTGCGGAAAAGATGGGTACTAAAACGATTATTGGTACAACTGGCCTGAGTCCCGATCAAATGAATAGCTTAAAAAATGCTTCTGCAAAATTAGCGATTGTGTTTGCGCCGAATATGAGTGTGGGCGTTAATGTCACATTTAAGCTTTTGGAGATTGCTGCCAAGATGCTCAATCAAGGCTATGACATTGAAATTATTGAAGCACATCACAAGCACAAGGTAGATGCCCCTTCGGGAACGGCCCTTAAGATGGGTGAAGTCATTGCGGATGCCTTAGGCGAGAAGCTCGATGATGTAGCTGTATACGCACGCGAAGGGCACACGGGTTACGCACGCGAAGGGCACACGGGTGAGCGCAAAGAGGGTTCAATTGGTTTTGCCACAATTCGTGGTGGCGATATCGTAGGTGATCACACCGTATTGTTTGCTGGTGATGGCGAACGTATTGAGATCAGCCATAAATCTTCAAGCCGCCAGTCCTATGCTCAGGGTTCTTTGCGTGCAGCACGATTCTTGCAAAACCAAAGCAACGGTTTATTTGATATGCAAGATGTTCTCGGTTTGCGTAAGTAACAAGTAATTAGCTATTCAATTAAAAATAGAAGAAAAGAGTTGTCGAAGAATGAGTAAGGATTACGACTACCGCAGTATTGAAGCGGCAGCGCAAGCTGATTGGGAAGCTGCGCAAGTCTATCGAGTGGCTGAGAATGCAGTGAATGCCCAGGGTAAGCAAAAGCCTAAGTACTATGCCTGCTCTATGTTGCCTTACCCGTCTGGGAGGTTACATATGGGCCATGTGCGTAATTACACTATTAATGATGTAATGGCTCGCCAGTTGCGGATGCAGGGTTACAACGTGCTGATGCCGATGGGGTGGGATGCCTTTGGGATGCCTGCAGAAAATGCAGCGATTCAAAATAAAGTGCCTCCAGCAAAATGGACCTACGACAACATTGCTTATATGAAAAAGCAAATGGCTGCGATGGGCTTGGCTATCGATTGGTCTCGTGAAGTAGCAACTTGTAGTCCAGATTACTATCGTTGGAATCAATGGCTCTTTTTGAAGATGTTAGAAAAGGGTATTGCCTATCGTAAAACCCAGGTCGTCAATTGGGATCCAATTGATCAAACTGTTTTAGCAAACGAGCAAGTCATTGATGGACGTGGTTGGCGTTCTGGTGCGTTGGTTGAGAAGCGTGAGATTCCGGGCTATTACTTCAATATCACCGCTTATGCAGAGCAATTACTCTCAGGTTTGGATGGTTTGGGTTGGCCTGAACGCGTTAAGACAATGCAGCAAAACTGGATTGGTAAAAGTCGGGGAGTGCGGTTTGCTTTTAAGCATGAGATCGCTGACGATCACGGTAATTTTATTCAAGATGGTCTGTTATACGTTTTCACTACGCGTGCCGATACCATTGTGGGCGTTACCTTCTGTGCGGTAGCAGCTGAACATCCGTTAGCTACTAAAGCTGCAGCGAATAACCCAGCATTAGCCTCGTTTATTGATAAATGTAAAACGGGTAGCGTGATCGAGGCTGACCTGGCTACTCAAGAAAAAGAGGGGATGTTTACTGGTCTCTATGTGACCCACCCTTTGACGCATGAACCAATTCCAGTTTGGGTTAGTAATTATGTGCTGATGTCCTACGGTGATGGCGCTGTAATGGGTGTGCCTGCACACGATGAACGTGACTTTGCTTTTGCTCTGAAATATGAATTGCCTATTAAACAGGTGATTGCGCTTAAAGATGAATCACCGATGTTTAACCCTACTCATTGGGAAGATTGGTATGCCCAAAAGGAAGGTGTAGTTTGCTTTAATAGCGCTCAGTTTGACGGATTAAGCTATGATGAAGCAGTCAGTGCCGTTGCTAAAGAATTAGAAAAGCTCGGTATTGGAGAAATAAAAACTACTTATCGATTACGTGACTGGGGTATATCCCGTCAGCGTTACTGGGGTACGCCGATTCCGATTATTCATTGCGGTGATGAAGCTAATCTAGGATGTGGTGCTGTACCAGTACCAGAGGCGGACTTGCCAGTGGTATTGCCAGAAGATTGCGTTCCAGATGGTAGCGGGAATCCATTAAATAAGCGCGCTGACTTTCTGAATGTAAAGTGTCCTCAGTGTGGCAAGCCAGCTCGTCGGGAAACTGACACCATGGATACATTCGTGGACTCTTCATGGTACTTCATGCGTTACACCGGACCCAATGCCAATACGATGGTGGATGAGCGCAATGAATATTGGATGCCAATGGACCAATACATTGGTGGTACTGAGCATGCCATTTTGCATTTGCTCTATGCGCGCTTCTGGACTAAGGTGATGCGAGATCTTAATTTGATTACCTTCGATGAGCCTTTTCAGAACTTGTTAACTCAAGGCATGGTGCTCAATGAGACTTATTACTCTGAGGATGCTTCGGGCAAAAAGACCTGGCTCAATCCATTAGATGTTGAATTAGACCTTGATGAAAAAGGTCGCCCACAAGGCGCTAAATTAATTGGTGATGCTTCAAATACGCCAGTAGTCATTGGTGGCGTTGAGAAGATGTCCAAGAGTAAGAACAATGGTGTTGATCCGCAGGCCTTAATTGATCAATATGGTGCTGACACTGCACGTTTATTTGTGATGTTTGCTGCACCTCCTGAGCAACAATTGGAGTGGTCAGGTGCTGGCGTCGATGGAGCTTCTCGTTTCTTGCGTCGGGCATGGATGTATTCAAGTAGTCAATCAAATGTATTGCGAGAGGTATCTGACAGTTTGCCTACAGATCTGAGTGATGCTGAAAAAGAATTACGCCGTGAGGTACACACTATTCTTAAGCAAGCCAATTTTGACTATCAGCGTCGCCAATATAACACGGTGGTTTCTGCAGCAATGAAAATGCTAAATATTCTTGAGCCAATCAAACTGGATCAGAATCCCGTTATCAGTGCGCCAGTCCTGCGTGAGTGTTTAAGTATCTTGTTGCGTATTCTTTATCCAGTTGTACCGCATTTGACTCACGTCTTGTGGAAAGAGGTTGGCTATGACAAGAGCTTTGGACCATTGCTGGATGCTCCATGGCCATCCGTAGATGAAGCAGCATTGGTTCAGACAGAAATCACCTTAATGCTGCAGATCAATGGTAAGTTGCGAGGTGATATTCGGGTACCAGCTGAAGCTAGCAAAGAACAAATTGAGGTCTTAGCTTTACAAAGCGAGCCAGCGCAAAAAGCTTTAAATGGCAATGTACCGAAGAAGGTAATTGTGGTGCCCGGTCGCCTAGTAAATATTGTTGCCTAACCCTTTTATAGAAAATAAAGCGATGAGCGCAAATTACCTAAGACGTTCAATAATGGGTTTTATTGCTACCGCCCCTTTGGGTGGTTTGATTGCTTGCGGCTTTCGCTTAAGAGGTATGGCGGATTTGCCTTTTAAGGTGATTGCAATTACGGGTAACCCTTCTCCCCCTTTGAGGGCAAATTTGCAAACAGCGATTTTGACAGGCACTGATGCTCAGGTAACAATTAATCCAAAAGATGCAGACCTAATATTAGAAATTACCAATGACATTAATGGTCGCGAGATATTGGCTTACAACTCTAACGGTCAAGTATCTGCATATCGTCTGAATATTCGTGTGGGCTTTAGAGCATACGATTTGGCAGGAGCTGAAATAGTACCTGAAGCCGAGATTTATATGGCTCGGGATATGGACTTTACGGTTTCCACTGTTTTGATAACTGATGTCCAAATCCAGCAGTTCCTCACTTTAATGCGCAAAGATTTGGCTATTCAAATTTTACGTCGTGTAGCCGCTCCTCCAAGAGCGCCACAAACAAAATCATTCTAGAGGCTAAAAAGGCATGGTCAAAGTAGATGCCTTGCTAGTGCACCTGAAGTCATTGAGTTCTGGTGGGGTGATGTCGCCGCTGTATATATTTTCTGGCGATGAACCACTGCTGATGATGGAAGCTGTGGATCAATTGCGAGCCGCAGCTAAAAAGCAAAACTTTACTGAGCGTGAAGTGTTGTTGCAGGAGCGTGGATTTGATTGGAGCGCGCTGTTAAATGCAGGACAGACTATGTCCCTATTTGGCGATAAGCGTTGGATCGAGTTACGCATTCCAACGGGTAAGCCGGGTCGAGACGGGGCAGATGCGCTCAAACAGTTCGCAACTCAAATTGCATCGCAGTCTGTCGGGTCAGATGGTCCAGATACGGTTGTTTGTACCGTATTGCCTCGCTTGGATGGCAAAACTAAGACGTCAGCATGGTTTAGCGCTTTAGATGATGCAGGCATGGCGATTCAGATTGATTCCTTAGATCGCAGCCACTTACCTCAATGGATTGCTGGGCGCCTTAAACGCCAAGATCAAGAGGTGGAGAGTGGACCAGAGGGTCAACGTGCACTTGAATTTATTGCCGAACAGGTCGAGGGTAATCTCATTGCAGCCCACCAAGAAATTTTGAAGTTTGGCTTGCTGTATCCCGTGGGAAAATTGACCGAGGAGCAGATTCGTTCTTCAATTTTGAAAGTGGCACGCTATAACGTTTTTGAGCTCACTGAAGCAATGCTCGCTGGTGACCTAGCTCGTCTAAATCGAATGTTGGATGGTTTAAAGGGTGAGGGCGAACCTTTGGTATTGATTCTGTGGAGCGTAACCGAGGAGCTTCGGATACTATCTAAATTAAAGGCGGCAAGCGATGCGGGTGAGTCTGTGCAGAATTTAATGCGCGCTAATCGGATTTGGGGAAATAAAGAGCGTTTATATCCAGCGGCCATAAGAAGGGTTCAGCCACTGAAGTTGCGCAGAGCGATGCAGGTTGCCGCGGGGTTAGATCGTCAGGTTAAAGGATTACATGCGGCAGATTTGCCAGCAGACCCTTGGGATGGTTTACGTTTAGTCGGAAATTTACTGCGTTAATAAGTATGTGGGATAGATTTGTATTCGGGTGTTGTAGAAGGTAATTAGAGCGTAAGAAATGAGTTCATCCATTCAAGAAATGATGCAAGACATTGGCAAGCGAGCACGTGTTGCTTCGCGTGCAATGGCGCGCGCCTCAAACGAGCAAAAGAACCAAGCCTTGTTGCATATTGCTGCTGCTGTACGTCAGCAGGCTAGTGAGATTCAGAAAGTGAATCAAGTAGATGTGGAGCGAGCCAAGACTAATGGTCAGGATGCGGCTTTTATTGATCGCCTCACGATGACATCTAAAACCATTGAAACAATAGCTTTGGGTTTAGAGCAAATTGTTTCATTGGAAGATCCGATCGGATCAATTGCTGCATTAAAGAAACAGGCGTCTGGTATTGAGCTCGGACAGATACGTGTACCACTAGGAGTAATCGGCATTATTTATGAATCTCGCCCGAACGTGACGATTGATGCGGCTGCATTGTGCTTGAAGTCTGGTAATGCTGTGATTTTGCGTGGTGGCTCCGAGGCGATTGATTCAAATACGTTGTTGGCCAAGATTATTCAAGAAGGTTTGGCTGCAGCTGATTTGCCTAAAGATGCGGTCCAAGTAGTGACCACTACCGATCGAAGTGCTGTTGGTGAAATGATCACTATGACCCAATACATTGATGTGATCGTTCCAAGGGGTGGCAAAAGCTTAATTGCCCGCTTGATGGTTGAGGCACGTGTTCCGATGATTAAGCATTTGGATGGTATTTGCCATACCTATATTGATGCTGATGCCGATGTTGCTATGGCGGTAAAGGTATGTGATAACGCCAAGACGCAACGATATGCCCCCTGCAATGCAATGGAGACATTATTGGTAAATCAGGATATTGCCCATAAAGTATTGCCAACCCTTTGTAAGATTTATCAAGATAAAGGCGTTGAGTTAAGAGTTGATGCATTAACCCGTAGAACGCTTGAGTCACATGGTTTCCAGAATTTGGTTGATGCCAAAGAAGAGGACTGGCAGACCGAATACTTGGCTCCCATTCTATCGATTAAGACGGTTGCTAATATCGATGAGGCTATGAATCATATTGAGCAATATGGTAGCAAGCATACCGATGCGATCATTACCAATAATGAGGCGCATGCTGCTCGCTTCTTACGTGAGGTCGATAGCGCTAGTGTGATGGTGAACGCAAGCACCCGATTTGCTGATGGTTTTGAATATGGCTTGGGAGCAGAGATTGGCATTTCAAATGACAAACTGCATGCGCGCGGTCCTGTTGGCCTTGACGGTTTGACCTCTCTGAAATATGTAGTCATGGGTCATGGCGAGATCCGTACCTAATTTAAATAAAGTAAATCTAATATGAGCAATGCCTACCTTTGGGTCAAAACTTTTCACATCGTATTCATTACTTCATGGTTTGCAGGTTTGTTTTACTTGCCTAGAATTTTTGTGAACTTGGCTGAAGAGCAAAATAATGAGGCATATTCTCGTCTGCTTGGTATGGCTGACCGTCTATTTCGGTTTATGATTATTTTGGCTATTCCAGCAGTTTTACTGGGATTGACGTTATGGCTCTATTTCGGCATTGGCGCTCGCGATGTCTGGATGCACGCTAAATTATTCTTTGTAATCTTGATAATTGGCTACCACCATGCTTGTTTAAGCTTGCTTAAGAAGTTTCGCAATGGAGCAAATCAGCGTTCTGGGGTTTGGTTTCGTTGGTTTAACGAGGTCCCCGTCATCTTGCTCGTGGTGATTGTGGCCTTGGTGCTCTTTAAACCGTAAATACTGAACGCTATTTTTATTTTTTGATAAGACTGTTGGCTCTATGAGATTTTTTGTTGTTTGTCCGGGTGGTTTAGAGGTTTCTCTTGCCCAAGAGTTGGCTAAGATAGCTGCGCGCCCAGAATGTAAGGCATTAGGGGCGTGGGTAATTGACCCGACACCTACTGCTAGCCCTACTGGTGGTATTAGGTTGGCTGCTCCGATATCAGCGGCTATGGCGCTGAACTTACATTCCCGCATTGCAAGTCGAGTATTGTTACAAATGGCACAGGCACCCTATAGGCAAGAGGAAGATCTGTATAAATTAGCTAGTGGTTTATCTTGGGAGGAGTGGTTTACTTTCAAACAAATATTACGAGTTGATGTCACTGCACACCGCTCGCCTTTGAAAAGTTTGAATTTTGCAACTCTTAAAATTAAGGATGCTATTGTTGATCGCTTGCGGGATGTTACTGGCGATCGTCCTAGTATTGATACCGCCTTTCCAGATGTAAGAGTGCAGGCACATTTGACGGCAACTCAGGTGACGATTTATTTGGATACCTCGGGTGAGGCATTATTTAAACGCGGCTGGCGCGATGAAAAAGGCGATGCACCGTTGAAGGAAAATTTAGCTGCTGGCATTTTAGCTATTACTTCTTGGGCGCCAGGGCAATCTTTATTTGATCCTATGTGCGGTAGTGGTACTTTTTTGATTGAGGCTGCACAGATGGCTTTGGCTATTCCGCCTGGGGCGATTCGTGCGGGAATGTATGGAGATGATGCTAAACCGAGTCGACTAGCGTACCGTCCTTTAGTCACCTCTGCTCATGGATTTGGATTTCAGAGACTCAAGCCGTATAACGAAGTAGCCGAGAAAAATCGTTGGGTGGATTTAAAAGAGGCTGCTCTGGCTTTGATGTTAGAAAAACGTAAGCAATTCCCTAGCGTTGATTCGTTGAAAATCACTGGGGGCGACATTAACGAGAAATTGGTATCGATGTTTAAGGGTAACTGGCAAAGGGCTCAATTGCCCGATCAGCCGGTAGTAAGGCAGATTGATGCTTTGGCTGCAAAGCCTCCAGACAATACCCGTGCTGGCGTCATGTTATTAAATCCACCTTATGGCGAACGTTTGGTTATCAAAGGTGGCCGTGGTCAGGATCGCGATACACGTTCTGAGGATGCGGAAGAGCCTGATAGTCGTTATGAGTTAAATCTGGAAACTGGTCGTCAGAGTGCTAAGCGTTCTAGCCGTGAATCTCTGAAAAAACTCCAAACCCAGGAAGAGCAAGATCCGAAATTTGTGGAGTTTTTGCGCCAGTTTGGACAACACCTCAAAGATGATTTCGGCGGGTGGAATATATTTGTTCTCACTGCAGATATGGCGCTTCCAGGTCAGTTGCGGATTAAAGAATCCAAGCGGACACCTTTATTTAATGGTCCTCTAGAGTGCCGTTTATTTAAATTTGAAATGCATGTTAAACGTCCAAGTTAATGCAAATCAAGATAGTAATAAAACCTTAAAATAAACCAAGAGCTTAGAAAAGCGAAAGATTAGCGGAGCGAGTAAGGCGATGGAATTTAAAACTTATATGTGCTTGATTTGCGGCTGGGTGTATGACGAAGCTGCTGGTTTGTCTGATGAGGGGATTGCGCCAGGAACTTTATGGCAGGATGTGCCGATGAATTGGACTTGTCCGGAGTGTGGGGCACGTAAAGAAGATTTTGAAATGATGGCGATTTAATTCGAAAACAATGATGACTAAAGTAGATCAGAACGAAGTTTTATTCAGTCGCGCACAAAAGACGATTCCTGGGGGTGTGAATTCTCCAGTGCGTGCGTTTCGTCAAGTGGGCGGAATTCCCCGTTTTGTCTCGAAAGCCAAAGGCGCTTATTTTTGGGATGCCAACGATCAACATTATATTGATTTAATTATGTCATGGGGCCCGATGATTGTCGGACATGCCAATCCAGAAGTAGTGGCAGCTGTGCAGCAGGCCGCTGAAACCAGTTTTAGTTATGGCGCTCCTACGAAAGGGGAGATTGAGTTAGCTGAACGTGTATGCGCTTTAATGCCAAGCGTTGAGCAAGTGCGTATGGTATCTAGTGGAACAGAAGCAACAATGAGTGCCTTGCGCTTAGCAAGGGGTTATACAGGTCGCGATTTAATTATTAAATTTGAGGGCTGCTATCACGGACATGCCGATAGTCTCTTGGTCAAGGCTGGTTCGGGATTATTAACGTTTGCTGACTCTACCCAAAATGCACCATCATCGGGTGGCGTTCCTCAGGATTTAGTGAAACATACTTTAGTCTTGCCATATAACGACGTGGCAGCCATTGAAGAAGTCTTCAAAAATCAGGGCGACCAGATTGCTGCAGTCATCATAGAGCCAATTGCTGGCAATATGAATTTGATTAAGCCGTCAAAAGAGTTTTTAGCGGCCATTCGTAATCTGACAAGCAAGTATGGTAGTGTTCTAATTTATGACGAAGTAATGACGGGCTTTAGGGTTGCTTTAGGTGGTGCTCAATCTTTACAAGGCATTACTCCGGACCTGACTTGTCTAGGTAAGGTGATGGGGGGTGGTATGCCCATGGCCGCTTTTGGTGGCAAGAAAGAAATCATGTTTAAGCTGGCTCCGCTAGGAAACGTCTATCAAGCTGGGACTCTATCCGGTAACCCAGTAGCAGTGGCTGCAGGTTTAAAGACTCTCGAGATTATTTCTCGTGAAGGTTTTTATGAATGCTTATCTGGCCAAACGGATAAATTGATGGCCGGTTTAAAACAAGCCGCTGATGAGGCAGGAATACCATTTTCAGTAGATAGTGTTGGTGGCATGTTCGGTTTTTACTTTACTGACAAAATACCCACTTCTTACGAGGCGGTTACTCAAACCAATATTGAGGCATTTAAGAAATTCTTTCATCTCATGTTGGATGAGGGCGTTTATTTTGCGCCTTCTGCTTATGAGGCTGGATTTACTTCCATAGCGCATGACAACACAGTGATAAAGGTTATTGTTACTGCCGCCCAGAATTCATTTAAAAAGCTTTAAGAAATCGTAGCTTACATGCGAAGTGGGTGGTCATAGCCGCTCACTTGAATAAGCTCAAGTCGTTTGGAGTCTTTATTGGAACTGGATATCTCAAGCGCAGTTAATTTTCCACCCCAAACGCAGCCAGTATCTAATCCGACTACATTATGTTGGCGCAACAAGCCTAAGGTAGACCAGTGTCCAAAATAAGTCAAAATATCCTGAGTTTTTCTGCTGGGGACTTTGAACCATGGAATATAGCCTTTGGGACCTTGTTCTAGACCCTCTTTACTATCAAACTCCATATGTCCAGTCGGGGTGCAAAAACGTATTCTGGTTAATGCGTTTGTGATGACTCGTAAACGTTCATTTCCTTTGAGTGAGTTTTTCCACTGATTGGGAGTATTGCCGTACACATTCGCAAGAAACTCTTTGTAAGATTTTCCGCGTAATGCTTTTTCAACTTCTTGGGCGCACTCAATTGTTTGCTGAAGGTCCCATTGGGGTAGAGCGCCTGCATGAACAGCCAAGACGTTACCATTACTCAGTGCTAAAGGTCGATTACGTACCCAATGAATAAGTTCTTTTCTATCGGGCGCAGAAAGTATTGGTTCAATGGTATCCAGACCCTTAGTCTTGCGAAGGCCAGCGTCTATTGCAAGAAGATGGAGGTCATGATTTCCAAGAATGCATTCGGCACGACCCGCTTCTTGAAGGGATTTAAGTTGACGTAAAGCGCCTAGCGAGTCTGGCCCACGATTGACTAAATCACCAAAAAAAATCATTTTTGATTTTTTGGGGAGCTTCTTTAGGAGGGATTTAAGTGAGGGAGCGCATCCTTGCACATCCCCTACCGCATAGATCTTACTCATACCCTATATTAAATCGGATCTGTAGTTACCTTGTAATTTAGTTGGAAGCATCTGTTGGTTACGCAACTTTCTTAACGACGCTATAGCGTACCAAGGTATTTTTACGCGCATCATCATGATCCACCACAGGAAGTGGGTAGTCTCGACCAAGCGTAACGCCGGCTGCCTCAAGTTCAATATGCCCAGCCTTCCAAGGAGCATGGATCGATTTTTTGATAATTTTTCTAGATGAAGTAAGTAGCGCCGAATGAACTTTCCGTCAGAGTCAAACTTTTCTGATTGGGTAATGGGATTGAAGATCCGGAAATACGGTTGCGCATCGCATCCAGATGAAGAGGCCCATTGCCACCCTCCATTATTAGAAGATAATTCAAAGTCGTTTAAATGTTCGGCAAAATAAGCCTCGCCCCAACGCCAGTCAATACCGAGATCTTTAGTTAAAAAACTAGCAACCACCATGCGTAAGCGGTTATGCATATAACCACTTTGGTTTAGTTGGTGCATAGCCGCATCAACCAAGGGATAGCCGGTTTGACCTTTACGCCAGGCACTAAACAGTTTTTTGGCATTGGTGCCGGATTCCCAAACAATATTGCCATAGTCTGGTTTAAACGATACTCCACTAGCTAGTCGTGGATGATTAGCAAGAATCATGAAATAGAAATCTCGCCATATCAGTGCGCTTAACCAAATAGTTGCGCCCATGCTGCCAGCCAACATTCGGCAATGAGCATCTCGTACTAATCCTCTGATAGATAACATTCCAAAGCGTAAGTGGGTAGATAGATAGCTGACACCTTTAGTCGCAGGGAAATCCCTGCCAATTTGGTATTGATCAATGCGTGACAGAAAATCCTCCAAAAAGGCTTGACCACCTTCAGAACCAGGAGGCAAATAAGTCTCAATGCCAGTAGCGCAAAAGCCCATAGATTCGAGCGAGGGAAATGCTTGATGAACTTTTTTGGGAATGGCTGCTAATTGTCCTGGCTTAGGATTGCATTCGTATGCAGCTAGATCTTTTTCTTGGAGAGTTTTGAGCCAATTATTTTTGTAGGGGGTAAAGATAGAAAAGACGGTATTGGAATTAGTGAGAATTTCCTTCTTCTCAAAAATCACCTGATCTTTAAAGCTCTCAAAATGAATGCCCAACTCTTCGGGGGAGGTCTTAACCGTTGCATCCCTTTCTATTGCTGAAGGCTTATAGTCATGATTGGTAAAAACTGTTTCTACACCTAGTTCTTTAGCAATTTGAGGGGATGCACACTCGGTAGGCCTGCCAAAGCGAACAATAAGACCCCCTCCTTGTTTCTGGAGCTCCTGATTTATTGTTTTAAGCCTTGCCAAATGAAGTCCACTCGACGGATCATGCTTCAAACCTTCTGCATTTAGTTCGCCTTTCAGTAGTGGCTTAAGGATATCGGTATCAAAGATAAAGGCAAGCCAAACTTGCTCACTTTCTTGAAGGGCATGATGAAGTGCTGCATGGTCATACAGGCGGAGATCACGGCGGAGCCAAACGAGAGCTTTTTGCATAACCCCTATATTAGGGCTTATTTAAGGAGAATGCAGAGGGCGGATTAGTGTTAACAGTTAAGATCCTGAGGAAATATGGATACGAATTTTTTTATTTTGTCGAAAGTAGTGCAATTTTGTATTGAGCCTCTTAATTGGGCCCTGATCTTTGTCTTACTAGCACTATTTTTTTTATCTTTGCGAAAAATGTATCTTTGCAAGAGATTTTTAGTATTAGCTTTGCTAGATTTTGCATTGATTGGTTGGTTACCTGTTTCAGAATTTTTTCTTCGGGCACTTGAAAATTCTGCGCCAAAGACAGAAATTTCTATAGTGTCGAATAAAGATCTTGGGGGAATTATTGTCTTGGGAGGCTCAATAGAGGGCGGCGAAATTATTGTTGACCGTAATGAGGTTTCTTTGAGGTCTTCTGCAGAGAGAATTACCAAAGCTTTAGAAATGATTCGCAAAAACCCAAATCTTCCGTTCGTGTTTAGCGGCTTATCAGGCCTCATTAGCCCAACAGGAATTGCAGAGGCAGACGCATTTCGGCGGTTAATTCAAGAGCAGGGCTTGGGTGAGGAATTGGCGCATTATGAGAACCGCTCTCGAAATACCTATGAAAACGTCCTTTATTCAAAACCGATGATTCTGGAATTTGGGTCAAAAGAGGAATCTGGACAATTAAAGCCATGGTTATTGATTACCTCTGCAAGTCATATGTATCGTTCGATAAAAATATTCAAAAAACAAGGATTAGATGTTCTCCCTATGCCCGTGGACTATCAAACTGCGAATAGTCTTCAATGGACGATGTTTGATTTATTGGATGGCGCAAGCAACTGGAAGATCCTCACTCATGAAATTGTTGGCCTTTTTGCCTACTGGATTACCGGAAAAATCTAGATATTCTGTAAAATAGATGCCATGACCACGGCTAAAAAAGCACCTCCTGCTTCAGAACTAGCTTCTGCATCCGAGTCATCAATTTCTATGTCGGCAGATCATCTTGCTAACCAGTTTCTGGTGGCCATGCCTGGAATGGTTGACCCCAATTTTGCAGGATCCTTAATTTATCTTTTTGAGCATACCGAGAGAGGTGCAATGGGTTTGGTGGTTAATAGGCCCACTGAAGTGGATCTTGAGACACTTTTTGAGAAGATTGAGCTCAAGTTAGAAATTGCTCCATCATTAAAGCAACCAGTCTATTTTGGTGGTCCTGTACAGATTGAGCGTGGTTTTGTTTTGCATGAAACAGAGCCTGGCACCTCTTATAGCTCTTCCCTGATTATTCCAGGCGGTCTGACGATGACTGCATCCAAAGATGTGCTTGAAGCAGTCTCAATAGGAAGTGGCCCAAAACATTTTTTAATGACCCTGGGTTACGCAGGTTGGGGTGCTGGTCAGCTTGAGGAGGAAATTACACACAATGGCTGGATGAATGTTCCGCTTGCGCGGGAACAAATGAGCGACATCATTTTTAAGACCCCATTCAGTCAACGCTATGAAAGGGCTATCAGTCATCTTGGTTTTGACTTGTCTGACCTATCTGGTGAGGTTGGGCATGCATAAGTCATTAACTATGATGGCATTTGATTATGGTGCTCGCAGGGTGGGTGTTGCAGTTGGAAACTCAATGACTAGAGTGGGGCAGGCATTGAAGACGATTGCCGCACCTAGTAGCGATGCTCTTTTTAAAGAAATTGAATCCATATTAAAAGAGTGGCAACCAGATCAATTGGTGGTTGGTAGACCAATTCATCCAGATGGTGCTCCCCATGAAATGACTGCTAAGGCGGTTCGTTTCGGGAATCAGCTTCATGGCCGTTTTCATTTGCCAGTGCACTGGGTGGATGAGCGTTATTCTTCAGTTGTTTTAGAAGGGAATGCAGACATGCATGACAATCTAGATGCGCATTCTGCAGCAACCATTTTGGACCAATTTTTTGCAGAACAAAATATTAAGACTGCAAATTAAATAATTTATTAAAAATTGAAATTTCTTAGAGCCAAGAGCAGAGAATGAATGCTGAACAGTTGTACGAAAAATTAGTAGAGAATCTTCGCAAGAGATTGCATGAGGGCTCTTTTGAGCTAGCTGGGCTTGCTATGGGAGGAGCATGGGTTGCGGAACGGCTAGCTCGCGATCTCAAACTTTCACATTTTGGAATTATTAATGTAGCCTTTCATCGAGATGATTATGCCGAAAAAGGTATGACTGCTTTGCGTACTGCCAGCACAATGACTACACATTTACCTTTTGACGTCAACGGCGCTAATGTTATTTTGATTGATGATGTTCTCTTAACGGGTAGAACGGTTCGAGCAGCTCTAAATGAGTTATTCGATTTTGGTAGACCTGCACAAGTGGAGTTAATGGTCTTGGCTGATCGAGGAAATCGTGAATTACCTGTATCGGCGAATTTTGCAGGCGAGCGAGTAGAGGTTCCAGAGAATCAAATTCTTGTTTTAGAAAAAGATGCTGCTGGTAAGTTCAGCTTTCAGTTAGAGGAACGTGAATAATGAGTCAGCTAGTAAATCAATTTAATTCGGCTGGAGAGTTAACGCACCTTTTAACGCTTGAAGGACTCCCTAAGGAACAAATTCTTCATATTTTGGATACCGCTCAGCAATTTGTCAGCGTAACAGATCCTTCCCGAGAAGTGAAGAAGGTGCCTTTACTTCGAGGTAAAAGTGTTTTCAATCTTTTCTTTGAGAATTCCACTCGAACTAGAACTACCTTCGAGATAGCAGCTAAGCGTCTATCGGCTGATGTGATTAATTTAGATATATCTACATCATCTACCGCTAAAGGTGAAAGCCTTTTGGATACGATTGATAACTTAGTGGCAATGCAAGCAGACATATTTGTTGTTCGTCATAGTGTCTCTAGAGCGCCCATTGAAATTGCCAGTCATGTGCCAGCACATGTGCACGTAGTAAACGCAGGTGATGGCAGCCATCAACATCCCACTCAAGGCTTATTGGATATGTACACCATGCGGCATTTCAAGCAAAACTTCAAAGGCTTGAAGGTGGCGATAGTGGGAGACATTGTGAATAGTCGCGTTGCTAAATCCAATATTCATGCTCTGAGCACATTAGGATGTGAGGATATTAGAGCTATTGGCCCAGAAAGCTTATTATCAAGCGATTTAGATATGCTGGGTGTGAAGGTTTTTCATACCATGGAAGAGGGCTTAAAGGATGTGGATGTTGTAATGACCTTGCGCATTCAAAAAGAGCGCATGGAAGCAGGTCAGGTTCCTGAAGGCGAAGCATTCTTTAAGCAATATGGTTTAACTCCTAACCGTTTGGCCTTGGCAAACTCAGATGCGATTGTGATGCACCCTGGTCCAATGAATCGAGGTATTGAGATTGATTCTGCTGTAGCTGATGGTCCACAATCAGTTATCTTGAATCAAGTTACCTTTGGGATTGCTGTTCGTATGGCTGTGATGTCTATAGTTGCGGGTAACTAATCCATTTCTCGCTGCCATGTCGACAGATAAAGTAACTCGGAATCGATGGTTAATTCTGTCGCATGGTTTTAATATGGATGGACGCGCGTCAAGCCAAACCATCACCGATAAGATCCCTTATTTATTAGAAGCCGGCATTAAACCCACGGTCTTTAGCGCTATCACAGGCATCAAGGATCAGCGTTTCCCTCACAACCAATTTTTGGCTTGGGGTCCCGCCGCTTTCCGTTTTGACTTTCGTCATTGGATTGCTAATCAATACGGACGAGGATTCATCTACAAGCTTTTAACTAGAACCGTTTCAATTTTATTGGCCCCGCTAATTGGCTTGGAGAAACTGTGTTTGGGATATTCAAGTCAGTGGTCTTGGTCTATTCCAGCATTTATACATGGCTATAAGTTAATTTGTGCTGGCAAAATTGATATGGTGTATTCCACGGGCGGCGCTTGGTCTGCGCATTTAGCTGGTTTATGGTTAAAAAAGGCTACGGGAATTTCATGGATAGTAGAGATTCACGATCCTTTAGTTATTCGTAAAAGTCCAATTGATGAAGGCTCAGAAATGCCCAAGCAACGTGATGCCCGATTTAGGCATTATTTGGAGAGGCAAATTATTCGTTATGCTGATTTTGCGTGGTGGTTTACTGATGGCGCAGTACATTTTGCAAAAGCACGCAATCCTAATCTCAATAGCACAGGTAGCGCACAAGGCTTCATGGTTCTTCCTGGGGCCGAACCGCCGGGTGGGTTAAGTGCTGCTAAGAGACATCTTTACACCGATACATTAAATCTTTCGCACTCTGGTTCTTTGGCTAAAGATCGATCGCTTTCTACCATTTTGAATGCATTACAGGGGCTATTTAAAAAGTATCCCGAGGCGCGCGAAAAAATTCGAGTGCATGTATATGGTGCTGCGCTTGATTCGTTAACAGTAGACGCCATTACGAAGTTGGGGTATCAAGATGTATTGATTGCCCATGGCCGTCTTGAGATGGATCCAGCTAGTGGCAAGTCTGGGCGCGAAAGAGTAGTTGAAAAGATGCAAGAGGCAGATGTATTAATTTTGTTGCATGGTAATAATGAGTGGTGCGCTGAATACATTCCCTCCAAGTTCTATGAATATCTATGGACGGGGCGTCCAATTTGGGCAATTACACACCGCAATTCTCAGTTGGATGAAATGCTGTCAATGAGAGGCGGGTATTTAAGTCATGAAGGCGATAATATTGGTATTGAAATGGCTCTTGAGAGAATTTGGTTAGACTGGCAGGAGCAAAGGCTCATAGAGCCGAAGTGGCTTCCTCTAGGAGTTGACCAAGCAGTAGAGCAGATTCTGACTGAAATTAAATATAAACACTAGGGAGACCATTGAAAGACTTTGTTCTCTATTGCAAGTCCTACCGCAATGACTTTCTGCGCCTCAAAAGATTATTGATTTCCATTGATCAATTTAATGGAGACCATTTACCTTTTTATATTTCCACCCCTATTGCTGATAAAGAGTTATTAATAGAAACTTTTGGAGGACACGGTAATTACGAGTGGGTAGCTGATGAAGAAATCGTAGCGGCAAACCCACGATCATCAATGGTGAAGTATCAGGCTATGGCCGGTGGTTTATCTCAGGCAATTATCAAGTCCGAATTTTGGCGATTAGGCTTCGCAGAAAATTATCTATGTTTAGACTCAGACTGCGTATTCATTCGTCCGTTTAATCGTTCCGATTTTATGAATGCAAATGGTGAAGTCTTTACTGTGCTTCATCAAAATAAAGAATTTTTCCAACTAGCGCGCAATCGTGGAGAAAAAAAAGTTGAGCTCAACTTACGCGCTGAAGCACAACGCGTTCAGAAACTATTTGATAGATTGGGTCCAGAGTTTTATTGCGCTCCTGCTCCATTTATTTGGTCTGCAAAGGTTTGGGAATCGCTTGATCGGGAATATTTAAATCCCAAGGAGATTTCTCTTTGGGATTTGGTTACGCCCGATTACCCCGAAACACTCATTTATGGTGAAGCTTTACTCAAATACCAAGCTATCCCGCTCATCGCAATTGAGCCGCTGTTTAGGGTGTACCACTATGATTGGCAATATTATGTGCTCAAGCGCCTCGGAGAGACTGAGGAGAATCTGAAGTCTAATTATTTAGGCATTCTCTATCAGTCAAATTGGGAATCTCATTTGAACGCTGAAGGTGATCGTAAATCGTTCCCATCTCTTCTCTTAAGACGACTAAAAAGATTTTTACGTTACATACAGAGTTACATTTAATGTCTGATATTCAAGTTGTTGTGATTTCTTTAGCTGGTTCAGATGCTCGCCAAGAAAAGGTTAGAGCGGAATTGGATAAAACAAAATTTCAGTGGCATTTTTTAGATGCTGTTCGGGGCTCTGCTTTAACCAGTACTCCAGTCGAATACAAGCCTGAAAAGGTAAAGAGCTTGTTAGGATTTGAATTAACCCCCAATGAGCTTGGCTGTTTTTTATCTCATAAAAAAGCTTGGCAAGAGTGTGTTAATAAAAATGTTTCGACAATTATTTTTGAGGATGATTTTTGCTTACTCCCCCATTTTGAGGATGCCGTTCATTTTCTAATGAATGAAAGTCCTGGTTGGGATGCTGTAAGGCTGCAAGGTTTAAATAACGTTCCTCAAATGGAAATACAGAGTAATGGGGGCTTTGCTTTAGTGAGAAATATTGGTGATGCCGTGGGCGCAACCGCCTATCTGCTGAAGCCCGGCGCTGCCAAAATTCTTATTGAAGCTTCTGAAGATATTTATGAACCGCTAGATCACTTTTTAGAACACCGCCAAAAACATCACCTAGAGTTTGTAGCAATACGTCCTTACCCAGTGGATATTACTGGTGTTCAGACGACCATTGCAGATAGGCCGGGAAGGTTGCCAATTCGTGGCTGGGCTAAGGCAAAACGATCGATTTTGCGCACAGTTGACCGTTGGTTTTCTAAAAATCCTTGGTTTCCAAGATAAATTTTCAAGTCTGAGTTAGAGGTAGAGTTTTTTCTTTAGGTTACGTAGCTTACGTTCAAAGCGATATTTCTGAATGACTACGCGATCGAGGGGAGATATTTCTATATCAGATAAATTTTTTCCGTGAATGAAAACTTCTTCAAACTTGCGCATCACTTCTTTTGATGAAAAGTTTTTTGAATACGCATCCCAGTTTTTTTCAGTTTGTATTTTTCGATTAAAGTTTTGAAAAATGGTCGCAAGGTCTTTCTTGCCTCTATATAGGATGGCCTTATTACCCAATATTTCAATATGACTGCGTTGAGGCGATAATGCATAAGTAATTACTGGCTTTCCTTTGATGGAAAATTCGCCACAGGCTAGGCCAAAACTCTCACCAATTCCCCTTGCATGTAGCATGCCATCACAGGTATTTATAAACTTGACCTTATAAATGAGGTCTGAATTACCCGGTAAAAATAAGAGTCTATCGTGATGTGCAAAAAGCTCCAAATTCATAAATAGAAAGTAAAGATCAGATCGACTTTGGACAGCCTTCAGTACTTCAGATTTTACAAAATCCAGGTTAAAGCTATCGGACCCCCCGTACCATCCCAGTACAGTAGCATTTTCAGGAATGCTTAATTCAGAACGTAGATCCTCCTTTACTTCTGGTAATTCAATCATGTGAGGCACATATGGAATTTGATAGTTGGAGTATTCCTTAGAAAGATATTGTGAAACAAAAGCGTATTTATCCCCATGGAATTCTTCTGGTTTTGTAGGGAATACAGCATGAATCAAGGTTGGAGAGCTTTCGCAAATTGCGTCATCCCGCTCGCCTGACTTAATAAAGTAAGTTAAATCAACTTTTTCTTGCTCAACAAGGTGATTTAACTCTGCTTGGCCATTATAGGGATTAAGCTTAAATTGCTTGGAAAACTTTTCATGAACCGCTTGATTTACAAGATTGTTTTGCCGATAAAAGATAACGGATTCATTGCCTAGAATTTGTTGATTTTGATATGCGTAGTCATAGAGAGCAATCTCAGTGCCCCTGAGTGATAAGCCATTAGTGTGGAATCCGATCTTCATTGCCTACGAGCTAGCATCTTCCAAAACGCCTTTTACAAAATCCCTAAAAGGTAGGATGCTGGGTGATTCGAGTAAAAGGGCTTGAGAGGCGTAGCCTTCCAATAACCGAGAATTTTGGACAATTTCTTGAAAGAGGGAAAAATTGCACCAAGACATCGGCGCTAAATTGATGAAGGCATCGGGATTAAAGTCCACTCGAACGTTTTCATCTGTCCAGGTGATCGGTAAACAATCTGCAAAAAATGCTTCTGGAATTTTCTCTGTGTAGTAGCCTGGATACATGCCATTTTCTGGACATAGATTAAAGCCAAAGTCTTGCAAAACCTCTTGTTTTAAAAATCCACTCAAATGATGATTTTTAATATCCTGATTAAAGAACGCGCCAAAGCCCCTAACTGGAATCACTTTTTGCACGGCGTCAAATAATGTCTTACGTGGTTCACGGATGTGTGAGCTCAAGAATGCTGCAGCCTTCGGCTTTTCTAGATAATGAGTGCCCAGCGGTTGCATGAGACGTTCGATGCTCATCAGTTGCCCATAACGTGGGTTTTGGTTGCCGGTGATGCCTTCATGAGACCAATCAATCATTTCCATCCAGTAAGGCAGGCGGAAATGAGTTGGTAACGTGATATTTAGGTCAAAAGAAATGCTGTAATCAGCCGGAACGAAGTCATGGCGAAGATTTTCGGCGCTATGGAAAACCCTAAGGGGGGATACTTGCCTAGTTGGGGTTAAATTCAGAATTGAGCTAACCATGGGGCGTAATGCTTTGGGGCACCACTTTAATTTCTTGGAGTTTGGTTTGATAAAAGGCCCCAATATGAGCAAATCTGCTTGTGATGGGCTGACCCAAATTAGTTGATAACCAAGGTTTTGAGCGATAATTGGGAGCAAGCCATGTGAGTAATCACTGGGGCATCCGGCGGTTGAAATTCGTAGACTTCTCATGCCTTAATACTAATTTATTTTTATGCCAGAGCTTTTAGAGCCATATTCAGTAGTCATCACTACATTTGACAAACGATTCGATGCCTTTTTGGTGCCGCTACTTTCTCAAATTAAAGGTCAACGCCCAGATATTGAGGTCATTGTCATGATCAATGGTCCAGTCAAAGGGGCATTTGATGAGGCTTACCGCTCGAATATCTTGTCATATGTATCTCAGTTCCCCAAAGTCTTTCCAAGCTTTCAGTCATTAGCGAAGTTATGGAATCGGGGGGCGTTAACTGCAAGTCATGGTCGTGCTTTGATTTTGAATGACGATTTGGAATTGAAGTCAGAAAATGGGGGTGCTTTTTTGACCATTTAGAAGCAGCTATTGTTGCCCACCCTGGCACTTTCAAAATTAATGGCAGCTTTTCACATTTCATTTTGGATAAGCAAGAACTGGTTGAGGTTGGATTTTTTGATGAGCGATTGCTTGGTCTTGGCGAAGAGGATGGTGATTTTTATTGGCGCTTTTATAAAAAATATAAAAAAGAAATTCCTAGTGCAGATATGGATTTGATTGATAACATGCAATCTGATTTGGCGGACGATGGATACGTTAAAGGAATTAGGACTGCATCTAAGTTCAATCGTGACTTTTATTCAAAACCAAAAATATAAGACTACCCTATTGGGTGGATATCGAGGCATGTTTGATAAAAGAGTAAATCAGATAATTGAAGATGAAAAACAGTACCCCTATGAAAAGTTTTATCTAGATAATAAAGAGAGGCTTTAGATATATGACTAGCACGCATAATAAAAATTTTTTATTAAATTATTCCTCCTGGGCTTGCTTAATTTCTGTAATTGCCCTGTTAGTTATATGGGTGCTTCCAAATACAATTGCTTTAAGGCATCTACTGATGGCCTCAGGACTCATTAGCTCGCTGATAATTATATTCAAGACCCATTTTTTTCTAAATCGCAGGGTTTCAGATTTACTTCCATTGGCCTTAATTGCATCCCTTTTTGTCTGGGCAATAATTCATTTTTGTTTTTTTTCGCTCAACCCTGTCATAGAGCGACAGGAGTTAACTAGCCTCTGGGCTAGATCACTAACGGTTTCAATAATTGCAATAGCCTTAAGTATTTCCTTGAGATTATATGGACAATTACGACCATATTTTTTTATCTCGCTATTTGTGGTTTCTACAATTAATTTAAGTGCTTATCTTTATTTAAGTTATATAAATGGAGCATTTATATTGCCCATTGTATTTGTTGAGGCATTTGTTTTTAAGAAACTTGCGCCAGCTTTTTTTGGAGTGATTTCTATCTCTATTGCTTGTGCTAATCTTGTCTATTTATCATCAAAAAGATTTGATCAACAAACTTTTATCACCATATTTTTTTGGTTTTTAGGGATTGCTCTGGCTCTTATTTCGGCAGTTGTGGCAAATACAAAAAATGGTGTTGCCATATCCCTTGGTTTATGTTTATTGCTTTTACTAATTTATATCTACTCTGCCTTATTCCGCAAAAATGAGAGAAAGGGTGCGTTGTTTATACCCGTGGTATTTATGGCAATCCTTTTGTTTGGCGGTTGGAAAGTTCATACACATTTCGCTGCCAAGGGTTGGGAAACTCTAATTGAAGATATAAAGATTTCATCCAGGATTGATCAGCATAATTTTTGGCGATATAGCAGTAATTATTGGAATAAAGTTGTTACTGAAACATTTCCTGTTAATAGTGATGGTGCTCCGGTTGCTGGAAATACCTATTTAAGAATCGCTTGGGCTACTCAGGGCATTAAATTAATTGCTCAATATCCCATGGGATACGGCTCGATCAATCGTTCTTTTCTGGAGTTACTGAATCAAGCTCAGATTCAGCATGAATTGGAAAGTCAATCGCATAGCGGTTGGATCGATTTTGGTTTGGCATTTGGCATACCAGGACTGATTATTTTGCTTGCAATATTTGCTTGTATATTTTGGTATGGAATTAAAAATGGTGCCCAATTTGGATACATGGCAGTCTGGTTAATTTTGGGGCTAATTCCTTTTGGGCTAGTTGCTGAAATTTCCTACAAACATAATTTTGAAATTTTGATATTTTTTATCTCCTTTGCTGCTGCCTCTGTTTGCTCTATGTACAAGGAGAAGTAAAAGATAAGGGCAATAAAAGGATTGAATAGGGGAAATTAATGATTTTGGTAACAGGTGGCGCTGGTTTTATTGGCGGTAATTTTGTTTTAGATTGGCTTGCTAATCCTAGGGCAGAGGGCATTGTTAATCTTGACAAATTAACGTATGCCGGTAACTTGGCAACCCTTTCTTCTTTAGAACACGATATCCGCCATCAATTTGTGTATGGAGATATCGGTGACACGATTTTAGTAACTAAATTATTGCAAGAATATCAACCACGTGCCATAGTGAATTTTGCAGCAGAAAGCCATGTAGATCGCTCAATACATGGCCCAGCAGAATTCATACAAACTAATATCGTAGGAACCTTTAATTTATTGGAATGCGCAAGAGAGTATTGGAGTAATCTTAATGCTGACATGAAAAAATCCTTTCGTTTTCATCATGTCTCCACGGATGAAGTTTACGGTTCATTGACTCCTAGCGCATCTGCCTTCTCCGAAACCAACCCCTATGAGCCTAATAGCCCTTATTCTGCTTCCAAGGCAGCGTCTGACCACTTGGTGCGTGCATGGTTTCATACTTATGGATTCCCGGTAGTTACTACCAATTGTTCTAATAACTATGGCCCTTATCATTTTCCAGAAAAGCTTATTCCATTGGCGATATTAAATGCACTCAATGGCAAACCTTTGCCAATTTATGGCGATGGTCAGCAAATTCGTGATTGGTTATATGTGGGCGACCATTGTTCAGCAATTCGTGAAGTGCTTTCTCGTGGAAAGTTGGGTGAGACTTATAACATTGGTGGATGGAACGAGAAGGCGAACATTGATGTCGTCAAAGCTATTTGCCTGATATTGAATGAGTTGAAGCCTCGCTCGGATGGCCGCTCTTATGTCGAGCAAATTACGTTTGTTAGAGATCGTCCTGGCCATGATCGTCGCTATGCAATTGATGCGAGTAAAGTTGAGCGTGAGCTTGGTTGGCGTCCGGCTAAGACTTTTGATACCGGAATTCGAAAAACGGTGCAGTGGTATTTGGATAATCCAGTGTGGATTGAGGGTGTGGTCAGTGGCACGTATCGTGACTGGTTGCAAAAGCAATATAGCTAATAATCTATGAATATTCTGGTTTTTGGTAAAGATGGGCAATTAGGAAGGGCCTTTAGAAGTCTTTTCAATTCCCTTTCTGTGCCTAAAGTAGTCAATATTCAATATGTCGGTCGTGCTGAATGTGATGTGAGCGATTCCAAAGAGCTAGAAGTGTTGCTCATCAATAACAAACCTAATTTTATTATTAATGCATCAGCTTATACGGCGGTGGATAAAGCCGAATCCGAGGCGGACTTGGCATATGCTATCAATGCTAAGGTCCCTGAAATTATGGCTAGGTATGCCGTTCTACATGGCGCTACCTTATTACACTACTCCACAGATTGTGTTTTTGATGGCAGCAAAGATGGTTTCTATGTGGAAGGTGATACTCGCAATCCTTTGGGTGTCTATGGGAAGAGTAAGGCTGCTGGTGAAGAGGCCGTCGAGCGGGTATTTGCTGATACCCCAAATGGACAATTTGCAATATTTCGTACTAGCTGGGTTTATGGTAATGGGGGTAATTTCATTCGTACAATTTTGCGTTTAGCAAAAGAGCGCGAAGAGCTGAAAATTATTCATGACCAACTTGGTGTCCCCACTAGTGCTGATTGGCTTGCAAAAGTCAGTTTAGATTTGACTCTTGATAGCGCGTTCCATATCCAATCATTTATATCTGGTATTTACCATGCTGTTCCTGCTGGTGAGGCTACATGGTATGGGTTGGCTAGTTTAGTGGCTAGAGTTGCGTCTGATGACGGGATTGAGCTTAAGGTTAAGCCAGAATGTATTAGGCCTATTTTGGCTGTTGAATACCCTTTACCAGCATCCAGGCCAATGAATTCTCGAATGGACCACTCTAAACTGCGTAAAGCAATTGGGCGGCGAGGGGATATGTCAAAATTAGACTCATTTAACGGGCTATGGTCAATTGCTGTAGAGGATTACGTAAAAGCATTGACAAAGAATGAGCTTATCTAAAGGGTTTAAATAGTATGGCAGGAGATCGTAAAGGCATTATCTTGGCTGGCGGTTCTGGTACTCGTCTTTATCCAGTGACACAAGCGGTATCCAAACAATTGATGCCGGTTTATGACAAGCCGATGGTGTATTACCCGCTTTCGACTCTGATGTTAGCGGGTATCCGGGATATCTTATTAATTTCAACTCCGCATGACACACCTCGTTTTTCAGAGTTGCTAGGTGGTGGTTCTCAATGGGGTCTTAATATTGAATATTGTGTGCAGCCCTCACCAGACGGGTTGGCCCAAGCATTTACTTTTGGTAGAAACTTTGTTGGCAATCACCCCAGCGCCTTAGTACTTGGCGATAATATTTTTTATGGTCACGAACTAGTTGATCAATTAAATAGTGCTGATGACAGACAGGTTGGAGCCACAGTCTTTGCATATTATGTAAATGATCCTGAGCGTTATAGCGTAGTTGAATTTGATCAAGAGTACAAAGCCCTTTCAATCGAAGAAAAGCCTTTGAAGCCCCGCAGTAACTATGCAGTTACCGGACCTATATTTTTACGACAAACAGGTGTGTGATATAGCTTCTTCAATCAAGCCAAGTGCACGCGGGGAGCTAGAAATTACTGATGTTAATCGTATCTACCTTGAAAAAATGAGCTTAGTGTAGAGATCATGGGGCGAGGATTTGCTTGGTTAGATACTGGTACGCATGATTCTTTATTAGACGCCGCAGGTTTTATTGCAACTCTTCAAAAGCGACAAGGTTTAATGGTGGCATGTCCAGAAGAGATTGCCTATCGTCAAGGATGGATTAGTGCGGAGACTGTTCAAAAGGTTGCTTCGGAATTAAGCAAGAATAGTTATGGACAGTATTTAGCTAAGATTCTGAATGAATTAAATTCCTCAGCGCAGCTCATTACACTCTCGGCGAAAAAGTCTAGAAAGTAATTATGGGCCCAAAACTAACTATTTCCCCAACAACTATTCATGATGCGTTCATCGTGGAGCCAAAAGTATTTGGAGATGAACGCGGTTGGTTTACCGAATCATTTAATGCCAAAGATTTTTCAGAAGCTATAGGGCTAAATGTTGAGTTTGTACAAGATAACCATTCTTTTTCTCGCCAGTGGACATTGCGAGGACTGCATTATCAAATGGAGCACACTCAAGGTAAGTTGGTGAGAGTAGTTGCGGGGAGCGTATTTGATGTTGTGGTAGATATTCGTACAGACTCACCAACCTATGGAAAATGGGCGGGCGTTGAATTAAGTGCAGAAAATCACAAGCAGATGTGGATTCCGGAAAAATTAGCACATGGTTTTTTAGTGTTATCTGAGAACGCAGAATTTCTTTATAAAACTACTGAGTACTATCATCCTCAAAGTGAGGCTTGTTTTGCATGGAACGATGCATCGATTGATATTAAATGGCCATTGCCTGTTGGCATACAGCCCAACATGAATGCTAAGGATGCCGCAGGTTTGCCTTGGGGCGTCGCACCTAAGTTCTAAATCCAAACAGGTATCTCAGAAAAGATAAGATAATGCTCTCATGAGCGATGTACCTGCCAATATATTAAAAAATGTTTCCCTGAGACCAAAGATCTTATTGGTGAAGCTTTCATCATTGGGTGATGTGCTTCATAACTTACCTATTGTTTGGGATTTGCGTGCTCGACTGCCTGATGCTCAAATTGATTGGGTAATGGAGGAGGGGTACGTCAATTTACTAAGACCCCTGCTCACTAACGAAAACTTTAGAGGAATAGATCGCATCATTCCATTCGGTTTGCGTCGCTGGAAAAAGAATCTTTTTAAGTTGTCATCATGGAAAGAATTTTTTTCCTTTAAGCATCAGCTTCAAGCAAGTACCTATGACATCATTATTGAAACTCAAGGGCTTTTAAAGTCCGCCTTAGTTTGTGCGCTTGCGAATAAAGAAGCGCATACAGTCATTGCCGGGCTCGCGAATAAAACAGAATTTTCAGGTTATGAGCCCATCGCAAGATATTTTTATAGCCAGCCAGTGCAGGTACCAGTGCAATGTCACACAGTAGATCGATCGCGTTGGGTGATGTGCTCGGCTTTAGGTTGGCCACTCATCGATCGGGTAAGTGCCCCGCAGTTTTATCCCGAGAGTTATGTGGACTCTTTAGAAGTGGGTTCGTCAAAAGTGACTCAGACCATGAAGAAGCCGTATGTTTTGTGCTTTCATTCAACGGCTAGAGAAGCAAAGCGTTGGTCCAATGAAAATTGGATTAGTTTGGGCAAGGAGCTTGCTAGTAGAGGCTATCAGATAGTGCTTCCTTGGGGCAATGCGGAGGAGAAGTTAGTCAGCGCCTCGATCGCTGGTCAGATACCAGGTGCAATAGTACCCGACGCCTTTTCTATTGACGAAGCTTTTTCTATCATCAAGGGAGCATCTTTGACGGTGGGGGTTGATACGGGATTAACGCATCTTGCGGCGGTATTAAATAAACCTACTATTGAAATATACTGTGATTCACCTTTGTGGAAGACGGAGGGTTATTGGTCCAGCACTATTCGCAATGTAGGGGATATGAAAAATCCTCCAACAGTAGCTCATGTTTTGCAAGCTGCATCAGAATTACTGCTCTAACTTTTATTAAGTGGTGCTTAACGAAGTAAGGTATTTATCGTAATCAAGTCTTCATCTGTCAAAGCAGCTGCGTGCGCTTTGAGCTTAATGGTATTCAAAATAGGCTTGCGATACCCGCAAGATTAAATCTTGTTGGGCCGAGAAAAAACGCATATCGGCTAGTTTTGTACTCAGATCACCTTGTTTGAAAAGCTCTAGTGCCGCAATGTTAAAAACAGGCTGCGCTAAGGTGACTGTGTAACTTTTCTGATCAAAGACTCGAGAATTTCCAGAATTATTTGAAACCACGGTGCTGCCGGTACCATGTTGGTAGTATCTGGTGCCTCCAGGTGTTGCATTCGCTTGGGGCATTAACAGCGAAAATCCTTGCCAGTACAACTCTTTACTTGCTTGGTAGTTAAAGCGGGCAGCAGTTAAGATTGGAGCGCTAAAGGCAGCCTCTTGATAAAGCTGAATTAAATCGTTTAGTTGCTCTTTGTTTTCGCTAGTTTTATTGCCAATTAAATTGGGTGGTGCGGTAACAGCAGACACTGCGGGCTTAGTTGGTGTCGGCGCAATCAGTGGTGGCTGTTCTAGGCCAATCAGAGTAGATGCGCTCATTGGGGTCGGTAAAGCAGGCCTGCTAACCCCATTGGGGCTCTGTGTGCCGCTAAAATCGAAAGACCATGTGCCAAGCCCCCGAAGTCCTTGATTTAGGATCAAACCAAATGCGGTAAGTCTAGAAAGTCTGAAACGGGTTGGTGTCATGTAATTCAGATACTTTTCAATGTGCCATGCAGTTTAAGGCTAATTTATTCAAAATGTATATTTAGGCACTATTTTGCCAAATCACCCAACTATCTCTGTATGACTATAAAATTTGGCCTATGGATCTAATTTTGTTATTAAAAGCAGTCATTCTTGGGGTTGTAGAGGGATTAACGGAGTTTTTGCCAATTTCCAGTACAGGCCACCTGATTTTGGTCGGGGATTTACTCAATTTTAATGATGATCGAGGAAAGGCTTTTGAAGTCATCATTCAGTTTGGCGCTATTTTGGCTGTTTGTTGGGAGTTTAGGCAAAAATTACTGAAGGTAGTCACCTCTTTTTTTGGAAGTACTGAGTCTCGCCGTTTTGTTCTGAACCTGGTAATTGCATCAATTCCAGCAATGGGACTAGGCCTCTTATTTGGCAAACATATTAAAGCTGCGTTGTTTTCACCAATTCCAGTGGCAAGCGCGTTTATTGTGGGTGGACTCATCATTATCTGGGTTGAGCGACGTCAACAAAATCGCGTGGATATTTCCAGCCACATTAAGACTGTTGACGACTTAAGTCCCTTGGATGCGCTGAAAGTGGGCTTAGCGCAATGCGCTGCCTTGATACCAGGAACTTCTCGATCTGGGGCTACGATTATCGGTGGCATGTTATTTGGGCTGCCTCGTGTAGTGGCGACGGAATTTTCTTTTTTCTTGGCAATACCGGTCATCGGCGGCGCGACTGCCTACGAAATTCTTAAGCTTTGGAAGGCGCCAGTAGCCTTCTCAGGAGAATTCACTTTAGCAATTATTGTCGGCTTTATTGCTGCGTTTATCTCGGCGTTTATTTGTGTGCGATGGCTCATTCATTATGTAGCTCATCACAATTTCATCCCATTTGCTTGGTATCGAATAGCTTTTGGTTTTTTGGTATTAATTACCTCCTATAGCGGCTTGATCGCTTGGTCGCATTGATATAAGTAACTAGCTTAGGATATAGCCATGGATGCATCAATAGACGCAATAACAAACAATATTCAGTTAGCATTGGCATCTGTTTTTTTACTAACTGCAGTTGCTACCTTAATTAATGCGATTTCTGGGCGTTTAGCTCGATCTGTGGATCGTATGCGAACTTATCGACACGCCTTGGATGAAGGTTTAGTCAAAGATCCAGTGCGTTTGGACCATATGAATAAAGAGGCTGAAGAAGCCAAAGGTACGTGGTCGCCTTTGTACGGTAGCGATCTTTTTTGATGTGCTGAGCGGCGTCTTTATTTTCTTGACAGTTCTTGAGTTATTTTTCTTTCAAGCAGGCGCCATTCGCTCACTCCAAACCACCTATGTGATCTGGACTTTTGTGATGGGATTAATTTTCTTTATGACATCTCTCTCAATAGTCCTAGCAGAGGTGGGCCTATGCCTACCGTTCTGCTGGCTGGAATGTTCCCAGTAGCACTCTTAAAGCTAATTTCTGTATATGAGTAGAACTGATCGAATCCGCTCTTTTGTTTTGAGGGCAGGTAGAACCACTGCGGGGCAACAACGAGCTATTGATGATCTAGGCCCTCAGTTCATGATTCCCTATGAAGCATCTACGCTTAATTTAGTAGAAGCGTTTAATGGTTCAAATAAACCTAAGATCTTGGAGATTGGCTTTGGTATGGGTGAGACAACCGCCAAGATTGCTGGATTAAGAACGGCTGATGATTTTTTGGCAGTTGAGGTTCATCTACCTGGTGTTGGCGCCTTGCTAAAGTTGATTGGTGAAAATCAGCTGAGCAATATAAGGGTGATTCGACATGATGCCGTGGAGGTTTTGGAAAATATGCTTGCACCAAATACGTTAGATGGCATTCATATTTATTTTGCAGATCCATGGCATAAGAAACGTCACCATAAGCGGCGCCTAATTCAGTCTGAGTTTGTAAGGCTTTTAGTATCTAGGTTAAAACCAGGTGCATATCTACACTTGGCTACCGATTGGCATAACTATGCTGAGCAAATGCTATTGGTATTAAATGCGGAAGCATCTTTGCAAAATTCTTCAAACGAGTTAATAAAAGTGGAAACCTTTACCAAAGAGGGTATTGCAATACCGGGAGAGTTTTCGAATGAATTTAAGCCCACACTTGAACAGCTTCATTGCGAGCAAGCAGGTTACGTAGAGAGGCCAGATTATCGACCATTAACCAAGTTTGAAAACCGTGGTCTCAAGCTTGGTCATAGTGTTTGGGAGCTGCTCTACAAGAAAAAATAAGCGATATATTGGTAAGACATCCAGATTTGTTATAAACCAACGCAAACGTATTTCATTTCTAGATACTCATCCATGCCGAAGACGCCGCCTTCACGTCCAAGACCCGATTGTTTAACGCCTCCAAAGGGCGCAACTTCATTAGAAATTAATCCAGTATTGACGCCAACCATGCCGTATTCAAGGGCTTCAGCCACCTTCCAGATGCGACCAATATCGCGGCTGTAGAAATAGGATGCCAAGCCAAATTGACTATTGTTTGCTAGTTTGATGACTTTTTCATCACTTTCAAATGGGATGATCGGAGCTACTGGGCCAAAAGCTTCCTCATAGGTAATGAGCATATCCTTAGTCACATGAGCCAAAATGGTGGGCTCATAAAAGTTTTGATCTTGGATGCTTGGCTTGCCTTCAATAATTAATTTTGCACCTTTGCTGATGGCATTTGCCACATGCTTTTCTATTTTTTCAAGCGCTGCAGCCTCAATCAGTGGTCCTTGAGTGATACCCCAGATTCCATTCCATTTCCCACTTTAATAATAGAAAGCGCTTTGGCAAATTTTTCTACAAATAAATCATGTACCTTTTTGTGAACATAAAAACGATTTGCGCAAACACAAGTTTGCCCAGAGTTTCTGAATTTAGACGCCATAGCTCCAGTAACAGCAGCATCAATGTCAGCATCTTCAAAGACAATAAATGGCGCATGACCACCAAGCTCCAACGCAAGTTTTTTGACGGTTGGAGCACATTGCTCCATGAGAATGCGACCAACTTCTGTTGAGCCTGTGAACGATAGATGACGAACAGAGGGGGAGGCGCAAAGTGTTTTACCAATGAGAATAGATTGGCTTGCATCAGCAGCGACAATATTGATCACCCCATCGGGGATGCCCGGCACGTTTTGCAAGTTCAGCCAAGGCCAAGGCTGATAAAGGAGTCAGTTCAGCAGGCTTAATGACGATAGTGCAGCCAGCTGCAAGCGCGCGGGCGATCTTGCGAGTGATCATGGCTACTGGGAAATTCCATGGGGTGATGGCTACACAGACCCCAATCGGTTGCTTTAAAACCATGAGTCGCTTATCACTCCAAGTGGTTCCAAGAATGGAGCCTTCGACGCGCTTAGCTTCCTCTGCAAACCACTCTACAAATGAGGCTCCGTAGACCACTTCACCTGCGGCTTCAGCTAGAGGCTTACCTTGCTCGAGCGTCATCAATGTCGCTAGATCCTGCGTATTTTCAATAATAAGGTCAAACCATTTACGCATAATTTGCGCGCGCTCTTTGGCTAATTTATTACGCCAAGATGGCAGAGCTTTTTCAGCCGCAGCGATGGCTAATTCAGCATCATGGGCTTCAAGGTTTGCTACAGAGGCAATGACATCATCGGTTGCGGGATTAGTCGCTAGAAATGAATTTTTAGACTTTACCCATTGACCATTAATAAAAGCATCCTCTTTGAAAAGAGTGGAGTCTTTTAATTGACTACGAATATCTACTGTATGCATGATTTTTTACCTTAATACAGAGGCAAATCATTTTATCCTTCTATGAATAAAAAAGCCTCGAAGCGTTTGGGCTTAGAGGCTTTGTCTTTTGACCGAAATTAAATCGCCATTTAGCTGGACTGAGTCTCTGCAGTACGTAACTTTTGGGCTAGAAGGTCTAAAACACCATTGACATACTTATGCCCATCCGTACCGCCAAATGTTTTAGCTAGTTCTACTGCCTCATTGATTGCTGCTTTGTAAGGTACTGAAAGATCGACAGCCAGTTCATAAGCTCCAATCAGTAAGGCAGCATGCTCTACTGGTGATAGTTCATTAATGGGACGATCTAAAGCAGGGGTGATGATGGCCTCTAATTCATCTGTGCGTGCTAATACACCATCAAAGATGCCTTGAAACAGATCTAACTGACAACGTCGAAAGGCGGGGTCTTCAGCCAGCTGTTTGGCAATCGCCGCACCATTTGGAATACTGCCAGCGCGTCGCATGACCAAGCTTTGGTAGACGCCTTGAAGTGCATATTCACGGGCGCGACGGCGTGGGGTTAGCGAGCGTTTTGGCGCCGGCTTAGCGTCTTTGCCGACTTGTGAGGTAGTTGGGTTCTGGCTAGATGTAGACATGCAATTTATTCTTCACTCAAGTTGATTTCAATGTAGTTATGAGGGGTTAGCGCTAGGCGACACTACTTTTATTGATCAAAACTCTAAACGAAAAGGGCCCATGTAAGTTGCAATTATAGTTCGACACAAAGAAAGGCTCTAGGAAGATAAGGGTCTCAGTTTGGTGCGTATAAGTGTCTAAAACTCAATTCTATAGATAAACAAAAATGGTAAAAAAATTAAAGTAAGCTTGAGCAAGAGTCTTAATCCTTATTTTTAGGCTCATTTAGAGTTTCTTTGACCGTATATTGAGGCTTACCATTGATATGAAAATATAAGTGCGGCCTAGATATTCGCCGATTGCCCCTAAGACTAATAGCTGGCAACCCCCAATAAATAGTATTAGACAAGCTAAAGAGGTCCAGCCCATAACACGGCAACCTCATGACCATTAAATAAACCTGATTGGAAAAATTTTTTCTTGGCAATAATTTCCCCAACCTCATCTACATACAGCATATTTGAGTAAATAGCTGACACCTTCGGGTACTGCTTCACAACATCCATGGCTTCAGAAATGGCATCACGATTGCCAATAAGATCATCGTGACATAGCAACATATAGTAAGGACTATCAACGTAATCTATACATAAATTAAAATACTCAAACATGGATAGCGAGCCATCCTGAAGAAATATTTCAAACTTATTATCAGTCTGCAGATTACGTAAAATTTCTACGGTACCATCGGTAGACCCATTATCACTAACAATCAATCTAATACTTTGATAGGTTTGTTTGAGAACTGAATCTATAGCAAACGTGACGTAATCTCGATCATTTCTCACGGGAATAATTACTGTTACATCAGCCATAGGTGTTAGCGCCTTTTACAACGTGTTTTATGTAGTTAAAAAATTTCAGTTGATCTAAAAAAGACGTGTAATCACTTCACCCACTTCAAATATCCATCTGAAGCAACTGTTACTAGCAACTTATTTTGAATGGATTTATCAATTTCAAATTCAGAATGGGTTTTGAGATATTCCCAAACAGCAGTTTTCGGATTATCGCCAGGACCCCAAGGTCGATCCATACATAAATCATCGGTCAGATCTTCAACAAGAGTATCAAATACTACGCAATAACTTCCTACGCTAGTAAGTGGCGCATATGCCTCTAACTCAGCCAAGACATGGTCATGCGTATGGTTGCTATCTAAGCACACCAATACTTTTTTATAACCTTTAGCGATCGACCTCACCTGATCCACTATTGCAGGATCAATACTAGATCCTTGAATCATTTCAATACGGGATGACATGGGATGCGCTTGTATTGCAGCTAAGTTGTGGGGACGGATATCAATATCTAACCCCAATACTTTGCGCTGAGAAATCTTTAGATTAATAGTCTCACCAGTTTGGATGGCATCGATCATATCAAGCAAAGCCAACATTGAGGCGCTAAAGATCAGCGAGCCACCGTGAGCAATGCCAGTCTCAATAATTAAATCTGGCTGCACGCTCCAAATAATTTCCTGCATAGCCACCATATCTTGGGGATACTGAATGATCGGACGATCTTGCCAAGAAAATTATAGGAATATTTTTTTGCAAAACTCGCTAATAGAAACTCTTTAGCCGCATTATTTAATTCAGTATCAGTAGCAACCGCATCTATGCGCATCGCCACTTCCTTGCGGAAATCAGTCATGATTAACTCCAATTTAATTCAAGAAATTCTGGGTACCGGGCCAATTTAAAACTTAGAATTCAACATCAATAACTCTATATTTGCCTGTCAAGATTTATATCTAACAAGACACATTACTTAACCCCCACAACACAGGGTGGATCAATGAGATTATCAGGCCTCGCGCCAAACTTCAGTAATTGACGGGCGCCATACTCATCTGCAATAGTTTCAGCTAATTCTCTTACCGTAATTGGCTTGCCCGAACATATATTAATTGGGCCTAATGTTTTATCAAGCGCGGATTGGACAATCATTTCTCCGGCAGAGGCTACATTCAAATAGTCTCTGATTTGCATTCCTGAGGTCAACTCTGCAACCTTACCTAACTGGAGCTTGCTTCGGATATAAGGCACTAATCTTTTTGGATTTTTACCATCGCCATAAAGATAAAACAAACGACACCATGCAAACTCTATTCCTTCTGATGAAAAATGGTTTGTAAGCGCACTAAAAGCTGCCGCTTTACAAGATGCGTATGGCGTCAAAGGATTCAAGGGAGTCTGAATAGAGAGGTAACCACCGGTCAATTTATATTCAAAGCAAGTGCCAACCCCAATAAACCTACGGATTTTTACTTGCGCAGCTCCTTTGGCCAGAGCGAGAGTGCCTTTTAGACAATCTTGATTTCTGGGGGAGAGTAAATAATCACTAGGATTTGTATACCAAGCAACATGAACAACGGTATCAACGCCTTCACACGCTTTTCCCACCACTGCTCATTCTCAGCAAAGATATTAATTGAACTAACAATCGATTCAACACATTGATACTGAGAAAATTGAGTTTCACTGCCACTACGCACTACTAAGCGCACCCCGCTTTCCAGCTCGATTCAGCGAGTTCAGGGCCTGGGCTCCCACAAAGCCAGTAGCACCGGTTAATAAGACCAGTTCACTCATAGAACAGTCAAGAGAGGTATTGCTTTTACGAACTTAGTGCCAGTCGCTACTAAATCAGCGTTCTGCTTCATCACTTCCTCAGCAATGTTCCAAGGAAGAATGACAACAAAATCAGGCTTTCGCTCGGCAAGGGCTTTGGGGGCAAGGATGGGAATGTGGCTGCCCGGTATGAATTTATTTTGCTTAGCTAAAGCAGCATCACAAACAAATGGCAATAAATCTGGCTTTACACCTGCATAATTCATCAGCGTATTACCCTTAGCTGCAGCACCATAGGCGGCGGCGACCACCTTTCCTAATTTCTTTTGCTCAATTAAGAACTCCGGGAAATCATTCTTAATGAGATCTGCCTTTTTTTGAAATTGTTGATAAGTATTCAAATCCTGCAAGCCACGCTCTTTTTCTTGGTCAAGAATTGCTTGTACTGCAGGTAGCGTCTGTCGCTGGTCTTCCTGATGACAGCCATAAATACGAAGGCTATCGCCATGAGTTGGCAACTCTTCTACGTTCCAAATTCTTAAACCTACAGACTTAAAAATCTGTGAAACCGTATATAAAGACAGATGAGAAAAATGCTCATGGTAAATAGTATCGAATTGATTGAATTCGATTAAACGCATGAGATGCGGAAATTCTAAAGTGATTGTGCCGCCGGGCTTTAATGCCGCCCTCAACCCCCCGCGTAAAGTCATTAATATCTGGTACATGTGCATAAACATTATTGCCAGCAATTAAGTCCGCTTGCAATCCATCTCGCTTTAAACGTTCGCCCAGTTGCTCACCAAAAAACTCCTGCAGTACAGAAATTCCCAATGATTCTGCTGCTTTAGCAGTAGCTCGCTGTGGGCTCAATCCCAAGGCACGGGATCTGCTTTGTAAGAAAATTCTTAAGCAAGTAACCGTCGTTTGAGGCCAACTCAATGACATGGCTACTATCATTTAATCCAAGCTCAGCAACCATCTTTTCAGCATAAAGCCTGGCGTGCTCCAACCAGCTAATTTGAGGTACTGGAAAAATAGGCGTACTCAGAATCAAACAACTCATCTGCTTGTGCATAGTCCTCTGTCTGCACCAGCCAACAGTGATTACAAACCATTACCTTCAGCGGATAATGTTTTTCTGGCTTTGCTTAAATCATCCTGCGTTAGATAGGCATTAGACGGTGGCGTAAAGCCAAGATCTAAAAAGTTATGAGTCAACTCTGTTAAACAGTGACGGCACTTCATTATTCAATCCCTTTAAATTCTGGAGTCAACAAGGGATGCATGCTATCTTTTTGCGATATTTCGGAAATCTCTAATGGCCAATTGATGTTTAACATAGGATCGGTTGGTCGCCAACCCTCCCTCCGCATCACTTTTGTAAGGCGCTGAATGCAAATACAGTAATTCGCAATCATCTGAAAGCGTTTGAAAGCCATGCGCAAAACCCTCTGGAATAAGCAAAGCGCGACAGTTTTCTGCAGAGAGCTCTTGGGCGTACCACTGCAAAAATGTAGGGAAATTTTTACGTAGATCCACTGCCACGTCTAAAATTTTGTCCTGTAAGCACGATACCAACTTCATTTCTGTATATGGAGAGCGCTGAAAATGCACCCCCCGTACGGCGCCTCTTTTTTTAGTTAATGTTTGATTAATTTGATTGACTTGTTTATGCCAACCAAATTGATTCAGCTGCTCAGCACAAAAATGCGGGACAAGAATCCTCTGCTATCCCCAATCATTCTTCGCTCTACGACATGTAGTCCTGCAATAGATGTATCGATAACAGAAAATTGACTCATGGGCGTTAAGCTAATAAAGCTTTATTAAATTTTTCAATATCCTCTTCACACAAATTAGCTGCATTTACACCTCCTTGTGTTTTTGATACCAATTCATTGTGTGTTCAATAGTGGCCAGCAAATTCCAACGTGGAGTCACTCCTAACAAATCCATAGCCTTGGCAATCTCTAAAGTTAAAATATCAGCCTCATGCGGCCCCTCATCGCCTTCACCATACGAGACAGTTCCTTGACCATAGCATTATTTTGCCAATTCAGTGACCTCTTGGACGGTAGCAGCCTCATGAGTTTGAGGCCCAATGTTATAAGCACCCGCCAAAGAGGGATCTACATGGAGCTTTTCCGCCAAAACCAGATAAGCATTCAAAGGCTCAAGAACATGTTGCCAAGGACGAATCGCCATAGGCCTACGAATCTCAAGCACGGCGCCAGTATTCCAGGCGCGTACCGCATCTGGAATGAGTCGATCATCGGACCAATCACCACCACCAATAACGTTCCCTGCACGAGCTGAGACTACCGCAACTCCCTGTTGACTTAAATAGGAATCACGATAGGAAGAAATGATAATTTCACTTCCAGCCTTGCTGGCACTATAACTATAAGGATCATGTCCACCCAGGGCATCAGTCTCACGATACGGGTGATGATGCTCTAAATTTTTATAAACCTTATCCGTAGTGATTGCCACAACTACTCGCGCAAAATCTTTTCCCCGCAATGCATCCATCACATTTGCAGTACCGATGATGTTTGTCTCAAAAGTAGTGAAGGGGTCTTTGTAGCCCGCTCTAACCAAAGCTTGCGCAGTTAAATGAAAAACAATTTCTGGCTTAACCTGATCAACGACTTTCGCTAATGCCTTCGCATCGCGAATATCGATGAAATGGCTTTTAATGCATTGATCAATTTTTGCAAGTGAAAAAAGATTGGGGGCGCTATTAGGCGGTAAGCTAATTCCTGTAGCCTTTGGCCCCCATGCGCAACAGCATTAGCGCTAACCACGCCCCTTTAAAGCCGGTATGTCCTGTCAATAAAACGCGCTTATTAGCCCAAAAATTGGGGTTAGCACTTCCTGCCAGGCTCATTTCCAGCTTTTCCAAGGCGCTTCGCCCGACAACCAAAGCTCCTCAAGACGATTTTTATTGCGCAGCAGGGGGGTGTGTCCATGGGTTGCCAGAAACCATGATGCTCAAACGCCATTAACTGCCCCTTGGAAGCAAGCTCAATTAAAGGGGAAGACTCCCAACTGGTTTGATCGCTATCGATTAAGTCTAAACATTTGGGAGAAAGCACGAAAAAGCCACTATTAATTACCGCACCATCACCCTTAGGTTTTTCAACAAAGCCTAAGACCTTGCTACCTTCACAATCCAATGCGCCATAGCGTCCTGGGGTGCGACTGCTGTTACAGTTGCAAGCTTGCCGTGCTCACGATGAAAGCGGATGGATTCTGCAATATCGATATCACTTAAACCCATCCCCATAAGTAAAACAAAATGCTTCTTCATCTTTAATAAACTCAGATACACGCTTCAATCGACCACCAGTCATAGTGCTCTCACCAGTATCAACTAGTGTTACGCGCCAAGGTTCAGCTTTCTTTTGATGAACCTCCATCGTATTTGCGCTCATATCAAACGTCACGTCGGACATGTGCAAAAAGTAATTAGCAAAATATTCTTTAATGACATATCCACGATAACCACAGCAAATAATGAAATCATTCACTCCGTGACCAGAATAGAGCTTCATAATGTGCCAAAGAATAGGCATCACCAATTTCTATCATTGGTTTTGGCTTCAGATGAGTTTCCTCAGAAATTCGAGTACCCAAACCACCAGCAAGCATGACGGCCTTCATTTTTTGATTAAATATTCCGTTAAACGCTAATGGAAGTATTCTATTCGAATAGCTACCATTAATTTTCTTCAAACCCTTTTATTTACTAGATTTATTTATCGGGTTTGGGTTAATTAAACATATTTCAAATAATAGGAAATTTGTCTAGGAAAATTGCGAGAGGGTGCAATGTATTCCTAATATATGCTCAGATAAAGCCTAGTGACTACTGATTCCGATTCTTATCTTGTTAAAAACATCAGCAATACACCCTAAAGCAAGTCCCGCTGGAAGCGAGAAGGCTCTAACTAGGGATAAAAATGCAATTTATTCTTCACTCGAGTTGATTTCAATATCGATATTAGGGGTTAATGCCAGAGCAAGATTCGCCATCTCGACTACAGCTTGAGCACATTCAGCGCCTTTTACTTGAACGCGCGCATGAGCCTGCTCATCAGTGTCGCAAGTCAACACTCCATTGGCAATTGGCAATCCCGAATCAATCGAGATGCGAGTAATGCCGGCTGCAGACTCGTTGAAGACTAATTCGAAGTGATAGGTTTCACCGCGAATCACCGCCCCAAGAGCAATCAAGCCATCAAACTCACCAGTTTCTGCTAGCTTTTGGAGTGCAAAAGGAATCTCTAGTGCCCCTGGAACCGTAACCAGCTTGATATCAGCTTGCAAAACTCCAAGAGAGATAAGTTCGTTAATACAAGAATTCGTTAATGCGACACAATGATCTTCATTAAAGCGGGCTTGTACGATACCAATGCGTAGATCCTGACCATTGAGGTCTGCTTCAAGAACGCCTACAAAATCATTAGTGGTGTTAGACATAAAAAAGTTTTCTAAAAAATGAAGAGCTGCAAGGTTTAAGGGGTATAAGGCTTATAGCCTGTCACTTCGAGCTTATAACCAGAGAGGCTCGGTACAGGACTTGGATTTGCAAGCAAGCGCATTTTGCCAACGCCAATATCTTTCAAGATTTGTGCGCCGATACCATAGCTTCTGAAGTCTGTTTTTCTGGATAACGGTTTTTTAATGTCATCTTGTGATTGATTGAGCTTCTGAAACTGAGCCAACCAATCTTGACCATTTGGGGCCGCAATACTAGAGGCATTAAGAAGCACCGCTACCCCAGCAGGTGCGGATGCAATTTGCTCAAGCGCTTTTGCAAGAGGCCAAGAATGAGTGCTCACATTGGAGTCAAGAAAATCCAATACGGTAACTGGCTCATGGACGCGCACCAGTGTTTCTTGGGACTCGGAAGGTTTGCCATGAATCAGTGCAATGTGCATACAAGAGCTCGGAGTGTCTCGATAAATAATGCCTTGGAATTTCCCCCAGGGTGTAACAAATTCGCGAGATCCTTCGCGTACAACAATGCTCTCATTTTGGCTGCGATATTGAATCAGATCGGCAATGCTGCCAATTTTTAATTGATGCTCTTTTGCAAACTCCAAAAGATCTGGAAGGCGCGCCATGCTGCCATCATCTTTCATAATTTCGCAAATCACAGAAGTGGGGGAGCATCCGGCCATTGCGGCTAAGTCACATCCTGCCTCAGTATGTCCCGAGCGAATCAATACACCACCTGGCTGAGCCATTAATGGAAAAATATGACCAGGCTGAACTAAATCATTCGGCTTGGCGTTTGGCGCAACTGCAGTTTTGATAGTTAAGGCGCGATCAGCTGCTGAGATACCTGTGGTGACGCCGCTAGCAGCTTCAATAGATGCGGTGAAATTAGTGCCCATTGAGGTGCCGTTATCTCTCACCATTAAAGGGAGATTCAATTGCTGGCAGCGCTCACGAGTTAAGGTTAAGCAGATTAGGCCACGACCATGTTTTGCCATGAAATTGACGGCCTCAGCAGTCACATGATCTGCGGATAAGACTAAATCGCCTTCGTTTTCACGATCTTCTTCATCAACGAGGATCACCATTTTGCCAGCGCGCAGGTCAGCAATAATTTCTTTGGTGGAGGCAAGGTTATTTGGCATAGCCCTCTATTTTAAGCGCAGGATCTGCTTGTTGTTCACTCCCACCCCAATATCCCAACTTTCTGACAGAAAGAGCCTCAGAGGAGAGTTTTGGTAATGGAGTCCTCCTATGAAAATAGGGCATGTCAGCTCCAAAACACCCCTGTACGAGATCCATGGCAAAAAGTAACCCAGGTTTTTCATATTGCTTGAGCTTTTTTGCTAGCAATGAGCATGATTCTGGGGGGGGCTGGATTGCGTCAGTAGGTATTTATCAGCGCCTAGCCTTAAACCTGACACAGCAAGAAATTAAAAGATCACAGCTGAGAAAGGAATTAGATGCCTTTGAAGCGCAAGAACAAGTCAGATCTAACCTCACTTTATCTGCCAAAGGTATAAGTAATGACATTGCTCGAGTGCCTAATGGGAATCGCTCTATGCGCACTACTACTCAATCCATTATTAAAGACAAGCGCTGATTTGGTCATCAAGCAAATTGAGTACGAGAAATCACAATCACTGATTTCAGAGGCGGATCGTGCTTTTGAGTTGATTGGACGTGCTATTCGGATGGCGGGATATTGTAACTTGCAAACAATAGATTTAGCTATTAACAAATTAGGCTCTAATGCATCGACCCCCGATTCTTTTCTACAGATAAATAAAGGGGCTGGCTATAACAAGTCTGATTCAATCACTATTCATCATCAACTATCAAACGGAATTGACTACGATTGTATTGGCAACGTAATCACTAAAGAGCGCACTAAAAATCTTTTAGCGCTTCAGGGATTGTTGGTAGATCATCAAGCGGGTATTCTAAAAGGGTAAAAAGTAGATGGCGGCTCTCTGATATGTCGGTCCCTTGATCGTCAAGGGCGCATTCAAAACTCCACCTTGATGAATGGAGTTGGCGGACTTTTTATAGAAGAGGTAAACCCCGCTCAATCCCAATCAATCAAAGGTCAGAAGCTCTTTAAGGTCAAATTAAAAATGACCGATGGAGGGAGGCTAAACCTAGAGTTAGAGCGTACTTTTTCAACTAGGAATCTCTGATGATTTTGGCATGGGTAATACCGCTGTTATTGCTTTGCTCCGCTCTGGTTGTTCACTTGGAGAGATTAAATGCAATACGCATCATGGAAGACAAAACATTGGTGGTAGCTCAACAACATTTTATTGCTGTAGAAAAAGCTGTACTTGATTGTGAGCAAAATATCACTACACTTTCAAATTTAAAAGAAAATAATTGCTTTATTCAATCCTCAGGAAAAAATGGCTGGCTCATCTCCAGCAAACAAACGCCAGCGATTCAGATTGGCGTTGTCATTGACGAAAAAACGGGTATTGTGAGTCGCTTAAATTGGCGCCAATCATTTGAATAAATACCAAAGTTCAAGATGGATTATTCAAGCAGGATTTAGTTTGCTAGAGTTAATGGCAGTAGTCTTAATTATTGCTATTGTGGCAATGATGACTATGCCTTTGCTATATGAGCAAATTGCAGATCGGGAGGTAGAACTATTGCCAGAAGATTTGTTGCGCATGCTCATTTTGTTCGTCAACAAGCCCTGTATCTGGGTTAGTCCGTGCATATTGTCCCAAATGCTGAAGGTCGATGAGATGCTGGATGGGTTGTTCAAAGTGGATGCGTAGGGAAATCGGTCAAAGCAGGCTGCATCAATAAACAATGGTTCTCGCAGACAAGCATTGACCCCGTGTACTTTAAGGGTGGGGGTAAGCAATTTATTGATCCAAGCTCGGGTAAGAAGGGCATCCTGTTTAATGTGGCGGGAGCGGCTAAAAGCGCTCAAGGCGGATTTGTGGTTAATCGTTTAATTTTGGGTCACATTAGAGTTCCAAGCATAGAGCGCCAAATGATTTTGAGTAGCGGGGGCGTTGGCGCATCTGTAATCCAACAACAGATACAAAGCGTAGCCATTGAATGGTTTAATAGACCCTATGTATAGCGCAGTTGACCTCCAATTTATGGGCGAGGCTTTGGCCGAGGCTCGAAAAGCACTTTATTTATCAAATCCCAATCCCAGAGTGGGCTGTGTGATTGTTAAAGATGGTCAAGTTATTGGAAAAGGATTTACTCAGAGGATAGGTGGCGCTCATGCAGAGATTCAGGCTCTAAGCCATGCAAAGGCTTTAGGGCATGATCCAGCAGGCTCAACAATGTATGTCACTCTTGAGCCATGTAGCCATACAGGACGAACGCCCCCCTGTGTTGATGCATTGATTGCCGCAAAACCTGCAAGCTGTGTTTGTAGCTATGTCAGATTCCAATCCCTTAGTTGCTGGCAAGGGCTTGGAGCGCTTAAGGACGGCTGGAATCAAGGTGGATTGTGGGCTGCTGGAAGAAGAAGCTCACTCATTAAACCTAGGATTTATCTCAAGGATGACACGCGGATTGCCATGGGTGCGGATGAAAATCGCAGCAAGCTTAGATGGCAAAACTGCTTTACCGGATGGTCGTAGTCGGTGGATTAGTGGCTCACTTGCAAGAGCAGATGGGCATCATTGGCGTGCTCAAGCCTGTGCCGTTGTTACAGGTGTGGGCACCGTTAAAGAAGATGATCCCAGTTTAAATATTCGGGATGTTTCAACTTCACGTCAACCATGGCGCGTCATCGTTGATTCCAAGCTGGAAACCCCTATAACAGCAAAAATCCTAGAAAATGCTGATCAATCTGGCGTCATGATTATTTGTGCCAATCTAGACGATCCCGAATTACAGCAAAAAGCAAAAACATTTAACGGGCGCGGGATTGAAGTCATTGCCATGAGTAATGTATTTGGCAAAGTGGATCTAACCAAATTATTCTCCTACTTAGCAAAAGAGCGCGAAATGAATGAGATTCACGTTGAAGCAGGCTTTAAGCTGAATGGCTCCCTGCTTCGAGAAAATTGCGTGGATGAACTCCTTTTGTACTACGCGCCATTTTTTATGGGCGAAGGCATTGGTATAGCCAATGTCACCCCCTTGAGTTCTTTGGATGGCAGGCAGAATTGGAAACCCATCGATCAAACTCTATTTGGGTCTGATCTACGAATCCGTTTAATTAAAAACTAAAATCATATTTATGTTTACTGGAATTATTACTGCAGTTGGTCAAATTAGAAGCGCCGAAGCAAAAGGCGATGGTTTACATTTGCTAGTTGAGTTTCCAGCAGGTTATCTGGATGATGCCGCTTTAGGTGACAGTATTGCTATCCAGGGTGCCTGTATGACTGCCACGCAACTGAATGACACTAGTTTCAGTTTAGATATTTCTCGCGAGTCTCTCAATAAAACGGTTGGTCTCGATCAGGTTGGCCCGGTCAATCTTGAAAAAGCCATGCACTTAAATGATCGCTTAGGCGGACATTTAGTGAGCGGGCACGTAGATGGTGTTGGAAAGGTTACACATTTTTCTCAAGTTGCGAATGACGAATATGGCTCCTGGTTGTTACGTATCGAGGCACCCAAAGAGCTCGCGCAATATCTGGCGTACAAGGGCTCTATAGTTGTGAACGGCGTATCGTTGACTGTGAATCAAGTTGAAGACACAGTCAACGCTTGCATTATTGACATCAACATCATTCCGCATACTTTGCAAAATACGACACTTGGTAATTTAAAGCCAGGGGATGCTATGAATCTAGAGGTGGATCTTATTGCGCGCTATGTAGCGAGGATGCTAAGTGTGCAGCCGAAGTAAGGCTAATTATTTTTAGAAGTGTTTTGATATCGCGTTGGATCACTTACATGAGCCTGCTTAAAACCCACCTGTCTTAAACGGCATGACTCACATTCCCCACATGCTTCACCTAAATCATTGGCCTGATAGCAGGAAACGGTTTGGGAATAATCCACTCCTAGAGTGGTTCCAAGTTGAATGATTTCTGCCTTAGTGAGGCTAATAATAGGAGCGTGCACCCGAAAACGATTTGAATCGTTCATAGCCTCTACGCCAGCTTTAGTGGCTAAATTAGCCATGTTCTCGAATGATGCTACATACTCTGGGCGGCGGCGGCAATCAGGATAGCCCGAATAATCCACTGCATTGGCGCCATAGAAAATATCAAGACCAACCCAAAGATTCGGCCCAGTCTAAGGCAAGAGATAACAGAATCGTATTGCGAGCCGGTACGTAGGTAATTGGAATCTCTTGATCATTGCCTGGTGTAACAGGAACGGCTATAGATGAGTCCGTTAAGGCGGATCCACCAAATCGTGTGAGATCCAAATTGACGATTTCGTGACGAGCTACCCCAATCTGTTTTGCAATATGTTTGGCTGCAGCTAACTCTGAGGAATGGCGCTGACCATATCCTACAGAGAGCGCATAAGGTGTATATTCAAGATCTTTAGCTAAGGCGAGAACGGTGGTGGAATCTAGTCCGCCGGAAAATAGAATGACCGCTGGAGCTCCGAGTTTACGAGGTGCGAGAGATTTAAAATGCAGCAGACAGTTTAGACATGAGTCAGTGGCGGATAATTACTTTGTTCCACTCATCAATTGCTGAGCTTCTTTAGCAGATTCAGTATCGGGGTATTTAGCAATAATTTCTGCAAAGGTTTTTTTGGCAGCAGCCTTGTTGCCACTTTCTAATTGAGAATTTCCCAAAGTCACCATAGCCGCTGGAATGCGTGGATGATTTGGGTAGGTCTTGATTAGACGCTGAAGTTGACTGATGGCGCCTGCATAATCCTTGCGGGCATATTTACTATTACCACCCCAATACAAAGCAAGAGGTAAATAAGGGCTGCTAGAGTATTTAGCGGTAAAGGAAGAAAAAGCTTGGTCAGCTTTTTTCAAATTACCTGCTTGAAATGCCTTTAACGCATCGTCATAGGCTTTTTTCTCACCGGGCTGTACGGTTCCAGAGATACCCTCAATGGTGATAGTGCGTGGCTCGAAATTACCTAGGCGCGTATTCAGATCTTGGTAATATGTTTTTTGGCTAGTGTTAATGTCTTCGCCTTGTTTTTCAAGCTCTTCTACCTTGCCACGTAGCACTGCATTCTCTGATTTAAGCTTATCGATTTGACCCTGTAACTCCAACTGGGTTGTTGCAAGAGACTTGCGTAAATCTAAAATAGCCTTACGAGCTTCATCGTCTGAGAAGAGTGCCCAAGCGCTACTTGAGGCACTCAAACAAATGAGGGTGGCACTTAAACAAAACGCTCGTGAGAGCGTTTGTTTGATTGGGTTTGAAGGCATCTTCATTTAGTTGGTGATGTACACAATGTCAGCACGACGATTTTCTGCCCAAGCTGCTTCATTATCACCTTCGGCTTTTGGTTTTTCTTTGCCAAAGCTGACTGCTTCCATTTGATCATCAGAAACACCCATCAAGTTCAATAATTTGCGAACAGCATCAGAACGCCGTTGTCCCAAAGCTAAGTTGTACTCAGCGGTTCCGCGTTCATCGGTATTGCCTTGAATGATGATATTCTGTTTTTGGTTGGCCTTTAAATAACTGGCGTGTGCCGATAACATTTTTTGATATTTAGTTTGAACGGTGTATTCATCAAAACCAAAGTAAACACTCTTTTCGAAGAGTGGGCTCTTAGGATCATTCCATGGCTGAGAGCCAAAGTTACCATTGCTATTACCGCTGCTATTGGCGCCATCGGTGTCATCTAGCTTAACGCTTGAGCAGGCGGCTAATAAAAGTGCCGTAACTCCAATTAAGGCAAACGATACTGCACGACGTGCGATAGAAATCTTCATGATCTTCCCTTTTTCCTACAAGCCAAATAACGAAATAAGTATTAAAGTTACTCCAGTGGAGTCAATACCCAATATTATGCCCCTAAGAACATCAAAAGTGACTTTTTGACATCTTTAAAAGGGTTTTGCTAGAAAATCGAGACCCCAAAGCCTTAGTCCATAAATGGTCCCCGGGATGGCTGACGGACGTCATAACCTGGAATGCTTAATACCTGTTTAGAGTTGCCGTCCACTGAAACAGCGGCGAGAACGCGTTTACCGCCGACTTTGGTGGAATAGAGAACATAGCGACCATTGGCAGCAAATGAGGGGGATTCATCACTAGAGCCATCGGTTAGAGCCTGAGCATCACCCGTTGCTAAATTGAGAATGTAGAGGCGGTAAGCGCCACCAATGTTCGCAATGTAAGCCAAATATTTTCCATCTGGCGAGATGCGTGGTGATGTGACAAAACCTTGTTTGAAGGTAACACGTTTAACTCCTTCTGCTTGTTCACCCTCGGCGCTCATGCGATAGATTTGGGGATTGCCGCCGCGATCACTAGTGAAATAGATGTAACGACCATCAGCAGAGTATTGAGGCTCGGTGTCGATCGTGTTACCACGTGTTAAGCGATGCAAACCTGTCCCATCTGCGTTGATGCCATAAATTTGGGTATTGCCATCTTTGGAGAGTGAGATGGCTAGTTTTTTACCATCAGGCGACCATGCTGGGGCGCTGTTATTGCCCTTTTGGTTTGATAGAGATATACGACGTCCAGTTGCCAGCTCATGCACATAAATTACTGGTTTGCGATCTTCAAAAGAAACGTAAGCCATTTTTTTACCATCAGGCGACCATGATGGAGAAATGATTGGTTCTCCACTATTCATAGCATTACGGATATTTTGGCCATCAGCATCCGAGATAACTAGGCGGTAGCGTTTGCCATCCTTGATAACGTAGGACAGGCGGGTCGAGAACACACCACGCTCACCCAGTAATTTAAGAATGATGTCATCGGCAATCTTGTGGGCAATGGCGCGTAAGTTATCCGCGCTTGAGTTGAGATTTAAGCCACCAAGACTTTGGGATTTGCGAATATCAAAAAGTTTGTAATGGATTTCAAATTGGGATCCGCCGGTTTGCACTACTGATCCCACAACCAATGCATCAGCACCACGTGCTGCCCAAGATTTATAGTTGGGGGTGCCATCATCACTTTCAACAGCATTACCGTTTTCAGTATTTTTAAAGTAACCGCTTCGCGCTAAATCCTGACGAATGATTTCTGTCACGCCAGTAGGTAATTTATTTTCATCTTTAAAACGCATCACTGCGATTGGGTAGAGTGATTGACCCACGCCTGTGATTTCAATATTCATTTGAGCAAGTACAAGTGTTGCCGTACCTGATAACAGCGTGATACATGAGGCAATAACAATCGAGCTAAAAGAGTTCAGTAGCGCTTTCAATCTTTTTGCAATTTGCAGCATGCATTAATCTTTGGGTTTAAAGGTGAGTTTTACTTCGCGTTGAGGAATTTTGCCATTGTCGTCTTTTGGCAAACTCTCTGCACGACTAAGGGCAAGTAAGACCGCACGATCCCAGCCGGCATTGCCGCTAGATGACTGAATGCTGGTGCTCAAAATAGCGCCGTCAGGTGCCAGATTAACCAGAACGACAGCAGCGGGATTTCCGCTGACTGATTCAGGGTTAAAGACAATGAGTGGCTTCACTTTTTTAATGACTTTATCGGTCCAGCCTGGAGGTGCATTACCACCACCTCCAACACCACTACCCACTGTGCCGCCACTACCACCTTCGGCGCCAGCAGCAGCACGCAATCGTGCCAATTGATCTGCACGGGCTTTTTCTGCTGCCGCATTCGCTTTAGTTTCAGCGGGAGATGGTGCTTTAGGAGTCTCAGCCTTTTTTGGTTTTTCCGGTTCCTTGGGCTTCTCCTTGGGAGGTGGCGGTTTTATTGCCTTAGGAGTTTCCTTGACCTCTTTTTTAGGAGGTTCTTTCTTTACTTCTTTTTTTTTGATGGCGATGTCAGCAGCTTCTTCTTTAACTTCTGTTTTGAGTTCGGGCTCTGGAGGCGCCTCCACTTGGGGCGCAGAGTCCCAAAGTTCCACTTCAACACCAGAAGAAGTTTTGTTATTCCAGTTAATGCCAATCATCAGTAGAGCCAGTAATCCTAAATGGGCTATGAGTGAAAAAGTAAAGGCGCGCTTAGTACTTTCTTGTTTTGTAAAGCGGCCTCTCTTGAATGGCGAGAAGCCTGGCTGAAAAGTAGGAGTGCTATTCATGAAGAATGAAGACTGACCGTCAAACCTTATTGGGTCTTCACCGCAAGGCCAACACGCTTGACACCATTCTCTTTGAGCTTGGACATGACATCCATCACAGTCTCGTATTTGATGGATTTATCGGCTGCAATCACAATGGGTTGATCAGCTGATTTTTCAGCTTGCGAACGCGCAAAGCTGCCAAGTTCAAATTTATTTAAGGTTTGTGTAGGGTCACCATCTTTGCGTACGATGACATTTTCGTTGGCATCAATGGTTAAAAAGACGGGCGGTAAAGTTTGAACTTTGGCACCACCTACTGTTGGTAAGTTGACTACACCGGGATTAACCATGGAAGCAGTGACCATGAAGATCACTAGCAATACCAACATCACATCGATGTAGGGCACTACATTGATGTCAGACATCGCCCGGCGTTTGTTTTTACGTAATGAAGATCCAGCCATAAATTTTTCGTCTATTGCTTCAATTAGCGTCCTGCAGTTTGACGCTGCAAGATATTGGTGAACTCTTCAATAAAGGTTTCAAAGCGAATGGAGAGGCGATCTACATCGGTTGCGGCACGGTTATAAGCAACAACGGCTGGAATAGCAGCAAACAAACTAATCGCTGTCGCAATGAGTGCCTCAGCAATTCCAGGGGCTACTGCAGAAAGGGTTGCGTTCTGAACATTGGCTAAGCCGCGGAACGAATGCATGATTCCCCAGACGGTGCCAAATAGGCCAATATAAGGAGAAACCGAGCCAACGGATGCTAAAAAGGGCAAATTAGCCTCTAGGAGGTCCATTTCGCGTTGATAGGTAGCCTTCATCGCCCGTCTAGCTGCATCAATCTCACGTACTTTCATGAACTCTTGCATGCCCACCTCGAAGATATGCTCTAAAACGGCATCGCTTCGGGTATTGCGTTGAGCTGCCTCTAGAAGGGTGTTGAGGTCCCCGCCAGCCCAAAAGTCACGCTCAAAGCGCTCGGTATCTTGTCTAACCCCACGCAAAACCGCTGTTTTCTTAAAAATAATGGTCCAAGAGGCGATGGATATCCCTAGTAATAACAACATTACCAACTGTACTAATAGGCTGGCATTGAGGACTAGGGAGAGGAATGAGAGGTCTTGTGTAGAGGTCATGGTGGATTTTGTATGATGTAGGTTGATTTTACTTAAGCAATCCAATTTCATCAGGATTATTACCATGTTTGACCGTCAAAATACTTTAGCTAAAACCGACCCCCAGTTATGGGAAGCTATTCAGAACGAAAATAAGCGTCAAGAAGACCATATTGAACTGATTGCTTCTGAAAACTACACCTCACCAGCTGTAATGGAAGCCCAAGGCTCCCAGTTGACCAATAAGTACGCTGAAGGTTATCCAGGTAAGCGTTATTACGGCGGTTGTGAATTCGTGGATGTTGCTGAGCAATTGGCGATCGATCGCGTTAAGGCCTTATTTGGTGCTGAGGCTGCCAACGTGCAACCTCATTGCGGAGCATCTGCTAACCAAGCTGTATTTTTGGCATTCTTAAAGCCCGGTGATACCTTTATGGGTATGAGTTTGGCTGAAGGCGGTCACTTAACTCATGGTATGGCATTGAATATGAGCGGTAAGTGGTTTAACCCTATCGCTTATGGACTCGATAAGAATGAAGAGATTGATTACGAGCAAATGGAGCGTTTGGCTCGTGAGCACAAACCCAAATTAATTATTGCTGGTGCATCTGCTTACTCTAAAAAAATAGATTTTGAGCGCATTGGCAAATTAGCCAAAGAAGTGGGCGCGATTTTTATGGTCGATATGGCCCACTATGCAGGACTAGTTGCGGCAGGCGTTTATCCAAACCCAGTATCTCATGCAGACATTGTTACTTCTACTACGCATAAGAGCTTACGCGGTCCTCGTGGTGGCATCATTTTGATGAAGGCTGAGCATGAGAAAGTCATTAACTCAGCAGTATTCCCAGGCTTACAAGGTGGTCCTTTGATGCATGTGATTGCTGCAAAAGCGGTAGCTTTCAAAGAGGCAGCAGAGCCCAGCTTTAAGGATTATCAAAAGCAAGTAGTAGCTAACGCCAAAGCACTTGCAGAGACTTTGATTGAGCGAGGACTTCGTATTGTTTCTGGTGGTACAGATTCTCATGTGATGTTGGTGGATTTGCGTGCCAAGAAAATGACCGGCAAAGAAGCCGAACGCGTCCTAGGCGAAGCGCATATCACTTGCAATAAAAATGGTATTCCGAATGATCCAGAAAAACCAATGGTGACTAGTGGTATTCGTTTGGGCTCTCCTGCAATGACCACTCGTGGCTTTAAAGAGGCCGAAGCAAAACAGGTGGCTCACTTTATTACTGATGTGTTGGATAACCCCAATGATCCAGACAATATCGCTAAAGTGCGTGCGCAAGTAGCTAAGCTCACTAAGCGTTTCCCAGTCTACGGTTAAGTAATTCATTACAAAAAAGAAAACTAATTGCGCTGCCCTTTTTGCCATAACGAAGACACCCAAGTATTGGATACTCGGGTGTCTGATGAGGGCGATACTATTCGCCGTGTCGCCGCCGTTGCGCCAAGTGCGATAAACGCTTTACGACCTATGAGCGCGTGGAATTAGTGCTACCTGCTATCGTGAAGAGAAGAACGGTAGTCGAGTAGAATACAGTCACGATAAGTTAGCTAGTTCACTCAAGCTAGCGTTGCGTGAGCGCCCAGTCTCTTCAGATTCTGTGGATGAATCCATCGCCAGAATTGAAGAGAAGCTTTTGAGTCTTGGTGAGAAAGAGATTCCGAGTGACCGCGTTGGTGAGCTTGTCATGCGGGGAACTCAAGCGCCTCGATAAAGTGGCTTATATTCGTTTTGCATCGGTGTATCGAAGCTTTGCTGATATTGAGTCTTTTGAGAGCGCTCTCAAAGAATTGAAGTAATCGGGTAAGTTCACAAAAAGAAAAGGACTGCAATGCAGTCCTTTTTCATTTAGCTAAAACTAACTAAATATAGGTTATTTTAATACAGTGAAGATCGAAGCGGTAATATCTTCAACACTACCTGTTCCGCTAACCTTGCGATATGCCGGCGCTTTTACCTTATCGGCAGGGCTGGCTTGTGCAGCCCATGACGAGTAGTACTCCACGAGCGGACGAGTTTGATCGTCATATACCTGAAGGCGCTTGCGAACAGTTTCTTCTTTGTCGTCATCGCGCTGAATCAATGGATCACCAGTCACATCATCTTTACCTTCAACCTTTGGCGGGTTGTATTTGATGTGATAAGCACGACCAGAGGCTGGGTGTACACGACGACCGCCCATGCGATCGATGATGGCATCAAATGGAACGTCAATTTCTAAAACGTAATCAATCGGAACGCCAGCATCTTTCACGGCTTGTGCTTGAGGGATAGTTCTTGGGAAACCATCAAACAAGTACCCCTTGCTGCAATCTGGTTGGGTTAAGCGATCTTTTACGAGACCGATGATGATGTCATCTGAAACGAGACCACCTGCATCCATAATTTTTTTAGCTGCAATACCGAGTTCGGTTCCTGCTTTTACAGCTGCGCGCAACATATCGCCCGTAGAAATTTGTGGAATCGCGAATTTTTCGCAAATAAACTGAGCTTGTGTGCCTTTTCCAGCACCTGGTGCACCGAGCAGAATCAGCCGCATTGTTTTCCCCTTAGAAGAGCTGACATTGTCCCGTATTTTGTTGGGATCATGGATACCTTTTGCCTAGGATTATCCCCGAGAAAGGACAAACTACTAGGACGATGGCCGATGAGCTTGGTTTTAAGCCAGAAGTTTTGACGAACTCTTTCTAGGTCTTCTTGGGTGTCCACCCCTGCTGGAGGAGCCTCTGAGGCGGTATGAACTGCTATACGATAGCCGTTCCAGAGTGCGCGCAATTGCTCTAAAGCTTCCGCTTGCTCTGGGGGAGCAGGCTCTAGGCGGGTATAGGCTTGTAAAAAGTCAGCCCTGTAGGCGTAGATGCCAAGATGACGTAAATATTCTGTTTTTTGGCTGCTTTGGGGGCCTCTGACAAAGGGAATTGTTGCCCTGGAAAAATAGAGAGCCTCTCCGGATCGATTCAGGACTACTTTCACAACATTGGGATTATTAATCTCAGATGGGTCCGTAATAGGTACAGCTACCGTAGAAATAGCGCACTCTACATGATTTGCCAAAGTACTAGCTACTTGATTGATGAGTTCGGGTGGGATGAGCGGCTCATCGCCCTGGACGTTCACAATCAAAGTGTTATTGGGAAGCTTTAATAATTGAGCAACCTCTGCAATGCGATCAGTTCCAGTTGGATGCTCTGGGCTTGTGAGTAAGCATTCAATCCGGTGCTCATCACACACTGCTTGTATTTCTGGTGAATCAGTCGCCACTACTACGCTTTGCGCAAGTGATTGTTGGGCGCGTTCAGCCACACGAATCACCATGGGTTTGCCGCCAATATCTGCTAATGGTTTACGCGGCAAGCGAGTAGATCCCAATCTTGCAGGGATGACAACTAAAAAATTTGGCGCTTGAGGGCGAGCGTTCATTGAAGAGGAGTATTCAATGGATTAAAAAATTTCATCAGGGGTGAGGCTGCGCGCTTCTTCCACCAGCATGACAGGAACATCATCACGAATAGGGTAGGCTAAGCGGTCTGCTTTGCAAATGAGTTCACCCTTATCGGCGTCTAAATGCAATGGGCTTTTGCACATAGGGCATACCAAAATATTGAGTAGTCTTTTATCCATGATTTTTGTAATAGAGCTTCTTTATAAGGTGAATACAGTGTAGTGGCATCAGTGTAGTACTAGGCATGACAAACCTACAAGTTGTAGCGATAAGGGTCAGGGCGTTGCAAAATAGATTGCAACCATTCAACCAAGCTATCAGGAAGGCTGAAAGTCATTGGTACCACCCAAACACGTTCGTCCTTAATGTCAGAGCATTTCACTGCATCTTTTTCGGTAATCAGAATGCATTGCGCATGAATCTTTTCAAAGAACTCAGGGGTATAGCTTGCATGATCTGGTAGGGGGATCGTTTTAGCGGCAATGCCTTGCTTGAGTAGATCATCAAAAAAGCGTTGGGGGTTTCCTATAGCGGCAACGGCAGTGATTTTGTTTGGTAAAAAACTGTCGGCAATTTGCACAAGAGACCGATGATTGCTCGGATTAATTAATTGATATGCGTCACCTAAATGACTGAAGAGTGAGAATCCACGCCTTCCTAAAAAATATTCATCATGAAGGTGAGTTGCACTGTCGGTAGTCGTTACTTTTTCTGTAAATAGAGTGGCATCACGTTCGCGAGTGGCTGACTCGCGCAGTGGGCCAGCAGGCAACAGGAAACGGTTCCCTTCTCCGCGACCATCACGGACCACAAATTCAATATCACGCCCTCCCTCACGAGCAGGCCAGCGAGCCAACCCACTATGTTGCAAACCATCATCACTAATGATTACATTCACATGAGGAGAGTGTTTGAGTAAAGCTCGAATACTTTGTTGACGCTTAGGAAAAACCCAAATTGGAAATTGATCGTGTGTGCGTTTTGCAATCAATACAGGCTCATCGCCTACTAATGCAGGATCAGAATTGTTGGTGACTAGTAATGGAGTATTTTGCAAGGAAGAGCCATAACCACGACTGATGATTCCAGGTTGCCAGCCCAGTTGTAGCAATCGATCCGCCAGAGCAATCACAATCGGAGTTTTGCCTGTGCCTCCAACACGAATATTGCCAACAATAATGATGGGTACAGGAACGGGTGTGGATTTAACTAAGCCAGTATCCTGAATCAGCTTGCGCATGCGCAATACCAAGCCATAAAGCCAGGAGAGCGGCCAAAGCAATAAGCTGGTAGGGCCACGTCTTTCCCAAAACTTGGGGGCTTTACGGAAAAAAGAAGAGGACATAAAAAAGAGGTTTCGTTGTTCGCAACTTACTTCTTGGCTTGGTTATTCAATTGGCTGCTAAAGACAATATTAGAGAGATTCGCATCTCTTGCTGCCTCAAGTGCTGTCATTACTACTTGATGGGGCGCCCCTAGCATCTGCATCAATATTGATCTGTAAAGAACTCGCAGCATCTTTTTGAGCGCCTTGTCCGCTAAGTTGTATTAATGCGCTACTCAATTGCGAACGCTTAGTTACCTTACCGTTAATGGCAAAGCGACCATCACGACTCACTGCAATATGAATTTGCTTAACCTCCGCTTGGCTTTCGTGGCCATTAGCTGTCGGCAGAGTAATGGCTAATTCCTGATAACGAGTAAAAGTAGTGGAGATCATTAAAAAGACTAATACGACTAACAACACATCAATAAACGGAATGAGATTAATTTCTGGTTCAACAGGTGCAACACTACTGCCGAGAGAAAATCGTTTTCTAGTTTGAGGATGTGTTTCTAACCAACTCATTTAGTGGAATCACTCGGATATAGTTTCTTATAAAGTTGGCGGGTAAATTCTTCGCACTCGCGTTGACGTTGATTTGCCATTGCCCGTAAACCACGCCATGCTGCTAACGCTGGAATAGCAATGAGTAAACCAAATGCGGTGTTGTAGAGCGCCACAGAAATACCATGTGCTAATTATTGCGGGCTGCCGGTTGAGCCATTGATGGCGCCTTGGCTGCCGAAAATTTCGATCATGCCTACCACGGTGCCAAACAGACCCAGTAAGGGGGCGATAGTGGCAATCTTGACAAGCGCACCAAGGTAGCGGTCTAATTTTTGCCAAGTTGCTTGCGCGGTCACTTGCAACTCTTCTAAGGCTGAGTCAGGGCTGTTGCCCAATAGCTTTTCTTTGAGGGTGCAGGCTAAAAGCGGGGATGATGGAGCAATGGAGGCTAATTCAGTTATTTGGAGCTCAGAAATCGCCGATTTTTCCTTAACCATCTGATTTGCAAGAGAAAAAGTAGTTTCTAGGCAGTTTTTTTGGAAAATATGCGTTTGGCGCAAAATACCAACTACGTTCAAGAACGATCGCTAAGCCCACAATAGAAATAATGAGTAGAGGCCAAATGGGCCAGCCGGCGGATAGTAAGATGGAGTACATAAGCTTAGTACTTTAGCTGAATTAAAAAGCTGATTTCAGAAAGCTAACCTGTGGATAAGTCTGTGCAAAACTTTTTTGAATGGATGCTCTAAGTCCTTGAATGATGGTGAATTCACTTTTAAGTAAGATAAATATGAATAGAATGGCTGAATTAATTATTATATAAATCAATAACTTATGTTAGATGTGTTGGATTTATGAGACGTTTTGGGTCAGTAATTACTTACTTATAGGCGTTCCATTCTAGGTTCATGAGTATCTGTGGGTATTTATTTACCCCGAAGTCAGATGGTTGCTAGATTAAAGAGAAAAAATGTCGGAGATATCAAGGAAATTCTGAGTGTTGGCGATCTTAACCGTGCCGTTGCGGCTTCCTTGGAGGACCGCTTTGATACCGTATGGGTGAGCGGGGAGATTTCCAACTTCAAGGCTTATGACAGTGGGCATTGGTATTTTTCCTTAAAGGACGCAGAGGGGCAAATCCGCTGCGTCATGTTCCGGGGACGCAATGGCCAGGTTGGCTTTATGCCGCAATCAGGAGATTTGGTTGAGGTGAGCGCTAGCTTGGGAATGTATGTTCCCCGAGGAGATATTCAGCTAACCATCCAAACTTTGCGCCGTGCTGGCATGGGTGGGCTTTACGAAGCCTTCTTAAAGCTCAAAGCCAAGTTAGCCAAAGAGGGCTTATTTGATGAAGAGCGTAAGCGTGAAATTCCGCTACATCCTCGAGTGATTGGCATCATCACTTCCCCACAAGCAGCAGCACTCAAAGATGTTCTGAGTACTTTGGCAAGAAGAGCGCCACATATTCCCCTTGTGATTTATCCAACCTTAGTACAGGGGCCTGACGCACCCGCTGGAATAATCAGTGCTCTGAAAGCTGCCGAACAGGAAAATGTAGTTGATGTCATTTTGTTAGTGCGCGGTGGAGGCAGTATTGAGGATCTCTGGGCATTTAACGATGAGCAATTGGCATACGCCATTGCACAATCCACTATTCCGATAGTCAGTGGTGTTGGGCACGAAACGGATTTCACCATCGCAGATTTTGTTGCGGATCTGCGGGCCCCTACACCAACCGGAGCTGCAGAATTGGCGGCTCCACGCCGAGATCAATTGCTACAAGAGCTTGATGCCATCACGCAGGCATTGTTACAGCGAATTAATCAACGAGTGGAATGCGAAGCTCAAACCTTAGATCAACTCGCGTTGAGATTAAGTCATGCCTTGCCCAATCCTGATCGGATGCGTGAACAAATTCAGGGTTGGCAACAAAGACTGAATCAGGCTTGGTCTGTGCGCATGGAAAATTGGAAGCGTAATCAATCGCATTACCAGTCACAACTAGAGATGCTCAATCCTCAACGAACACTAGAGCGAGGATATGCGGTGATTTTGAGTGGGGGTAAGAGTGAGCTACATGCAGTACGCAACCCTCGAGAGCTTCAAGTTAACAATATGTATCAGGTGCAATTAGCTGAAGGCAAGGCGAAAGTAGAGCTAGCAAAAGTGGAGGTAGATCTGTAGTAAGCAAAGGGCCGTTCCAAGCGCCTAAAGAGTTTGACAAAGCGTACGCTTTTGCGTGCTATAGTCATCAGAGGAAATGCTATGACTACATTAACCGCAAGCGAAGCCAGAGCAAGTCTTTACCGCCTCATAGATCAGGCGGCAGAGTCTCATCAACCCATCGTTATTTTTGGGAAGCGAGCTAAGGCAGTCTTAGTTTCTGAAGAAGACTGGAGTGCCATTCAGGAGACATTATTTCTTTTGGCGATTCCGGGTATGCGCGAATCCATTAAAGAAGGCATGGCTGAACCGCTATCCAAGAGTAAAAAGGCATTGAAGTGGTAGCTTGGAATTTGGTTTATTCCAAATACGCCTTAAAGGACGCAAAAAAGATAGTCGTAGCAGATTTAAGGGATAAAGCTCAATCTTTACTAGACGTTTTAGAGGTTGATCCTTTTCAAAATCCGCCGCCTTATGAGAAATTAGTGGGCGACCTGAGAGCGGGGCTTATTCTCGAAGAGTCAATATTCAGCATCGCTTGGTGTATGAAGTTTTCAAAAAAGAAAAAACAGTACGCATTCTGAGAATGTGGACACATTACGAATAAATCTTCAGAGGATATTGGGCTCAATCTGTAGACTGACACCAAATTCTGCGCGCACCTTGTCCTGAATACATTTCGCCAGACTGAGGATGTCTTGGGCAGTGCCTCCGCCATGATTGACTAGAACAAGCGCTTGGTTCTCGTAGACACCAACAGAACCCATGCGCTGACCCTTAAAGCCACATTGATCAATCAGCCACCCTGCAGCAAGCTTTCTTGTGCCTGGCGCATCTGGATAAGAAACTAAAGATGCATATGACTTGAGTAAGGTTTCGTGCTGTTCATTGGAAACAATCGGATTCTGAAAAAAGCTTCCGGTGTTTCCAATGACTTTTGGGTCGGGTAACTTCTGAGTGCGGATTTTGCAGACTGCTAAAAAAATATCCTCAGGACTTGGATTGCTGTTTTCCGAAAATTGTTTAGCAAGATCTGCGTAGTAAATCCGCGCTTCCCAGTCTTTAGGTATTTTAAAGACGACCTTTGTCACAATAAATCGGTTGGGATGTTGTTTAAAGTAGCTATCGCGATAAGCAAACTGGCAGTCTTCTTTCGTGAGAGTGACAAAGGTTTGTTCTTTGGAGTCATAGGCTTCGATGTAAGCAATGGACTCGCCAACCTCAACGCCGTAAGCACCAATATTTTGAATAGGTGCTGCGCCAACGGTTCCAGGAATGAGTGCTAAGTTTTCTAGGCCGGGCAGATCATTTTCTAGAGTCCAGGCAACTAGGTCATGCCAGCTCACTCCAGCTCCTACGGCCAAGAGAGTGGAATTCTCATCAGATGTGAGAATTTCTTGGCCCAATATATTCATGAGCAGCGTGGCGCCACGTAGTTTTTGCGGAAGAATGACGTTGCTACCACCCCCTAAAACACGCCAAGATGTTTTTTGATGGTTGATGTCAGCTAGCACCTCAGCAATTTGATTGGTAGAGGTGACTTCGTAGGCGAGCTCAGCAGTAGCATCAAAACCAAAGGTATTACGCATCTTTAACCCCAAGTTCGGGGTCAATTTTGCTGGTAGAGGCGCATTTGGAGCACGGTTCATGCCACAATCTTATTCGTAAAAGAATCTAGAGCAAATTTTTTGGGCATAAATCGAATAGCCGATCCCAAAATATCTAGAAAATGCAGAAATTGAGCAAAAAATTTAAGGAGCAAAAATGCCATCATTTAACGTAGTGTGTGAACCAGACATGGTTGAGTTGAAAAATGCCATCGAACAGTCCAACAAAGAAATTAGCAATCGTTTTGACTTCAAGGGTTCCGATAGTCGGATAGAGCAAAAAGACGAAGCCTTAATCCTGCTTAGTGATGATGACTTTAAATTGGGTCAGGTACGCGATGTGCTCATTAATAAGATGGCTAAGCGTAACGTGGACGTTCGTTACCTTAAAGATGACAAAACTGAAACCATTGGTGGCGATAAGCGAAAGCAGACCATGAAGATTCAAAAGGGCATTACTTCTGAGTTGGCCAAAAAGGTAGTGCGGATTATTAAGGACAGCAAAGTTAAAGTGCAGGCCAGCATTCAAGGCGATGCAGTGCGCGTCACCGGTGCTAAGCGGGATGATTTACAAGAAACCATGGCCCTCCTCAAAAAGGAAGTAACTGAAGCGCCATTGGGCTTTAACAACTTCCGTGACTAAAGATGCATTAAAGATTGTCCCAGCAAGCCAAGAAGCGATTGAGCGCTTCTGTGATGCTTGTTGGTTAGAGGATGGGCTGGCGCAAAATAGCTTATCCGCATATCGTCGTGATCTACTTCTATTAGCGCAGTGGCTTTACACAGATTCAGGTGGAGATCTCTACAGTGCCACTGAAAAAGACCTCACTGCCTATATTGCCTATCGTCGTGCAGATAAGGCAACTACTGCCAATCGGCGTTTAACTGTATTTAAGCGCTTTTATCGACATGCGCTACGAATCAATTTAGTAAAAAGCGATCCTTGCATTGGTTTGCGCGCTGCAAAGCAGGCCTTACGTTTCCCGAAAACGTTGAGCGAAGATCAAGTGATTGCCTTACTCAATACCCCTGACATTGAAACTCCTTTGGGCTTGCGTGATCGCACCATGTTGGAATTGATGTATGCGAGTGGCCTGCGCGTTTCGGAAATTGTTTCTTTAAAAACCGTTGCCTTGGGTTTAAACGAGGGCGTGGTCCGTGTGGTCAATGGCAAGGGCGGTAAAGAGCGCTTAGTGCCTTTTGGCGGTGAAGCAGGGCAGTGGTTAAGGCGCTATTTAGCTGAGGCGCGTACTCCCTTGCTAGAGGGCAAGAGTTCGGACGCAGTTTTTGTAGGGCGCCATAAGGGCACTGGTTTGACACGTCAGGCATTCTGGGCGCTGATTAAGCGTTATGCCACCTTAGCCAATATTTCGGTGGCGTTGTCTCCCCATACCCTACGGCATGCATTTGCAACCCATTTACTCAATCATGGGGCCGATTTAAGGGTGGTGCAGTTGCTTTTAGGCCATGCCGATATCTCTACCACTCAGATCTACACCCATGTGGCAAGAGAAAGACTGAAATCGATTCATCAGCAGCACCATCCGCGGGGTTCTTAGCTCCGCATCTCAACTGAATATATAAGTGTTTAAGATAGCGGTATGAACTTTACTCTAGATCTTTTGCTTATTCCGATTGCCTACTTCATTGGCTCAATATCTTTTGCGGTGGTGGTAAGCAAATGCATGCGTTTGCCAGACCCTCATTCTTACGGTTCAGGCAATCCTGGAGCAACCAACGTTTTGCGTACCGGTAATAAATTAGCTGCGGTTTTAACGTTGATTGGTGACGCTTTAAAGGGGTGCTTTGCCGTTATGCTCGCGCGAGTATTGCTTGGAGATGATTCCCTTACCTCCACCATGAATTCCTGGCTCTTGTGCGGTGTAGTGCTGGCTGTTTTCTTGGGCCATCTATTTCCAATCTTTCATGGATTTAAAGGTGGTAAAGGGGTGGCGACCGCATGTGGGATTTTGTTTGGCATTAATTGGATCTTGGGGCTAGCTACCCTAAGTACTTGGATTATTGTGGCCACATTTATGCGTTATTCATCATTAGCTGCTTTAGCTGCAGCAATATTTGGCCCAATCTATTTTGTTTTCTTATTTGGTTTTCAGCCAATGGGAATCGCACTGTTCATTGTTTGCTTGTTACTCATTTGGCGTCATCGTAGTAATATTCAAAATTTGATGAATGGTAACGAGAGCCGCATTGGTAGTAAAAAAATCCCAAAATAACTTTTCTAGGTTCACGTATATACCTTCAGTAAGGCCATTATGACCATTGCTTATGCTTGTGTTCTCTTTATGGGATTATTTCCTTATGTCGCTGCTGGAATAGCTAAAAAAGGTTTTGAGGGTTATGACAACAGTATGCCAAGACAATGGCTGGCGATGCAGACCGGTTTTAGGGCGCGCGCTAATGCCGCCCAAGCAAATTTATTTGAATCATTGCCTTTATTCTTTGCGGCTGTGATTATTGCCTCGATTGGCAATGCACCACAAATCAGAATTGATTCATTGGCCCTAGGCTTTGTGATTGCCCGCATCGCATATTTAATCTGTTATGTGGCGAATTGGTCAACAACCCGTTCGATTGTTTGGTTATGCGGCATCGTATGTGTAGTGGCTTTATTTTTTCAGATATAAACTAAATTTCATTCTTACAATTTACAAGACAAAAAATTTCAATGCTCAATAAATCCACCAAGACTGCTAAAGCAGTAAAGACGATTAATAAATCCCCAGTCAAAAAAACTGCTAGCAAGACTATTGCTAAAACTGCCAGTGGTAAAACGACTGCTATGAAAGACGATGGCGGCACGCCTCTATCAGTCATTATTCGTCGTCGAATCGAAGCTCAAAATGCTCGTTTTCATGCTAACGATAATATCTCTGCGTTCATTGAGCCGGGCGAACTGGAGGGTTTGGTTGACGAAGTAGCCGAGAAGATGCAGGCCGTCTTAGAAAGCTTGGTGATTGATACTGAAAATGATCACAACATTCAAAATACTAGTCGCCGTGTAGCAAAGATGTATGTCCAAGAGGTATTTAATGGGCGCTATGTCGGCCAACCTACTTTGACAAAATTTCCCAATGTGAGTCGCTTAAATGAGCTGATGATTATTGGGCCAATTACTGTCCGTAGCGCCTGCTCTCATCATTTATGTCCTATTATGGGGCGCATTTGGATTGGGGTATTGCCAAGCAAAGAATCAGCTTTGATTGGACTCTCTAAATACTCTCGTTTAACGGAATGGGTGATGTGTCGCCCGCAGATCCAGGAAGAGGCTGTAGTTGAATTAGCCGATATGTTGGAGAAAAAGATTAAGCCAATCGGGGTGGCGGTAGTGATGGATGCCGATCATTTTTGTATGCAATGGCGGGGCGTAAAAGACCGCGATTCCAAAATGATTAATAGTGTTATGCGTGGCGCATTTTTAAAGGATTCAAATTTACGTAGAGAGTTCCTTGCCCTCATTGACCGAAAATAAGAGAATGAATTCTCTTCTATTTCGTTTGATATGCATAAGCATGTTAGCGATACTCGCTACTGCGTGCGAGAGTTTCCCAACGGTAAACTCGGACCCGGTTAAAAATAACAAAGCGGCGTACAACAAAGACCTCAAGGAATGCAAAGAGGATTATCCCGAAATACCATCGGGAACTCATATACGTCAGTGGATAGATTGCATGAAGCTAAAGGGATGGCAGTAAGTTTTTATCTGTTTAGTTTCCTGAGAATAATTCTCATCTATATTTCTTTATAAATCATTGACTTACGTGGCCAGTAGATTGAAAAAATTTTCTCCGCTATGATCTCTTCTAGCTTTTAAATCCGCATGTTCTGTTAATGCGCCAATCCATTTTTTACCGTTTTATTTTTGGAGAATCCATGAAAAATAGTCGTCGCCAATTTATGATTTTGTCTGCTGCCGGTGCCTGTACTTTGGTATTGAACGGTAAAGTTCAAGCTCAAGCAATGGTTGCAGAAACAGATCCACAAGCTGCTGCTTTAGGTTACAAGGCAAATGCCTCTAAAGTGGATAAAGCGAAATACCCAAAGTACGCTGCTGGTCAGCAATGCGACAACTGTGCGCTCTACCAAGGTAAGGCTGGCTCTGTTTCTGGTGGCTGCTCCTTGTTTGCTGGTAAGCAAGTTGCTGGCAAAGGCTGGTGCTCTGCTTACGCTAAGAAGGCTTAAGGCCGAACTTATTAAGTCGGCAAAAACGTATTTAATTTTTTTAAATAAGATCGTGTGTGTCTAGATAGGTCGCTTTGGCGACCTATTTCTTTTATAAGATCTCCGCTAACTGATGTCTTCGCAAATTCCGGCAATTACGATAATGCATCCACAATATCGTCCAGATATTGATGGTTTAAGGGCTATAGCCGTCCTTTCGGTAGTAATCTTTCATGCCTTTCCGGATCTCATGCCAGGTGGTTTTATTGGGGTGGATATATTTTTTGTAATTTCTGGCTTCTTAATTTGCACCATCATTTTTGGTAATTTGAAACAGAACAGCTTTAGTATTATTAATTTTTATTTAAGACGTATTCGACGTATTTTTCCAGCGCTAATTATTGTTCTCATCAGCTCATGGGCCATTGCTTGGTTTGCATTGCTCCCAGAAGAATTTAAATCTTTGGGAAAATATATTTTGGGTGGCGCAGGATTTGTCTCCAACTTAGTGCTGTGGAATGAGAGCGGATATTTTGATGCTTTCTCCAACTCTAAGCCATTGCTGCATTTATGGTCCCTGGGCATTGAAGAGCAGTTTTATTTAATTTGGCCGCTTCTCATGTGGCCTGCATTGCGGATGCGCATTACATTAATTAATGTAACAGTAGCGATCCTCATTATCTCATTTACGTTCAATATTACTTTTATTAGTAGCGCTTCTATTGCCATTTTTTATTCTCCCATTACCCGAGTTTGGGAGTTATTGTTAGGCGCAGTCCTTGCTTGGTTGCTTTTATCAAAACAACAAAGTGGCAAGACTCCTGCGCAAGGATCCATCGATTCTTTAAATTTGAGGCAGAAGAATGTTTTGGCCTCTCTAGGTCTGGCTAGTAGTGCACTCTCTTTAATTCTGATTAGCGAGGCATCCGCATTTCCTGGATGGGTGGGCTCTCCTGCCTGCTGTTGGTGCAACTCTATTGCTTTTTTCAGGCCCAAACGCTTGGATTAATCAACGCATACTCTCATCAAGAGTCATGGTCTGGTTTTGGGGGTTGATTAGTTTCCCTTTGTATTTATGGCATTGGCCCTTATTGGCCTTTGCAAATGTTATTAATGGAAACCCTCCTTCAGCCTATGTTTGGCGCTAGCGTTTGTTTCCATTCTTCTGGCTGCATTAACTTACTACTTGGTGGAAAAGCCGCTACGTTTTGGAGGCTCATCTTCAAAGGCAAAGAAAAATGTTGTGTGGGCGCTTGCGTTTGTAATGGGTATAACCGCCTACATGGGTTACGCAGCTTTTATTCGAGATGGGATACCTATACAACGTATGCTATTTCGTTCTAGGAATCCGGTGCTCAACAAAATTTTGACTTACAAATTTGAGACTGGTGCTGCCTGGCAAATGGGGAATTGCTTTCTCACTGAGCATCAGCAGGCGAATGAATTTCAGGTTTGCGGAACTAATCTGGATCCTAAAAAGCCGACTATTTTTTTATGGGGCGATTCTCATGCTGCGCATTTATATCCTGGATTTAAAAAGGTATGGTGATCAATATAATCTGGTTCATCGGAGCGCTTCAGCTTGTCCTCCAATTGTGGGTCTAGATAAATCCATTAGGCCTCAGTGCAAAGCCATTAATCAAAACACCTTGGCACTTATTAAAAAGCTACCCCCTGAAGTGGTGATACTGGCTGGTAACTGGCGAGATAACCCATGGTCCGAATTAGCATCTACGATCGGCGCATTAAAAGATGTGGGGGTACCGCGAGTATTGGTGTGGTCGGTCCAGTGCCTGTTTGGGAAAATAACTTACCCAAGCAAGTTTTCCTGTATTGCAAAGCAAACACTCCTTGCGAGGTTCCAAAGTATCTGAAAATGAGTTTAATTGCCGATATCTTTGATTTGGATGAGGCCATGCGTCAGTTTTCTGGGCGTCAAAATGTGAAATATTTATCTCCAATTCGCGTGCTCTGCAAGGGAGGGCCGCGCATGTAAGGTTTTGGTGGGGGATAGAGGGGTACGATTAGTGCTTGGGATAGCGAACACTTGACAGATGTGGGTGCTGAGTATGTAGTGTCTCAGTTCGAGAATATTCGCTAGGAAGCCAATGGGATATTGACGAAGTTTGGGTGGCGCTAATGCTTTAAACGTTAAGCACTACCCCACAACACTCAAAAATTACTTCTTACTTGATTTTGCCCGCGGCAATAGAGGCTTTACAGTCTCGAATGGAATAGTTTTGGAATTTGCCAGCATTTTCTTTGCGTATCGACTGGCCGCATTCAGTAAGTGAGTTGCGCAGCTTAATCTGGGGAATATTGCTCATTTTGAAGTCTCCTTGAAAATCGTTTTAGTTTTTAGTGCTAACTAGCGTCTATTATGTGATTATCTGAATTTTAATAAATTTCTCGACTTTACTAAAGAACCTCCATATATCCTTTAGAATCAACTATTACAGACAATAACCATAAAAGCGCGCTTAACCCTACATGGCACTAGTGATTCCAGTTATTTTGTGTGGAGGCTCCGGTACACGGCTTTGGCCGTTGTCTCGAGCGGGCTTTCCAAAGCAATTTTTAGTGCTATCGGGTGACGGTAGTTCCCAAAGTCTTTTTCAGCAGGCGGTGGAACGAGTGAACTCGTTGGAAAACTCAGAAACTATGCTTGGGAACACGCTAGTAGTTACAAATGATGAGCATCGTTTCCTGGTTTTAGACCAGTTACGTGAACTCCAGAAAGTCAGCGCTACCTTAATTCTTGAGCCAACGGGCCGCAATACAGCGCCTGCGCTAAGTATGGCTGCATTTTGTGCAAACGAAATAGCCAATGAACAAGACCCAATTTTGGTGATCACACCAGCCGATCAAACTATACAAAATAAAGAGGCATTTGCTAACGCACTTCGCGACTGTATTCAGACTGTGGAATCCACAACCAATGCCATTGCTATTTTAGGTATTACACCAACAGCACCAGAAACAGGTTATGGCTATATTCAGCGTACGGGTGATAAAGATCAAAACAATGCATTTAAGGTGAATCGTTTTGTAGAGAAACCCGATGGAAAAACTGCTCAAGGTTATATAGCGGATGGTAACTATCTTTGGAATAGCGGTATGTTTGTCCTCAGAGCTAGCACTTGGCTTGCTGCTTTAAAAGAGCTCCGAGCTGATATTTATGGCGCATCCCAAAAAGCTTGGTTAGCAAGATCCGAGGATAGTTCAGCTGGATCGAGCTTTATCCGGCCAGGTAAAGCAGAATTTGAAAACATTCCAAGTGAATCAATTGACTATGCTGTGATTGAAAAATGTCCTGAATCTCAATTTCCTATCAAGATGGTGGAATTGGATGCGGGTTGGAACGATTTGGGTGCTTGGGATGCCGTTTGGCAAGTAGGTCAACAAGACCAAGATGGAAATGTCACTAGTGGGGATACCTTGCTAGCGAACTCTAAGAATTCTTTAGTGCATGCAAGCAGCCGCTTGGTAAGTGCAGTTGGGATTGACAATTTAGTAGTTATTGAAACTGCAGACGCAGTGTTGGTGGTAGATAGAAGTAATAGTCAAGATGTTAAAAAGATTGTTGCGCAATTAAAAACACAAGGGCGGGAAGAAAAAAATCTCCATCGTAAAGTTTCAAGACCATGGGGATGGTATGACAGTGTTGATGAGGGTGAGCGATTTAAAGTAAAGCGAATTCAGGTGAAGCCTGGAGCAAGCCTTTCATTGCAAATGCATCATCACCGTGCCGAGCATTGGATTGTGGTGAAAGGTACTGCTGAGATAACGAATGGCGATCAAGTGATTACTTTGACCGAGAATCAAAGCACTTATATTCCGCAGGGGCAAACTCATCGCCTAGCGAATCCTGGTCAAGGACCCTTAGAAATTATTGAAGTTCAATCTGGTAGCTACCTAGGTGAAGACGATATTGTGCGTTTTGAAGATACATATGGCAGAAATTAAAATACTTATTAAATTAATAATAGATGCCTAAAGAAAACATGAAAGAAGTAAGTATGAGTAAACAAAAAGTCGCGCTGATAACGGGTATTACTGGGCAAGACGGCTCTTACCTTGCTGAGTTTCTTCTAGAAAAGGGGTATATCGTTCACGGTATTAAGCGCCGAGCATCCTCCTTTAATACGGACCGTATAGACCATATTTATCAAGATCCACATATTGATCATCGTAATTTGATATTGCATTACGGCGACTTAACAGATACCAGCAACTTGGTTCGCATTATTCAAGAGTCACAACCAGATGAGATATATAACTTGGGCGCCCAATCACATGTAGCTGTTTCATTTGAGTCTCCTGAGTACACTGCGGATGTGGATGCTATTGGACCATTGCGTATCTTAGAAGCAATTCGGATTTTGGGTTTAGAAAAGAAAACTCGCTTTTATCAAGCATCTACTTCTGAGTTATATGGATTAGTTCAAGAAATTCCTCAAAACGAGACAACCCCATTTTATCCTCGCAGTCCTTATGCAGTTGCCAAGATGTATGCTTATTGGATTACCGTTAATTATCGCGAAGCTTATGGCATTTACGCATGTAATGGGATTCTCTTTAATCATGAATCTAAGCGTCGTGGTGAAACTTTTGTAACAAGAAAGGTGACGCGCGGACTTACAAATATTGCTCAGGGTCTCGAGAAATGTTTATATATGGGCAATATTGACGCATTGCGCGACTGGGGTCATGCCAAAGATTATGTCCGAATGCAATGGCTAATGCTGCAGCAAGAGCGGCCTGAAGATTTCGTGATTGCTACCGGTGTGCAATTTACTGTGCGTGAATTTATTATGCGAAGTGCAAAGCAGTTGGGCATCTCATTAAAGTTTGAAGGAAATGCAGAGAACGAAAAAGCCATTATTGTTGGCATAGAAGGTGATAAAGCACCAGCCCTTAAAGTTGGCGATGTGATCGTCCAAATTGATCCTCGCTATTACCGCCCTACTGAAGTCGAGACCCTTTTGGGTGACCTTACCAAGGCAAAAGCCAAGTTAGGTTGGATGCCAGAAATTACCCTTGATCAAATGATAGTAGAGATGGTTGCAAATGATCTTGACCAAGCAAAGCAACATGCATTGCTACAAAAACATGGATATTCAGTTGTTGTAGGTGCTGAAAAGTAATTTATTAAATAATAATCTCTAATGAGCCAAGATCTAAATCAAAAGATTTATGTAGCGGGTCACAGTGGTATGGTGGGTTCGGCGATTGTAAGGAGTTTGCAAGCAAAGGGTTATAGCAATATCGTTACGCGGACCCATCAAGAATTGGATTTAACCAATCAGGCCGATGTAAAGAAATTCTTTGAGCAAGAAAAACCCGACCAAGTCTACTTGGCAGCCGCGAAGGTGGGAGGTATTTATGCGAATAACACTTTCCCTGCGGAGTTCATTTATCAAAATCTGATGATGGAGGCTAACGTCATTCATCATGCCTTTTTGAGCGGCGTTCGAAAATTACTTTTTTTGGGGTCAAGTTGTATTTATCCAAAGCTTGCTGAGCAGCCGATGACTGAGAGTGCATTGCTGACCGGAAAATTAGAGTCTACTAATGAGCCTTACGCAATTGCGAAGATTGCTGGTATTAAATTGTGTGAAAGTTACAATCGTCAGTATGGCGTATCACACGGAATTGACTATCGATCCGTCATGCCAACCAATCTATATGGCCCTGGCGATAATTATCACCCCGAAAATAGCCATGTGATACCTGCTTTAATTCGCCGTTTCCATGAGGCCAAAGTTGCTCAAGTCTCCGAGGTAATTATTTGGGGTACTGGTTCACCTAAGCGTGAATTTCTATATGTTGACGATATGGCGGCTGCTTCGATATTTGTAATGGAGCTTGACAGATCAGTTTATCATAAAAATGTTGAGCCAATGGAAAGTCACCTCAACGTTGGCTATGGAAGCGATGTCACCATTTTGGAATTGGCTAAAGAAGTTGGAAAGGTTGTTGGATATCAAGGTCAGATCGGCCTGGACTTAACTAAGCCTGATGGAGCGCATCGCAAATGGATGAATTCAAACAAATTATCGCATTTGGGATGGTTTCCGAGAGTGCCATTAGAAAATGGCTTAAAAAGCGCATATCAAGATTTTTTAACAAAACATGATGATAAAATCTAGAATTTAAGCATTAACTCACAAATCTAAATATCAAATTATAAAAATGATTTCTCACGATAAAAAAATTGCCATCATCGGCCTGGGTTATGTCGGCTTGCCATTGGCGGTTGAGTTTGGGAAGAAATATCCTGTGATAGGTTTTGATATTAATCAAAAGAGAATTGATGAATTAACGAGTGGAGATGATAAAACCCTAGAAGTTTCTTCTACCGAATTGGGCTTGGCTAAAAATTTAAGATTTTCAGCTGATATTGCATCTCTTAAGGAATGCAATATTTTTATAGTAACCGTTCCGACACCGATAGATAATGCAAATCGCCCAGATCTAACTCCCTTAATAAAGGCAAGCGAAACTGTTGGTAAAGCTATTGGTTGGGGCGATATTGTTATTTATGAGTCCACGGTATACCCAGGGTGTACAGAGGAGGCCTGTGTTCCAGTATTGGAAAAATTCTCAGGATTAACTTTTAATAAAGATTTTTTCTGCGGTTACAGTCCTGAGCGAATTAATCCTGGAGATAAGATAAATACGCTAACTAAAATCAAGAAGATTACAAGCGGCTCGACTCCGGAGGTTGCAGAAATTGTTGATAGACTTTATAATTCCATCATTACCGCTGGCACACATAAGGCCTCTAGCATAAAGGTTGCTGAAGCGGCGAAAGTTATTGAGAATACACAACGAGATCTGAATATTGCGTTAATTAATGAATTAGCAGTTCTTTTTAATCGATTAAATATCGATACTTTAGAAGTATTGGAAGCTGCAGGTAGTAAGTGGAATTTCTTGCCATTCAGGCCTGGTATGGTGGGTGGACATTGTATTGGCGTGGACCCATATTACTTGACGCATAAGGCTGAAGAGGTCGGGTATCATCCGCAGATTATTTTGGCTGGTCGTCGTATGAACGACAACATGGCTCGTTATGTTGCCCGAAATACAATTAAATTGATGCTTCGTAATGGAATCGATGTCGCTCGAAGTAAAGTAGGGGTGTTGGGTATCACTTTCAAAGAAAATTGCCCTGATATCCGCAATAGTAAGGTTGTTGATTTAATTTCTGAGTTGAAAACTTGGGGTGTTGATGTTCTTGTATCCGATCCTTTTGCGGATGCCAGTGAAGTCGCGCACGAATACAAGCTAAAATTAAACCCTTTGCAAAATCTTGACTCATTAGATGCCTTGATTGTTGCTGTTGGCCATAATGAATATAGGTCTATGACGTTAAAAGAGTTGAAAAGCTTGATAAAGGGAGACAAGCCCCTTCTAGTGGATGTAAAAGCTTTGTATGATCGCGATTTAGCAAAAGAAATGGGCTTTACTGTTTTCAGGCTGTAAAAATTTATTTAGGTAATTATGAAAAATTTTGGTTTAATCGGGGCTGCTGGATACATAGCACCAAGACACATGAAGGCTATTAAAGATCTTGGTCATCGGCTCGGTATTGCTTATGATATTAACGATTCAGTTGGAATTATTGATAGCGTCTCTCCACAAAGCGAATTTTTCACTGAGTTTGAGCGCTTCTACGATAGAGCATTTCAGTTAAAAAGAATTCCTGAACTATCGCTAGATTATGTGTCTATTTGTTCGCCTAATTACTTGCATCATTCGCATATTACAGCTGGTTTACGCCTAGGCGCAGATGTAATTTGTGAAAAACCTTTAGTTCCTACCCCAGCATTATTAGACGATTTAGAATTGGTTGAGAAGGAAACTGGCAAGCGCGTTTTTAATATTCTGCAATTACGTCATCATGATGCAATTCTGAAACTACGCGATCAGGTAGCTAAAGCTCCCCTTGATAAAAAATTTGATGTAGAGCTCACTTACATCACCTCAAGAGGCAAGTGGTATTTCGAGAGCTGGAAGGGCGATCAGCGCAAATCCTTTGGGGTGGCTACTAATATTGGCGTGCATTTTTATGACATGCTGCATTTTGTATTTGGAAAATTACAAAAAAATATAGTTCACTACAGTGGTAAGGCTAAAGCTGCTGGCTATTTAGAATACGAGCGCGCAAGAGTAAGGTGGTTTCTTTCTATTGATGCTAATGATTTGCCGCAGGATGTTAAGGGTAAAAAAACAACTTTCCGAAGTATTGACATTAGTGGCGAGCAATTAGAGTTTTCAGAGGGCTTTACTGATTTGCATACTATTAGTTACCAGGAGATTCTGCAGGGTCGGGGTTATGGTTTAAGTGATGCTAGGCATTGTATCGAGACGGTAGACGTTATCAGATCTTCATCAATTGTTGCTCCTGGTAGCGATGCCCATCCTTTTGTGCGGGGGCTAACTAATTGAGCGAGAAAAGTGCAATAACCATTCACCCTACTGCTATCATTGATGAGGGTGCTCAGCTCGGTGTGGGTTCCAGAGTTTGGCATTGGGTCCATATATGTTCTGGTGCAAAGATTGGGAATGGCTGCTCTTTTGGACAAAATGTATTTGTAGGTAATGATGTTGTTATTGGTAACAATGTTAAGGTGCAAAACAATGTCAGCATTTATGATGCGGTAACACTGGAAGACGATGTTTTTTGTGGACCAAGCATGGTATTCACAAATGTATTTAACCCGAGATCAGGGGTGGTACGTAAAGATGAATATCGGCGCACTTTGGTTAAGCGAGGAAGTACTATTGGCGCAAATGCCACAATCGTCTGCGGAGTGGTTTTGGGAGAATATTCTTTTATTGCCGCAGGTGCGGTGATTAATAGGGATGTAAAGCCTTTTGCCTTGATGACAGGTCTGCCTGCTAAGCAAATTGGGTGGATGAGTAAATTTGGTGAAAAGCTAGATTTGCCATTATTGGGCAACTGTCAAGCTATCTGCCCTAACACAGGCGATAAATATCAATTAATAGAGGGTCAATGCAAGATAGTTGCAGAGTGAATGCGAAATAGACTATGGAATTTATTGATTTAAAAAAACAATACCTGAATTTAAAAAATGAAATAGATGCTGGAATTGCTCGAGTGCTGAATCATGGTCAATTTATTCTTGGGCCAGAAGTTCAGGAGTTGGAGGAAAAGTTGGCTGCATATTCCGGGGCAAAGTATTGCATTAGTGTTGCCAATGGAACCGATGCTCTGCAAATTGCTCAAATGGCAATGAACATTGGGCCGGGTGATGAGGTGATTACTCCTGGATTTACTTATATTGCTACTGCTGAGACGGTTGTATTATTGGGTGCTAAGCCGGTATATGTTGATATTGATCCTAAGACATACAACATAGATCCAGGATTAATTGAGTCCGCCATTACCCCTCGTACTAAAGCTATTATTCCAGTCAGTCTGTATGGTCAATGTGCGGACTTTGATGCCATCAATCAAATTGCTGCCCGACATAACATCCCAGTAATTGAAGATGCCGCTCAAAGTTTTGGTGCTTTATATAAAGGTCGTAAAAGCTGTAATCTGAGCACAATTTCTTGCACTAGTTTTTTCCCAAGCAAACCATTGGGTTGCTATGGTGATGGTGGAGCAATATTTACAAACGATGAAGAGCTTGCAAAAGTAATTCGACAGATTGCAAGGCATGGGCAGGATCGCAGATACCACCATATTAGAGTTGGCGTAAATAGTCGTTTAGACACTATTCAGGCAGCAATTCTTTTGCCAAAGTTAGCCATTCTGGACGAAGAGAGAAATTTACGTCAGGCTATTGCGGACAGATACGGCAAGTTATTGAGTGAAATTGGTGTTAAAAGTACGCCATTTATTGATGCTGATAATCAAAGTATTTGGGCTCAATACACTATTCAAGCAAACAATCGAGAACAGGTTCAGTCTACTCTTAAAGATGCGGGTATTCCTACGGCCGTGCATTATCCAATCCCTTTAAACCTGCAGCCTGCTGTGGCAGATCCAAAAGCGGTGCTTCCGAATGGTGATCGTATTGCGCGAGAGGTGATGAGTTTGCCAATGGGACCTTATTTGATAGAAAAAGATCAAGATTTAGTTATCGCCGCATTAAAGAAGGCTCTCAATTGATTTCTAAGTTAAAAATAATCACTGTAGTTGGGGCGCGCCCCCAATTTATAAAAGCCGCCGCAGTTTCAAGAGCGATTTCCTCTCATTTTTCTGACAAGATTGAAGAGAAAATTATTCATACGGGTCAGCATTTTGATGAAAATATGTCCCAAGTATTTTTTGACGAGTTGGGAGTGCCCAAACCGCATTACAACTTAGCCATCTCTGGAGGCAGCCATGGCGCCATGACGGGAAGGATGTTGGAGGGTATTGAGCAGGTTTTGCTTAATGAGAAGCCTGATTGGCTATTAATATATGGAGATACTAACTCTACATTAGCTGGAGCCTTAGCTGCGGCCAAGCTGCATATTCCGATTGCTCATGTAGAGGCAGGATTGCGTTCATTTAACATGCGTATGCCCGAAGAAATCAACAGAATTGTCTCTGATCGTATTTCAACATTGTTATTTTGCCCAACAGAGACGGCCGTCCAAAATTTAAAGGCAGAAGGCATAACTCGAGGCGCAATCAATGTTGGTGATGTTATGTACGATGTTGCTCTGTACTACAAGAATAGGGGCGTGCAAAGCAGTAATATTCTTGAGCGCTTAAATTTGCTAGGGAAAAACTTTATTTTGGCTACTTGCCACAGAGCCGAAAATACTGACGATATTATTCGTCTTACTAATATCATCGAGGCTTTGGCGCAATTGGCTAAGAGTAAGCCTGTAGTATTGCCTTTGCATCCACGTACAAAGAAATTGCTTGCCGATTTTGGAATGGAAAATAAACTAGGCTCAATCCTTTGTGTTGACCCTTTGCCATTTTTAGATATGGTGGCACTTGAGCAATCAGCAAAAATTATCATGACAGACTCAGGTAGCGTACAAAAGGAAGCATTCTTTTATGGTGTCCCATGCATAACAATGCGCGAAGAAACCGAATGGGTTGAAACGGTGGATTTAGGTTGGAATATCTTGGTTGGGGCGTCAAAAGAAAAAATTTTAGAGGCCGAAAATAGTTTTCTTAATGAAGATTTGAAGAAAACTATCATCCTTCCTTATGGGAATGGAGATGCCTCTATTGGCATTATTAAAAATCTTTTACAGCATTAAAAGGAAACTAAAGTAAAGAAAGTTCTGTTAACTGGCGGCTTATGCCAAATTGGGTCTCATGTGGTTGAGATGTTGCTTGATCGTGGCGATAAAGTGATTGCTATTGATAGTTTGGCGACGGGAAGAAGAGAACATCTGGCTGATCATCCCAATTTAACCGTTTTAATTGATACGATTGCTGATAAAGCAGTGGTAGATAAATTGGTCGGTGACTTTAATCCTGATGCCATTGTTCACACTGCCGCCTCTTACAAGGATCCAGATGATTGGTATAACGACACCCTGACTAATTGTGTTGGCGGTTCAAACATTGTCAATGCAGCTAAACAATTTGGTGTTGGTCGATTTATTTACTTTCAGACGGCCCTCTGCTACGGCCTAAAGCCTACCCAGTCGCCTGTTTGCTTAGACCATCCTCGCAACAACCCTGTTGGTAGTAGTTACGCGATTTCTAAAACTACTAACGAGTTTTATCTTGAATTTTCGGGGATTGATTTTGTAACCTTTAGGCTTGCAAATGTGGTTGGTCCTAGAAATGTGGTTGGTCCTAGAAATGTGGCTGGTCCTAGAAATGTGGCTGGTCCACTTCCCATCTTTTACCAGCGCTTGAAGGATGGTAAGCAATGTTTTGTTACTGAAGCACGCAGGGACTTTGTGTACGTAAAAGACCTTGCACGCGTTGTATTAAAGGCGATTGATGGCGTTGGTCACGGCGCTTATCACTTTTCCTCTGGCAAGGATATTGCAATTCAAGAGTTGTATGATGTGGTTGTCAATGCTCTGGATATTCCTGGCAAGCCCAAGGTTGAGGTAAAGCCCTTAGGTCCGGATGATGTTTTCAGTATCTTGCTAGATCCAAGTCGAACTTTTGCAGATTTTGGTGAGATTCAATTTGCTCCTTTGCAAGAAACTGTGTCTGCCGCAATGGACTACTATCAAAAACATGGTACGTTAGGTGAGTACACCCACCTCAGACTAGAAGACAAAAAGAAATAATTGATATGCGAATACTAATTACTGGTGGTGCTGGTTGTCTTGGTTCTAATTTAATTGAACACTGGTTGCCACAGGATCATCAAATATTTGTTATTGATAACTTTGCCACCGGCAAGCGCGAGGTTGTTCCTGATGTCCAGGGTTTAACCGTTTGTGAGGGCTCGATTGTAAATTTAGAATTATTAAATGAGTGTTTCGCAGCATTTAAACCTCAGGTTGTCATTCATGCAGCAGCCTCATACAAGGATTCGAATAACTGGGTAGAAGATTCAAGTACTAACGTTATTGGAAGTGCTAATGTTGCCAAAATGGCAAAGGCTCATGGAGCAGCTCGTTTGATTAATTTTCAGACTGCACTTTGCTATGGGCGACCAAAGGCTATACCAATTTCAAACACGCATCCAACAGCACCCTTTAGCTATGGAATTACAAAAACTGCAGGAGAGCACTTTATTTCTGTTAAGAAGGGTAGTAGTAACTTGGCTGAGGCTATTTCATCACTTGAAAACTTAGATTTAATTGATCGTATGGTGGATCGTGCATATCAAGATGTAATTGCCTCCGGCCGATATTCATATAAGTCATTTGTAGAAATGGTTGATCAAGAGTTAGATAAATCAATGACAAACATGGATAAAGATGGGCATCAATCTCCTTTAAAGGAGGCAATTAAAGTAGATGCTAACATTCCAACGCCAATAACTACAATGCCCATTCTCTCTCAAATAGCAAAACCATTATTTGTTAATAATGGTTTTATGCGGTTTGGAACTTATCTATGGCAATTCGCAATTCCAGAAACGCTGAAGATATATTTGCGACCCAAAATTAAATATTTTTTTAAATAAGGCCTAAACTTCATGTGCGGAATTTTCGGAATAATTTCAGGCAATTTTGTTTTCCTGGCGAGGATGGTAAATATCAATTTACTGCTATATCACCTAGGGTAATGAAGCAGCTTTGCTAGATAGCTGTCAGATACTCGTTAAAGGAAATTACAGTGGCCTTATGGAGCCTTGGAAGAATTACATTCCTATTGAGCCAGATGCGGTCTAACTGGGATGAGGTTCACTTCGCCATGCAAGGATCGTTCGTTGGTTCGGGAAATAATTATAAAGAGACAAGGTCCAAAATATTGGACACTCAAGAATTACGTGCAAAAGAAAAGTCACAAAAAATATTATTTGACTTGTCCTCCCTGCAAAACAGAAGAACCGCCAGTTCTTCTGTTGAAATGGTATGTATAGTGATTGATAAATATAAGTCTGAAATGAATCAAAAAGCTTATAACAAGGTTTGGTTAAAAAGACGACTTAGAAAGCGAATAATTGCCTCGCTGGAAGATTACCCGCGTTTGCAATTAATGGCTAAGAAGATATATAACAAAATTCGTTATGATGTTTAAACTAATCTAAAGTACTTGTCTGGTTTAAGATAAGTTCATTCAAACCTATAAAGTAGACTTTATTTATGTGTGGAATAGTTGGGGGATGGTTCGCATTTGATGGATCTCAGTTGCGAGATAGTATGAACCTAGCTTTAGAGGCTATGAGGTTGCGTGGTCCAAATGATCGTGGCGCAATATTTATTGAAGATTCTAACGGTACCGTTGCATTAGGGCATACACGTCTATCCATTATTGATTTGTCCTCCGGTGGTCATCAGCCAATGGAATCGGCTTGCGGCAGATACTCCATTATTTTTAATGGCGAGATCTATAACTATTTAGAGTTAAGGGCTGAATTAAAAGATTTAGGCGTTGTATTTATAACGAATTCAGACACTGAGGTTTTACTAGCTGCTTGGATGCAATGGGGCGCAACGAGTTTATCAAAACTTTCAGGGATGTTTGCTTTTGTTGTGCTTGATCGTGGTGAGGAAACCTTGACTTGTGTAAGAGATGCTTTTGGAATTAAACCACTTTTTTACTCCCAGGAGTCCTCTCTTTTTATATTCGCATCCGAATTGAAGGCGCTCCAATTAATTAAAGCAGAAAAATGTGAACTAAATTGGCAGACAAGTTACGATTATCTAATGTATGGGGCGTATGATAGCAACAATCAAACTTTTATTGAAAATATTGAGCATTTATTGCCGGGACATTTATTGGTTTTTGACGCCAAGAAGAGGGTTTTGTCTCAACCGGTTAAATGGTGGAATCCAGATAGATCTGCAAAAGATATTGGGTTTAAGGGTGCCACAGAAATGCTCAGAGAAATATTCCTTAAGAGCATTAGGTTACATTTGCGTAGTGATGTGCCTGTAGGAGCTGCTCTATCAGGAGGATTGGATTCATCATCTGTTGTTTGTGCTATTCGTTATTTAGATAAACAAATTCCAATCCATACTTTTAGTTATATTGCTAGGGGTAGCCCGCTGTCAGAGGAGGGATGGGTAGATCAGGTTAATCAATTTGTTGGGGCGAAATCACATAAGATTCTTGTGTCCCCAGAAGAAATGATGGCTGATTTGGACGACATGATACTTGCTCAGGGTGAACCTTTTGGCACTACCAGTATTTATGCGCAATATCGAGTTTTTAGAGAGGCCAAGAATAGCGGTGTATTGGTCACCCTAGACGGACAAGGTGCGGATGAATTATTGGCGGGCTACAGCGGATTTCCTGGTCAAAGGATCCATTCTCTTATTGACAAGGGAGAATATTTAAAAGCTTATCGATTTTTAATACATTGGAGTGCATGGCCTGGAAGAAGTTTTTCGGGCGGCTTAAAGCGTTTAGTGGGTGAGTTGACTAAGAACTCGGGTTTCTACACATATTTGCGAAAAATGAATGGTGAGGGGGCTGGTGTTTCATGGTTGAATGAGTCCATGCTTTTGGAGCATGGAGTGAAGTTGGGCTTTCCCACTAAGCAAAAGAGTGATGATTTAATTATCGGCAGAAGACTGATAGAGACTTTATATTCCTCCCTTACTTTAGATGGACTGCCATCATTACTAAGACATGCTGACAGAAATTCTATGAGATTTTCTGTGGAGAGTAGAGTTCCTTTTTTAACAACTGAAATGGCAGAATTTTTACTCTCCTTGCCTGAGAGTTATTTGGTCGATTACACCGGCGAGACTAAGCATATCTTTAGAGCTGCTATGAAAGAAATCGTTCCAGAAAATATTCTTTATCGGAAAGATAAAGTTGGATTTGAGACACCACAATCAGATTGGCTTAATATTTTAATGCCTCAATTAAAAAAGTGGGTATCTTGTGATCTGAGCATTCCATTTTTGAATCACGATTCTGTCTTGGCATATTTCGATTCCGCTATTAAAAACCCTTTATCAGATACGTCAAAAATATGGCGGCTGGTAAATTTTTATCGCTGGTATAAGCAATTTTTATTGAAATGAGGCTATCTCAGAGTCTAATAAAAGCTGGGATTTTAGGTGCGGGTGCCTGTATCGGACCAATTGCACAACTATTAGCTACCCCATTTCTAACAAGAATTTATACGCCCGCTGACTTTGGTTACTTAGCTTTATTCACGTCCATCGTAAGTGTTTTGATAGTCGTTTCATGTCTGCGTTATGAGGGGGCAATCCAAGTTGTATCCGAGAATGATTTAGGAAAAATTATTTCCTTAGCGCTACTATCTGCGCTTGGTGTCCTAGTAGTAGAGCGCTTCCTTTTATCAACGGGAATACCGCAAATTAAGTTTGAATCCCTTCATAACCTAGGATCAGACGTTAAGTTTTTACCATTTGTCTCCGCTGCCGGAGCGGCACTATTAATAATAACGAATTTCACACTCAGGCAAGGTAGGTATGTCAAAAATGCCTTTTTACGTTCTGGTACAACAATTATATTTATTGCAATAGCATTGGGATGTCCTGCATTTGGTTTGATATATGCAAATATTGCTGCAAGTATATTGATGGGAATTATTGCGCTAATTTACTTATTGCTAAATACAAAATTTGGACCTATTAATAAGGTCTTAGCGCTAGGAAAAAAATATATTGAATACCCTTTATTTTTAACGCCAACATCTTTGCTTGATACGGTTACTCTTGCATTGCCAATTCTATTTATGAGTGGATCTTATGGAATGGAAGCGGTAGGCCAGTTTACTCAAATTCAAAAACTCCTTGGCGCTCCTATCATCTTATTAGGAATAGTAACTGCTCAACTTTTCTCTAAACGATCTGGTGAATTATTTCGCTCTGGACTATCATCTAAAAAGTTGCTTTGGAAGACTGTTGGGTTACTGGCACTTGCTTCCCTTTTTACACTTTTAATTGCCTCACTTTTTGGTGAGACTCTGTCTCAATTCATATTGGGCGAGGAATGGAGGAAGGCGAGTACATTTTTTATAATCCTGGCTATAGCACCCTGTCTAGTGCGGTCAGTAGTATCGCCGGTATCATTTATATTTCTTGCATATCAAAAAATTAAATATCTTGTTTTATGGCAAGTTTTATATTTCATAGTCAGTTATTCAGCACTGTATTATGCTGCCTCTACAACAATGAATTTAGAAAGATTTATCATTTCCTATATAATTACAGAGTCATTTATGTACATGCTGTACTTGAGTATGGCCAATTATGTCTCAAAAATTCAAAATACTTCTCCACCAATGCAGTAAATTAAATTTTTTAAAATTTAATAATATTTGGCTTTTTTTGCCATTTTTAATTGTTGCATTATATGTTCCTCAAGCATGTTACGGGGCCATTGTATTTAATGGTAATACATCAAAATTGGTGCTATCAATTCTGGTATATGGATTATTTTATTATTTAATTTTTACATTATTTCTAATTAAATTTTTTAAAAAAAATAAAACAGATTTTAAAAAATTTTATAGCATTAAATTGAATCAAAATTTAATTCAATTTTCTGTTTATTTCATATACTCTATTATTATTATTTATGTTTGTGTAACAGTAGAAAAGATTGCTCTGATTGAGGCAGTCAAAGGCGCGTCTTCTGAATCTTTATCATTTGCACGTGAGTCGCTGTTTAAGTCCAGAGAAGGTCTTGAATCCTACTTGATTTATATCTATTCCATTTTAACCACTAGTCTAATCCCTTTTTTTATTGCCTTAGCGTATATTCAAAAACAAAAATATAGGCATATTATCTTAGCGTTATTTTGTGCATCTCTAATGCTAACAATGGAAAAGGCTTTAATCCTTAAAGCTTTAATGCCATTGTGCCTTCTGTCAATAAATGGTTTTATATTAAAAAAATATTTCAGGATATTATTAATTTCGGCTCTTTTGGTAATGGCATCATCATTTATTCTCAGTAAATTTGGCTCAGTTGATGCCAAAGAGGAAATTAAAGACCAAATTAATTACTTCAATATTCTAAAAAATAATCTAAACAAGTCAATCGAAGAGAACAAAAAAACAGTTGAAAAACTAAATAAAAATAACTCATCAAATGCCGATCGCAAAGATTTGAATTTCTATCAGAAACAACTTGATTTCTACCAAGGTTCGCAATTAGTACAAATCAATGAGATGATGGCCAATNTCGATGATCAATTAATTTATTATGCGAATACTGAAAAAAATATTGATAAGTATTTTGTTTTTGGATCCGGAAGAGTTCCATACTTTCTTAATAGAGTTTTATGGATTCCATATGTTACTGCTTATGATTGGTTGGCCTATTTTGAGTTGCGCCTGAATGGAGAGTACTTGCTTGGCAAAGGGAGCTCTTTTATATCCAAAATAACTGGGCAGCTTAATTTTAAAATTGAGCAAGAAGTTTTTAAGTTTCAATATGGTGGCGGTGCTCCAGCAACTGCTGCTGCGAATACAAATTTTTGGATAGATGCTTTTGTTAATTTTGGATGGTTTGGAGTTATTTTTTATTCTTTCATCGTAGCGTTAATTACAATATATGTAATCTTATTGAGTAACCCAGCTTTATTAGCGTGTTTCTATTATTTTGTTTTCCAGTTATCAATGGGTGGACTTCCCGGGGTATTGCTTAGTAATGGACTTATTTTTTTATTAATAGTTGCATATTTTTTCCCTTTAAAGCATCAGATAATAGGCCCATAGAAATTTATTAAGACTGGCAAATTCATTGAAGATCGTATTTCTCGCTCACTATTTCCCTCCACTTAATTCATCAGGCGTAAGAAGAATTCAGTCTTTTGCTCGCTACCTTTCTTTAATGGGTCACCAAATTTGCGTCATATCGTCCAAAAAATCTAGTCGCGATGGCTTGCTGACAGAAGATGTGCCTGATTATGTTCGTTTATATGAATTAAATGGCTTTGGATTAGTCTCAGCATCTCTATCTACATCCTCGGGTTTTCAGATGATTGAGGGTGCTAAAAACAATCGATCTCCAATGGGTAATTTTCTCCTTCGATTGAAGCGATCTATAGCAAGAAAGACCGGCCAATTGATTGACCATAGATTAGTTTATGCTTTTCAGTTTATGTATCCGTGGCTAGATAAAAATGTTCGGAGTGAACTAGTGAACGCAGATGTTGTAATGTCTACTAGTCCACCATGGCCCGTTCATCTGGCTGGATTGATTGTAAAAAGAAGGTTTTTAAGACCCTGGGTTGCAGATTATCGAGATCAGTTTAGCGGAAGCCATATTCAATCTGGTTCACCTTGGTTTCAAAAACAAGAGCTCTGTCTAGAGCGCTGGCTTTTAAAATCTGCAAATGCAGTTGTAACAATTTCGGCGCCAATGAAGGAGTACTACCAGCAATTTCATCCCTCGGTTTGTTGCATTGAAAATGGATATGAGGACACTCTTTTTGAGGCAACAAACGGGAATCATCTTCAAGAAATGAGTATGGCTCCTTCTTCCAAGGAAATAATCATTCGCTATTTAGGGACGATTACTCAAGACAGAATTCCTATGGGATTTTTCAGGGCTCTAGTAAAAATTAACGCCAAGCCTGGCAAGAAAATCATTGCTGAGTTTTACGGTGATTCCAGTCTTTTAGTTGAAGCAATCACTCGGCAAGTATCAGAGGTCAAACCCTATATCAAAATATGCCAACAACTTCCTTATGTTGAGGCAATAGCTGCAATGCAGCACGCTGACGCACTATTTTTCATCGAGACTTCAGATTTTTCTTCTCATAGCGCTCGCGGTGTACTGACGACTAAGCTTTTTGAATATTTGGCTGCCAATAAGCCAATTATTGCTGAGATAAATGAAAAAGCTTTGGCTGCTACCTATATTAGGCGAGCGGGGATGGATTTGGTAATTTCAGAGGAAGCAGATTCAATTGAACTAGCGTTGAATATTTTGCGAGAAGGTAATTATTGCTCTAAGAGGAATCATTCTTTTGTTCAGGGATTGTCTCGGCGCTTAAAATCAGTTGAGCTTGAAAAACTTTTACTGAAGATCGTTAACAACTCAGATCTAGGGCTAGCATGAAAATATTGGTAGTAAGCCAATATTTTTGGCCTGAAGGATTTCGAATTAATGAGCTAATCAAATCTCTAGTTGAAAGAGGTATAGAGGTCGATGTTTTAACAGGTAAACCCAACTATCCGGATGGTGATATTTTTCCAGGTTATAAAGCGAGCGGTTTCCTATCGGAGTCATGGAATGGTGCAACCATTTTTAGAGTGCCACTTTATCCTAGGGGAAAAAATAGCTCTTTAAAGCTCGCTTTAAATTATCTATCTTTTATTGTCTCGGGGGTTCTTTTTGGGCCATTACTTTTGCGCAAGCGAAAATATGATGTTGTATTCGTCTACGGCTTATCTCCGATTCTTTTAGCAATCCCCGCAGTATTTATTTCATGGCTAAAAGGCAAAAAATTAGTCATATGGGTGCAGGATCTTTGGCCTCAAAGCTTGTCTGCTACAGGGTATGTTCAGTCCCGATTAATACTGAGGTGTATAGAAATAATAGTGCGCTGGATTTATCGAACTAGCGATTTAATTTTAGTTCAATCCCATGCTTTTGAGGGCGCTGTTGCTGAGTTGGCTCTCGGTAAAGAGATAATTTATTATCCCAACTCCGTTGATTCTAGTTTTGCTCAGACGCCTGTATTTGGGGGGGGGTGGCAAAAAATTGAATCATTAGAAACCGGTTTTCCAGTGATCTTTGCCGGTAATGTTGGGGCTGCTCAAGCTGTTGAAACTATTGTGGAAGCCGCAGTATTGCTTAAAGAGGTGCCAGAAATTCGGTTTGTTATATTTGGAACCGGAAGCAAATGGGAGTGGTTGAAGAATAAAGTTACCGATCTAGGTTTGAGTAATTTATATCTTCCGGGGCGTTTTCCAGTCGAGGCTATGCCTGGATATTTGCAGAAAGCGGAAGTTTTGCTCGTTACTCTGACTAATGAGCCTATTTTTGCGCTTACTGTACCTAATAAGATTCAGGCTTATATGGCATCGGGTAAGCCAATAGTTGCATCGTTAAACGGAGAGGGTGCCAAGATAGTCGTTGAGTCAGGGTCTGGAATTTCAACTCCTGCTGAAGATCCAGTTGTGCTTGCTGGTGCAATTTTATCTTTGTATCGAATGTCTGCCCAAGAGCGGAAGCAAATCGGAGAAAATGGAAGGGTTTATTATCAAGCCCATTTTGATCATGATATTTTGGTGGATCAACTCATTAATCATTTAGAAATAATTAGCACCAAGAAAGGAAAATTATCGACATGAAGATATTAGTGTTTGGGGCTAGCGGTATGATTGGCAGCGCAATTTTTCGAGTGCTAAGTAATGAGAGTGCTTATGAGGTTTATGGCTCAATTCGTTCGGTTCGATGGAAAGAGTTCTTTAATGAAGAGCAGTTAAAGCATTTGATAGTGTGCAGTGATATTTTGGATCAAACTGCCTTGGTGCGAATATTTTCAGAAGTTCGGCCAAATGTTGTAATTAACTGTATTGGATTGACGAAACATCACAAGGAGGCGGACGATGTTTTATTAGCCGCCCCGCTGAATGCCTTGCTTCCACATCGCTTAGCCGATTTATGTAAGCTATGCAATGCTCGATTAATACATATCAGTACGGATTGTATTTTCTCTGGATCCCGCGGCAACTATGTAGAGTCTGATCATTCCGATGCAGTCGATGTTTACGGTAAAACAAAATACCTAGGTGAAGTTTTGGATTATCCAAATACAGTTACTTTGAGAACTTCTACAATAGGTCATGAGTTACAAAGTTCCTACGGGTTGCTTGAATGGTTTTTATCGCAAGAAGGTTCTTGCACTGGCTTTAAAAAGGCGGTTTTCTCTGGTTTGCCAAATATTGTTTTTGCAGAGGTCATAAGGGACTACGTAATACCTAGACCTTCTTTGCATGGCTTGTATCATGTTGGTGCGCTACCCATAGGTAAGTATGATCTATTAAGGTTAATTGCTATTGAGTACGGAAAAAATATTAAGATCATCGGTAATGATGAACTTTCTATTAATCGATCTTTAAATTCTGATCTATTTAGTAATATTACTGGTTACCGTGCGCCTAATTGGACAGAATTAATAAAGTCAATGCACAAATCTCAAGAGGTAATGCATGTTTCAAAATAAAATTTTAATGATTACGGGCGGCACTGGATCCTTTGGTCAGACCGTTTTAAAGCGCTTCCTTGAATCGGACGTGCGTGAAATTCGGATCTTTAGTCGAGATGAAAAAAAGCAAGAAGAAATGCGAATTGCTTTAAATAATCCTAAGCTCAAATTTTATATTGGCGATGTTAGAGACTACAACAGTCTTTTGTCTGCTATGAAAGGTGTTGACTATGTGTTTCATGCTGCTGCACTAAAACAGGTTCCATCCTGTGAGTTCTATCCAATTGAAGCGGTGAAAACAAATGTACTAGGAACTGAAAATGTATTAAACGCTGCAACCGCCAATCAAGCAAAGAGAGTAGTTGTGCTAAGTACCGACAAAGCAGTTTATCCAATTAATGCTATGGGTATTTCTAAAGCTATGGCAGAAAAATTAATGGTGGCTAAAGCACGTACCCAGCTTGAAAAAGAGACTGTTTTCTGTGCCACTCGTTACGGCAATGTAATGGCATCTAGGGGGTCCGTCATCCCGCTATTTGTTAGTCAAATTAAAGAAGGAAAAGCTTTAACTGTTACCGATCCTAATATGACCCGCTTTTTGATGTCTCTTGAAGAATCGGTCGATCTTGTGCTTTATGCGTTTACACATGGTGAGCAGGGGGATATTTTTGTACAAAAGGCGCCAGCATCTACAGTTGCTGATTTAGCCGAAGCAATCAGGCTGATATTTAGTGCTAAATCTCCGGTTCGTACTATAGGCACGCGCCATGGCGAAAAACTCTATGAATCGCTGATTTCTAGGGAAGAAATGGCCAAAGCCGAGGATATGGGTGATTATTATCGAATCCCTGCTGACAACAGAGATTTAAACTATGCCCAATTCTTTAGTGAGGGAGAGGAAAAGATTGCTCAGTTTGATGACTACACCTCTCACAATACTAATCAATTAAATGTTGAGCAAATAAAGAATTTATTATTAAAGTTGGATTTCATTCGGGAAGAGTTAAATGCTTAAGGTAATGACAATTGTAGGTACTAGACCTGAACTTATCAAGATGAGTAGGGTTATTGCAGAATTAGATCAGCATACGAACCATATTCTTGTTCATACTGGGCAAAATTATGATTACGAGTTAAATAACCTTTTTTTTGAAGAGCTAGGCATTCGGAAACCAGATTGCTTTTTAGAGGCTGTTGGCGATAATGCCGCACAAACGATTGCAAGAGTAATTGAAAAATCTGATGGTGTAATGGAGCTGGAAAAGCCGGATGCAGTAATGTTGTACGGAGATACCAATTCTTGCTTGGCTGTTATTTCGGCTAAGCGCCGTAAGATTCCAGTATTTCATATGGAGGCGGGCAATCGTTGTTTTGATCAACGTGTGCCCGAAGAGTTAAATCGTAAGGTCCTTGATCATTTGAGTGATATTAATTTGGTCCTGACAGAGCATGCTAGACGTTATTTGATTGCCGAGGGAATTAGGCCAGAGACAATTATTAAATCTGGCTCCCATATGCGTGAAGTGCTGGATCACTACATGCCGAAAATACAGCAGTCCAATATTTTAGAGAAGCTCGGCCTAAAGCGTAGACAGTATTTCGTTGTAAGCATGCATCGAGAAGAGAATGTCGATGACCCTCAGAATCTGATGGATATGGTTGATTCTTTAAATGGATTAGCCGAGAAATATCATTTCCCAATCATAGTATCTACCCATCCCAGAACTCAAAAACGTCTAGATGCATTGCAAAATAAACCCATGAATTCATTAATTCAATATGCAAAACCATTCGGTTTTTTTGATTACAACAAGCTTCAAACGGAGGCTTTTTGCGTAGTTTCCGACAGTGGAACTATTACAGAAGAGGGATCTTTGCTGAATCTTCCAGCTATCACGATTCGCAATGCCCATGAAAGACCGGAGGGTATGGATGTGGGAACCTTGATTATGTCTGGTCTTAAGCGCGAACGCGTTTTAGATGCTGTAAAAGTAATAACAGATCAGTATGAAGATGGCAAAAGAGCTCTTTTGCCTGTAGCGGACTATGAAGCAGGCTCGGTATCTAAGAAAATTTTGAGAATCGTAATGAGTTATACGGACCATATTAATCGTACAGTTTGGTCAAAAAGTTAGTACGATGTTTTCGTATACCAAATTACTCTTTTAATATGGTCAAGCGTGGCTTCGATTTAGCCTTGGTATTAGCGGCAACAATAATCCTGTTTGTGCCAATTTTGCTAGTAACTATCGCAGTTTATTTTACCTCGCCTGGTCCGGTAATCTATTGGTCAAAAAGATTTGGCAAAAATAATCTTTTATTTTCGATGCCCAAGTTTCGAACAATGCGTATTGATACTCCTGAGGTTGCAACTCATCTTTTAAGTGATCCATCAACTTATTTGACATCAATTGGATCCTTTTTACGTAAATCAAGCTTAGATGAATTACCTCAACTTTTTAGTATTTGGTTGGGGGATATGAGTTTTGTAGGACCTCGTCCTGCATTATTTAATCAGGAGGATTTAATTGAGTTAAGAACTCAACACGGCGTTGAAGTTCTGAGGCCCGGTCTTACGGGTTGGGCTCAGATTAACGGTCGCGATGAGTTACCCATTGCGGTAAAAGTTTCTTTAGACGCGGAGTATCTTCAGAATCAATCTTTAAGTTTTGATATAAAAATACTATGGCTAACGTTCCTTGCGGTCATTCATCAAAAAGGGGTCTCTCATTGACTATGACCATGATAAAGCAGGCAATTTATGGATTTTAAGGATCTAACAAACTTTACACTTCATTTGTCTAGAGTGGTCAAGCGTGCCATGGCTATTGCTCTTGACGCATCTCTATGTGTACTGACAGTATTACTTTCTTTTTATCTGCGAACTGGTAAGTGGATTGCTTTAACAGGGGAATCTGAGTGGGATCCGATGCCTGCAGTTTTTGTTTCTCTAATATTAGCTTTACCAATCTTTGGTGTCTTTGGCCTATACCGAGCTATTTTTAGATATTCGGGTTGGACAGCATTATTAGCAGTTGCGAAGTCTGTAATTATTTATGGCTTTTTATATTTTCTGATATTTACAGTCTATGGCGTCCTAGGTGTTCCTCGCACCATTGGAATTATTCAACCGATTTTAATTTTATTGGCTGTAGGGGCCTCTAGGGCTTTAGTAAGTTACTGGTTAGGTGGTCTGTATAAAAATAATTTTTATAGAACTAATTTGCCTAAAACTTTGATTTATGGCGCTGGAACTTCAGGGCGTCAGTTGGCTGCTGCTTTGGCTCATAGTACGGAAATGATCGTCATAGGTTTTTTGGACGATGATCGTAAAATTCAAGGGCAAACATTGAATGGCCTTCCTGTGCACAATCCTGAATGTTTGGCGCACTTAAAGCGGCGGAAAAATGTTCATAGGGTACTTTTAGCAATTCCTTCTACTTCAAGAAAAAGACGCAATGAAATTCTGAATGCCATTTTGAACCAAAGGCTATTAGTGCAGACTTTGCCTAGCATGTCGGATTTAGCCCATGGGAGGGTGACTATATCCGACTTGCGTTGGCTTGATATTGATGACTTGTTAGGAAGAGAGGCCGTTCATCCAAACTCAGAATTATTAGGTAAGAATATTACAAATAGTAAGGTGCTTATTACAGGTGCAGGTGGATCTATTGGAAGTGAGTTGACTAGACAAATCTTCTTGCTTAAACCAAAAGTTTTATTGTTGGTTGAACAAAGTGAGTTTGCTTTATACCAAATTTACGAAGAGCTTTTAAATTCTACAAATCAAGATGACGAAAACCCTATTGAAATTATTCCTCTTATTGCTTCCGTCTGCGATGAGGCAAGAATAAATTCTATATTTAGCGCATGGCATCCCAATACAGTTTTTCATGCTGCCGCCTATAAGCATGTCCCTTTAGTGGAGCATAATCCGGCTGAAGGTATAAGAAATAATATATTTGGTACATTAATTACTGCGCAGTGTGCAGCTAGGCATCAGGTCAAAAATTTTGTATTGGTCAGTACGGATAAAGCCGTACGCCCTACAAATATCATGGGGGCGACTAAGAGGCTTGCTGAGAATATCTTACAGGCCTTGTCTTCTACAGAAACTAGGACAACATTTTCTATGGTCAGGTTCGGGAACGTTTTAGATTCATCTGGGTCGGTTGTGCCAAAGTTTCGTCAGCAGATAGCTGCTGGAGGTCCCATTACGTTAACTGATACAAAAATAACACGTTATTTTATGACCATCCCTGAGGCAGCTCAATTGGTCATTCAGGCTGGCGCGATGGGTTCTGGAGGCGATGTTTTTGTATTAGATATGGGTGAACCAGTAAGAATTATGGACTTGGCTAAAAAGATGATTGAGCTATCTGGCTTTTCTGTAAAAGATGAGCTTAATATTGATGGAGACATTGAGATACAGGTCATAGGTTTGCGACCAGGTGAAAAGCTTTATGAAGAGTTGTTAATTGGAGATAACCCTATGCCCACTGGACATCCTAGAATCATGAAGGCACATGAAGACTTTATAGCATGGGGTGAGCTAGAGTCGAAACTGGTAGAGCTTAAAAGTTTCTTAGATGCTGCTGGAGACCCGGTTCAAATTCGAGATTTATTGGCGCAATTGGTGCCTGGTTATCAACCACTCGGAGGGGTTGTAGATTGGATTTATTTAAAGGGTTTAAATAATTATTCCTAGGACTTTGGGTGTCCTCAGCGTGTAAACGGATTTCGATATATTCCCAGTATATTTTTGATAATTAATCACCGTACCCACTATGTTCAAAAAACTACTTAATAGCGTATAGATGTATGTCGATCAGATAGAAAAAATAGATTACATTAATACTTAATACTTAATGCGCCAAAATTTTTTATAGGCTTAAGCACTTTTATATTATCGGACCCATTGATGCTGTATTCTATGATTGCATTCTTGCCGTAATTATTTGCATTGGCTTACTTTATTGACTGCCTGCACTCATTTGCTAGATAGTAGGTTTAGTATTTAATAACCTCCCTGTAGACAATTGTTATGACTTTTTTCTTTTTTAACATGTCTATATTAATGCGTTCATTTGTGTTGAAGTACATTAATTGCATTACCTTAACAATTATCGGTAAGCTGATTTTCATGTGTATTAAACATCTACCCCATAATTTATTCAATGAAGGTATCATCCTAGTGTCAGGTAAAAAATAATTGTATGCATAGTCTAATTTTATGAATATCCTCTTAATAGGTGGCGGTGGTTTTTTAGGCTTGAATCTCGCCAAGACATTGTGTGGAGCGGAACACGTCGTTCATATTGCCGATCTCAATGACAATATTGTTTTTCAGTTAATTGGTGGTGATGGGGTATTAAGGGTCCATCAGTTAGACTGCGCTAATGTTGAATTAGTCCTTAGTCTTATTAAGGAATTTGAAATTGAATGCGTCATTAATCTTGCATCTAGCCTTATTCCATCAAGTTCTTATAATGCTTTTGTTCGGGAGAGAAATCTGGGTTGCTGAGCCAGCATTTCGGCTGATTAATGAGTTGGCCATCAAGAGGTATTAAATACATTTATTTTTCTTCTGGAGGCGAAATTTATTACGGTGAGAGCGCTCAAAATAGTGTTATTGAGACCAATCCAAAAACTTCTGTCCTCTAGCTTATCTCAAAAAGAAGGTGATTCTTTTCAAATAAATAGATTTTTTACTAAAAAATATAGCTATTTATTTACAAGATGTTATTAAAAAACTTATATTAATCAAATAGTTATAGATTAACGATCTCCGTCATTCGATTCACATCCATGAAGTTATCTTTGAATTAGTTACTTTAGGGCACTAAAGAAAGGAAAAGGTATTCAAAAAAGATAATTAAATGAACAACGCCTTGAAGTAGGGTGGTTCTACCAATGGCCAGGGTTAATGCGCCAATAAAGAAATTTAAATACATTAAGACTATATTTAAGTCGCTAATACCCAAGTTGAGGTGCAGATTGAAAAAGATCGCAATCGCAGCCACTGTGGGAATAGTTAATCCAATACTGGCCAATGTAGAACCTAAGGCTAAGTTCAAACTACTTTGCAGGCGATTGGCTTTTGCTGCTCTAGCAGCAGCAAATCCCTCGAGGCATCAATACCAAGAGTGCAATAGCGATACTAACAATCGTTTTGGGTGCACCAGCAGCATCTACCGCTTTCTCAATGGTGGGGCTTAGTAATTCTGCAAGACCTACAACAGTAATCAAGGAAAGAATCAACAGTACTGCGCTGACACCCGTTTTCAGATTGCTTGGCTTTAGAGCATGAACATTCTTATCCGTCTTCTTCTCTTTTGTTTTTGGAAGGTAATAGTCTCTGTGCGTGACAGTTTGAAAAAATAAAAATGCAATGTAGAGAGCAAATGAAGCAATGCCAGCAAAAGCTAATTGGCTTCTTGTAAAGTCAGGTCCGAGCGTACTCACGGTGACAGTTGGCATTACTAAAATAAATGTCGCTAGTGCAGTAAGTACGGCTAAAGCAGAGTTGGTTCCTTCATTGCGAAAACTCATTTCATGATGAGTGAGACCACCCAAAAAAATACATAAACCAATCACGCCATTAATCACAATCATGACGGTTGCAAACACGGCATCACGTGCAATAAATTCTGAACCTTCAGGGCCTGTAAGCATCATCGAGATAATTAATGACACTTTAATAATCGTGACGCTAATGGAAAGTACTAAAGTGCCATATGGCTCACCAGTTTTGTGGGCTATGACTTCAGCATGGTGAACGGCGGAAAGGACCCCCCAATAAGAGTTGCGCCCATCAGAATAATGAACCATGTTTGGCTAAGTAGAGTTGTCATATGTATGCTTAGAAGGGAAAGATCAGTGTGTACTAGGAATTCGGGTTAAGCTATTGTTAATCAGCACTAGGGGCAAATTTTAGCCTGTGCAAAATCTTCATAATGAGAGTGTATAGCTATCCATGAAAGCCATTATTTTTATTTGGTCACGGAGCGCGTGATCAGCGTTGGCGCGAGCCTTTTGATCGCCTAGGAGCGCTTTGGCAGGAGCAGTATCCAGATACTCCTGTGGAGTTAGCCTTTTTGGAGATGATGCAGCCTTCACTGGAGTAGGCAGTAGCAACTCTAAATACTAAAGGCGCTAGCGATGTGACGATCGCACCAGTGTTCTTTGGTCAGGGAGGACACTTAAGAAATGATTTTCCGGTGCTGCTCGAAGAGTGCCGAGCTAAGTTTCCCGGCGTGCAATTACGCGCGACGAGCGCTGTGGGCGACGACTTGGCTGTCCTGCAAGCTATTGTCGATTTCGGAGCTAGAGCTCTGTAAATTTGGTTCTTGCGTTCTGTTTCTTAAGGCTTCACCGATCATGATTAATGTGGGCGAGTTGCTATCAAACCATTGATCTGCTTGACCATTTGCCAACTCTTGTAATGTGCTCGTCCACAGGCGCTCACGTGGAGTACTTACAGCTTCCAAGATGTGTACAGGAGTGTTCTTCTTCTGATTGGGACTTTGTTTAATCAGTTGCTGGGCGATGCGGGCAGCATCTTTGCGGCCCATGTAGTAGACCAAGGTATCTGCACTAGGATGAGACAATGGCGTGCCTTGGTTTACATTCTCGGTGCCTTAAGCTAGCGTAATAAATGCCACGCTACGAGAAATGCCACGCAAGGTTAAAGATTGTTGCAAACTCGCTGCGCCTGCTAAGGCTGCAGTAATGCCAGGCACCACTTCTACTGCAATGCCATGTTGCTGAAGCGTGCTAATTTCTTCATCGGCACGCCTAAACAGTATTGGGTCACCACCTTTGAGGCGCACAATCACTTGATGTTTTTGGGCGGCATCTAATAGACGCTTATTAATGAACTGCTGGGCGGAAGAAAGTTTGCCGCAACGTTTGCCAACTTCAACCAGAATAGCCTGAGGACAGAGTGTCAGCATTTCTGGGTCAACTAAGGCGTCATAAAACACAATATCTGCTTGTCCTAAAAGCTCGGCACCACGCACAGTAATGAGATCTACCGCACCAGGACCAGCGCCTATCAAATACACTTTTCCAAGTGTAGGGTTAGTAGTAGAGTTGGCGGTGTTGTTATGAATCACGATGATAATTTGTGCTGACTTATTAGGCTGCTTCAGCACTTAAGGTGGTTCGTTTACCGCGCCAGCTGTTTTGGGTGGTGACGGTATATAGATCAAATTGCTTTAATGCCACATCGAGAAGTTGATCTGAACGTAGAGCAAAACTATCAAAGCCAACACGTGCGCCTTGCAATAGTTGATCGATCAAGACGTCACCGATTGCTCGGATTTCACCTTGCCAGTCAAAGCGGTCGCGCAAGAGGGCTTACTGTACTAAAGCTTCTACCATCTCTAAAGATTGGGAAATGGGCTGCCACCAATAGCCATATTGTTTTGCCAGCTTCAATCACATCTGCATGTTTTAGGATGTCATCATCGGCCGCAAACCAAACGCCAATCTGACCATTCTGAGCCTTGGTAATCACATCAGTTTCATGATGATGTTCCAGCCACCAAGTAAATAGCACCAAGACTTTATGAGCGCCATGATCTAAATCTGGCAATCCACCCTCATCTTGGCTACCGCTCCATGCTTGCCATGCATTGTCAGCAAGTGATGGCTTGCCATCTTTTGGAAAATGCAAAATGGATTGATGTGAAGTGGTGTTGGTTAAGCTCACGTCGTCTCTCTTTGGGCTTCTTTATCTTTTTTCTTGGCGTTCTTGTATGCCGCCTCTTTAAATGGAATAACGCCTAAGCGACGATATGCCTCAATAAAAGACTCTTCTGGATTGCGTTGTGAAACGTAAGTATTGATGATGTTGGTCATCACATCAGGAATTTCATCTGCATAGAAAGAAGGCCCAATGACTTTGCCAATCGACGCATCATTGCCTTGTTCGCCCCCGAGCGTAATTTGATACCACTCTTCACCGTCTTTATCGACTCCTAAAACACCAATATTGCCAACGTGGTGGTGACCACAAGAGTTAATGCAGCCAGAGATATTCAAGCTAATGTCGCCTAGATCAAATAAGTAATCGAGGTCATCAAAGCGCTCTTGAATAGCCTTAGCAATCGGCAATGATTTTGCATTCGCGAGTGAGCAGAAGTCACCACCTGGGCAAGCAATGATGTCGGTGAGTAGTCCGACATTGGGTAATGCAACTTTTTGCTTTTTGGCTTCTTGCCAAAGCTCATAAAGCTTTACTTGCTCAACATCAGCCAGTACTAAGCTTTGTTCGTGTGTGGCGCGTAATTCACCGAAACTATATTGATCTGCTAAGTCAGCTATGGCATACATCCGTGTAGTCGTGGCATCACCAGGGGCTACCGTACCATGAGGCTTGGGTGACAGAATGACGCTGGCATAGCCGGAAACTTGATGAGGTTTCACATTGCGTTCTAACCACCGTGTAAAAGCAGCTTTCTCAGTCTCATTTGCCTGGTTGATAACCTGCTTAGATGTGAGAGCCGGTAAATTTTTATAAGCTGGTTTTGTAAAGTGTTTTGCTACACGTTCCCACTCTGCTGGTATGAAATTGTCCTGATCATTTTTAATGTGAGCCCATTCACCTTCTACTTGGCGAGCAAACTCTTCTGGGCCTAATGCCTTTACCAAAATCTTGATACGAACCTTATAGAGATTGTCTCTCCTGCCAAAGCGGTTATAGACACGCAGTAATGCAGTGAGATAGCTTGGCAATACTTGCCAAGGTAAATCTTGCTTAATGAGTGCGCCTAGTATTGGTGTGCGACCCATGCCACCACCAGCATAGATATCCGCTGTGAGCTCGCCATTATTAATATTGGGGTTTTTCTTAAGCTCGATACCTACATCGTGACAGAGTAATACGGTGCGATCTTCTTTAGCGCCATTGACTACAAATTTAAATTTGCGTGGCAAGTGTGCGAATTCTGGATGCAAAGTAGACCATTGGCGTAACAGCTCGCAAATCGGATGTGTATCCACATATTCATCCGCAGCAACGCCTGCAAAGGCATCACTCGTAATATTGCGAATACAGTTGCCTGAAGTTTGAATTGCATGCATTTCTACTTTGGCAAGCTCAGCCAAAATATCGGGAGTGTCCTCGAGTATTACCCGGTTGTACTGAATGTTTTGACGCGTTGTGAAATGACCATAACCACGGTCATACTTTTCAGAAATGAGTGCGAGTGTGCGCAATTGTTTTGAATTAAACAATCCATAAGGAATGGCAACACGCAACATATACGCATGGCGTTAGGTGGTACAGACCATTTTGTAAACGTAATGGGCGGAATTCTTCTTCGGCTAAGCTGCCGTTCAAGCGTCTGGCAACTTGGTCCCGGAATTGGGCAACCCGTTGATCTACAAGGGTTTGGTCAATAGCATCGCATTTATACATAGTCCGCTATTGTCATATTTCGTAGATATTTCCACAAATAATTAAAAGTTGATTCTATATAGCTAAAAACATATATAGACATGAAAATCCCTGAATATGCCCAAAAATCTGCTTCAATAGCCTCAGAGGGGTAAAAGTCCCCCAGTATTGCAACAAATAAAACAATAAAACTACAGAGACCGGAGACACAAAATGAAAAAATTACAGGCGTTCAGCCTAATTGCGGGCTTTTTGACGAGCCCGACCTATTACCGCTGATACAGCATTGCGTTTAGGATTGTTTTTTCTATGGAGCCACGCTTTTGGCTTAATTTGCAATCAGAATTTGATATGCGTGTAGCTAAAAGAAATTGAGCCAAGGATACGAGTTTTTAAAATGGCAGCATGATGTGATAAAAAAGCCCCTTTTGTTGGGGCTTTTTTATTTGACGATTACAGTCCAAACTCTCGATAGTGCCTGTAAAGATTAGCAATAGAGGCAAAGCCTAGAATCACGATCAGCACTGCAAATACATATTCAGTGGTGAGATAAGTAAATACGCCCAACCGAATCAATATGGCCGTGCCAATAAAGGCGACAATCGATCCGAAAGCAACGAGTTTGAAATTCGGAATAAAAGCGCCCAAGGTGATCGCAATAAATACTATGTAAAGATCCGACACTAACTGATCAGCTGTTATAAAAATGCTATTGGTCAATTCTGGATTAATAAATTTACCCAGAACGGCAATGATCAGAATGGCTCCCAAAATCGCAAAGTTCAACTTTGCTTTGAGAAGCATTGTTTTTAATTGATCGTTCATGTGTTTACGAGCCGTTGCCGTTAAAAACTAGGCTCATACCAATCCAAAGAATAATGAAAGCAATTAAAACGGTGGAGCCAATTTTTTTCAGAAAGTATTCCAAGCGTATCCATATACGCTTCATCGTTTCTTCCAAAATAATGATCAAAGCATTTCCAAAAAAGGCGACCCACAATAAGGGGTAGCAACATGGCAACAATGCCTAAAATCACTGTGAGAGTGGTATCCATATCTTTTTCTACTCTGTTTTCTTAATCTTGATTGCTAAATTAATTGAATTGCGATCCGTAGCCCGTGATGTATTGATTCATTGGCTACTGATAAGCCGGAAAGTCATACAGAATACAGGGGTTATCAACCAGTATGGATTTTCGCAAATTGGCATCCTGTACCCATGCCCCTAGAAGGTCGCACAGATCCGCATCGTGTGGCATTTGCTTCTTCACCATGACATGAGGCCAATCGCTGCCCCAGATTAAACGATTGGGGTTTACCTTAAGAACGGCATCGTTGAATGGGTGCATATCTTGGTACGGAAGATTGCCATCACAAATACGATAAGGACCCGTCATTTTGACCCAAGCACGCTCGATTTTCATGAGCTCTAGTAGTCCCTGAAATCCTTTATCGGCAATCCCATGTTTGGCATGGCTATAGCCAAAGTGACCAAATACCAGTTCTACAGGAAAATCTTCAAAAGTCTTAGCAAGATTGAGGTATTCATTTACATGCATGAGTAGCTCGAGATGCCAACCGAATGGTTGAATACGCTTTGCTAAATTGCGTAGTTGCTCAAGCGGGAGTCCGGCGGATTTATTGGCGATATCTACAATATTGCAACGTAGCCCTCGAACACCTGCCGCATGCAAAAGTCGGCGAGCTCTTGATCGCTAGTTGCCTTGGGATCGTTAGAGATTACCGCTACACCCCGAAATTGCTGCGGACTTAAATGCAGTGCGGATAAGAGTGCTCGGTTATCAGTGCCGTATACGCTGGGTTGAACTAGGACCGCGCGATCAATTCCGAGCATCTGTAAGAGCGATTGATAGCTTTCGAGAGTGGCATCGGGTGGTGTATAGATGCGCTCTTGAGCGTAGGGAAATTGACTAGTGGGTCCGCATACGTGCGCATGACGGTCAACTGACCCTGCAGGAAGGGTCAGTAGTGGTGGGCGTACTTCAGCGTTCGGCGCTTGGCACAACGGTGCAAAGTTATTGCGGCTCAATCGCTGCTTCCTTGGCAATCTTCTGATATTTGCCCATTTCTTCACGAACAAATTTTGAGAATTCTGCAGGGCTCATGGGCGTTGTTTTGATCCCCTTGCCTTCATAGGCGGTTTTGACTTCAGGATCTTGCATTGCTTGATTAATATCTTGATTAATCTTTTTAACTATAGCGCTTGGAGTGGCGGCTGGAGCCCACACCCCAAACCACAAACCAATTTCAAAATTGGCATAGCCCTGTTCTGCAACGCTCGGAATCTCTGGAACAGCAGGGTTACGCATTTTGCTGGTTACTCCAAGGGCGCGCAATTTACCGCCTTTTAGTTGTCCAATAGCAGTATCTAAGGGCGCCATATAAAAAGCGGTGCGACCAAGACATAGCGTCCTGAATAGCTTCGGGTGATCCTTTATAGGGAACATGAATGAGCTTGATGCCCATCGTTTGATTAAAGTACTCAGTCGCAAGGTGAGTTGAGCTGCCAACACCAGCAGATGCAAAAGTAATTTCATCTGGCTTGGCTTTGGCGGCAATCACCAAATCCCGAATCGTTTGATAAGGACCATCGGCTGAAGTGACTATCACGTAAGGTGTTTGCCCCAATATGGCAACATCAACTAAGCTTTTGAGGGGGTCAAATAAGGCAGCTTCTTATAAATTGCAGGATTTGTTGCATATGAAGCTGACTGAACTAATAAGGTGTATCCATCAGGATCGGCGTTCACTACGACACCAGTGCCAATCAAGCCGCCAGCACCAGGACGGTTTTCAATAATGACCGATTGTTTCCAGGTTTCTGAAGGGCTTTTAGTCGCCACGCGTCCCGCAATATCAGCACCGGACCCAGTAGTTAAGGGAACAATCATTTTAACTGTGCGATTGGGATAGTTTTGCGCAAAACTACATGCCATGTCAAAAGATAGACCTACACGGCCAGAATAATTTTGCTGAGCTTGCGGCTAGGCAATCCCAAATTGAGGGATGTGAACATGGTGTCTCCTTAGTATTTTTATAGTTTCGTTAGATAATCTAACATGCTCTGAAAAATACATAAATAATGAGAAATAGGGTGGAGATTAATGACGCAATTGCATGACGTAAAGACGGTGAAGGTTAATGGGGTAGATGTTGCTTATCGTTTTGATGGTCCTGAAAACGGCCCTGTTTTATTGGTGGCAAACAGTTTGATGGCTAATGGCAGCATGTGGGATGGCAATGTGGCTGCACTAGCAGATCGTTACCGCATATTGCGCTATGACAAGAGGTCATGGTGCATCCGGCGTGAACGATGGTCCTTACACTATTGCTCAATTGACAGATGATGCGATTGGATTACTAGACGCCCTGAAGATTGAGAAGGTTCACTTTATGGGCTTATCTATTGGCGGTATGATTGGTCAGCAATTAGGTGCATGCTATCCCGAGCGTATCCTTTCTTTATCGCTTTGTAATACTGCTTCAGAAATGCCGCCACGAAGTTTATGGGAAGAGCGTTTTGAAATTGCCCGCGCCCAAGGCATTGCTGGTTTAGTCGACGGCACGATCAAGCGTTGATTTACTGCTGCTTTTATTGAGCGCGCTCCACAAGAGATCGAAAAAGTACGCCAAATGATCTTAGACACCAATCTCAATGGCTATATCGCTTATGGAAGGGCCGTCCGAGATATGGCGCAAAGTACAATGTTGTTAAAGATTAAGATGCCAACACTGGTCTTATCAGGATGCGATGATCCGCGTGTACCGTGGATCAAGGCATTGTTTTGCATCGCCTCATAGATCACTCCAAGATGGTGATTATTGAACAAGCTGCTCATTTATCGAATATTGAACAATCAGAAATATTTAATCGTACGGTACGTGAATTTATAGACTCCGTTGCTGACGCCTTGTAATCTGTCAGCAAGCATTAGATTTAATTAATTGCATTCATTAAACAAGAAAGTATTTTTATGACCGAATTATCAAATGCTCAAATCGAAGAGATCCGCACAAAAGTATTAGGTGCGGCCGCCAAAATTCCTGGAGCATTAATTGGTCTGGGAATTTTATTTATTGTGCTTGGCATGATTGGTATTGCAGGCCAAACTTTATTTTCTTTTATTTCTGTCAATGTCTTAGGTATCTTCTTATTCGCTGCCGGTGTATTGCAGGGCGCTCATGCGCTGAAATCTCAAGGTTGGAAAAGCATAGGTGTGCAATTGGCTTTAGCGGCTATTTATATCGTGGCTGCAATCTTTACTTGGGCATTTACAATACCGGCACTTGAAGCCATTACTTTGTGGCTGGCAGCGATCTTTTTTGTGACCGGAGTATTGCGCCTGATTTCCGCATTTCAGCATCGTCACTTTCGCGAATGGTTTTGGATGGTTTTATCATCAGCGATTTCTATCTTGATGGGTGTGCTGATCATGAATGGTTACCCAGAATCTAGCCTCTGGCTACTAGGCATGTTGATTGCGATCGAGCTATTGTTGCTGCAGGGTTGGTCATTGTTATTCATGGGCTTAGCAGTACGCTCATTGACTAAGTAATCCAGTCATTGAATTCGTAATATCAGAACAAAGAGCCTTCATCATGGCAATGAAAAAACCGATCTTTATAAGAATTTAGCTTTGAAAACTGCGCAGGGAATGAAAAATGCTGCAAAAGCGCCAAAGCTCGGAGTTGCTGAGAAGGCAAAATCCAAAAAAGAACTAGCAAGTGCCAACCCCTTGCTAGCATCTTTAATGGGCAAGACTAAATCGAAGTAATCAAAAACATTTTTTGAAGCAAGCACAGCCACTTTTTCTGATTGATTTTTTGAAGGTCCTAGCGGCCTTATTGATCATCCTGCATCATCTCTCCAGTTATGGGCAAATTGCTGAAGATGCCAGACTGGTCTTACCAAGCTTGATGACTTGGCTATTTGAATACGGCCGCTATGCGGTCCAGATTTTTTAGTCATGGCTGGATATCTCGCTGCACAGTCTTTGAGTCGATATGCTAATACTAAATTTAGTGCTCACGGCTTACTAAAGCTGATATTGAATCGTTACCTACGCTTATTTGGGCCCTTATGCTGCCGCACTTATTTTTACGATCGCGTGTGCTTATATTGCTCGTTTTTGGGTAAACGATGAATTTGTAGGCCAGTCAGAAACTCTCGGACAATTTTTAGCGCACCTCTTTTTTATTCAGGGGATTTTAGGTCTCGATTCGATTTCAGCGGGCGCTTGGTATGTAGCCATAGATTGGCAACTTTATTCAGTATTGGCCATCTTATTTATTTCTTTTCCAGGATATCAAGCATTGATTTGGCTGATTGGAATTTTGGTAGTGAGCTCCTTGTTATTTTTTAACCGCTTAAGTAGCTATGAGGCATATTTCATTTACTTTATTGGCTCTTGTGGTTTAGGTGTTTTAGCGTATTTAGCTAGCCAATTTGAGGATACAAGAGTGAAGCGTTTGGCAAAGGCTGCATTAATCTTGATTGGATTCGTGATTGCGGCTGCTTCACTTCAGCAAATTTGGTTAAGAAATTTCTTAGCTTGGTTTGTAGCGCTTGCCTTATTTTTATGGGGCAATACTCAATACCCGAAGGGCTTTGAACAGAAGAGCTTATAAAAGTCATTGCCTGGGGAAGTAAGCGATCATTTTGCCTTCATTCTGCTGGCAAACACACTCTATATTGCGTTTGGCTGGCGTGCCCACGAAAGTGGCCTATTGGCAATAGCGATCATGTGTGGTGTGGTAGTTAGCAGCATTATTGTTGCTAACTATTTTTCTATCGCTGGATAGAAATTCCTTCTAGCTCAAGGTTTATAGACCCATATCCTTCAGAACGCGGAAGATTTCTCGATAAGCTTTAGGCGGTTTGTTTTGTTCTTTTTCACGACGAGCATTTCGGATCAAAGTGCGCATATTCTGAATATCCATCTCTGGATACTGTTCAATCATCTTAGTAAATGCTTCATCGTTCGCAATCAAACGATCGCGATAGCTTTCTAGAAAATGGAGTTTGGTGGTCTCCGCTTTGCTGACACCCTGAAATAGTATCTAAGCGTTTCTGAATTGCCTCGAGTTCTTCTTCGTCTAAAAAGCGCATCAACTTGCCAAGGTATTGTTTACGGCGACGAATGGCTTCAAAACTTTTAATTTTGTTCGTTTCTGCAATAGCGGCTTTGATTGCCTCATCTAGCGGAATCGTTTTTAAGGCGTCGCTACTGAGAGCAGCTAAAACTTCTGCCAATTTCTGGCGTTCAGTCATTTGGCGCTTTAGCTCGGACTTGCTTGGCCCCTCATCAGCATCGACAAGCTTAGGAGTGCGATTCTTCTCATTAATATGCACTCCCTCATTTTAGAGGGTATTACATTAACAGGCTATTCCTTATTCAGTTTTTGCTTAAATAAACGCAACTCTGAGCTGGAGAATAGTTGGTTGCGCCCAATGATTGAGGAGGGCTTTAATCTTCCTGCTTGTACATGGCGTCGCAGAGTGGAAATAGAAATTTCTAAGTACTCAGCAGCTTCGTTTGCGGAGAAGGTATCCTCTTTCAAGTGCCCAAATACCTGCTCATGACCGAGGTCTGGTTCCTTAAATGCATTCATAGCAATGAGGGAGAAAAACTTCACCCTCTCCTTGGAAGACATTTTTTTAACTTGAGCAAATGCTTCCTCTGCTGTTATGGATTGATTCATGATTAGACTCTTATTTTTCTTTACGGTTATTGCAAAAACTCAACTAATTCGAATAAGTTTTTTAAGCTGTGTATAAAAATTTTCATGGCTGCCAATTTGATAAAAGTCAATCCAAACTAGTTTGAGCTCATTTGCATCGTATTCAAATTGGTAGGCCATCAAATATTGCTGCTTATTGAAGTAAAACTTATGTACGTAGACATCGTTTAAATCTCCTTCTTTTTTTACCCCTAGTTCCGGTGCGTTGCAAATTTCCTCAACTTTGTCTTCAATGGCCAGTTGAAGTGGTTTTCTAGATTTTTTAACAAACTGAGCAAATGGTCTTTTAAAGGTAATTCTTATAATCTAATATTAGATCAAATATGACTCTATAACAAATCAATAAAAATGACAAGAAATACCTGAAATTTTGTATTGGTAAATAATGGAGTGCAAATAAGCAATAACAAAGCGACAGATTTCTGGATGCAATATATGACTCAAGCAAACACTTACGACTACATCATCATTGGGGCAGGTAGCGCTGGCTGTATGTTGGCTAAGCGTTTAACAGAAAATCCCAAGAAGAAAGTCCTATTAATTGAGGCTGGCAAAAACGATAACTACATCTGGATTCATGTTCCAGTAGGATATTTATATTGCATAGATAACCCGAGAGCCGATTGGCGCTTTAAGACGGCAACTGAAAAAGGTCTGAATGGTCGTTCTTTGTTATATCCCCGTGGGCGCGTCCTAGGTGGATGTTCATCCATTAACGGCATGATTTATATGCGTGGCCAAGCAGGTGATTACGATTCTTGGGTTCAAGCTACTGGCGATGATTCTTGGTCTTGGGAAAACGCACTTAAACGTTACAAGACATTCGAGGACTATCACAGTGCTGCCAATGAGTGGCATAGCAAAGGTGGAGGGTGGGACGGTTTCAAAGTAGCGTCTTCGCTGGCCAATTATGGATCGCTTTAAAGAGGCTGCTGTTGAGGCGGGGATACCAGCTTCCGATGACTTTAATCGTGGAGATAACTTTGGAGTAGGGTATTTTGATGTGAGTCAGCGAGCAGGCTGACGCCTAAATACTTCTAAGGCATTTTTAAGGGATGCAGCTAAACGAGACAATCTCACTATTCCGACCGAAGCGATAGTGATCAAGCTAAAGATCGATCCACAAACTAAAAAATGTTTTGGTGTTGAGTACAAAAAAATGGCGTTGTAGCAGAAGCACTCTGTGCAGTTGAGCAAGGTGGAGAAGTTTTACTGTGCGCAGGTGCAATTGGTAGTGTGCAAATTTTAGAGCGTTCCGGTGTTGGATCTGCTGGACATTTAAATCGGCTCGGTATTCCAGTGATAGCTGATCTGCCTGGTATTGGCGAAAACCTGCAAGACCATTTACAACTCCGCATGGTTTATAAAGTCAGCGGCATTAAGACCTTAAATACCAAAGCCAATACGTTTTGGGGCAAGATGATGATTGGCTTGGAGTATGTATTGAAACGCTCTGGGCCCATGTCAATGGCGCCTTCACAGCTCGGAGCATTTGCATATAGCTCGCCAGAGCAAAAGAGCGCCAATGTGGAATATCACGTACAACCTTTGTCATTAGAAAAGTTTGGTGAAGACCTGCGTTCGTTTAATGCATTTACTGCAAGCGTTTGTAATTTGCGCCCCACTTCCCGTGGAAGTGTACACATTACCTCAACTGATCCAGAAGCGCCACCAGTCATTAGCCCAAATTATTTGTTAACCGATGAGGATCGGAGGGTTGCAGTAGAGTCCTTGCGTTTAACTCGTCGTATTGTGGATCAAGCTGCTCTGCAGTCATGCTCTCCTGAAGAATATAAGCCAGGCGTGCAATATCAAACAGATGATGAGTTAGTTAAAGCTGCGGGCGGTGTTGATACTACTATTTTCCACCCAGTAGGTACTTGTAAGATGGGTCGCGACGATGATCCGATGGCTGTGTTCGACTCTGAGTTGCGTGTGCGGGGCATACATCATTTGCGTGTGGTAGATGCATCTGCGATGCCAACCATTACATCGGGTAATAGCGCAGCTCCTACGATGATGATTGCTGAGCGCGTGGCGGAATTGCTCACCTGTGAATAAAGCGCCGCAGAAAAGTTACACATTACCTACTAGTCATTTATTGCTGGCACTAGCTATCGTGGCAGTGTGGGGTACAAACTTTGTAGTGATTAAGTTATCGCTTGAAGCTTTTCCGCCATTTTTATTTGCAGCGCTACGCTATACATTTACTTTGCTGCCATTGGTATTTTTTTACCAAAACCTAAAGTGTCCCGGGTCAATCTCTGCATTTATGGCCTAGCAGTGGGAGTGGGGCAGTTCGGGATTTTGTATTTTGCGATTAATGGACGCATCTCCCTTGGTCTAGCTTCTCTTGTGATTCAGACACAGGTGTTTTTCACGATTGGCTTTGCGATGCTGTTTGCTAAAGAGCGCTTGCGCCTCTATCAAGCTTTGGCAGTGTTGATTGCAATGGCTGGTTTAGTCATTATTGCGTTGCACACCAATGCGACAACTACTTTTATGGGCCTGATATTGGTCGTCTTTTGTGGTTTTTCTTGGGGGATTGCTAATACAGTTAGCCGCAGGGCCGATTTTATTAATATGCTTTCTTATGTGGTTTGGGCTAGTGCATTCGCCATTCCCCTTTTGTTTGCCATCTCTTTTGTGTTTGAGGGCGGTTTGGACAATATGAGTACCGCCATAACATCTGCGCCGGTAGGGGCATGGGCATGGGCAGGGGTTTTATGGCAATCATGGGCTAATACCATTTTTGGCTATGCAGCTTGGGCCTGGTTGCTTTCTAAGCATTCAGCAGCGGTAGTGGGGCCTGCACCATTACTAGTGCCCATTTTTGGTATGGGGGGGCAGCAGCCTATTTTTTAAGCGAGCCACTACCGCTTTGGAAGATTCTGGCAGCTAGTCTAGTGATTGCTGGGTTAATCATTAACCTTTTTTGGCCAAATATTGAGCGCAGTCTGAAAAGGTAGGCCCCCATGGTTTCCAGGCCTAATGTAAAATCCTAATATAAAGTCTTTTTTTTGCCTTTGTGTTAACAGTAAGATAACTGTTCGATTCAGTTTTACCTATAAAAAAGCATTTATTAATTAGTAATTTTTAGTCATGGAGACTTTATGAATATTCGTCGTCACATTTTTGCAGTAGCTGCTACTGCAATGCTCTCAACTGGCGCTTACGCTGCCGATATCAAACTTGGTGTTGCAGGCCCCTTCACTGGTGGATCATCCTCAATGGGCGTGAGTATGCGTGATGGTGTGCGTCTTGCTACAAAAGAAATCAATGCTGCCGGTGGTATTAATGGCAACAAGATTGTCTTGGTAGAGCTCGATGATGAAGCAAAAAATGAGCGTGGTGTGCAAATTGCGCAAGAGTTGATTAACAACGAAAAAGTGGTTGCAACTTTGGGTTACATCAATACTGGTGTTGCATTGGCATCCCAACGTTTCTATCAAGACGCAAAGATTCCAGTAATGAATAACGTTGCTACTGGTTCTATTTTGACTAAGCAGCTCCCAAATGCAGCTGAAAACTATGTTTTCCGTAATGCTGCGCCTGACAATATTCAAGCGCCATTGGTCGCTAAAGAAACGGTTGAGAAGCGCGGCTTGAAGAAGGTAGCCATTTTGGCTGACTCTACAAACTACGGCCAGTTGGGTCGTGAGGACTTAGAGAAGGCGCTTAAGACCTATGGCGTAACACCAGTAGCAGTTGAGAAATTCAACATTGGTGACGTTGATATGACTTCACAATTGCTTAAGGCAAAAAATGCTGGCGCTGAGGTAATTTTGACTTATGCAATTGGACCGGAGTTAGCTCAAATTGCTAACGGTATGGCTAAGTTAGGTTGGAAAAAACCTATGATCGGTAGCTGGACATTGTCTATGGCTAGCTTTATTGATACTGCAGGTAAGAACGGTGACGGCGCAACAATGCCACAAACTTACATTCAGTCTCCATCTACAACGCCAAAGCGTAAGGCTTTCCAAGAGGCTTACTTAAAAGAGTTCAAGCCAAAAAATAACAACATTGCTTCCCCAGTTTCTGCTGCTCAAGGTTACGACTCTGTTTACCTCTTGGCTGCAGCGATCAAGCAAGCAAACAGCACTGAAGGACCAAAGATCTTGGCTGCTTTGCAAGATCTGAAGACGCCAGTTGATGGCGTTGTTATTACCTATAACAAACCATTCTCTGCCTCTGATCACGACGCTATCAAAATGAAAGATGTGGTGATGGGCGTAGTTGAAAATGGTCGTGTTGAGTTCTTGAACGCTGAAGATGCAATAGCGAAAAAGAAGTAATTTAATTTAATTAAGCGGGCAAAATAATTATTTATTTTGCACTGCAACAATTGAAAAAACAAAGCGCCGCCCAAAAAGCGGCATTTTGCTTACAATGTTGGATTCGTTAATAAAACAGTTTTAAGAATAATTAGGCCAATAACATGGACATGTTTGCACAAATCCTCTCAAGCGGCATAGCGGTGGGGAGGGGATGATCTACGCGGTCATCGCTTTCGGCTTTCAGCTCACATTTGCTACATCTGGCACATTAAACTTCGGTCAAGGTGAGGGCCCTCATGTTAGGCGCGTTGGTCGGTCTGACCTGCGTGGATATCTTTGGTATGAACTATTGAGTAATGATTCCTGTAGTTTGTTTGTTCGGTATGTTGCAAGGAAGTTTCGTCGAGCTCATTGGCGTGCGTCCTGCAATCAAAATTAAATCTGAGTTCGGTTGGGTTATATCTACGATCGCTCTCGGCATTATCTTTAAGAACGTAGCTGAAAACATCTGGGGACGTGATGCTTTGCCATTCCCATCTCCATTACCAATGGAACTAATGAATTTCTTGGGCGCGAATATCCTGCCAATGGAAATCTTGGTGGTTGTTGGTGCATTAGTCATGATGTTATTGGTGGAATTTTTCAACCGTAAAACAATTTACGGCAAAGCAGTGGTTGCTACTGCAAATGATCGCGATGCTGCCGGTTTGATGGGTATTAATACCAGCGTAGTAATTACTTTCTCTTATGCACTTTCCTCTTTAACGGCTGCATTTGCGGGAGTTCTCATTGCGCCTTTGGCTTTGACTGGTGCAACGATGGGTGGCGCACTGGGCTTGAAAGCCTTTGCTGTAGCGATTATTGGCGGCCTTTCTAGCGATCTTGGAATTATTGTGGGTGATTTGATCCTGGGTATTGTCGAAACTGCTACCGGTTTCTATATCTCGACTGGTTACAAAGATGTGCCAGGTTTAATTTTGTTATTGTTCGTATTGGCATACAAACCCTCTGGTCTCTTTGGCAAATCTGCAATTAAGAAAGTTTAATGATGAAATTGAAGTCTCTATTACCTATATTAATTGCTATAGCGGCGCTTTTTTGCCTGCCGTTGTTTATTCATAACCCGTATTACATTCACTTAGTTGAAACGATTCTGATCTACACCATCTTGTTATGTGGTTTGGATATCGTGGTGGGTTATGTTGGTCAGGTTTCTTTAGGCCATGCCGCTCTTTTCGGAATTGGTTCCTACACAGCCGGTGTTTTGTATTTCCATTTCGGATGGACTATCTGGGGAACCATTCCTGCATCCATCATCGTGATCTTTATCTTCGGTGGCATCTTGGCCTTGCCTGCTCTAAAGGTTATCGGTCCTTATTTGGCGATGGTGACCTTGGCTTTTGGAACGATGCACAGATTCTGATTAATGAGATGACTTGGATGACCGAAGGTCCTTGGGTATTAAGATTCCAAAGTCAGACCTTATGGGCGTGCCAATGACTAAGGCAGAGTATTTCTGGATGGTATGCATCATCTTGATTCTTTCTTTGATTGTTGTTGATCGTTTTGTGAAGTCACAAATTGGTCGTGCGTTCGAAGCGTTGCGTGATAGCCCAATTGCTTGTGACTGTATGGGAGTCTCTGTTTATTGCTTTAAGGTCATTGCATTCGTGATCAGTGCTGGTTTTGCTGGTTTAGCGGGTTGCTTATATGCATACTCAGAGCAATATATTTCACCAAACACCTATAACAATGAATTAGCTGTGCTCTTCTTGCTCGGCATCATTATAGGTCCGCAAGTCACGTCTGGGCGCAGTGATTGGTGCGGCCATTATCGTGTTGTTACCAAAGCTTTTGGACGATATCAACCTGTTCCGAATCGTGGCTTCGATTATTGCAATCGTTGTGGTGGCTGGTGCCGCTCTAGCCCTTTCCAAGAAAATTACCACCCCAAGACGTGTGGCAATCCCTATTGCTAGCGTAGTTGGTTTAGCAGCATTTTCATTCTGGTTGAACACTGTCTCCCGACTGGCGCCTCAGTATTTTTAGCTTCATGATTTTGCTGGTGGTTTATTACTTGCAAAACGGTATTGTTGGTTTTGCGAAAAGCTAAAACAACCCGTGGTGGCGAGCATGAGGAAGTGGATAGCTCGATCAGCTTCATCAGCACCGTTGCCAATCAAAATACTGGCGAAGAACTCTTAAAAGTTGATTCCGTATTAATGCAGTTCGGTGGTTTGAAAGCCTTGAACAACGTTGATCTCAGCATTAAGCGTGGCACGATTCATGGCTTGATCGGTCCTAACGGTTCCGGTAAGAGCACCATGATGAACGTCTTGACAGGTATCTATGTGCCAACTGCTGGTAACGTTTTGTATTCTGGCGAAAGTGTTGTTGGCAAGACGTCTTCTGACATTGCTTTGTCTGGCATTGCGCGTACCTTCCAAAACGTACAACTTTTCGGCGAAATGACCGCCATCCAAAATATTTTAGTTGGTTTGCATCACACCTTCAAATCCAATATGTTGGAGATTGCTTTGCATCTTCCACGCTATAAGAAGGAAGAGGCTGATGCGCATGCGTATGCGCGTGCTTTGGCGCTTCTCAAATTCGTGGGTTTGGATGATTTGGCTAATGAAGAAGCGCGTAATTTGCCATATGATAAGCAACGTTTGCTCGAGATTGCACGTGCCTTGGCATTGGATCCCGAGTTGCTCTTATTGGACGAGCCGGCTGCAGGTTTAACGGCGCCCGATATCAAAGAGCTTTTGCGCATCATTCGTAAGATCCGCGATAGCGGTATTACTTTCATCCTGATTGAACACCATATGGATGTGGTGATGTCAGTTTGCGATACCGTTTCTGTATTGGACTTCGATCAAAAGATTGCAGAAGGTAAACCAGCTGAAGTTCAGGCAGACGAGAAGGTGATTCATGCCTACTTGGGTACTTAATCACTAGAACATATTGAATCGGTAAATACCATGTTATCTATTAAGAATTTTGAAGCAGGCTACGGTAAGGTAAAAGTCCTCCACGGCATCAATATTGATGTTCCTAAGGGTCAAGTCATTACCTTGATTGGTGCTCACAAACGGTGCAGGCAAAACGACTACTATGCGTGCCATCACTGGCATGATCAAGCCCACTGCGGGTGAAGTCACTCTAGGTGGCGAAAAAATTGATGGTTACGACTCTCATAAAATCGCTCGCTTGGGTTTAGCGCATAGTCCAGAAGGTCGCCGCGTATTTACGACGATGTCTGTGACCGACAATTTACTCTTGGGCGCGTTTCCGCGTTTTACGGGAAGTCGCTCTAAGGGCGACATCACAAGAATGACTTGGAAAAGTCTTTAGAAATGTTCCTGCGTCTTAAAGAGCGTCGCAATCAATTAGCTGGAACGCTATCTGGTGGTGAGCAGCAAATGTTGGCAATGGCCCGTGCTGTGATGTTAAATCCAGAGATTATTCTCTTGGATGAGCCATCAATGGGTCTCGCACCAATCTTGGTGGAGGAAGTATTTAAGATTATTTCCAATTTGAAGTCGCAAGGTGTAACTATGTTGTTGGTTGAGCAGTTTGCTGCTGCGGCGTTAAATGTGGCGGATTACGGCTATGTGCTTGAGAACGGCAAGATTGCTACTCATGGACCTGCGGATAAGTTGATGCACGACCCTGCTGTGAAAGCAGCATATTTGGGTGGTGCTACTGGTCACTAATTAGTGATCTGAGCGGTAGGTAATAAAAAAGCCCTAAGAAATAAGGGCTTTTTGCATATATGGGACTTTGATTACGATGCAGGCTAACTAGACAGGAGTTTGATTGCCTCACGAATCAGTAACGCACGGTAACCCATATACAGCGCAACTAGGGTGAATCCAAATAAAAAGAGTTTTGGAATGATTGCACCCTCAAGCACCAGTTCGCTATTGAGTAAGCCAATTGCTACTGCAAAGAAAAAGAGGGCGCCAAAACACAGAACGATCCAGCTTTCATTGTTGATGACGTCTTGTGTTTGGTTGCTGTAGGCTAGAACCTGAAAAGCGTTGTCCTTTTGATATCCCGATACCGTGATCTGGTCCCCTTCGGCAATCTTCATGGGGGATGAAAACTTCGCCTCAATGACTTTATTCTCTAAATTAAATTTTGAGATGAAAAAGCGTTTGTAATATACCGATGAATGATCGTGGGTTGGCTTTTCTGGATTGACGTATTCCAGAATTTCATTATTGAAATTGCTGACCGTTCCTGAGATAGCGCTGACAGAGCTAGAGAGAAAAGTATTTGGCTTGGTAATAGACATCAGCAGAACTCCTAAAAAACTGAATATAAGAATATAGACCAATGATGCTAAAGGCTTTTTCATAAGTTATTAAATCCTTTAATGATCAAGCTGATGGCAACGCTAAATGTCAGTACCGAGAAAATTTGTTGCAATCTTGGCCCACTTAATCTTTTACCTAAGCCTCTTCCTATGATTAAGCCAAATAAGAATCCTATTGCGTAAGGTGCTGCAATAGCGATATTCAGATTTCCTGAGATGGCAGAAAAAATAGTGCCTCCACCGGCAATAATGGTTAGAACGCCTAGAGAGGTGGCAATAATAGAGCTCACCGGTAAATCGGTGTAGCGCTTCAGTGCTGGCACGATCACAAAACCTCCACCCTACCCCCAGGAGTCCAGAAAGAAAACCCGCTAATCCGCCGGAGAGCATAAGCGCTCTGGCACAGGGGATATTCCAGGTGAGCTTATCTCTAGAAGCATCTAGCAAACACGGTGGTGGGGGCATATCTTCAAAATCGGATATGCCGCGCAATTCCTTGTACGCTTGTCGATATAAGCGAATAGACACATAAAAGAGGGTGAGGCTAAAGAGAATCAATAGAGGCGCATTTGGAATACATTGCGATACCCATAAGCCCAATTGGCGAGAGTACCAGCCCAAATATCGCCATGAGTACAGCTGCTTTATAGCGAAGAATCTTATTCTTTAACCCTAGCAATGCACCCACTCCTGATGCTAGGGTAATTGCTGCAAGAGAGATGGGGGCAGCTTCTGCAACATTCAAATGAAGAGCAAATACTAGAGCAGCACAGAAAGAATTCCGCCGCCAGCGCCAGTGAGCCCCATTACTAGGCCCACCATTAGTCCTAAAGAAGGGCTCAGCAATAATGAAAAATCCATTATTTATTTTATATTAAGACGGATTTAATAAGTTCTTTGACCTCTCCTTAGGGGAAGACTAGTTTCATCATTTTTCATTACATGAATTAAAAATATAACGAAGAAAATTAAACCTGCAATCCAGTGTGTGTCTATGACGCAATCGCGTATTTCTTCAGGGCCATAGTAAAGTAGGGTGCCTGAAATGAGCAACACAGCTAAAAAGCTTAGCTGACTAAAGCCGCTGATCCACCGGCGCTTTGACTGATATCCTGCTTTGATATGAAAAGTCAGGACCGAACCGAGTGCTAGGGAGGCAAGCATTACTGCAACACCATGTGCAACCAAAATGTGATGCTTACCAAGAATAGCTCGTTGAATATGAAATTGATGCCCTAGTAGATAGAGTAGCCCAGCAATGGAGCAGGTAAGCATGCCGCATATTACGAAGGATTTTTGCCAGTTGGACATTTTTCCAAGTCGGCTCACGCAGTAATCCTTAACGCTTGCGCTGAGAAGTATTTGAAGCAAGGGTGATGCGCATTGTTGGATAGAGCCAAAACCTTAGTAAGTGCATCAGCATAGACGCATTCTTTTGCAAGAATGGAAAAGGAACCATTCACATCAACGTGTATCCCGGTGGCGTCTTGCGCAAAGGGGTTAATGATGTGGCTTTGCAATCGATCTCTTTTTGCAAAGTAAAGACTGCTAGTTGCAATTGCACCATTTTTCAACGAACCAATTTCAAGCGTTGTATTTGGTAAGAAGGGGTTACGAATCTGAATGGGTCGAGAAGTATTGCCAAATACTCGTAGATCTCCACCTGCATTGACTATGCCTGACTGAACACCCTCTGATATCAGCACTCTGACGGCCATATCTACTGCAAAGCCCTTGGCAATTCCACCAAGGTCTAAGCAGACTGGACGCAAAGACCTTATCAGATCAGGCGCTAAAAATTGGATATCTGCAATGCCACCTAAATGATGATTTTGGAAAGTGATATGACTTGGCAATAGGCCTGCTGCAACTAAGCGATGTCCGATGTCGCAATCAAAGAGTCCTTGAGATTTCTGGTGGATTTTTTTAGCAATCTTTAGAACTTGCACAGTCCAGGCATGAATTTCTATTGCCTCAATATGAGCCTGGCGATTGATTCGGCTCAATTCGCTCTGTGGGTTACGAAACCCCATGAGCTCATGAACAATCTGAATAGCCCTAAAGGCGTTATCAACCGCCATCTGTCTATCGGATTCATCAATCGATACCTCTACGTAGGTGTCAAGCAATGGCTTGCAACGAACCATATAAAACTTATTTCCCGCCGATGAATTTGGTAGACATATTTTTTAGCGCCAAGTCATATAGGACTGTTACACGTTTCACGCCATCAGTAATGTGCTTGCAGGAGAGTGTTGCCCCACCAATATTTTGAATATCCTGATTGAGCTTAATGGGGTTGCTGACTGTTTTGCCAATAAATTGCCTACGCCACTGCGGTTCTGCGACCTCGTACCCATAAGATTCGACGTATTCCAGAATTTCAATTCCTAAGATGGCGCCAGTTGGGCTGAGAGCTACTGCATAAGTAACCATTTCATGCTTGCCAATGACTTCGTCAATGACGAGCCAGCTACCATCCGATGTTTTCCAGATGCGTTCACCTTGAAATGCATGGCGAATACTGGATGCAGCTCGCATTTTGTCTTGTAGATCTTCTGTAATGATGATGGGATTCTTGCTTAGGGTCTTATTTGGGAAAAGAATTTTTTGGGCCTGTTCCGCTGAAACATAAATTTTTGCTTGAGCAATGATGGGCGCGCTCATCATTGCCAGACCAAGAATGGCGAGTGGATTGGGTTTCCAGTTCATATTTTTAAAATAAAGTAATGAGTATCAATTGATGTGGCGAGTGTATTAGGTGGCGAGTAAGTCATTCGCCTCATAGCAAATTTTGAATATTGGGATCCAAGTCTTGTTGTTCAGCTAATACATCAAACATCAGCAATGCTCTTCCTCTTGCTGATGGACATTGCGTGGATTGAAACTTCACCAAATATAGGGCACCAACTAATAAATTTTGAATTTCCATAGTTGCTCTCCAATTAATTACTCTCCAATTAATTTAAGGGGCAGCCAACTTTGACAATAAATTCATTCACCGAGTGACTATCCCATACACGCGTGTTCGAGCACTCTGCTTCACCTCCGTCCATACAGGTTCCACCGGCAAGTTGGTAGCGTCAAGCACCAGTTACCCACCAATTTTTTGCAGCGTAGTGGATATTGAGGCCTACAAAGGTAGCTCGTTGAACCTGATTGCGTAAATTCAACTCGGAATAGTCGTTATGAAATCGAGCCTCCACCCCAGCAGACCATTTGGGAGCAAATCGATAACTTGCGCCTACTAGAAAATCCAGCATCGATTCAGGTACATTGTCGTTTTCAATAAACTTCAAACGCTCATTGGCGGCCACAACGTTACCCGCCAAAATGAGTCGATCATCAATAAAGTTTGACTGCAGTATAGCCTCAAGCTCATCCTTATTTCTTCCCCAGGTAGGCTCAAGATAGAGCCCTACTCCAACTGGTGAAGTCACCGGGTTAGTGATGCGATAGATTGCTTCTAGTGATCCACCCTCGATCCCACCCCTTTTATAGGCTGTAGCGGGATCATGAGAAGAGGGGACTCCATAGCCACCTGTACAGGTAGGAGCATCGCCACATGCCTCTTGGTTGGTGTAATTTTGATTTGCGCTGGTGTAGTAAGAGTTGATGTATCCAGCAATTTGTAAATCATTGGTCAATCCATATTCGAGCTCAGTTCGTGCCGTCCATGCGTCATATGATCCTGACGCCTGGATTTGGTTCAGTTGTAGGCGTTGCTCAAATTCAAGCTTACCTTTGGGTTGTAAGTCGAGGGTATAGATCCAGCCAAACACCCCTTCTCCAGCATGTGCAAAAGAGAGATGAAGGGCGGTAACAAGAAAGATGCTAAAGGCTACAAGTCTTTTAATAGTCAATTTCATAGTCATTTAAAATGGATTGAAAAAATCTCTAATTGAGAACGATTCTCAATATAACATCAAATGAGAATGATTCTCAATTGAAGAAAATGACCATTACTTAAATAATGGCGAAATTGGTAGGCCTTTTATTTTTTACTTGTAAGATTTCTAAATAGACCCCGAATCTTTAGAAAAACTAGTCTTAATGAAAATGCTCTTCGGGAAGCACGCAGGACGTGCATTAGCGGACTTACCGGGAAATTACTTGGCTTGGTTTGCTCGCGAAGGTTTTCCAAAGGGTGAGCTCGGCCAATTACTGGAGCTAATGCATACCCTTGATCACAATAGCTTGCGTGGCCTATTGGCACCGATACAGCATGCTCATGGATTGCAAGCGAAATCTAAATTACTTTGAGCGAACGATGAGAGTAACTCGATTGTGTTCGTAGCTTACCGTTGTAGATTCTGGCGGGCTACTTTGCAAGAGGTTTGCCTGAAGTTTGGTTTGAGATTCAATTTGTGACGCAATCTGTTTTGCCAAATTTTCATTACGGTCGTATTGAACCTGAATACTTTCGACTTTGCCTACTTTGATGTTACTGATGACGCTATTGAGCTTATTAGTGGAATGCTCATCAAAAAATACTGGGTACCAACCTCCTATCAGAGTCCTTGGCTCCTTTGATTTTGGGGGTTCTAATGTTTTGTTGAGCGCTACATTCGCTTCTTCGCCAACTAGCAGGTGGAAGTCGATCCCTGTTTTTTGGACTAATTTAGCGTAGGAAATCGGTGGCGACATCCTTGCTTCATTCGTATTTTCTATCCAATACGCCCAAGCATGATTCTTGATGGGGTCGTACACCAGCTTATATAGGTGGCTTGGAATGGTGACTTGACCTCTGCCTATGCTGCCACTTTTTCCGCTTGATCCAGTAAAGACATAAACATCACCGGTTGCTCTTTTGACATATGCCCGCGTTGGTTTTTCTACATTCTTCGCCCAGATACCCTGATTGTTTTGTCTTGCCTGAGGCATCATATTGGCCAAAGAGAATGATTGAGCCATTGAGCGTTCATTGCTCATGTCTCCAGCGGGCGCATTGTGGCCACGGTCATAGCCACTTCCTCGGTAATCGGAGAGTAGAGATCTTTCCGAAAAAGGAAGTCTGGCCTCTTCATAGAATTGATTGCTTCTGCGAGGGTGTGGGGCGGAAAGCTGATCTTTATTGAGCTTCTCAACTGTATATATTGGCTTCTTATCGTTCGGGGAGTAAAAGACAGCGAAGCCATCAAAGCAAAGGTCGCGACCTGCTTGGCTACTGCTAGGGATCGTCTGGCTGGGAAAGAGATTTTTGCAGTCATCAAAAAGTGCAAATGCATTTAAAGACAGTGTTAGTGCTACGAGAGCAAAGAGTTTGCGAAGGATTCTCATGGTTTTAGGGTAGGACTTGTCGGAGATATCTGGTACTACTAGTTAAAGCTCTTCAAAACACTAGATGTATGGTTGTTGAGACGCAATTTTTATTTCAAATCGTAAAAAAGTCATGTTTCAGGGATTTTTTTATAGAGTGAAATTAGTGGCTCTTAACCTCTATAAGTAATTGATTTAATTGAACTATATAGCAAGCAGGATGTCCATATTAGGGATCTCCCGAATTTATAGATTAAAAAGTTATGGATTTTTATTCTTATATTCTTGACTTGATATAAAAAACTTCTTAGGATGACCCATGTTTTTAAATATTGCGATGCAATATAGATCTAAATTTTAGTTATATGTGGTCTCGCAAAAAATGAATGAGTAAATGTCTATCTAACAATTTGAACGAAATGCAGGGCGTCCAGCCGAATGTGCTGACAGCCAAAGAACTGCTTTCTCACGCTATGGCTCCGATTTATCGAGTCATCAATGGCTTACTTGTTGTTACTGTTTTCATGGTGGTTGGACTTTGGTTGTCTGGCAATGGTACGGGTGCTGGGGCTTTTGATCTTGCTCGCATTTTGGTTCCTGATGAAGCGCGTCACATTGTTTGGAGTAATGGCTTTGGAATGCTCAATCAAACTATAGAAGCACACGAAGCGGTTGTAGCCCAAACTGCCGACAACAATATTGCTGCCGTCATCTACAACAAGTCTAAACCCGCTAATGCCCCAGGCTTTGAGAGGGCTAAGCCGCAAACGGTTGCCTTGTTAATGCCATCAGTTGCGCAATTGCAGGTTAAATCCATCTCGCATTTGTCTGATCGCATCCCGACTTCAAAGATAGATCCTCAAGCTTTGGATAGTAATTTAATGGGCTCTATTCAAAATCAACGCGCTGTCGCTGATTTCTACGAGAAAAAATACAACCTCGATCGCGCCAAGATAGAGGAATATGTTTCTAAAACTATCTTGATTGCTAAAGAAGTCAACATTGATCCAGTGCTTTTATTGGCGGTGATAGCGATAGAGTCAAATTTCAATCCGAATACCAAGAGCCATGCAGGTGCTGAAGGACTCATGCAAGTGATGACTTCTGTGCATAAAGATAAATATGCAATCTTTGGTGGAACTACTGAGGCTACTAAGCCTGAAGTGAATATTCGTGTTGGCGCTTATATCTTGAAATACCTGATTGCCACAGCCGGTTCTTTGCGCAATGGTTTGAAGTACTATGTTGGCGCAGCGAATGCAGATGATGATGGCGGCTATTCCGATAAGGTAATGGCTGAAAGAAATCGTCTGATTGGCTTATGTCAAAACCGTTCTACTAATCGTCTGACATTGAACGGCAAGGATTTGCGTTCTTAAGATTTAGTTCAGAGCTTACTTAGCTAATTGAAAAAGCCACCCAAGGGTGGCTTTTGTATCCCCGCCATCACTAGCGTGATTAGTTAACGCCGTATAACTCCACATCAAACACTAGAGTGGCATTAGGGGGAATTACGCCTCTAGCTCCACGTGGACCATAACCCATTTCTGAGGGGATAATGAGCGTACGCTTCCCACCAATCTTCATACCAGCTACGCCTTCGTCCCAGCCCTTGATAACATGTCCAGCGCCTAAGGGGAAGCTAAAGAGTTGGCCACGATCTAATGAGCTGTCAAACTTCTGGCCTTTGTGGTTAGGAGCGTTTTCGTCATAGAGCCACCCTGTGTGTAATGGACATCTACATGATTTCCGGCTGCCGCTTCTTTGCCATCACCTACAACGGTATCGATTTTCTTAAGTTCGCTCATGATGTTTTCCTATTTCACGCAAATTGAGAGGCTAGCATATTCTGAGCCCTGAAACACTGATGGCAATCTAACTGAAGCTAAAGCACATGACAAATTATTGGGTAAATTCTGGATTTAGCACTCTGGATGTAAGTCCTGACAACCAATTGTTGGTGACAGACGACTTTTTGCGAACCTATTTGTCAAGACCCGAGTTAAAGCTGGTGCCTGAGTCTTGTCCGGTGGAGCGTACCTTACACCAACGTCTAACTACAAATTCCCGATCTGATGTGACTGAGAGTGAGATTGTCACTATGGCTGACGAGGACATTCAGGAGAACTACCGCGTCTGGTTGCGTTATCGATCACGCTTGTTATCGGCGAGCTCATTGGAAGCTTTTTACATGAGCCTGTTTATAGGGGATGGTGTTGATGTCCCGCCATTATTTGTATCTTAGTTAGCCCAAATTTTTGTAAGGCATATCCTTGGGGATGAGGCACATCCCTTAGATGTCCATATGGGCGAGCTTTTTTAGAGCTCAGAAGATTAGTGTCATCGAAGATGGCATAGTGATGGGTGCAGATGATGAGGTGGTTGCGCGCAATGTGCAAGCTGGGGATACTGAAATATTATGGATTTGCTCAAGGGTAAACCTATGATGATGCGATCTGCTGATTTAGATGTCCTTCATGAGGACAATGCCAATGAGTATTGGAATCGAAACGAAGATTTTGATTTGGCTGTGCAATTGAATTTTGGCCATGAGCTCATTAATCGTTTTTGTCGCATCTTAGAGAAATGGATAAACCATTTTTTAGGTGTTGTCGTGCGCATTACGCCAATGCAGCAAATTACTGATCCTAAGTGGTCATGGCATGTCGGTCTTAATGCAGCTGCTACTGAAATACTGAATAAGCTATACAATAAAGAGCTAGTTGAGCAAGAAGAATTGGAAAAGGTGATTTGTTTATTTCGCTTAGACTTTGTTGATGAGGCGGCGGCGACACAATCGCAAAGCGGAAAGCCGGTATATATGGCAATCGCCATGAATGATCAAAACTAGCTGAAGTTAAAGCCTCAAAACATATTGTTTAACTTGCCGCTATCAAAAGCTTCTTAGTTCTATATTCGTGACTTTTTGCGCTGCTGTGCGAGCCAGAAAATGGCTATTCCACTGATTGCTACAGGAATGAGTGAGCCCCAATTTAGGATGCTCCAACCATGAGTAGTCACTAGTGCTCCTGAGCCAAAGGAGGTAAAGGCCATCGTTGCAAAGACGAAAAAGTTAATGGCAGCCTGTGCTTTATCGCGCTCATTCGGGTTATAGGCGGTGATTGCTAATGAAGTGGCTCCTGTAAACAAGAAGTTCCAGCCGACCCCGAGTAAAAATAGGGCCATAAAGAATTGATGCAGATCAGTACCAGTAAGTGCGATTGCAATACACATGAAGTTCAGCAAAACTCCGACGGACATGATTTTCAAGGCGCCAAACCTCTGAATCAATAATCCCGTAAAAAATCCTGGGGCAAACATCCCAATCACATGCCATTCGAGCACTAAGGCAGTATCGGAAAATGGTAGCCCACAAACCTGCATTGCTAGAGGTGTGGCGGCCATTAGAAGATTCATGACCCCGTACCCCAAGGCGGCACCAATAATCGCCACCATGAATACGGGCTGCTTCAGGATCTCCTTTAGAGGGCGCCCATCTGTCAGCGAGTGCTTCGTTTTTGACTCACGGGGAAAGTGGATGAACTGCATCACAAAGATACCAATCAATGCGGCAATCGATAGGGTGAGATAGGCCCCCAAAAAGGCGGTTTCGAATAGATTTCTTGTCCAGGACGCCAGATTGGGTCCAATTACCGCTCCTAAGATGCCTCCAGCTAAAACCCAAGATATGGCCTTATCGCTTTGCTTGAGCTCTGTGAGTTCCCCAGCAGCAAAGCGATAAAGCTGACCATTGGCGCTGTAATAGCCCGCAATGAAAGTGCCTGCAATCAAAAGCCAAAAGTTATGACTCACAGCAGCATATGCGCATAAGAGGGCAGAAAGCATTGCAACGACTAAGCCAAGCTGAAAAGAGATCTTGCGTCCAAAATAGTTTTGGGATTTAGCCACAATCGAGGTTGAAAAGGCACCTCCAACAACATAGCCCATCACGGGGAGGGTGGCCATCCAGCTGGCCGGTGCTAGGCTGAGACCCACCAAACCATTAATAGCAATAAATGTGACGTTATTGGTTAGGAATAGACCTTGGCAAACGATTAGCAGAACCAAATTTTTATTGAGTAAAGGATGTCTGCTAGTCATGACTTGCAGTTTACGGTGTATTTGTGAGTTCGGCTGTCTTGGTGGATTCCCTTAAATTGGCCTTTATTGGGGTCTTTCAGGTGCAAAACCATCATTTTTGCCAAGCTCGATGATTTAAAATGGTGGTCTCGCCATAGGCAATTGGTGCGCTAAAAGCGACTTGCTAAATGTGGATTTGAGAGCGACAGGGTAAAAACCTGACCCTGTAATTTTTTCAATATTGAGGAAACATTCATGGCTTCAGAGAAATCAAAGATTATTTACACGCTGACAGATGAAGCGCCGCTTTTGGCGACTTGCACATTTCTGCCAATCATTCGTACTTTTACGGCACCTGCCGGCGTAGAGATTGTGAAGAGTGACATTTCTGTTGCTGCACGTATCTTGGCTGAGTTTTCTGATTGCCTCACACCAGAGCAACAAGTTCCCGATAACTTGGCTGCACTCGGTAAGATGACCTTGTTGCCTGACACCAATATTATTAAATTGCCAAACATCAGTGTCTCCGTCCCACAGTTACTTGCAGCCATTAAAGAATTGCAAACTAAGGGCTATAAGATCCCGAATTTTCCTGAAGATCCAAAAACAGACGAAGAAAAATCTATTCGTGCCCGTTATTTCAATTGCTTAGGTAGTTCTGTAAACCCAGTATTGCGCGAAGGTAACTCTGACCGCCGAGTCCCTCCTGCAGTAAAGCGCTACGCTCGTAAAAACCCACACTCTATGGGTGAGTGGAGCCAGGCTTCCCGCACGCACGTATCTCACATGCATGGTGGCGACTTCTACTCTAGCGAAAAGTCGATGACGATGACTAAGGCTTGCGATGTGAAGATGGACTTGGTCACTAAGAGTGGCAAGACGATTGTCCTCAAGCCTAAGGTCTCATTGCTAGCTGGTGAAATTATCGACAGCATGTATATGAGTAAAAAAGCACTTTGTGAGTTCTACGAAAAAGAAATCGAAGACGCGTACAAAACCGGCATGATGTTGTCCTTGCACGTTAAGGCTACGATGATGAAGGTTTCTCATCCCATTGTATTTGGACACGCAGTTAAGATTTTCTACAAAGACGCTTTTGAAAAGCACGCAAAGTTGTTTAAAGAATTGGGTGTGAACGCCAATAACGGTATGAGTAGCCTGTATGAAAAAATCAAGACCTTGCCAGAATCTAAACGCGAAGAAATCATTCAAGATTTACATGCCTGCCATGAGCATCGCCCAGCATTGGCCATGGTTGACTCTGCCAAAGGTATTACCAATCTCCATTCACCAAGTGATGTGATTGTGGATGCTTCTATGCCAGCGATGATTCGTGTTGGCGGCAAGATGTGGGGGGCAGATGGTCGTTTGCATGACACCAAAGCAGTGATTCCAGAAAGTACTTTTGCTCGCATCTATCAAGAAATGATTAATTTCTGTAAGACTCACGGCAATTTTGATCCAACTACGATGGGTACAGTGCCTAACGTAGGTTTGATGGCTCAACAAGCTGAAGAGTATGGTTCACATGATAAGACTTTTGAGATTCCTGAGGCGGGTGCAGCTCGTATCGTTGCGGATGATGGCACGGTGTTACTCGAGCAAAATGTTGAAGAGGGTGATATCTGGCGTATGTGTCAATGTAAAGATGCTCCAATTCGTGACTGGGTGAAGTTGGCCGTCAATCGCGCGCGCCTCTCTAATACGCCAGCGGTATTTTGGCTTGATGAGTACCGTCCACACGAAGCTGAATTGATTAAGAAGGTGAAGACCTACCTCAAAGATTACGATCTTGAAGGTGTGGATATTCAGATCATGTCCCAGACTCGCGCAATGCGTTACACTTTAGAGCGTGTGATTCGCGGCAAAGATACGATCTCTGTGACAGGTAATATTTTGCGTGATTATCTCACTGACTTATTCCCAATCATGGAACTTGGTACTAGTGCGAAGATGCTCTCTATCGTTCCATTGATGGCTGGCGGCGGTCTATTTGAAACTGGTGCCGGTGGTTCTGCTCCTAAGCATGTGCAGCAGCTGGTAGAAGAAAATCACCTACGTTGGGATTCACTTGGCGAGTTCTTGGCTTTAGCTGTTTCTCTGGAGGATATCGGCAATAAGACCGGCAACCAAAAAGTCAAGATTTTGGCTCGCACTTTGGATGAGGCGACTGGCAAATTGTTAGATAACAATAAGTCACCTTCACCACGTACTGGTGAGCTGGATAACCGCGGCAGCCAGTTCTACTTGGCCATGTACTGGGCTGAGGCTTTGGCCGCTCAAACCGAAGATAAAGAGTTGCAGGCTTACTTTGCACCTTTAGCTAAATCTTTGATTGAAAATGAGCAGAAGATTACAACTGAACTCAAGGCAGTTCAAGGCAAGCATGCTGATATTGGTGGTTACTATGTAGCAGACCCTGAGAAGTGCAAGGCGGTAATGCGTCCTAGCGCTACTTTCAATGCAGCCTTGAAAGCAGCGCGAGGCTAAGAACGGTAATTTAGTCTAGTATTGAAAAGGCAAACTCTCGGGTTTGTCTTTTTTATGACATATACCTTCCAGAATCATGGCTAAACAGAAAGACCTTATAGAGTTGAGTTATCTGAGCGAAGCAGTCTCGGACTTTTCTTTTCTTGGTTTAATGCAACTCTTGGATCCAGCTCGTACATTTAATAAGAAGAACGGCATTACCGGCATTCTCTTGTATGACAACCAGCAATTTGGACAAGTTATTGAGGGTGAGTGGGCTGATGTAATGAAGGCCTGGAGGCGCGCATCCAAGACGATAAGCGGGGTCATCATCGCGTAGAGCTCTTGGAGATCGTGAGAGCGCAGAGCGCAGTTACCCTAATTGCGCTATTACGCTTTTATGGTGGGGAAGCGCTTACTCGAGACTATCCTCCCCTGATTGAAGTCGTCGGTGGCATGGATAAATATAGCCTAGATTTGATGAATAAAATACGCTCTCATCAATCGTAAGCAAGAAATTCTTATTGGCAGCACAATAGATTCATTACATTTACGAGAGGTGCTTATGCGTTTTATTGATAAGACCATTCTTGCTAGCGACATCACTCCTCAAGCTGTATTTGAAAACCGCCGAAGCATTATTAAGACTGCTGCCGCAGGCGGTTTTGGTATGGCCTTTGCACCATGGTTCTCTAGGCAGACGCTGGCTGCTACTCCAGATAAGTTGGCTGCCACTCTCAATCCCGCATTTGCGAATAAAGATGGCTTAACTTCATACAAACACGTTACGAGCTATAATAATTTTTACGAGTTTGGGACTGATAAGGCAGATCCGGCAGCCAATGCCGAGAGTTTGCAAACTCGTCCGTGGACTATCTCGATAGAGGGTTTGGTAAAAAGCCAATGACCCTCGATATGGATGCGCTCCTCAAGTTGGCGCCAATGGAAGAGCGAATCTACCGCATGCGTTGCGTAGAGGGTTGGTCAATGGTAATTCCGTGGGACGGCTATTCCTTATCAACGCTCATTAATAAAGTAGAGCCCCTTGGTTCGGCAAAGTATGTGGAGTTTATTTCGCTAGCTGATCCCAAGCAAATGCCCGGGGTAAAAAGCAATATTATTAATTGGCTCTATCGAGAAGGCTTACGCATGGATGAGGCCATGAATCTATTAACCTTGCTTACTTTTGGCTTATACGGTGAGGTCTTGCCAAAACCGAATGGAGCCCCGTTCGAATCGTGGTTCCATGGAAGTATGGTTTCAAGAGCGCTAAGTCGATAGTCAAATCCGGTTTACAGAAGAAATGCCAAAAACCAGCTGGAATCAATTTGATGCGCGTGAATATGGGTTCTATTCCAACGTAAATCCAGAGGTGGATCACCCACGTTGGAGTCAGGCTACCGAAAGACGTATCGGAGATCCCAAGGGAATATTTGCTCCTAAGATTAAAACGCAAATGTTTAATGGCTATGGTGAGCAAGTTGCCAGCATGTATAGCGGTATGGATTTAAAGAAATACTATTAGTGATGAGCAAAATATATCTGGCACTTTTTAGTGCTTGCATATTTATTTTTAGCTTTTCTGCTCATGCACAAGGATCAGATGTTCCTGTAAAAACGATTCCTACTTTGGATGTGCAGCGGTATTTGGGTACTTGGTACGAGATTGCTAAATATCTCAATTGGTTTCAAAAGAAATGTGCCAGCAATACCAAGGCAGTCTATACAGTCAGACCTGATGGTAATTTAAAAGTACTCAATAGCTGTAAAATCGCTGATGGCACTGTGTCTGAAGCGGAGGGTGTAGCGCGTCAGGTTGGAGCGAAAGATTCTCCAAAATTAGAAGTCAGATTTGCACCAGCTTGGCTATCTTTTATCCCTATGGTGTGGGGTGATTATTGGATCATTGATCTAGATAGCCAATATCAACGGGCGGTTGTTAGTGACCCACGTCGTGAATACCTCTGGATTTTGTCTAGAACTCCGCAAATCAATCAGCGAGCTTACGATGACATACTGCAGCGATTGCAAAGTCAACAGTTTGATATTCGTAAGCTCGAATTAACTTCCCAAACAGTCAATTAAGTTCTTCGCCCTGGTTCTGGTAGCGGAACCATGACGGCTTGACCCGGTGCGCTACAGCCCTGATCACAGCAGCGTCCAGGCTGTTTATTTTTGGTGATGGCGCGTTCTTCGCTACTAGTCAGTACGCCACGATCTAATAGACGTTCAACGAGTTCCACTTTATTGCCAATGGGGGTACTGTCGATAAATCTCTTGCTTCATTGCTGTAGGAGATCTGCCCTCATGAAGGCTGATGACTGAATACCATCCACCCTGATATGAGGCTGTGAGATCTTCAATAAATCTTGCTACCTCGATACGTTTGTCATAGGGTATGGCTGGATTGGCGCGCAATACCTCTCTTCTGCCAAAGTAGCGCGGCCGTTGCAGGATTGTGATCCTCATCAGGTCCCGGTAGGGCTACGATTAACCCACTAGATACCTCATGAGCTAAACGGTGCATGTCATAAATTTGGGTAGCTAGTAAAAGTTTGCCAATGTTAGAAAATACTGGTTCAGGCATAAAAGATTTACTGTAAGGATCTTGTGTGCCATAAACACTAGCGGCAACACCACAAGCATAAAATCCTTCGGTGATCTTGATTAACTCAACCATGGGATCGCGGAGATTGGATTTGGTTTCTGGATCCAAGCCATTGGCTTCACACATCAAGACTCCTGCGCCGATTAAAAGATTTCCAAAGCCAGCTCGTGCGGCAATACAGCTATGACGATGCATAGCTATATGTCAATACGCTGGAATGCTCCCAATCACCAGCATAAAAAACACGCTCCCAGGCTACAAATACGTTATCGAAAATTACCGCGCCAGTGGATTGGCCATACTTGCTGGAGAACAAGGGTTTACCGTGCTCTACCTTATCGCCTGGCCGACCTGCTGGCCGCGCGACAATCGTAATCCCTTTGGCATCGACTGGAACGGCACAACAGATTGCAAAAGCTGCATCTTCCTTCGTCATATTGCGTCCAGGCATTACCAAGAACTCATGCATATAGGGGGCCCGCCAGTCACAATGGCTTTTGTACCAGAGATGACTACCCCTTTTGCATCTTGAGAAACGATATGAACATAAGTATCCGGGTTTGCTTGCTCGTGCGACCTGCGTGAGCGATCACCTTTCGCGTCTGTCATGGCAATCCCTAAAGCGAGATCATTTTTTTGCACATGAGAGAGGTATTCATAAAACTTCGCTCGATGTTCGTTGCTGCCTTTTGCATCATCAATACGAGCGCTTACTTGCCCCGGCGCATTCAAAGCATCATGCGCTAAGTAGCGTTGTGCGCAGCCTGTTTCTTGGCACAGCACACGTACCGCTTCTAACTTATTCAGTAGATCGCCGGATGATTGATTAATGTGTAGCATGCGTGGCACGGATTTTCCATCTTGATCTGCCAACATTAACGGTGCTAACGCAGCATCATGAACCATGGCATAGGTGACGCCTAATGCTTGAACCCCAGGCTTAAGAGAAGGCTCGTCTGCAACGGAATCGATGAGTCGGCCATCGCATAAACAGTCGGTTTTAGTGCCCGCAAAGACTCTTGATAGTCCTTGCTGTTCATAAATTGGGAGGTGCTTTGACTCATGTGGATACCTACAAAGAAATTGGCGTAAAAATGGGATTTAAGGCAAATCATACACATAAATTGAACGCTGTTCAATAATATAAACATATGTATAATTCAAGTATGAATCAGCCCTCCGTTTCAGCACAGGATCTTCGTCGACAGGCCCTTGTCGAGGTGAAGCGCAGTCACATATTGAGCGCTGCTAGATCTGTATTCATTGAGCTCGGTTTGGAAGCCGTCAGCATGCGAGAGATTGCTAAGCGCGCGGGCTATACGGCTGGTGCTATTTACAGTTACTTCGGAAGCAAGGAAGAGATTTATGGTGCTTTACTTGCTGAGTCATTAGAACGTCTAAACGACTTTATCCAACAGGCCGATGTTGCTATTTCGTTGGATGATGTGGGCGCATCGAAAAATCACTTTCATGAGCTGCAAAAAAGTGTCTTAGCCTTTCATCAATTTTATCGAGACAATCCTCGTGATTTAGATTTAGGTTTTTACCTTTTTCAGGGTATGAAACCGCGTGGTTTGACAAACGAATGGGACTCAGAGCTAAATGCTCGACTGAAAGATGCAATGCGTCCTCAAGAGTTGGCACTAAGTAACTTAGGTTTCACTGATAAAGAGATAGATGTTGAAGTTACTGCTATCTTTGCTCATATAGTGGGGGTGTTACTTCTAAACCATACCGGCCGCATTCGCATATTCGGCAAAAGTGCAGACGAATTAATTGCGCATTACCTTAATAATTTAGCTCTTCGTTTACCCAAGACCGCTAAGAAAATAGAACTTTAACAGTCCCATGTTTAATTCTGCTACTAGTGCGCTCATCTTAGTTGATTATCAGACCCATTTACTTCCTAGCATTGATGAGGGAAATGCTGTGCTGGGTGGTGCAATATTTTTGGCAGAGCTCACAAGACTTTTGGATATACCTATTTTGGGGACTGAGCAAAATCCTGAAGGTCTCGGCCCAAATGATGAGCGAATTAAGAATTACTGTAATCAAACAGTATTGAAGCATTCATTTAATGCAGTAGAGAGCGGTTTGGTGGGGGCAATTCAAAAAGCTAATCCTCTCATTAATCAGATAGTGCTAGCTGGCTGCGAAACCCATGTTTGCCTAATGCAAACTGCATTGGGGTTAAAGGAAAATGGGTATGAGGTAGCAGTAATACCTAATGCTTGCGGAAGTAGAGCGCCTAGCGATAAGTTTCTGGCTATAGAGCGCATGAGAGCGCAGAGTATTCCGATGCTCAGCATAGAGATGATTATTTTTGAGTGGTTGAAGAATTCTAATCACCCTCAATTTAAAAATATCTTGCAGTTAATTAAAAATATCTTGCAGTTAATTAAAAATGTCTTGCAGTTAATTAAAAATGGAATTGAAAAGATTAAATAATGAATGCAGACCAAAGAGAGTATATGGAACATACGGTTTTAGTTACGGGTGCAACTGCAGGATTTGGGAAGGCAACTGCTAGACGATTTTTAGCTCATGGTCATCGTGTGGTTGCTTGTTGGTAGAAGGGCAGAAAAATTGGAGTCTCTAAAATTGTCATTGCCGCCTGAACAGCAAAACAGACTCCTCTTGCTGGTACTCGATGTTTGCGATAAGCGCTCAAGTGGACGGACTTGTGAGTGCGCTACCAGCAGAATTTTCAGGGGTGACAGTTTTAGTGAATAACGCGGGCCTTGCTTTGGGTTTTGGAGCCCGCATATCAAGCGAATATCTCTGATTAGGATCGCATGATTGATACTAATATTGAGGTTTGGTGCATATGACCCGCGCTTTCTTGCCTGGAATGGTCGAGCGCAAGAGAGGGCATATCATTAATGTGGGGTCTGTAGCGGGACACTATCCCTATCCCGGTAGCAATGTATATGGATCAACGAAAGCATTTGTAAAACAGTTCAGCCTGAATTTACGTGCTGACTTGATTGGCACCCCTATAAGGATAACTTGCGCTGAGCCTGGCTTAAGTTCGGGCACCGAATATTCCAATGTTCGCTTTAAAGGTGATGATGCGAAAGTAGAGAAAGTCTACGAAGGCGTGCACGCCTTAAGTGCTGATGATATTGCCGAGGCAATTTACTGGTCTGCTACATTACCTGCGCACATGAATATCAATGCTCTTGAAGTGATGCCGGTACAACAGTTGTTTGCCGGTATGACAATACATCGAGGCGCCTTGTAAGCTTAAGGCTTGTCTTTCCACTGATAAAACTGTGGATAAACACGCATCACTACTGGGCCATTGAAGTTCCAAGATTTACAGGTTCCAAGATAGGCCGGCGGCTTTTTGCCTTCTGGGTCAAAGAAGGCTCCAGGAATGGATTGATAAGCTGCGGTTGCTAGGGCTAACCAATAGTTCACGCAAGTGAGTGCAGCCTTTAATTCCGCCCAAATGAGTATCAATCGTTTTGCGCCAACCTCTGCCTAGACGATCTCCAATCAGGCCCTCCATCGGAGGAATGACTTCAGTACATTCCGCATGAGGATGCCTATCCATTACCACCTCTATATCTTGGATAACAAAATCTTGGTCTAGCGTTACGCGAACCCACATATCGTGAAAAGCTTCCCCTGGTTGCCAAACTTTTGCACTGGTTTGGAGGGGGGTTGTTTTGAAATCTTTTAAATGACCTTCTATATCCCATAAGCCATCTTCTCTCGCGTAACCCTGAAAAGTAATTTCTCGGGCGTGAAGGAGGAAGCGTGGTTTTGGCTTAGAGAGCATGGCTGTAGTGTCTTGGGGTCGCGTTAGTGCCCTATGATAATGAATTCAAAAATTCAAGGGCAGACCACACTTGAATGAGCTCTGTAGTATGCTTTTTCACGTATGGCAAAATCAATTTCTCTAGAAAAAATTCTCTTTAGCCAAGGCTTCGGTACGCGTCGCTATTGCAGTGACTTGGTGTATGCAGAGCTAGTTAAAGTAAATGGAAAATTGGCTGAAGACCCAGAAGAAAAAATTGCTACTGAAGGGCTTATCCTGAATGTAGAGGGTAAGGATTGGGAGTATCACGAGAAGGCCTATCTCGCATTTAATAAGCCAGCAAATTATGAGTGTTCCCATAAAACGACCCATCATCCAAGCGTTTATAGTTTACTTTCCAGCCCATTTGTTGAGCGAGGCTTGCAGTGTGTGGGGCGTTTAGCCTATGACGCCACGGGATTGCTCTTGATTTCTGACGATGGACAGTTCATTCATAAGATGACCACTCCTAAGAAAAATATAGGGAAGGTTTATGAAATTACTACACCAGAACCTATTACTCAGAAGCAAATAGATCACTTGCTCAATGGCGTTGTGCTTGATGACGACCCTAAGCCTTGTTTTGCTACCGTATGCGACATCATCTCAGAGCACGTGTTGGCAATGACTATCGTTGAAGGGCGTTATCACCAAGTCAAGCGCATGATGGCTGCGGTCGGGAAACCATGTAGATAAGTTGCACCGCACGGAAATTGGAGCCTACCGCATGCCTATTGATTTGGCTGAGGGTGAGTGGCGGTGGCTTTATCCGGAAGATTTAAAGCAGCTATCACAAAGTAACGCTACTTAAGGGCTTAGATCTTGAAGATTGAAGAATTGAACGTAGTAGCAGAGCTTCCCTTGTGGTCACTATTGGCTGAGGGAAAGGCGATTACGCGTGAATTTGTTTTTGTAGATTTTAAGCAAGCCTTTGAATTTATGACTTTAAGTGCGCAATACGCTGAACAAATTAATCATCATCCTGATTGGTCAAATTCTTGGAACAAGGTAACTGTTCAACTAAGCACCCATTCAGTCGCTGCTTTGACTACATTGGATGTTCAGTTGGCAAAAGCAATGGATGCTTTTGCCGATAAAGTAATGAATGCCAATTAGTGCTCATCGCCCTCATGTTCTTCTTCGTTCATGCTCATTAAGATGGTGGCGAGTAAGCCATAAACTACCTCGGTGGAAATCATGCCCTCCTCATCAAGTTCATCAATTAAGTCATTGAGTCGATCTTCCGTAGGCTCATTGAGTAAGGTCATTGCGCACTCACACCCAAAGTCAAAATCTTCGTCGTTCTGGGTTTGGTTTTCTTCAGTCATATTTATCCTTAAATGAGCTTTTAGGATAGCAAATTACCGCCCAATTCGATAGGGCTTTGGCTTGGCTAAAGGCGTTTTATGTGCAAGCGCAAAAAGATCAGAATGATTTATAGTCATTTGAAAAGAAAAACATGGGAGGCAATATGCAGTTAGATATTAACGGGCAGATTCAAAATATCGATGTGGAACCCAATATGCCCTTGTTATGGGCTATTCGGGAGGTGGTAGGGTTAACGGGAACTAAGTACGGTTGTGGCGTAGCGCAATGTGGCGCCTGTACCCGTTTACCTCAATGGAGAGCCTGTTCGTTCTTGCTCTATTCCGGTATCTGCAGTCGGTAAGGCCAAAATCACTACTATTGAAGCCTTATCTAAAAATTCTATGCATCCAGTGCAGCAAGCTTGGATTGCTCCAGATGTACCTCAGTGTGGTTATTGTCAGCCTGGTCAAATAATGGCTGCGGGCAGCCCTCTTAAAAAGAAATCCAAAGCCTACCGATGCCGACATTGATAATGCGATGGGAAATTTATGCCATTGCGGTACTTACCAAAAGATTCGCGATGGAATCCATGTGGCTTCTGGTCAAAAGAAGTTGGTGGATGTTTTAGCGCAATACGGCGCCACTCCAGCGACTCGCGGGTAAGGGGGTAAATATGACTACTTATAAACCGTTTATTCGTTTAGAAAACTCTTCCCGTCGTGAATTTATTATCAAGGGCACCATGATTGGTGGTGGCTTGATGTTGAGGGTAGAGGCTCATTGCCTGAGGATGCTTATGCACAGGCTCTAGCTATATATGATCCCAATACGCCTATTCAAGTTGGAGAGTCCGAAGTAAATGCTTGGGTTAGCATCAAACCTGATGACACAGTTCTCATCAGAATTGCCCGCTCTGAGATGGGGCAGGGTACTCGTGCTGGATTAGCTCAGTTGGTAGCAGAAGAGTTGGAATGCAATTGGAAGAAAGTTAAAACTCAATCCGCTACTCCTGGTCAAAGCTTGGCGCGGAAGCGTGTTTGGGGAGAGCATGGTACAGGCGGTAGCCGTGGTATTCGTATTTCTGAGGACTATGTTCGTCGGGGAGCAGCAGCAGCGCGAATGATGTTGATGCAGGCTGCAGCCAATCAGTGGAATGTGCCCGTTAATGAACTGGTGGTGGATAAAGGCATCATTGTTCATGTGCCAACGGGGCGTAAAATAACTTATGGCAAGGTGGCTGAATTAGCTTCGACCCTAACTCCGTCTGATCCAAAATCAATTACCCTCAGAGATCCACGAAAGTGGAAAGTAGCAGGGCAGCCCTATGCTCGGATTGATACAGCTAACAAAGTCAATGGATCCAAGGTATATGGCATTGACTTGCAACTCCCGGGGATGCTTTGTGCCTCTGTCAAGGCTTGCCCAGTATTTGGCGGCAAATTAGTGAGCTATGACGAAGCCAAGATTAAAGAGATGCGTGGCGTTAAGGGCGTTGTCAAAATTAAGGACAGCACAGTTGCTGTAGTGGCTGATACTTGGTGGTATGCCAACGCCGCGCTGAATGCAATGCCTATTGTTTGGGATGAAGGCAAAGCTGCTACCGTTTCACAAGATGGCATTAATAAAATGTTGCGTGAAGGTCTGGATGAGCAAAGTGATTTTTGGCAGCGCAAAGTAGGAGATGCGCCTGCTGCTATTTAATAGTGCCGCAAAAAAAGTAGAAACCATTTATTACACACCTTATCGTGCTCACGTCACGATGGAGCCAATGAATGCTACCGTTAAAATCACAGGCGATCGAGCAGAGGCATGGGTGCCAACTCAAAATGGAGAGGGTTCATTAGCTGCATTATCTGAAGCCACTGGATTTCCGCTTACCAATTGTGAAGTTTATAAATTAGATTCTGGCTGTGGTTTAGGTCGTTGTGGATCAACGCAGGATTTCACAACCTTAGCCGCTAAAGTGGCGCAAAAATTCCCAGGCATCCCAGTCAAAGTAGTTTGGAGTCGTGAAGAAGATATGACTCATGATTACTATTATCCAATCGCAATGGCAAAGATGACTGCGGGTATTGATGGTTCTGGAAATGTCACTGGCATGCATATTAAGGTTGCTGGCCAATCAATTAGCAACCCTAGCCCCACAAAGCATCAAGAATGGTAAGGATGAGCGTCAACTTCAGGGTTTTTATGAGAATGGACCAGATGCACAACTTGGCTACACTTTTCCAACACTCTTAACCGAATACGTTATGAAAAATACCCACGTACCTGTTGGTCCATGGCGTGGTGTGAATACAAATCAAAATGGCATTTTTATGGAATGCTTCATGGATGAGTGTGCAAAGGCGGCTGGAAAGGACCCAGTGCAATTTAGGCAAGCGCTGATGCAGAGTCATCCAAAGCATTTAGGCGTACTAAATGCTGCCACTAAAAAGCAGAGTGGGATAAGCCTTTGCCCGCAGGAACGTTTCGCAGTATTGCACAGTTCATGGGTTACGCCAGTTACTCTGCTTGTGTAGCAGAGGTGACGGTTCAGAATAATGTAGTGAAAGTAACTCGTTTAGTCTTTGCTTTAAATTCTGGGCATGTAGTTAATCCTTACTTAACTCGTGAGCAAATTGAAGGTTCTATAGCGATGGCATTGGGGGCTATTTCTTGCCTGAGATCTCCGTGGAAAATGGCCGCATTAAGCAGCAGAATTTAGATACTTATCCACTACTGAAATTGGCCTCTACCCCTAGAATTGAAACCGTTCTCGTACCTAGTTATGATTTCTGGGGTGGGGTAGGTGAACCCACGATCTGTGTCGTTGGTCCAGCAGTTGCGAATGCAGTTTTTGCTGCAATTGGTGGGTCCGTTCGCAATTTTCCGCTGAGCAAAGAAGGGTTGAGTTTGGCTTAGATATCAATTCAGGCTATTTTTGATGAATCGACCCTATTAGTTTGATAATGAATAGGGTCGTTTAATATGGCTTATGAATTCAGTTAAGGCAATCGTCTTTTTGCTATCCCTAATACCGCTAGCCCGTTTGATCTGGCTTGGTGTTCATGAAGACCAAGGAGCCAATCCCATCGAATTCATTATTCGTTCAACTGGCACTTGGGCACTAATCTTTTTATGCATCACGCTTGCGATGACTCCATTGCGCTTGCTTACTAATCATGTTGCATGGGTAAAGTTGCGACGTATGTTAGGCCTGTTTTGCTTCTTTTATGCCTGTATTCATTTTTCAATTTGGTTTTGGTTAGATCAAAACTTAGATATTCAGTCGATGTGGGGCGATGTCTTGAAGAGACCATTTATTACTATGGGATTTTTGACTTTAGTATTGCTAACTCCTTTAGCTCTGACATCAAATCAATGGGCTGTTCGAAAATTAGGAAGACGCTGGAGTTTATTACACAAGCTTATTTATGTAGTTGCCTGTACTGCCATCGCTCACTACTGGTGGCATAAGGCTGGTAAAAATGATTTAGAGGTAGTTTCTATTTATGGCGCAGTCTTACTGATGCTGCTTGCCTGCCGACTGCCGATGATTAAACATCTTATCCAGCGCAAGCGAGTATAAAAAACTTAAAACTCGGTTGTGTAGCGAACGATCAAGCGACGGGTTTCAATGAAGCCATTTTTAATTTCCATGTCACGTCCGTATTGAAGGCTGATTCTGCCAAATGGGTAATGTGCCAAAGCGCTCAGCAACAAGCGCTGTGTATTCACAACATTGTTTTGATAGGTGTTACCAATTGTGGTGGCGCCACTTGCCACATAGAAATAGGAGGCACCTAGAGTGTAGGTTTGATTAATCTTATAAATAGGCCCAAGCTGTGTGGTGGTGAGTATTTTCTGATTTAGCGAGGTATTGTTTGTTGAGAAACACGCGGCAGCGCACTGACTATTGCCTCCAAACCACATCGTGTCGACGGCAATCATCCCATCCAAATTTTCAATAATGGGTTGCTGATAGCCCATTTGAATATCTGTTTTATAGCGGTTCTCGCTAACATTAAAAACTTGCTGACTGTTATAACTTCCTGTCGGTGCAGTTAGATAGCCAGCTATGCCAAAGTACCGCCTTTTTTCTCTGTCCGCATAAGGCCATACTGCGGTAGCAAAGGTGAGGTCGCCAAAGCCAGTAGTTGCAGAATATTCTGCAAGAGATCCAGTGGGCTTAATCGATCCATAGGGGATCTGGAGATAAGAAATCCCTGGCAAATCCATGATGGAATAACTCGTACTGATACGAGCTATAGCGCTTTGAGTATTGATATCGGGGCTGACAAAGGGTTTGGACGAGATAGCCGAACCATTTTTGTAGAAAGTGCCGCTCCCTGTATTGAGATAACTAAACATCGCATGACTTTTGCCTGGTAGTGGCGCGACGATATCATTGGGCTGCAAATCTACCGCCAAGCAAATAGATGGAAGCAGCAATAAGGCTAGCGCAAGGACTCGATATAAATACATCTTGGCATTGTAATTAATTGAAGGGAAAGTAAATGACCCACCTCACCTACAATGGTGCCTATGTCTAAATACCTTATCGGATTAATCCCTTGCCCGTTATTCATGAGCTTCTGCGCATGGGCTCAAAGCCCTTCGCCGAACGCAGGAATGCAGACATACTCTCCATACTCCGCAAGAGATCAACGAGTTTAATAGTCAGCCTCTTACTCCTGTTGAGGGTCCATTTTGACCGGTTGCTCCGAATGCAAAACAAATGGATCCTTCCAAGAAGCCTTCAATAGATTCGAAATACTATAGTCAATCGAAGGGTGAGGAAGAGGCTGAGGCTCTAGAAGCGGAATCAGCTGAACCCTATCAGCCTATGAGTCCCGTCATTAGTTTTTAGAGTCTTTAGAAGAAACTCAATTCCCTAGCTAGACAGTATAATTAACTCAGGCATTGAATTTAAATGAAGTAAGGCGCGTGCTTCTTCTGGTGTTGCATTAAGCCATGCATCGAATAGTTCGGGCTTTAATGGAACTACTGTGCGTTTCTCATCTTCAGGTTTATGCATGCGTTGCATTACTGGGTGAGCACTTGCATCAATTGTTAGCATTGAAAACGAGGCTATGAGTTCCCCGGTTTCTGGCTCGGTCCAGGTATCCCAGATAGAAGCAATTGCCATGGGCTCTTGATTCGCTTGTTTGATTGCAGTGCGTATTGCTTTACCTGATTTATAGCAGGGTTCGTAAAAAGCATCCGCTAAAGTTAACGCGTAATGACGTTGCGACCAAGCATGTCTATAGGATGGTTTTTGATCTACCGTCTCCACCCTAGTGTTATAGGTTTTTCTACCAAAGGTCTCCTCTTTTGCCCATGAAGGTATCAGGCCAAAACGCGCTAAACCTATGGCGGTTCGGTTGGTGTTGTGGCTTTTGAGAATGATGGGGCCGGGGTAGGTTGGAAATACTTCAAGTACGCTGCTCATTGGCAGGTCAAGATCAAAGTGGGACTTAACCCAACCAATATTGACAGTAGTGATGTATTGAACGCACATCATGGCATTTTAGCTTGGTGTATTAGGGTGCGCAGAATGTCTGCTGTTAATATTGAGGCTAATTATTAGAAAGACTAAATCCTTATGAAACCTTTTGTATTCAATCTCTTGTTCATTCGCATTTATTGCTGTTGGAGTATTGACCAGCGCATTTGTATGTGGCGCTTATGCTCAACAAAGTGGGTTACCAATCAATGCTGCAGCCTCTGTGAATGGAACCATTATTACCAATGACATGGTGGAGCAGGGTATTAAGGTTGCCATTTCCCAGGGGCAAAAAGATTCCCCAGAGTTGCGTAAGGCTGTAATTCAAAAGTTCATTGAAGTGTTATTGCTTGCTCAACAGGCTGAAAAGGATGGTCTGGCGAATTCTGAAAGAGCCAGTACACAATTGCTGATGATTCGTCAGAATTATTTGGCGGATTTAGAGCTCTCTATATACATGGCAAAAAATCCAGTTACAGACGCCGATGTTGAAGCTCAATACAAAAATGAGATTGCATCCCTCGGCCCTCAGGGAATGATTAATGAATACAAGGTGAGTGATATTGCAGTTGCCTCAGAAGCGGATGCTCAGGCTGCATTGGCTCGTATTAAAAAAGGGAGTCATTTGATAAGGTAGCAAAAAGTGTTTCTTTAGCACCCAATAAGGCTCAAGGGGGAGCGGTAGGATGGATTCAAGCTGGGCAAGTTACCCCTCAGTTAGCGAGCGTCTTAACTAGTCTTGCTAAGGGCCAGGTTTCACAGACCCCAATCCAAATGCAACAAGGTTGGTATTTGATCAAGCTCGAAGATAAAAGATCGACTAAGCCACCTGCGCTAGAGCAAGCAAAGCCTGCTATTCGTGCTGCGTTGACTCAAAGAAAGCAATATGAATTTTTAAGTTAGATTGCTAAGGATGCAAAGATTGTTGTTCAGTGATTTAATGTGGCTTAAAAAAGGACTCCTCGGAGTCCTTTTTTATTTCCGCTCTAGCGTAATGAAATTGAATGTGATATCACCCTCAGATCCTGGAGTACGCTCCACCTCTTTCCATTCGGATGCATCCGGAACCTCGAAGAAAGTATCTCCGCCGTCAATGTCTAAATCAATCTCGGTGATGTAAAGCCGATCTGCAATATCAAAAGCTTGATTAAAGAGCTGCTTGCCACCAATGACAAACACACGAGAAAAATCGCTTAAGCGATTTAATGCCTCTTCTAATGAGCTAGCTAACTCTGCTCCGGCCAGTTGAAAATTGGCATTGCGACTCACGACGATATTGCGACGTCCAGGCAGGGGGCGCCCAATAGATTCCCAAGTCTTACGACCCATGATGACAGGATGCCCCATAGTGACGCGTTTGAAAAACTGTAAATCAGCAGATATCTTCCAAGGCATTTGATTGTCACGACCAATCACGTGTTTGCGCGAGCGCGCGACAATCATAGAAATAGCAGGTTGCGTCATAAGGGGGCTAGATTCTTAAATAGCTACAGGAGCTTTGATGTGTGGATGGGATTCATATCCGACGATTTCAAAATCTTCAAACTCGTAATCAAAAATTGAAGCAGGTTTGCGCAAAATATTGAGCTTGGGTAATGGGAAGAAGTCCCTTGAGAGCTGGAGCTCTACCCGTTCTAAATGATTGCTATACAAATGGCAATCTCCGCCAGTCCAAATAAAGTCACCTACCTCCAGATCACATTGTTGAGCCATCATGTGCGTCAGCAGGGCGTAGCTAGCAATATTAAACGGTACGCCCAAAAAGATATCTGCACTGCGTTGATAGAGTTGACATGACAGCTTCCCATCAGCAACATAAAACTGAAAGAACGCATGGCATGGTGCCAAGGCCATACGAGGTATGTCTGCGACGTTCCATGCAGAAACAATAATGCGACGTGAGTCTGGATTCTTCTTAATTGTCTCTACTACTTCGGAGATTTGATCGATGTGTTGACCATTAGGGGCTGGCCATGAGCGCCATTGATAACCATAGATAGGCCCCAGATCGCCGTCGGGTGCGGCCCACTCATTCCAAACGGATACGCCACGCTCTTTCAGCCAGTTATTGTCTGTACTGCCCTTGAGAAACCAGAGCAATTCATAAATGATAGATTTGAGATGGAGTTTTTTAGTGGTCACCATCGGAAAGCCTTCAGCCAAATTAAAGCGCATCTGATGTCCAAATACAGAAACCGTGCCAGTCCCAGTTCTATCGGATTTCTGGACGCCTTTGGCAAGGACTTCTTTCATGAGATCGTGGTATTGACGCATATATAGGCTAAAAGTGGTTATGTATGAACAAATAAAGGATAGCTTACTCGAATGTGGGTGGCTTGACTCCCAAGGCTTTGTGGAGCTTGGGTGAGGTGGTCGTATATTGGAGCTGAACCTGTTTTTCGGGGTTTAGATATTCTGCTGCCGCGAAGGCAGCTAGTGCAGCCTCATGAAATCCTGACAGGATGAGTTTTTTCTTGCCGGGATAAACATTAATATCGCCTACTGCATAAATTCTCGGAATGCTGGTTTCAAATTTAGCGGTATCAACACATATTTGTTTGCGATCGATATCAAGACCCCATTCTGCAATGGGCCCCAACTTAGGTGAGAGTCCGTAGAGCACCAGAAGATCATCAAGGGGAATATTTTTAGATTCGCCATCAATATTAGTGAAGACAACTTCTATCAGTCGATCATTCTTCACTTCGTACCCAGATACTTGTCCGATCAAAAGTTCCATTCGATGGTTTGCGCAAAGCTCACGCATTCTGGCAATAGATTTAGGCGCAGCTTTAAAGTCATCACGACGGTGTATTAAAGTAACACTGGCTGCAATTTCAGAAAAATGAACGGCCCAGTCCAGAGCTGCATCACCACCTCCGCAAATAACCACCCTCTTGTTTGCAAACTGTTCTGGGTTTTTAATGTGATAAAACAACTGCTGCCCTACAAAAGCATCTATACCTTCAAGGTTGATGGTGCGGGGTTGGAAAGCGCCAACTCCGGCAGCAATAAATACAGTTTTGCTCAGAAAGTGATTGTCTTGTGAGGTACTAATTAGAAAGCGACCATCTGATTGTGACTCTAGCTTCGTGACCTCTTGACCAAGATGAAATTGAGCGTCAAAGGGTTCAATTTGCCTTAATAAATTATTAGTGAGCTCACGTCCAGTGCAAACTGGAATTGCTGGGATATCGTAAATTGGTTTATCTGGATACAGCTCAATGCATTGACCGCCTGGCTCGGTGAGTGAGTCAATCACATGCGCTTTAATTTCTAGCAGACCTAATTCAAAGATCTGAAAAAGACCCACTGGACCGGCGCCAATGATGACGGCATTGGTTTGTGTGGGTGAGTACAACACAAATTTCTTTTGCTAGTAAATTACTTTACGAGCTGGTCAAGTTTATTTTTAACATCTTTCCATTCCTCAGCATCTGGAAGAGCTGCTTTGGACTTGGTAATCGAGGTCCATGAAGGAGAGAGTTCAGCATTGAGTTTGATGAAGGCTTGCTGATCACCAGGAACATCATCTTCAGCATAAATGGCATTTACCGGGCATTCAGGTACGCATACTGCGCAGTCAATACACTCATCCGGATCAATGACCAAAAAATTAGGACCTTCGCGGAAGCAGTCAACTGGGCAAACATCAACGCAGTCGGTGTATTTGCAGCGGATACAAGATTCAGTAACAACGTAAGTCATGGTGGTTTTGTTTCAAGAGCCCCAAAAGATGGGTGCTAGGTTATAAAAGTTTAATTTTAGCCGAAATGGCCTATTTTTAAGGCGAAAGGGTCTAAAGGGTCTATTTAGTTGAGGTAAAGTTCCTCCTATGAATACACAGTCAAATTCTCTGCCTAGTAACTCAAAACCCAAAATTTTGGTGGCAAGAGCCATATTTCCAGAGGCTTTAGCAAAACTCGAGGAAACTTTTGCGGTGCGATCCAATTAAGAAGATCGGATTTTTAGTCCAGAAGAGTTGCAAAAAGAACTCTCAGGGGTTGTAGGGGCTTTAGAGTTGCAGGTAGCGAAAGAATTGATGCAAATCATTAGCTCACGCTGAAAATCTAAAGATTGTGGCTAATATTTCTGTGGGATATAACAATTTTGATGTCCCAGCAATCACTGCTGCAGGCGTAATGGCTACCAATGCTCCAGATGTATTAACAGACACTACACAGCCGATTTCGGTTTTGCTCTATTGATGGCAACTGCAAGACGTATTACTGAATCTGAGCATTGGGTAAGAGCAGGTCTATGGGACAAGTGGTCAATTGTGAATAATCCACTTGGCATGGATTTACATCACAGTACTCTTGGCATTATTGGCATGGGGCGCATTGGTCAAGGAATTGCTAAGCGCGCATTGGGATTTGGAATGAATGTGATTTATCACAATCGCAGTCATCTATCAGATACTGATGAAAAGGCCTATGGTGCCAAGTATGTTTCCAAAGAAGAATTACTTCGTACTGTTGAGCATGTGATGCTCGTATTGCCTTATAGCGCTCGGAGTCATCATACGATTGGCGCTAAAGAAATTGCACTCATGAAACCGACTGCAACCTTGATAAACATTGCCCGTGGTGGCATTGTGGATGATGCTGCACTGGCTTCAGGCGCTCAAAGAAAAAAGAATATTTGCGGCTGGTCTAGATGTATTTGAGGGTGAGCCATCCGTCCATCCTGAATTATTAAAGTTGAGTAATGTGGTGCTTGCTCCGCATATTGCCAGCGCTACAGAAGCTACTCGCAGAGTAATGGTTGATTTAGCGATTGAAAATTTACGCTCAGCCCTTGAGGGAAAAACCTCCGAGCTTGATTAATGCTGAAGTCTATCGGGGCTAAAAGTTTGGTCGTGATAAAAAATAAAGCCAAGTACTTGCTCAGCTTTATTGATGAGATGAACTTTGAATTAGGATGGATTACTCCGCGTCAATTTCTTCTGGTAGTTCACGCATTGCTAATTCGATACCGCCAAATTTTCCTGCTACCCAGTTGTAAACTTTGCAGGCAATCCACAGCAAACCAAATCCAAGAAGTGCATTCAGAATGAGTGCGGATAACACCGTAAACCCTGGAATCGCTCCATCACGGATGAAGGCCACAAACAGTGCTAATAAAACGATTGGTACGGAAAAACATAGGTAAACCAAAACTAAGGTTTTGGCAGTGTGCATCGGGTCTAGAAAGGCTAGTTCTTTTTTGGTTAGTTTCATGATGACGCAATCTTAAAGCAGTCCATCAAAAAGCGCTACATCTACCCAGTCTCCAGCGGCTATGTTGCCCTGATTGTGGGTGAGGATGACAAAGCAATTTGCCTCGCTCATCGATCTCAAAATGCCGGCACCTTGACTCCCAGTCAGCCTGACGGTTGGTTTCCCATCGGCTCCACGCCCCAAGATGGCGCGTTGAAACTCGGTGCGTCCAGGCTTTTCCGAATGGATGCCTCAGCAATTGCCTGCGTCAGCGGTGGCTCTGTTTGGTTTGCGCCATTCAGTTGTAGCAAGGCAGATCGAACGAATTGATAAAACGTCACCATGACTGCTACTGGGTTTCCGGGTAAGCCAAAGAAGAGGGTCTTGCGTGTATTTCCGGATACTGGCTTGAAGACCCCAAAAGCCATGGGGCGGCCAGGGCGCATCGCAATTTTCCAAAAGCCGACATCCCCAAGCTCTTCCATGATTTGTTTAGTGAAGTCTGCTTCACCAACCGAAACACCCCCAGAAGAAATGAGTACATCCGCTTTGCCTGCAGCCTCAATGAAGGCTTGCTTCAAGGCAGTAGGATCATCACGCACAATCCCACAGTCGATGATGTCTAAATTAAGTCGATTAAGTAAGCCAGTCAGACTGTAGCGATTTCTGTCATAAATACTGCCAGCATCTAATTCTTGGCCCAGGCCACGAAGCTCATCGCCCGAAGACAGAATGGCTACCTTAAGTTTGCGCTTCACAAAAAGCGAGGCTACGCCTAAGGATGCGGCTAAGCCAAGGTCAGAAGAGGGCGCAGTAGTCTGCCAGTCGCAATTGCTGGTTTTCCTTTTTGAAGATCCTCGCCACGTAAGCGTCGGTTCTCACCAGGCTTTAATTGATCGTCTTTGAACTCAATGCTGCTCTCATGTATCGCGCTGGTAAATTCTTGAGGAATGACGGTGTCGCAACCTACAGGCATAACAGCGCCAGTCATTATTTTGAGGCAGTCACCAGGAGCAACCGTGCCTTCATAAGGCTTCCCAGCAAAGGCAGTGCCCACAATCCGCAAGGAAATAACCGCGCTATCTGTATCGAGACATTTGCCATCAAATGCAAAGCCATCCATGGCAGAGTTATCTGCTGCTGGTACGTCGATTGGTGAGAGTAAATCTACCGCCAAAATACGATCAATCGCTTGATTCAAAGGAACCATTTCCATAGCAGTCGAATCCTGAAGGGCTGTTGATTCTTGAATGAGGTCGTTTACCAATCCTGCAATAGCTTTGCGAGCATCATCCACATGAAGTGACGAAGTTAATAGGATGGGTGCGTTTGGGGAATGGTTCATATGGATGTGTCTTCTAGTGCTTGCAATTCTTCAGGTGTATTCACATTAGCGAAAGCTTGGGAATCATCAAAGATTACAGTGCTGCTACGTAAATCTTTAAACCAACGATCAATTTTGAGATTGCCATTTTCGAGAAATTGATTCAATGAATCTTCTAGCTACGCATTAAGCAAAAAACAGGTTGCGCCCAAACTTTGCCATCAAGCTCTTTGCTGGAGGCGTATACCAATTGAAAATCTCCGCGCTCCATTTCAGCAATTAATAACTCAGCCAAGTTTTTGGGAAGTAGAGGGGAGTCGCAAGGGGGGTCAGTAGATATGGGGTCTTACAGGTCTTTAGGCCGACCGAAAATCCGGCCAAAGGGCCAGAGAAATCTGGCGCCTCATCCATGATGACGGGATAACCATAAGCAGCATATTTCGTAATGGTACGGTTTGCATTAATGAGAATGGTTTGGGTCTGAGGTTTTAGTCTAGCGATGGTGGATTCTATGAGCGGTTGCCCATGAAAGGGAATTAAACCTTTATCAATACCACCCATCCGTTGTGCGCGTCCGCCCGCTAGAATGAGTCCCGTAATCTCTTTAGTGGAAAGCATTAGCCGCCAATATATGATATTTCAACCTTGCGGTCATTGGATAATTGGGTTGCTGTGTTTGAACCCCGAATTTCTGAATAGTGATCGTCGCGTGTTGACCAAGTATTCATTACGGCATTGGCTATCTCAAGATCACTTTTTCCAGAGCGCAACAAGGTTTTAAAATCAAATCCTTCGTTAGCAAAAAGGCAGAGATACATCTGCCCATCGGTGGAAATGCGTGCTCTAGTGCATTCATGACAGAAAGTTTGAGTGACACTAGAAATAACACCAATTTCTCCCGTGCCATCAAGATAGCGCCAGCGCTGTGCGACTTCACCTGTGTAGTTCGCTTCAATTGGTTCTAGAGGGAATGCTTCGTTAATTCTGGCGATGACTTCTTTAGACGGATGCACTTGCTCCATATTCCAACCATTAGAACTGCCGACAGCCATAAATTCTATAAAGCGCAGAATGACGCCGCTGCCTTTAAAGTGTTTGGCCATTGAAACAATCTCGTGATCGTTTGTGCCTTTTTTAACCACCATATTGACTTTGATATTTTCAAAGCCAACTTCTTGAGCTGCGGCAATTCCGTCGAGCACATCGGCTACCGGAAAATCGACATCATTCATTTTCTTGAAGATAGCATCGTTTAGACCATCTGGGCTGACGGTTAACCTTTGCAGTCCTGCAGCTTTTAATGCTGCAGCTTTTTTACGCAAGATGCTGCCGTTAGTCGTTAGGGTGAGATCAAGGGGCTTACCATCAGATGTCTGAATTTTTGCAAGCATTTCAATCAGCACTTCTAAGTTTTTGCGCAATAGAGGCTCACCACCCAGTTAGTCTAATTTTTTCCACACCCAAGGTAGTGAAAATCGAGGTCAGCCGAGCGATTTCTTCAAAGCTCAGCAATTTTTTATGAGCTAAATAAGGGTAGTTTTGATCGAATACTTCCTTTGGCATGCAATAGGTGCAGCGGAAATTACAACGATCAGTTACAGATATGCGGAGATCTCTTAAGGCACGCCCGCGAGTATCTTTGGTTTGACCATGTGGTTGAAGCAGATGAGTGCCAACAGACGGAGTTAGACCTCTGCCTTCGTCGGTGCGTATAGGAATCACTTTGGGAATTGCTTTTTCAACCATATTCTCAATTATGGCTGTGAAACAGGGTTTCTGCCAAACCGCCAAATATCCTTTTGGGATAAATGGCGGTCTGGAGAAAAAGCTTTAGATAGCTTAAACCGTTTTTTCTTGGCCGCCGGTTTCAACTAAAACCATTGGCCCGTCAGGAAGTTGGGCAGCGGGTTTAGGCGCTCTGCCAAGGTTGTGGACCACAGGTTCTGCCTGAATCTGGCTTTGCGCTTCAGCATGCTTAGATGAGTCGGTGGCGACCCAGATCATTCCTGCTGATTGCACAACACTATGCAATGGGGTTTCTTCAAGCGCCTGAAATGCCACTTTAGGAAGCTCTGGTGCAGGCTTCGTAATCACCTCTACGGTTGCTACAGCTGCAACTACCGCTGCTGGTGCTGGTGTGCTTGCTGGAGCTGGGGTGGAACCTTGTGCAGAGCGATTCGATTGACGCGGAGCACGAGGTGCGCGCTCAGGTCTTTCTTGTTTTTCTGCAACAGGTTTTGCATTACTAAAGCTACTCACGATATTCTGAATTGGCATGCTTGCAGAAGCGCCGGCCATTCCAGCTGGAGGGCCTGAAAATGGGCTGACTGATACGGCTGTATTAGGCGTATTTGCTCCTTCGTTACCGCCTTCAGTACGCTCACCGCGTTCACGTTGACCGTGACCACGACCGCGACGATTGCGACCACGATTGCGATCTCCGTTACGACCTTGGTTACGTCCACGGTTGTTGCTAGGAGCTGGCTTCTCTTCAACTGCTGGAGGTGAACTAAAGAGGCTCTTAATAAATCCAAAGAAACCACCAGAGCTTTCTGCTTTCACTACTTTTTCAGTGCGAGCAGGACGCGGTTGGCTAATCGGCGCAGGTTGTGTTGGAGTGATACCTTTAACAGCTGCTTCTGGACGGACTTTGACATCAGCATCTTTTTTGCGAACTGTTGTATCTGTTTCCAATTCCCGAGCAGCTTCTTCTGCCATCACATAGCTGGCTTTTTGATCGTCAAGACGTGGATCGTCATGACGTAAGCGCTCTAGTTTGTAATGTGGAGTTTCTAAATGCTTGTTTGGAACCATCAAGACATTGACCTTGAAGCGTGTCTCAATCTTGATCACTTCAGCACGTTTTTCATTCAACAGGAAGGCAGCTACTTCGACTGGAACCTGTGTATGAATAGCTGCTGTGTTTTCCTTCATTGCTTCTTCTTGAATGATGCGCAGAACTTGCAATGCAGAAGATTCGGTATCACGAATGTGACCTGTGCCATTACAACGTGGGCAGGTCACATGGCTACCTTCAGAAAGTGCTGGACGCAAGCGTTGGCGTGACATTTCCATCAAGCCAAACTTGGAGATCTTGCCCATCTGAACGCGAGCGCGATCGTGACGTAGCGCATCTCGCAGGCGATTCTCAACGTCCTTCTGGGCTTTACTGGACTCCATATCAATGAAGTCGATCACGATTAAGCCGCCCAAGTCACGTAAACGTGCTTGACGAGCGATTTCATCAGCAGCTTCTAAGTTGGTGCGGGTTGCAGTCTCTTCAATGTCAGAGCCGCGGGTTGCACGTGCAGAGTTCACGTCCACGGAAACCAAAGCTTCGGTGTGGTCAATCACAATTGCTCCGCCAGATGGTAATGGCACAGTACGTGAGTACGCAGTTTCAATTTGATGCTCAATTTGGAAGCGTGAGAACAAAGGTACGTCATCTTGATAGCGCTTTACGCGTGGCAAGTTGTCTGGCATAACAACAGACATAAATGCGGCAGCTTGTTCGTAGATGTTATCGATATCGATGAGGATCTCGCCGATATCTGGTTGGAAGTAATCGCGAATAGCGCGAATGACTAAGCTAGATTCGAGGTAAATCAACAATGGTGCCGAATTGCCTTTGGCGGCTTCATCAATGGCTTTCCACAACTGCATCAGGTAACTTAAGTCCCATTGCAATTCAGTGGCATCACGACCGATACCAGCTGTACGAGCAATGATGCTCATGCCGTCGGGTACTTCTAGTTGAGACATCGCTTCGCGAAGTTCTTGACGGTCTTCGCCTTCAATACGGCGAGAAACGCCACCTCCATGGGGGTTATTTGGCATCAAGACCAAATAACGGCCTGCCAAGGAGATAAATGAGGTGAGTGCAGCGCCTTTTTGGCCGCGCTCTTCTTTTTCTACTTGAACAATGATTTCTTGACTTTCGCGTAAGGCATCCTTAATAGAGGCGTTACGGACATCGATGCCCTCTTTGAAATAACTGTGGGCAACTTCCTTGAATGGCAAAAAGCCATGACGCTCTTCGCCGTAATTGACAAAGCAGGCTTCTAAGGAAGGTTCAATACGGGTAATGACACCTTTGTAGATATTGCCTTTACGTTGTTCACGACCGGCAGCTTCAATATCGATATCAATGAGTTTTTGACCATCAACGATGGCAACTCGCAACTCTTCTTGTTGAGTTGCATTAAACAACATGCGTTTCATAACACTCTCTCCTATGGAGGGGGGCGTCGCTGCGCGCTGCGTTAGGGGACAAGTTAAATACCGCTTAGGACAGAGTCTAAGGCGGTTTACGAGTGTGGAGCTTGCAAACCTAGGCACTTTTTGCCTAGTTCACCCAGTTCACGTTTGGTTAAATCGGTGCCACACTTGACGATCGCCGCAGAGACCTCCTTTAGGTCATCAATGCAGGCGCGCGCCTGAAAACTGTCTTCTAATCGTGGGTCGCGGCATACGGCACACCAACCCTGCGCCTCATTACAACGGGGGAGGGGCGACCCCGGGAGTCCATTAAGGGCGACTCCAAGCTCCACGATTCAAGCGCCTGACTTCAGGCTGGTCTCGGGCCAATAAATTGGCTAGAGCGTTGATTATACGGCACAAGTTGCGTGACAATGGGGTATTGTTGAGTCCCTTGTCATCTCCGAATGGGGTTGCAAAAGAGATAAATCATGAAATCCGAACTCATTTCCAAGCCTCCTAAGCTAAAAACCCCCTCCAGTTCAGCGCCTGCTGCAGGGCATCTTCAGATTATTGGTCCAGAAGAGGCTGGTCAACGCTTAGATAATTATTTATTACGATGGGCTAAAGGGGTTCCCAAAAGCCACGTTTACCGAATTATTCGATCGGGAGCGGTAAGGGTCAATAAAAAGCGCGCCGAGCCTACCACTCGTCTCGTTGAGGGTGATGTAGTTCGAGTTCCCCCTGTCCGAATTGCCGAACCCGCCCAAATGGCAGCCGTGAACTCTGCCCAAACTAAGTCTAGGGCGCATGGCTACTCAGACAAAATGCCCATCCTTTTTGAAGATGAGGCTCTTTTAATAGTGAATAAGCCAGCTGGTTTGGCTGTTCATGGTGGTTCAGGTATTGCACTTGGGGTGATTGAAACCTTACGGATTACCCGTCCAGAGCTGAAGTTTTTGGAATTAGTTCATCGTTTAGACCGAGATACTTCAGGAGTATTACTCTTGGCTAAAAAGCGTAGTGCTTTAGTTGAGCTCCATCGTCAAATCCGTGAGGGTCAAACCGACAAATGCTACTTCTTGCTTGCACATGGTGAAATCGTGCAAGGCGCCAAAACGATGCAACTGAAGTATCCACTGCATAAATATCTTCTGGCCAATGGAGAGCGTCGTGTCAGGATGGATCCAGACGGTCTGCCTAGCCATACGGCATTGAGAGTCACTAAAATTTTTAAGCGGGATGATGCTGCTATTACGTTAGCTGAAGCACAACTAAAGACAGGGCGCACCCATCAAATTCGGGTGCATCTGCAAAAGTTGGGTCATGCCATTTTGGGTGATGATAAATATGGCTTTGAAGATATCGATAAACTGATTAAATCAAAGCGCTTATATCTTCATGCACATTTGGCAGGATTTACGCATCCTCGCACTGGTGAAAAAATGCGCATTGAATCGCCGTTGCCACCAGAATTTACTGCCATGATGAAAACGTTTGAGTAGTGCAATTACAGTAAGCTAAGTATGTCGCAAGCCAATAAAATAAATCGTCCATATGACCTCATCGTTTGGGATTGGGATGGAACCATCATGGATTCCACGCCAACGATCGTTCACTGCATTCAGCAGGCTTGCCGCGATTTGGGCTTTAAGGTACCTGACGACCAGTTGGCAAGCTCGGTCATTGGTTTGGGAATTCAGGACTCCTTGCGAAGAGCAGTTCCTTGGATTGAGCCGATTCATTTTCAAAAACTGACTGACCGTTTTCGCTACCACTATCTGGTAAAAGATCATGGGCTCGATTTGTTTGTCGGCATTCGGGAGTTGCTAGAAGAGTTACACGATAAGCAATATCTACTTGGTGTAGCAACTGGTAAATCTCGTGTGGGTCTAGATCGCTCACTAAAGCATCATCAAATAGGACATCTTTTTCATGAGACGCGCACGGCAGATGAACCATTTTCAAAACCCCATCCAGGCATGTTGTTGGAGTTATCTGATGTTACTCAAGTGCCTACGCGTCGTATGCTCATGATTGGCGATACCACGCATGATTTGGATATGGCGGCTAATGCCGGCGTAGATGCTATTGCTGTGACCTATGGGGCCCACCCGCCCGATACTTTGAAAACATCACCTTCATATTAGTGCATGTGGACAATGTTGCTCAACTATCCCAATGGCTTAAAAATAATTTGCAACACTAGGAAACGACATGACGGAAAACAATCCAAATCAAAATTGGGAGCGACAAGCGCTTGAGCATCTCTTATTGGAGAATTTAAAAGAGACACGCAAAGCACGTCGCTGGAAAGCGGTATTACGCGTTCTGACATTGCTTGTGATCGTTGGCGCCTTAATTTCTATATTTGATTTTCATCTTCCTGGTAAGGGCATGGGAGTGGAAAAACATACTGCTTTAGTCAGTCTGGAGGGAGAAATTTCTTCCAGCTCGATGGCTAATGCAATGGATATCAATTCATCCTTAGTGTCGGCATTTGAGAATGAGCAAAGTGCTGGAGTCGTATTACGTATCAATAGCCCTGGAGGCTCACCAGTCCAAGCTGGCATGATCAATGATGAGATTCATCGTTTGCGTAAGCTGTATCCAAAAAAACCGTTTTATGTTGTTGTCGAGGATATTTGTGCGTCTGGCGGATATTACGTGGCGGTTGCAGCAGATCAAATCTTGGTCGATAAAGCGAGCTTAGTAGGATCGATTGGCGTCATCATGGAAGGCTTTGGGTTCACTGGCTTAATGGATAAGCTCGGGGTGACGCGTCGCATGATTACATCAGGATCCAATAAGGGCATGCTTGATCCATTTAGCAAAGAAAACCCTAAACAAGTTGAAATGGTGAAAATCATGATTGATGAGATTCATCAGCAATTTATTACGGTAGTGAAAGAAGGTCGTGGCGACCGTTTAAAAGATATCCTCGATTTATTTTCTGGTCGAATTTGGAATGGCGAACAAGCAGTGAAGATTGGCTTGGCGGACGGCTATGGCACTGTTGATACCGTTGCGCGCGATATTTTTAAGGCGCCCGATATTTTGGACTACACCATGAAAGAAAACTTCGCAGAGAGAGTTGCTAAGCGCTTTGGAGCGGAAGCTGGAGCTGCTGCGGGTAAGGTTTTGGTGAAAACGCCAGATCTTAAGTAATCAAGATTAAACAAATCGTAGCCTAGGCCAATAGTAGAAAAACTGTTGGCCTATTTTGTAATGAAGCGCATGCCGCTTCATTGGAGTAGCGTTTACGCCATTCAGCAACGGCGAGTGTTGTGATCATTTCAGATTTGAGGCTGAAGTCTATTCCAAGGCAAAGCAAACTTTGTGGTGCTAAAGAATTGATGCATGCCATCAGCATGGCGGCATTGCGATAGGGTGTCTCAATCCATATTTGGGTTTGCTGCAGCTTTCTGGATTCAATTTCGAGTTGTTTGAGTTTGCTGCCGCGCTCATGGGTGTCATGAGGCAAGTAGCCCTGAAATGCAAAGCGCTGCCCATTGAGACCACTTGCCATCAACCCCAACAAAATCGAGCTTGGACCTACTAATGGCTTTACTTGGGCACCTAATTTATGGGCTGCTAGCACTAATTCAGCACCAGGATCAGCAACACCAGGAACGCCCGCTTCGGACATTAAACCCATATCGTTTCCGGCCAGAAGTGGCTTGAGTAAATCAGCGGGTTTTACCGAATCACCATATTTGGCGTTACGTGCTGCGCCACGCCATTCGCTCATCTGCATTTCTTGAATGGTGCAAACCAGTGGTGAAACTGTATCGATTGCTTTAAGTAGGGCGCGTGCCGTTTTGGCATTTTCCACGATCCAGTGCTGAAGCTTGGCTGATTGTGCAATGGTTTGGGCAGGTAGCACCCAGGGGGGTAATTGCTCTGCGCGGCCATCATCACCTAGAGTATTGGGAACTAAATACAGCGTGCCGAGTTTGCTCATGAATATTTTTTCTTATTGTTTTGATGGAATCGCAAATCCTGCATCGCGTAGTAAGCCCGTTAATGCAATGAGTGGTAATCCAATTAAAGCAGTTGGGTCATTACTCTGGATGGACTCTAATAGGCTAATTCCAAGTCCTTCAGACTTGGCGCTACCTGCGCAATCATAGGGCTCCTCAGCTAGTAAGTAACTTTCCAATATATCGTCAGAGAGTTTACGAAAAGTGACTTCGGTTGGAATGCTTAAAGTAGTTTGTATGTCACCTTTCATTAAACAGAGTGCGGTATGAAAAGTCACTGTTGCACCACGCATCAGTTGCAACTGCGCCAATGCTCTTTCAAAATTACCTGGTTTTCCGATTGCTGCCCCACAAAGATCGGCAACTTGATCTGAGCCTATTACCCAAGCTTGAGGATGTAATTTGGCAACTGCTGTTGCTTTGGCATGAGCGAGGCGAAGTGCTAATTCAAGGGTGCTTTCGCCGGGAAGGGGGGTTTCGTCTACTTGAGGGGAAATAACTTCAAAAGGAATGCGTAGGCGCGCTAAAAGTTCACGTCGATATTGCGATGTGGACGCCAAGATGAGACTTGGATTTTGGGGTGTATTGGTAGCAATACTCATGTTTAGCTGTGCTTTCTGGCTGGCATTCATTTAGACTGATGTCATGAAGCATAATCAAGTTTTACTTCAAGTCGAACTATCTATCGAGCCTAATGCTTTAAAAAAGGTGGATTTTTGTGCTCCACAATCCTATCAAGGTACTGGTTTTTTGAGCATTTCAGATTTACCCAGAGTAGCGGAGGAGGCTTCAACCATCATCCCTGGTGACGGTTTTGATTGGTCGGTTAAGACTCATTTTGAAGATTCGCCAGGTAGCGAGCCCCATCAAATTTTGGATTTAGGCCTGAAAGGACGTCTACACCTGGTTTGCCAACGCTGTTTGCAAGGTTGCGCGATCGATTTGGACGAAAAGTGTCGCTTTGTCCTGGTTTTAGCTGATGTCGAGGCAGATGCTTACCCAATTGAGGATGAAAAGCAGGAGCCTTTGGTAGTAAATCAGCATTTCAACCTCCTGGAAACCATAGAGGACGAGGTTTTGCTGTCATTACCCCTGATTCCTAAGCATCCGGATGGCTTTTGCGAACCCCACACCTCAACTTTTGGTGATGAGGAGGGTGAAGTGGCTGCAAATGAACATGAAAATCCTTTTAACATATTGAAAAATATGAAAAAAAACTGAAATCAGGAGTTTTATTTCAGCTGTTGTTTTGAGTGTGCTTACTCGATAAATCAAGCATTTAGGCTCTTTTCCATGTTAGAATGCCGCCTCTTGCTTAGGAGTTCAATATGGCCGTTCAACAAAATAAAAAATCACCTTCCAAACGTGGCATGCATCGTGCGCACGATTTTTTGACCGCACCTGCTACGGCTGTTGAAGCCACAACTGGTGAGGCTCATTTGCGCCACCACATTTCACCTAATGGCTGCTATCGTGGCCGTAAAGTTGTTAAAACAAAAAGCGACTAATTTTTTAGTCCAAACAGATAGAAGCGGCTCTATACAAAGCCGCTTTTTTCTTGGATAAATCACTTGCAGCAATCAATGAGTTTATGAGCGTTACTCTTGCTATTGATGCCATGGGCGGAGATCATGGAGTCGTCGTGACGGTTCCGGCCGCCTGCGATTTTTTGGAAAAGCATGCTGATGTGAAGATTGTCCTGGTGGGCGATCTTGACTTAATTAAGCAAGTCTTGAGCAAGTCTCCTAAAGCTCCAATGGATCGCATTCAAATTATTTCCGCTAGTGAAGTTGTGTTGATGGATGACCCCATTGAGGCGGCATTACGTCGCAAAAAAGATTCCTCTATGCGCGTAGCGATAGAGCAAGTCAAAGAGGGTGCAGCAGATGCTGTAATCTCTTCTGGCAACACTGGTGCGCTCATGGCGATTTCTCGCTACATTCTAAAAACCCTCGAAGGAGTTGATCGTCCTGCGATAGCCACTGCTATTCCTAATGAGTTGGGCCATGGAACCACTATGTTGGATCTTGGCGCTAATGCTGATTGTGAGCCCATGCACTTGGTGCAATTTGCGCAAATGGCAAACGTTATGGTCCAAGTGGTTGATGGAAAACCAAACCCTTCAATTGGATTGCTCAATATTGGCGAGGAAGTGATTAAAGGTAATGAAGTGGTGAAGCAAACTAGTGAGCTGCTACGCCAAACTTCGCTCAATTTTTATGGCAACGTAGAAGGTAATGACATCTTTAAAGGCACCACCGATATTGTGGTGTGCGATGGCTTTGTAGGAAACGTAGTCCTTAAAGCAAGCGAAGGCTTGGCAAAAATGATGAGTGGTTTTATTCGGGAAGAATTTAATCGCTCATGGCTCACCAAGCTAATGGCTGTGTGTGCCATGGTACCTTTGCTCAGAGTTCGTAAGCGTGTTGATCATCGTTGTTATAACGGTGCAGTATTGTTAGGATTACGCGGATGTGTGATCAAGAGTCATGGGTCTGCTGACCGTTTTGCATTTGGATTTGCTTTAGACCGCGCATATGAAGCGGCTAAAAATCGTATGGTGGAACGTATTGCTGCAGCCTTTGTGGTGGAGACAAAAGTATGAGTATCTTTGCAAGAGTCGCCGGCACTGGAAGTTACCTTCCAGAATTGCGATTAACGAATCAAGATTTAGTGGAGCGCCTTGCTAAAACCGGTCTAGAGACCAGTGATGAATGGATTAAAACACGCAGCGGAATCTCCGCGCGCCACTTTGCAGCAGAGAATGAGCTTACTAGCGACCTGGCGGTGAAGGCTGCACAAGCAGCGCTCGAGAGTGCTGGCATTACGTCTGAAGATTTAGATCTTATTATCCTAGCCACTTCTACACCTGATCATTTGGGTGGATTTCCCAGTACGGCCTGCGTAGTGCAGGATAAATTAGGTGCGCATACCGCTTGCGCGGCGTTTGATGTGCAAGCGGTATGCGCCGGTTTTACATATGCGCTTGCAATTGCAGATGCTTTTATTCGTGCGGGAAGTTATCAGAAAGTATTGGCAATCGGCTCCGAGACATTCTCACGAATTTTGAACTTTCAAGATCGTGGCACTTGTGTCTTGTTTGGTGATGGCGCGGGAGCGGTAGTGCTTGAAGCTTCAAATGAGGCAGGCATTCTTTCTACAGCATTGCATGCTGATGGCAGTCAGCGCGATATTCTATGTGTTCCTGGGCGCGCAGGTAATGGCGAGGTACATGGCTCGCCATTTATGACCATGGATGGTCAAGCGGTTTTCAAATTAGCCATTAAGGTTCTAGAGCAAGTAGCTCACGAAGCACTCGCTAAAACTAATCTCAAGCCAGAGCAAATCGATTGGTTAGTTCCGCATCAAGCAAATATTCGGATTATGGAAGGCACGGCCAAGAAGATGGGCATGTCTATGGATAAGGTAATTGTCACGGTACACGAGCACGGCAATACTTCTGCCGCATCTATTCCTTTAGCATTAGATTCTGGCGTCCGCTCTGGACAGATTAAACGCGGACAACATCTTTTGTTGGAGGGTGTTGGCGGAGGCTTTGCTTGGGGTGCGGTTGCCATTAAATATTAAAAATATTTCACAAAAACGATTCACTATTTTTTCATCTCCTTTTAGCGAATTAATCACATGACATTTGCATTTGTATTTCCAGGTCAAGGTTCCCAATTCGTTGGGATGCTCAATTCAATTTCCGAGCGTTCAGAAGTCCGAGCAACATTACAAGAGGCCTCGGATGTCTTAGGTGAGGATGTCGCAAAGCTAATTGCTGAAGGCCCTGCAGAGGCTTTGTCTTTAACTACCAATACTCAGCCTGTCATGCTGGCAGCAGGTATTGCCTTTTACCGTGCATGGTTAGCTGCGGGAGGTCCTGCTCCTAAGGTGATGGCAGGTCATAGCCTAGGCGAGTACTCAGCCTTAGTTGCTGCTGGCGTCATCTCGTTTAAGGATGCTGTGCCATTGGTGCGATTCCGTGCTGAGGCTATGCAAACAGCAGTACCAGTAGGTACAGGTGGTATGGCAGCCGTTCTGGGTTTGGATGATGCGACTGTAATCAAGGTTTGTGCTGAAGCTGGCACTACATCTGGCGGCGTAGTCGAAGCGGTGAATTTCAATGCCCTTGGACAAGTAGTCATTGCTGGCGCAAGCGATGCCGTTACTAAGGCGTGTAAGTTGTTAAAGGCTGCAGGCGCCAAGCGTGCTCTGCCTTTACCAGTTTCCGCACCATTTCATTCCTCTTTGTTGCAGCCTGCCTCTGAAAAACTCAAAACTTATTTAGCCAATATCGAATTCAAAGCACCAACGATTGCTGTGATTAATAACGTTGATGTTGAAATTCTAAATGATCCAGCTGCAATTAAAGATGCCTTAGTGCGTCAAGCAGCCAAGCCTGTGCGTTGGCAAGAGACTATTCAAGCCATGGCTGGACAAGGCATCACTCAAGTGGTGGAGTGTGGTCCAGGTAAGGTTTTGGCTGGGCTCACGAAGCGTATTAATGATCAAGTGACTGGCGTGCCAGTATTTGATGAAGCCAGCTTGAATGAAGTTTTGGCAAGTTTTAAATAAAAAACCAAATTAAAGAAATACAGAAAATAGCGGAAGACCAATATGAATCTCGACTTAAGCGGACAAATTGCCTTGGTAACTGGTGCATCGCGTGGTATTGGTCAGGCGATTGCTGATGAGTTAGTGAAGTGTGGAGCTAAGGTGATTGGCACGGCCACATCAGAAAGTGGCGCGAAAGCGATTGATGAGCGTTTAAAGCCGTCAGGAGGCGCTGGTAAAGTTTTAAACGTTACTGCGCCAAATGCTTGTGAAGAAATCATTGATTTGATTGTCAAAGAATATGGCGGTATCAATATTTTGGTGAACAATGCTGGCATCACTCGTGATAACTTGGCAATGCGCATGAAGGCGGATGAATGGGCTGATGTTATCGACACCAATTTAAGTTCGGTATTTCGTTTGTCTCAAGCAGTCATGCGCCCCATGATGAAGGCTCGCGGTGGCCGTATCATCAATATCACTTCTATTGTTGGTCATATGGGCAACCCTGGCCAGGCAAATTATGCTGCTGCAAAAGCAGGCGTTTCAGGCATGACTCGCGCTTTCGCCCGTGAAATTGGTAGCCGCAATATCACCGTCAATTGTGTTGCACCAGGGTTTATTGATACTGATATGACGCGTGCTTTGAGTGAAGAACAGCAAAATGCACTAAAAGTGAACATACCTTTGGCTCGCTTAGGCAGTCCTGAGGACGTAGCCCAAGCGGTGGCTTTTTTGGCCTCTCCAGTTGCTGGTTACATTACGGGTAATACCCTACATGTCAATGGCGGACTATATTTAGCCTAACGGCAAACCAAGGATTTTGTCATTTTTAGGCAAATTTGCTAATTCGGTCCGCTAAACTGATAGAATCCTTCCATCGTTTTTTACAACCCCTGGGGAAATTAATGGATAACATCGAACAACGCATTAAGAAAATCGTCGCTGAGCAATTGGGCGTCGCAGAAGCAGAGATCAAAAATGAATCTTCTTTTGTGAACGACCTGGGCGCTGACTCTCTTGACACTGTTGAGCTGGTTATGGCTTTGGAAGATGAATTTGGCATCGAAATTCCTGATGAGGAAGCTGAAAAGATGACTACAGTTCAGCTCGTGCTCGACTTCGCTAAATCAAAAGCTCAGGGTTAATTCCCTAGCCTAGGTAATGCTGTGTCAGCATCAAATGGCCGACGTCGGGTAGTGGTCACTGGTCTTGGCCTTATCTCACCTGTTGGTAATTCTGTTGGTGTAGCTTGGTCTAATTTGCTTGCGGGCAAATCAGGCATCGCTACCATCACGAAGTTTGACCACACTCCGCTTAGCATTCATTTCGCTGGAGAGGTGAAAGATTTCAATGTCGAAGAATATGTCACTGCCAAAGAGGCGCGCCATATGGATACATTTATCCATTACGGCATCGCTGCTGGTACGCAAGCAATTCGCGACAGTGGTTTAGAGATTACCGAACAAAACGCCGAGCGCGTTGGTGTAATGGTGGGTTCCGGTATTGGCGGCCTGCCAATGATTGAGGATACGAGCGCTGAGATGTTGGCTCGTGGCCCTCGTCGTATTTCACCATTCTTTGTTCCTGGTTCAATCATCAACATGATTTCTGGGCACCTCAGTATTTTGTTTGGGCTTAAAGGGCCAAACGTTGCTGCGGTGACTGCTTGCACCACTGGATTGCATAGCATTGGTTTAGCTGCGCGATTAATACAGTATGGTGACGCTGATGTCATGGTTGCTGGTGGCGCTGAATCTACGATTTCTGCTTTGGGTGTAGGCGGCTTTGCATCTGCAAGAGCACTCTCTACTCGAAACGATGATCCTGCTACAGCATCGCGCCCATGGGATAAAGACCGTGATGGTTTTGTATTAGGTGAGGGCGCTGGTGTCGTGGTGCTCGAAGAGTATGAGCATGCAAAGGCACGTGGCGCAAAAATTTATTGTGAGTTACTTGGCTTTGGCATGAGTGGTGATGCTTATCACATGACTGCACCAAATATGGATGGTCCACGTCGTTGCATGGTGAATGCAATGCGTGATGCCCAATTAAATCCAGATCAAATTCAGTATTTAAATGCACACGGCACTTCTACGCCATTGGGTGACAAGAATGAAACCGAAGCAATTAAGGCTGCTTTAGGTGATCATGCTAAGAAAGCCTTAATTAATTCCACCAAGTCAATGACAGGCCACCTGTTAGGTGGTGCGGGTGGTTTAGAGTCTGTATTTACGATTTTGGCGCTTCATAACCAAAAATCGCCACCTACGATCAATATTTTCAATCAGGACCCAGAATGCGATTTGGATTATTGTGCCAATACCGCTAGGGATGTGAAGATTGATCATGCGGTCAAAAACAATTTTGGCTTTGGGGGTACTAACGGTACCTTGATTTTTGGCAAATTGACCTAATATTTTCAATGTCTTTATTGTTGGTCTTTACCAAGTAGGTCTCTAGCATTATGAAAAAGTACTTAATTGCGCTCATGGCTATTCTTAGTCTTGGGCTAACTACATTGATTCCAACAGCCTCGGCGCAAAATCCGCGCGTCAGTATTCCAGATTTTGCCGATCTGGTTGAGCGGGCTAGCCCAGCTGTAGTGAATATCCGCGTAACTGAAAAAGTAGCGGTTCAGCAGGCTCAAGGAGGTATTCCTGGAATGCCTGAAGAGCAAGCGGAATTCTTTCGTCGGTTTTTTGGCGTGCCTATTCCCGGAATTCCTAATAGCCCAAAACCAAATTCTGGCAAACCACAAGAAGCGGATCGGGGCGTAGGCTCGGGTTTCATTATTGAATCGAATGGATTGATTTTGACGAACACGCACGTAGTGGAAGGGGCAACTACTATCTATGCCACCTTAACTGACAAGCGTGAGTTCAAAGCGAAGTTGTTGGGTATGGACAAGCGCACTGATGTTGCAGTTGTGAAAATTGAAGCGCGTGATTTACCAAGACTGCCCTTGGGTGATTCTTCTAAGGTGCGTGTGGGTGAATGGGTGCTTGCAATTGGCTCTCCATTTGGTCTTGAGAATACGGTCACCGCCGGTATTGTGTCTGCTAAGAGCCGTGACACTGGCGACTATTTACCCTTTATCCAGACTGACGTTGCCGTTAATCCTGGAAACTCAGGTGGCCCACTGTTAAATGCTGCTGGCCAGGTGATTGGGATAAATTCACAAATCTTTAGTCGCTCTGGTGGCTATATGGGAATTTCATTTGCTATTCCTATTGATGAAGCAATGCGCGTGGCGGATCAATTGCGTACTAATGGAAAAATGACTCGCGGTCGCATTGGTGTTGCCTTGGGTGAAATGACCAAAGATGTGGCTGAGAGTTTGGGTTTAGGAAAACCTCGTGGAGCGTATGTTCGCAATGTCGAACCAGGTGGTCCTGCAGCCAATGGCGGCATTGAAGCAGGAGATGTGATTCTTGGCTTTAATGGCCGTGATATTGCTAAATCAACCGATCTTCCAAGACTGGTTGGAGAGACAAAGCCAGGCACTTCAGCGACTGTGCAGGTATGGCGCAAAGGGAGTGCTCGCGATTTAACAGTAACCGTTGCTGATTCGGAGTCTAATCAAGTAGCCAATAAGAAGTCAGATGCTCCGGCTGCAACCGGCAATAATGCCAATTCTCTCGGTGTTGCTGTTGCTGAGTTATCCGATGCCAAAAAGAAGGATCTCAACATCAAGGGTGGGGTTGAAGTGACGGGATTGGGAGACGGCCCCTTGGTTAAGGCTGGAATTCGTTCTGGTGATGTCATTATTCGGGTTGCTGATGCTGATATCACCAGCGTAAAGCAGTTTGAAGCCTTGGTGAAGGGCTTGGATGCCAATAAGGCCGTTCCGGTCTTCATCAGGCGTGCTGACAGCACTTTAGTAGTCCCTGTAAGGCCAAAATAACCTGATTTTGGAGTTAAAAATGGGGTTCGGCGTCTTTTTTGGGCGCCACCCATTACAATCTCTTCAAGACGACTTTTTGCAGCGCATCATTGTGGTGCGTTCTGACAAGGCGTTTTTTCAATGACTTATTAAGACGCTATGGATTTAATCCGCAATTTTTCTATCATCGCCCATATTGATCACGGCAAATCTACGCTCGCTGATCGCATTATTCAACTGTGTGGTGGTCTTTCTAATCGCGAAATGGAAGCGCAAGTATTGGACTCGATGGATATCGAGCGAGAGCGTGGCATTACGATTAAGGCGCAAACAGCCGCTTTAAATTACAAAGCGAAAGATGGCAAGATTTACAACCTCAATCTGATTGATACCCCTGGACATGTTGACTTCTCTTATGAAGTCAGTCGCTCCTTATCTGCTTGTGAGGGCGCTTTGTTGGTGGTCGATGCTAGTCAAGGTGTTGAGGCTCAAACGGTTGCGAACTGTTACATGGCTCTTGAATTGGGTGTTGAAGTAGTTCCTGTGCTCAATAAGATTGACTTACCGCAAGCCGATCCTGATCGCGCCAAAAAAGAAATTGAAGATGTGATTGGGATTGATGCATCGGATGCAGTGACGTGTTCAGCCAAAACGGGTCTAGGTGTTCAGGATGTCATTGAAGAAATGATTGTGAGAGTGCCTCCGCCAACAGGTAATGCAGCGGACCCATTGCAAGCATTGATTATTGACTCTTGGTTTGACAACTACGTAGGTGTTGTTATGTTAGTGCGTGTTGTGAACGGCACCTTAAAGTCAAAAGAAAAAATTACCTTAATGGCAAATGGCTCAATTCATTTAGTTGAGCATGTTGGGGTATTTAGTCCGAAATCAGTTGATCGTCCAGAGTTATCGGCTGGTCAAGTAGGCTTTGTGATTGCTGGCATTAAAGAATTAAAAGCTACCAAAGTGGGTGATACCGTTACGCATTCGCCTGGGCAACAAGGCCGAGTTCCTGCGGCCGAGCCGCTCCCCGGTTTTAAAGAAGTTAAACCACAAGTGTTTGCTGGCCTATATCCGGTGGAGTCAAGCGAATATGACCAATTGCGTGAATCTTTAGAGAAACTGCAATTAAATGATGCCTCACTCTTGTATGAGCCAGAGGTGTCACAAGCCCTTGGTTTTGGATTCCGGTGCGGCTTCTTGGGTTTATTGCACATGGAGATTGTGCAAGAGCGCTTAGAACGTCAGTACGGCATGAATCTTATTACCACTGCGCCAACAGTGGTCTACCAGGTCGAGCAATCTGATGGAACGATAGTGTCTGTCGATAACCCATCGAAGATGCCAGAAGCTAGCAAGATCAACACCATTCTTGAGCCAATTGTTACGGTGAATTTATATATGCCCCAAGAATATGTGGGTGCAATTATTACTTTGTGCGTTGGTAAGCGCGGCATTCAGATGGATATGAACTATCTAGGTCGTCAAGTCAAACTGACTTATGAATTGCCTATGGCTGAAATTGTTTTGGACTTCTTTGACAAAATGAAATCTATCTCACGTGGCTATGCTTCGATGGATTACGAGTTCAAAGAGTATCGTCCAGCAGATGTAGTGAAAGTCGACATTCTGATTAATGGAGAGCGGGTTGATGCGCTCTCTGTCATTGTCCACCGCAGTAATAGTCAGCATCGCGGTCGCGAAGTAGTTGCTAAGATGCGCGGCATTATTCCTCGTCAGATGTTTGATGTAGTAATTCAGGCGGCAATTGGTAGCAATATTGTGGCGCGAGAAAATGTCAAAGCTTTGCGTAAAAACGTATTGGCTAAGTGCTATGGTGGCGATATTTCTCGTAAGCGCAAACTCTTAGAGAAACAAAAAGAGGGCAAGAAACGCATGAAGCAGGTGGGTAACGTGGAGATTCCACAAGAAGCGTTCTTGGCTATTTTGCAGGTGGGGGATTAATGAATTTTGCTCTAATCCTTTTTATTCTGGTTATTACAACAGGCCTCGCATGGGTTGCTGACAAGCTCTATTTTGCTCCGCAAAGACGATTGGCTGGTATCGATCGCATGCCTTTATGGTTAGAGTACACCGCTGGTTTCTTCCCAGCAATCTGTGCTGTATTTGTCTTGCGCTCCTTTATTGCTGAGCCTTTCAAGATTCCATCGGGATCCATGATCCCAACATTGCAAATTGGCGACTTCATTTTGGCAAACAAATTTACCTATGGAATTCGTTTGCCAGTACTGAATCAAAAAATTGTCGACCTAGGTTCGCCAAAGCGTGGCGATGTAGTGGTGTTTCGCTATCCTCGCGATGAGTCTGTGAATTACATCAAGCGTGTAGTGGCCTTGCCGGGTGATGAAATCACATATGAAAATAAACGTCTGACTATTAATGGCCAACCATTGCAGTACAGCGGTGGTGAGTCTTATCTCGATCCCGAAAACATGCGTTACGCTAAACGCTTTACGGAGACTTTCCCAGCAGATTTAGGTGGAAATCGTCACGAGATTCTCAATGATCCTGATCGTCCTGCTACGGTCTTTCCAACAGAGCGTTTCCCAGGATTTGAATTTTGTCAGTATCAACCAACTGGTTTGACATGCAAGGTGCCTTCAGGCCATTATTTTGCTATGGGCGATAACCGCGATAACAGTGCAGACTCACGCTATTGGGGTTTTGTGCCAGATAAGAATATCGTTGGTAAGGCATTTTTTGTTTGGTTGAATCTCGGTAATCTTGGCCGTATAGGCGGCTTCGAGTAATCACCATGAATGCGCGCGCCGTCATTGAAGCTGGACCGCTACAAGATCGCCTTGGCTACGTTTTCAAGAAGCCAGAGTTGTTGAATCAGGCATTAACTCATCGAAGTCACAGTAAAAAAAATAATGAACGCCTTGAATTTTTGGGCGATTCTATCTTGAATTGTGTTGTCGCTGAAATGCTCTATGAGCGATATTCAGATTTAGATGAGGGTGACCTCTCTCGCGTACGCGCAAACTTAGTAAAGCAACAGGCTCTATATGAGATCGCGCAAACCCTCTCCCTATCAGATTACTTGCGTTTGGGTGAAGGCGAACTCAAAAGTGGCGGCTTTCGTCGCCCATCTATATTGGCTGATACTTTAGAAGCGGTTACAGGCGCTATTTTTGTAGATGGCGGTTTTGAAGCGGCTAAAACTTGCTTGCGTAAACTTTACTCCATCATTTTGGCGAACGTTGATCCCAAGACATTGGGGAAGGACGACAAAACACTTTTACAGGAATGTTTGCAAAGCTATCAATTGCCTTTGCCAACCTACAACGTCACTGGCACTACTGGTGCGGCACATAATCAGCAATTTGAAGTGGAATGTTTAATTCCCAATCTCAAAGTAGCTGTAAAAGGTGAGGGCGCTTCCCGTCGTGCCGCCGAACAGGCTGCCGCAAAAGTGGCTTTACTGGCAGTATTGAAGGCATTGCCACAAGAATCGCGTAAACCCAAAAAACTCGGTCTGCTAAGAAAAAGCGGCCAAAAAAGAAGTTACTGAAGAACAATTAAATCTTAAGCTGAAGGGCTAATTGTGTTTAGATGCGGCACTATTGCCATCGCCGGACGTCCTAATATGGGCAAGTCAACCTTGCTCAATGCTCTAGTTGGTCAAAAAATTAGCATCACTTCGCGTAAGGCACAAACTACCCGCCATCGGATTTTGGGTATTCAGAATCGCGAAGAGGCTCAATTTATTTTTATTGATACTCCGGGGTTTCAGACGCGCTTGATGAATATGCTGAATAAGGCGCTTAATCGAACTGTCACAACTGCATTGCAGAATGTAAATGTAGCCTGTTTCGTAGTGGAGGCTGGTTACTTTGGTGAAGATGACAAGAAGGTGCTGAAGTTGCTCCAAGATGATTTGCCAGTAGTCCTGGTATTAAATAAGCTGGACTTATTTAATAGTCGTTTTCAGACGCCCTCCGAGCGCGATCAGGCATTGCTGAGTTTTATTAAGGAAATGGCTCGTCCCTGGTCTGAGTTAGGTGGACATGAAGATCAGAAGTGTGAGTTTGCTGAAATCGTACCGATGAGTGCGAAGAGTCCTGGGGACATTGAAAGACTTTTAGATGTGCTTGAGGGGTATCTGCCTGAAGCCCCAGCAGTTTATGACGGCGATACTATTACTGATCGCAGTGAGCGTTTCCTGGCTGCTGAGATTCTGCGTGAAAAAGTGTTTCGCTTTACTGGTGAGGAGTTGCCATATACCAGCACGGTTGTCATTGATCAGTTCAAGATGGATGGCAAGATGCGTCGTATTGCAGCAACAATTTTGGTCGATCGTGATAGCCATAAGGCAATGATTATTGGGCAAAAAGGCGAGCGTCTTAAAAAGATTTCGATAGATGCTCGTATTGATATGGAAAAGCTTTTTGATGGCAAGGTCTTCTTAGAGACTTGGGTTAAGGTGAAGCGTGGCTGGGCAGATGATCGTGCCGAATTACAGGCGCAAGGGCTGGAATAAGCTGAATGGCATCGATTCGCGTTGCTGACGAGCCTGCCTTTGTATTGCACAGCATTCCCTACAAAGAAACCAGCTTAATTCTGGATGTTTTTACGAGGCAATATGGGCGTATGGCCCTGATCGCCAAGGGCGCTAAACGACCACACTCAACCCTTAGGCCTGTATTGCAACGTTTCCAGCCGCTACTGGTTTCTTGGAGTGGTAAATCTGAGTTTCGTACCTTAACAAAGTCTGAGTGGGTGGGCGGTATGCCATCTCTAGTGGGCGATGCATTACTTTGCGGTTTCTATTTAAATGAGTTACTCATGAAATTTTTGGCGCGCGAGGACGATTACGAAAAATTGTATGACCGCTATGCAGAAACTATTAATGCCCTATCTAATCTAGAGTTTGAATCTAAGGGCTTGGAAGAAATTTTGCGCCCATTTGAGTTATCTCTACTTCAAGAGACAGGTTATGCTGCTGCGCTAGATCGCTGCGTTGAAACCAACGAAATTCCTATAGCTCATGAGCAATATGTTTACCAACCAGAACGCGGCGTTCGTCCTGTTCAAGTGGATGATCCAGGGCACTGGCCTGTTCTCACCGGAAAATCTCTGCTAGCAATTGCAGTGGGAGATTTTTCTGATCCAGAAACGCTATCGGAAAATAAACAATTAATGCGTTTTCTGCTTGGCTTGCATTTGCAGGATCAGGTTTTAACAACCCGTCAAATTTTGATAGATTTAAAGAAAATCTAGTAATCTACAATGATGAGTCATTTCCCAGCATTGGAACTCGGCATTAATATTGATCACGTGGCTACCTTGCGTAATGCGCGAGGCACGGTCTATCCCGATCCCTTAAGAGCGGCCCAATTGGCTGAGGAGGCTGGTGCTGATTTAATTACCTTACATTTGCGTGAAGATCGTCGGCACATCAAAGATGCTGATTTATTAGCGCTGCGCCCACTGATTAAAACCCGTATGAATTTCGAATGTGCGGTAACGCCTGAGATGATTGATATTGCCTGCACGGTGCGCTCACATGATGTGTGTTTGGTTCCGGAAAAGCGCGAGGAGGTGACAACAGAAGGTGGTCTAGATGTATTGGGTCAATTCGAAGCGATAAAGGCTGCTACGAAGAAATTGTTAGGTGCTGGTATTCGAGCGTCATTATTTGTTGATCCAGAAGAAAGTCAAATTCAGGCGGCTAAAGATGTCGGTGCAACGGTGGTGGAATTACATACTGGACGTTATGCAGATTTATCTGGTCCAGAACAAGCTAAAGAGCTAGAGCGCATTCGTAAGGCTGCTGTATTCGGGAGAAAAGCATTGGCTTGAGAGTCAATGCGGGTCATGGTCTGCATGAAGGCAATGTGATGCCTATTGCTGAAATTGCTGAATTATCTGAGCTCAATATCGGGCATGCCATCGTTGCTGAAGCCCTGTTTAAGGGCTGGCAAAAGGCTATCGTCGATATGAAAGTTTTAATGGCTCAAGGTAGAGCAAATTCTCAGGATTGATCTGAAATGATTATTGGAGTTGGCACGGACATCCTTCAAATTGAGCGTTTGCAAGCCGCTTATGATCGTACTAACGGGCGTCTTGCTGAAAAAATTTTAGGGCCAGACGAGATGGTGGTTTTTCAGCATCGTCTCGCTAGAAATCACAAGCGGGGTATAGCATTCTTGGCTACACGTTTTGCCGCTAAAGAGGCGTTCTCAAAAGCTATTGGATTAGGGATGAGGATGCCTATGACATGGCGTTCACTCCAAACTTTAAATGAGCCAAGCGGAAAACCAGTCGCGACATATTTGGGAAAGCTAGCTCAATTTATGCAAGAGAAAAATTGGGAAGCTCAAGTAACTGTCAGTGATGAGCAAGATATGGCAATTGCGCATGTAATTGTCACTCAAAAATAAGAGGAAAAAATGAGCAAGTCAACGATGGCTCCAGGGCCGATTACCTTGGATGTAGTTGGTTTTGAGCTCACTGCTGAGGATCGCCGTCGAATTCTTCATCCTCTTACTGAGGGTGTGATTTTATTTGGAAGAAACTTTTCTAACCGTCAGCAACTGACTAAATTAACTGCGGCTATTAGAAAGCTTCGCCCTGATGTTCTGCTCTCAATCGATCATGAGGGTGGGCGCGTGCAGCGCTGCAAGGTGGATGGTTTCCCCATTTATCGGCCATGCGCAAGCTTGGTGACCTGTGGGTCGCGAAGAATACATCATCACATCCTGCAGAATCGGCTGCTATTGCGATGGCTGCTGCGACCGCTTGTGGGATATATGTGCTCGTAACTGAATTGCGTGCATGCGGGGTCGACTTTAGTTTTACCCCGGTATTGGATTTAGATTTTGGCCGTAGTGGTGTGATTGGAGATCGATCTTTTAGTCGTGATACTCAAATTGTCTTTGCATTGGCGAAAAGTTTAAACGAAGGCTTGCGTCTTGCTGGAATGGCTAACTGCGGTAAACATTTTCCGGGGCATGGCTGGGCTGAGGCAGATTCACATGTGGCTATTCCAGTAGATGAGCGTAGCTTGAAGCAAATCTTAAATGATGATGCTAAGCCTTATGAGTGGCTGGATTTGAGTTTAGCTGCCGTAATGCCAGCTCATGTGATCTACCCAAAAGTGGATCAAAATCCCGCTGGCTTTTCAAAGATTTGGCTGCACTCTATCTTGCGACAAGAATTGGGTTTTGAGGGTGTGATCTTTAGCGATGACCTTTCAATGGAAGGTGCTAGCGTTGCAGGATCAGTGGTCAAGGGTGCTGAGATGGCTTTAGATGCTGGCTGCGATGCGGTATTGATCTGTAATCGACCAGACCTTGCGGATCAGTTGCTTTCTAAATTGAAAGTAACTAAGGTGAAGCGGGCCGAGTCGATAACCCGTTTAAATCGTTTAATGCTTACTGCCGCTGCAAGCTCATGGGAAGTGCTTCAAAGTGAGTCTGAATACCAGCATGCCAAGGGCTTGCTGCAACAGTTGAATTTGATTCAGTAGACTTAGTTAATTTTTGAAACTCTCTCCATTCAGAGATAACAAACTTTTTAATGTCGTATCCCTGCGGTCTTGCACACACAATCGTTTCCACATCTACGGACTGGTAAATTTTCTGTAGTCTTAGTGCGTTGCCCTCAGTTGAAAAATTGGGCATCCAAGATCCCCAGAAAAATCCAATGCTTTCGAGCTCAAGATAGGCATGGGCCGCTGTCTCTTGTTCGATGGGAATATCTAAATAGACTGAGACTAGATTAAGAGCTTCTATCTCCCTGAGTTCGTGCATGACAGCGGCAACTAAATCGCTGCCAATCCGATCAATTGCAATATTTGCAGTTTGAATACTGGAATTAATGACGGCGTGAAAAGTTGTCTTTCCGCTCGCTGCTACATTAGTGCTCACAATATTGCGAGGTAGATTTAAATCGATAGCCAGTAACTTAGCATGCTCTGCATGCAGAGGGGGCATGTAGATGGTATGTGGTCGATCGTTTAATGATAGATAAAAAGCCAGCAATGACATCCGAGTTTCTGGATGATTTTCTAATCCTTTCATGGAGATAGTTGGCGGAACGTCTCCAATAAACAAACCCGTTTCCTTCGCGTTGAAGGCAATCATCTCATGTTGGCTTATAAGGGTGATCGGTAACGCACTCGGTCCAAAACCCTGGCAGAGACAGTTCTTGGGCAATCTCAATACGTTTTTTTGCCATGATTTCGGCAATATGGTGCCCCTGAAATTCGGATCAACCATCATCTTTCCAGCTTCGGACGAAACATTGTGGGTGCCATCAAAAGTCAGAGCGCAATGCCCAATGATTTGACTATTGGGTGCTTTTGCAATGACCGAATGCATCAACTTGTCCTCAATAATTTCTTCAAGTTGACGGATGTTGTACATGATCGTGTTTGGGTAGCTATCTCCATAACAGCGACGAACGCAATCAACTAATTGCGGGAGGTCAGCTAGATCAAGGCGGTCAATTAATGGTGAAAGTTCATTATTCATAGTTTGGACTTGATGAGAGTTGGTCTCACATTAAAAAACCCGGCATGCCGGGTTTTTTAGGTTCGATAGTTAACTAATTAGTTAGCGCGACTACGGTATTCGCCGGTACGGGTATCAATCTCGATTTTGTCGCCCGTATTGCAAAATAGTGGAACTTGTAATTCATAGCCAGTAGCTAGCTTAGCATTCTTCAATACTTTGCCAGAGCTGGTATCGCCTTTCACTGCTGGCTCTGTGTAAATGATTTCACGAACCAATGAGTTTGGCATAGCTACTGAAAGTGCTTTACCTTCGTAAAACACAACCTCACAAGGCATGCTCTCTTCAAGATAATTCAGTGCATCACCCATGAACTCAGCTTCCACTTCATACTGGTTGTACTCAGTATCCATAAAGACATACATCGGATCAGCAAAATAAGAATAAGTACATTCTTTCTTGTCGAGAATCACAACATCAAATTTGTCATCAGCTTTGTATACACCCTCATTTGGCGCGCCTGTTAACAAATTCTTAAATTTCATTTTCACAACAGAGGAGTTGCGGCCTGAGCGGCTGTATTCGGCTTTTAAAACGACCATGGCATCAGTGCCGATCATTACTACGTTACCAACGCGGAGTTCTTGTGCTGTTTTCATATTGCTATTCCTGGGGGCAGAGCTATTTTTCTGCAGTTTTTATCAAAAACAAGATTGTAACCGCCCGCAAGCCTTTATTGCTTGGGATTAAGCGACAAAGCGGATTAAACGTGCTGGCAAGCCACCATCCCCTTGTTTTTTGAGTAAATGGGCTCGCCATTGCCCTGCATGGGTCTTCCAGCCATCCAGGCCATCAAGCCATTCACTGGGCATTGCCCAGGTCATCGCTGCAATCGTGGCAAGTCGGAGGGTTTGGTTAGCCTCCTCAAGATAGAGGTCCAGAAAAGCTGCTAATTTCACTTCATGAGCGCGATCCTCTTGAGGGTAAATGTGCCAAATAAATGGTTTCCCAGCTAACTGAGCGCGTACAAAAGAATCTTCACCACGCACGATATTGAAATCGCATTGTGAAAGGACCCAGTCGAAATCATCTTGGGAAACAAATGGCATCGATAACAATTGCAAATTATTTGGTAATGCGATTGGTTGCTCGCCATAGAGATTTAATTGCTCAGCATGTCCATGTGCCAACAAGATATCAATATCTTCGTCAAGCTGACCTAAATTTTCTAGCCATTTTTTTAAAGGAGCGCTTGGATAGCAAAAAATACTCATCCTCTTTGCATTTGGGCGGAGCTTTGACCAGATGATTTTTAGATCTTTTGGAATGTGCTTTTCAACTAGGTTGCATTCAGGTGGAATGGGGTCAAGTAATAGGCCACCCACTTCATCCTGAAATCCGGGAAAGAAAAAGTATTTTGGAATGCCATGAGACTGGGGCGATGCTTTGCCATGGAACTCGGTCACCCAGGGTTCAGCACTGAAATACTCTAAGTTAATAATGATCGGTTTTACGGGTGCGACAAATAGGCTGGCTAAATAGCGTTCTGGTAGTTCGCAGCCAAAGGCTTCAATGACAACACCTGGTGTTTGCACGGGATGCCGAGCATTGCTGTGACTGGCTTCCCATGGTTGGATATCAATTTTTTCTTTAGCAGACGAATCTACGCCTGATGAGAGTAAATTAAGGGTTGGTAAATCATCACAAAAAATACGGACCTCTTGTCCATGAATACTTGATAAGCTTCGGGCTAGACGCCAGCAAACACCGGCATCACCAAAGTTATCTACGATTTGACAGAAAATATCCCAACGCATGAGTAATTCGCTTTTCGAAACCCTTCAGAAGGATGTTAAACAGCTACCCGGTTTGCCGGGGGTGTATCGATTTTTTGATGAAGCGGGAAATATTCTGTATGTAGGCAAAGCTCGTAACCTTAAAAAACGTGTGTCTAGTTATTTTCAACGCACCCAATTATCACCGCGCATTGAACTCATGGTTGGCAAAATTGCCCGCTATGAAACTACGGTAACACGAACCGAAACCGAAGCTCTCATTCTAGAGAACAATCTTATTAAAGAGTTGGCTCCGCCATTTAATATTTTGTTTCGTGACGATAAGTCATACCCTTATGTGATGTTGACTGGACATCAATTTCCGAGGTTGGCCTCATACCGAGGAAAGGTTGATAAGCGCAATCATTATTTTGGACCATTCCCTAATAGCTGGGCAGTGCGAAATAGCGTACAGATCTTACAAAAAGTATTTCGGCTGAGAACCTGCGAGGATTCTGTGTTTAAGAATCGTAGTCGCCCTTGTCTTTTGCAGCAAATTCATCGCTGTAGCGCTCCGTGTGTTGGTCGTTTGAGTGCTGAGCAATATGGTCAAGATGTTGCTCAAGCTACTCGATTTTTAGAGGGTGATCACAGCCGAGTTTTATCCGAGCTTGAAAGAGAAATGCATCAGCATAGCGATGCTATGGAGTTTGAGATGGCAGCGGTACTACGCGATCGCATTGCTGATTTGTCTAGTGTTTTACAACAACAGGCAATGGATACGGTAGCTGAAGGTGAGGGTGATGTGGACATCATCGCTGTCGCACAAATGGAAGGTATGGTTTGCGTCAATCTTGCAATGGTGCGTGGCGGACGTCATTTGGGAGATAGGGCGTATTTCCCTAAGGGGTTGCGCACTACCTCCGGCAAGTTGCCATCTTCTGCAGAAATATTGGAAGCTTTTATTACTCAGCATTATCTTGAAGAGAGTGCTGAAAATGCGACTGGTAATTTAATTCCACCAGTATTAGTTTTAAATCACGCCTTGCAATCTGCAAACGATGATTTGACTCAACTGAATGAATCTCCCCCTGAAGATTTACATGAATTATTAAATGCTCAAGCGGGTAAAAAAATTACTTTCTTGCACCAACCTCAGGGACAAAGGCGCCACTGGCTTGCAATGGCCGAAGGCAATGCCAAAATTGCCTTGACTAAACGGCTGGTAGAAACTGGTGGGCAATTAGCCAGAGCGCGTGCTTTGGCTGATATCTTGAGTCTTGACTTAGAGAGTCTTGAACAACTCCGAATCGAATGTTTTGATATTAGTCATACCTCTGGTGAAGCTACGCAAGCTTCTTGCGTCGTGTATGCCAAGAATGCGATGCAGTCGAGTGAGTATCGACGTTTTAATATCAACGACATAACTCCGGGTGATGATTACGCTGCTATGCGACAGGTCTTGCATAGGCGGTACGCTAATTTCCAAGAGCTACCAGTAGAAAAAATTCCGCAAGTCATTTTGATTGATGGCGGTAAAGGTCAGGTCGAAATGGCGCGCCAGGTTCTATCCGAATTTGGCATGGATGTAGGATTGATCGCTGGTGTAGCCAAAGGTGAGGGGCGCAAGGTGGGCTTAGAAACCCTTATCTTTGCCGATGGTCGTCCCGCTCTGGAGTTGGGTATTGATAGTGCTGCTTTGCTATTGGTTGCTCAGATACGAGATGAGGCTCATCGTTTTGCAATTACTGGTATGCGGGCTAAGCGTGCTAAAACAAGAACGATTTCTCGTTTGGAAGAGATTGAGGGGGTTGGGGCTAAGCGTCGTCAAAAATTATTGGCGCGTTTTGGCGGTCTAAAAGGCGTTGCTAACGCCAGTATTGAAGAGATGGCTAGCGTTGAGAGTGTTTCTTTAACGCTTGCCGAACAAATATATCGCCAGCTTCACTAGGCCTTTAACCACTTGGTTTATGCTTAACGGATGCCTTTTAATATACCAATAGCCCTGACCTGGTTGCGTGTTGCAGCTATTCCATTGCTGGTGGCTGTTTTTTATCTTCCGAATAGTTGGCTGACCCCGTTTGAAAAGAATCTGATAGCAGCAGTCATCTTTATCTCTGCTGCAATTACTGATTGGCTAGATGGTTTCTTAGCTCGTCATTTAAAACAAGAATCTGCATTTGGTCAGTTTTTAGATCCAGTGGCGGATAAGCTAATTGTTGCAGCTGCTTTGTTGGTGTTGTTGAATATGGACCGAGTGCAGGTTTGGACGGCACTCATCATTATTGGTCGAGAGATTACGATCTCTGCATTAAGAGAGTGGATGGCTTTATTGGGTGCTGGTAAAAGTGTGGCCGTTCATATGGTCGGCAAGTTAAAAACGACTGCCCAGTTAGTTGCAATACCTTTTTTATTGCTGAATGACACTCTATTTGGTTGGCTCAATTGCGCTCAAGTGGGTACATGGTTAATTTGGATCGCTTTCTTTTTAACGCTTTGGTCGATGTTCTACTACATGAAAAAGGCTCTGCCGCAGCTAGTAGGAAAAATTGAATAGAGCCTAAAAAGCCCAACCAGCAAAGCCTTTCAAGGCAATTGCAAGCCCTCATTTTTTGGAATTTACAATGAATAATGCTTTCTTTGCGATTGTTTGTTAAACTATCGCCCTGTTATGCGGGAATAGCTCAGCTGGTAGAGCGATACCTTGCCAAGGTATAGGTCGGGAGTTCGAACCTCCTTTCCCGCTCCATGTTTGATGGGAAGCCCTAAAAAGCTTCCCATTTTTGATTCAAGTGTTTGGCGCGTTGGCCGAGTGGTTAGGCAGGAGCCTGCAAAGCTTCGTACGGGGGTTCGATTCCCTCACGCGCCTCCAGTAATTTGTCTTGACGAATTAGGTGCATCACCTAAAATACTTTTAACTAATGTGAGTAAAAGCGTCGACTACCTTTATATAAAGTGCACATGATCAAATACAGAACTCTTAAACTCAGCGCCCATGCATTGTTTTTGGCAACTGTATTGGGTGCTTGCGCCAGTTCTGGCGACTCTCCTTCTGGATCACCCCAGGAAGTTCAAGAAGTGCAAACGCAATTATTGGGCGATATGTTATTGCCACAAGGTGCACGTCTAAACGGATCTGATTCAATCATTATTGGTCGTGGCAATGAATGGGTAGGCAAGGCGACTGTCAATGCTCTGCAAGGCGCTATCGATGTTTATGCATTTTTTCAATCTGAGTACCCTAAGAATGGTTGGACAACGGTCACTGCAGTGAAGGCAAAAACTAGTATTTTAGTTTTTACAAAGGGTGATAGAACTGCAACTGTAGAAATTGTGGATAGTTCTCTCGGCGGACCAAAATCAGTCATTATTATTACTTCGTCACCAAAGAATGCAAACGTAGTAGCTCCTGTCCGTAAGTAAGGAAGTTACCAATCAATCTGCTGATTGATGAAATTAAAAAAGGCCTCTAATAAGAGGCCTTTTGTTTCAAGGGGCTGCCTTATAGTCCTTCAGCTCGAATCAGACCAACTGCCTGGCCTTCAATTGCAAAATTAGGCTGACGATCGTCTACCAAAATATTTTTGAAGTCTGGATTTTCTGCTTGTAACTCAATGACCATGCCGTTGGCAGTTTTCTTTTGTTGCCAACGCTTGACCGTAACTTCGTCATCTAGGCGAGCTACTACGATGTCACCATTGCGAACTTCAGTCGTTTTTCTCGCTGCCAAGTAGTCGCCATCCAAAATTCCTGCATCACGCATGCTCATACCTTTTACTTTTAATAAGTAATCAGCACCCTTGCTAAATAAGCTCGGGTCAATAGGCACATGTTTTTCAATATGTTGTACAGCCATGATCGGTGATCCAGCAGCAACACGTCCAATTAAGGGTAATGTCAGTTGCTGAAGTGTTCCTGATGGCAAAGATAATTGACGATATTTATTGCTGTTATGTGATTGATTGAATCGTTGCGGGATACGAATGCCGCGTGATGTGCCAGGTGTTAGTTTGATATAACCTTTTTTTGCTAATGCACGTAAATGTTCCTCAGCTGCATTTGCAGAGGCAAATCCGAGTTGGGTCGCAATCTCTGCTCGCGTTGGCGGCAGGCCGCTCTCATCGATAGCCTTGGTAATTAACTCCAATATCTCATTCTGACGCGGAGTGAGTTTGGGGAGGGCAGTCAGCTCCTCCGGGAAATCGACTGTGTTTATGTCCATACTGGGATTGTATACAGCAGTTTTTGATATATCAAGCAATTTAGAGGGGATAATGAAGGAATGAGCTCAATTCAAAATAATGCACAAAATTCACCCCATATCTTAGTTTTAGGGATGATGGGAGGCACGATTGCTGGAATCGCTGCTAGACCAGATGAAAATCCCATGCAATATGAGGCTGGGCGTGTTGAAATTGCTTCCTTGTTGACGCACATTCAATCGGCCATCCCTGAAGAAATTAAGCTAGTTGCTCAGCAGGTTGCCAATATCAACAGTCGCAATCTCACGGAGCCTTTATTGAGCCTGCTTGGTGAGATTGTGAGGGCTGCCATTGATAACACCTTGGTCAAAGGGATAGTGATCACTCACACGGAACCGATACGATTGAAGAAACCGGAGTCTTTTTGCAGCTTACCTGTGGAAAATTTGCTCAAAATTTGGGCAAAAGAGTCATCCTGACCGGCGCGATGTTGCCAGCTAATGCCCCCAAGCAGATGGGCCGTCAAATCTGCTAGATGCAATTCGCTGGGCTTCAACCTCCATTGACAATTGCCCTGGTGGCATCTACGCGGTTATGGACGGTCGCGGTTGTATGGGGCATGGATCTTTCAAAACGACACGGTAGGGCTCTAAATGCACCTATTCAGGCTTCACCCAGTAGCTCCGTTGGATTATTAATCCATCTTGGCTCTCGGGCGTGAAAGCGGTTCAGGCGCTTGGATCGAGGATTTGCCCATTCCAAAGGCAAATGAGTGGCCTTGGGTAGAAATATTAACGAGCCATGCGGGCGCACGCTCTGAAACCATCACCCACTGGTTTGAACTCAAGGTAGAAGGGGTTAATTCTTGCTGGGACACGGGTATAGGCGGCTTTCATGATGCCTGGAAGGAATCCTTAATAAGCAGCAGTCAAGCACGGTATTGCCTTGGTTAGAACAAGCAGAACCGGGGCGGGAGAAACGGTTGTTGACTTACCGGAGGTCGATATTTCTGGATGCCTAGCGTCAGGCAGTCTGTCGGCTCCTAGGGCCAGAATTGCCCTGCAGTTGTCCTTGAATGCTGAAAAACAAGCTCAATCAGCAGGTAAATCCCTGACTTGGCAGGAATTTTTTGCTAGAATAGCAGCCTTGTCAGTAATTCGGTAAGCGCTGAAAAGCGGCTGTAAAAGTGTTGTATGCAGTACCTACAATTTGTTACTACCTTGTCACATTGGCGCTGAGTTCACAACCATCAGAGCTTAGCAAGACGCCCAGGTGACTTTATCCTTAAGGAGTGTTAGATGCGTCATTATGAAATCGTCTTTATCGTCCATCCGGACCAAAGCGAGCAAGTGCCAGCGATGATCGATCGTTACAAAGCTACATTAGCAGCTGCGGGCGGCAAAATTCATCGTATTGAAGATTGGGGTCGTCGTCAGATGGCTTACATGATCGACAAGCTTGCTAAAGCCCACTACGTTTGCATGAATATTGAGTGCGACCAGAAAACTCTGGAAAAGCTTGAGCATGCGTTCAAATTTAACGATGCTGTTTTGCGTCACCTCATCATCAAGACTAAGAAAGCTGAAACAGAGCCTTCCATCATGATGAAAGAAGTGCAACGTGAAGAAGCGCGCAAATCAGCCCAAGCCGACGCTCCTGTAAGCGGCAGCCTAAGTTAGAAATTTGAAGAGGAATACACAGACTAGAAAGCGTATCAGAGAAGCGGAACGGCGTTGAATCATTTCAACCTAACTGCAATCTTGGTATCTAAAGACGCGATTCGATTTACACCAGCAGGAATACCGGTGATGCATTGCCAGCTAGAACATAGCGGACAAGCAAACGAGGTAGGAGTGGCAAGGAAAATTCAGATGATCGTTGAAGCCATCACAATCGGTCCGGTACAAAAGGATTTAGAGCGAATGGATTTAGGTGCTGAAGCAGTGTTTGAGGGATTCTTAGCGCCCAAGACTCTACGTAATCAAAGACTTGTTTTCCATATTACCCATATTCAATTGAAAAATTAAAGAGGAAATCATCATGGCGTTTGGAAAGAAACCCGATTTCAAAAAGAAACCAGCTCAGAACCCATTGTTCAAGCGTAAGCGTTATTGCCGTTTCACTGTTGCTGGCGTAGAACAGATTGACTACAAAGATGTAGATACATTGAAGGATTTTATTGGCGAAAACGCCAAGATCACTCCTGCTCGTTTGACAGGCACAAAAGCTAAATATCAGCGTCAGTTGGACACTGCTATCAAGCGTGCTCGTTTCTTGGCTTTGTTGCCATTCTCCGATCAACATAAGAAATAATTAGGAGCCCTCAATGCAAATCATTCTTTTAGAAAAAGTAATTAACCTGGGCAACCTTGGTGACATCGTTCGCGTTAAAGACGGTTACGCTCGCAATTTCTTAATCCCGCAACGTAAAGCTCGTCGTGCAACTGATGCAGCAATTGCTGACTTTGCAGTTCGCCGTGCTGAATTGGAAAAAGTGGCTGCTGAGAAATTGGCTGCTGCTGAAGCGGTTGGCGCAAAGCTTAAAGACTTGGTTCTCGAAATCGGTCAGAAAGCTGGAGTTGACGGTCGCTTGTTTGGTTCTGTAACCAACCATGACATCGCTGATGCGTTGAAAGCTAAAGGCTTCACAATTGAGAAGTCTTCAGTACGTTTGCCTACCGGCCCATTGAAAATGGTTGGTGATCACCCTGTGGCGGTTGCTGTTCATACCGGCGTCATTGCAGACATCACTATTCGTGTGGTTGGCGAGCAAGCTTAAGTTTTAAAACTTGTAAACTAGCCTCATGGCTGAATCCCGTTCACGTTCCGTTACGCTGAATCCCAGCATGATGGGTTCTGGGGATGCAGTCGTGCAGGCTTTAAAAGTTCCGCCGCATTCAGTAGAAGCCGAGCAGTCTTTGCTCGGCGGTCTACTGATCGATAACTCCTCTTGGGATAACCTTGGCGGAGTATTAAACGACAAAGATTTTTATCGCCCTGAACATGCTCTGATCTATAAGGTCATCGCACGTTTGGTTGGCGACAATCATCCTGCTGACGTCATCACTGTTTATGACGCGATTAAATCTGAGCAGGGTGGTGACTTAGTCAGTATTGACTACCTTAATTCTCTTGCGCAAAACACTCCTAGTGCAGCCAACATTAAAGGTTACGCTGATATTGTTCGTGACCGCAGTATTTTGCGCCGCTTGATTGAAGCTTCTGACAGCATTGTTAATTCTGTATTTGTGCCAGAAGGTCGTACTGTTAGAACGCTTTTGGATGAAGCAGAGTCACGTATTCTCCAGATTGGTGAAGAGGGTAGTCGTAAGGCTGATTACCTCGAGATTGAACCTTTATTAAAAACCGTGGTTGCTCGTATTGATGAGCTTTATAACCGTCAAGGCGGAAGCGATATTACGGGTATAGCAACTGGTTTCTTGGATTTAGATAAACAAACTAGCGGTTTACAAAAAGGTGACTTGGTCATTGTTGCTGGAAGACCCTCGATGGGTAAGACAGCCTTCGCATTAAATATTGCTGAGAATGTCGCCCTAGCTGAAGGTTTACCAGTTGTCGTGTTCTCCATGGAGATGTCAGGCGAACAGTTGGCTGCCCGTTTGCTTGGATCGGTAGGGCGCGTTGATCAAGGTCGTATGCGCACTGGTAAGTTGCAAGATGATGAGTGGCCACGCGTAACGGATGCGATTGCGCGTTTAAGCAATACTCAAATTTTGATAGATGAGACCGGTTCTTTATCCAGTCTAGAACTGCGTGCACGTGCACGTCGTATCGCCAGAAACTTTGGTGGCACTCTTGGTTTGGTGGTGATTGACTATTTGCAGTTGATGAGTGGCTCAGGTTCGGAAAATAGAGCAACAGAAATTTCTGAAATCTCTCGCTCGCTCAAGTCTATTGCAAAAGAATTGCAGTGTCCCGTAGTGGCGCTCTCGCAGTTAAATCGTGGTCTGGAGCAACGTCCTAACAAGCGCCCGATTATGTCTGATTTGCGTGAATCCGGCGCTATTGAGCAAGATGCTGACCTAATTATGTTTATCTATCGTGATGAGGTTTATCACCCAGATACCACTACCGACAAAGGTGTAGCAGAGATCATCATTGGTAAGCAACGTAATGGCCCGATCGGTACAGTGCGCTTAAGCTGGCAAGGTCCATATACCAAGTTTGACAACTTGGCGATGGGGTCTATTGGATACTCTTTTGGTGGTTACGAGCCGTTCTAAGTAAATGCAAAATTAAACAGATAAAGAAAAAGCCTCGCATGCGAGGCTTTTTCATGAGGCAGAGAAAAATTACTCTGGGTAATCTTACTTACCGCCTTCACACTTTTTAATCGAGCAGCCTTTGTAGCGCCATAGAGTGGCTTACCATCTTCTTTACTAACTGCTTTAGCTTCACAAGCTGCTTGATCGGCAAAGGCCGCGGTAGGAATCGCAAAACTGAGTGCAATACTTAAAGCGATGATGATTTTTTTCATACCCATTCTCCTTAGTAATTGTGGATTTACTTCTACGGCAAATAGACACTACGTTCATTCTAATATTAAAAATTAATTCTGCTTCACAATCATATTCTGTGAGGCTACTGGCGCTGGGAATTCAGCTGCAGCAAGAGATTCACTCATGATGCGGTTGCTATCAAAATATACCTGCCAATAAAAATCATTACTGCAATATGGGCGCACAGCTAAGACGGGGCCAACTAGATTGAACTCTAGAATATTCACCTCAACCGCTGGATCCTGCAGAACATTGGGAATAGTGGCAATCTTTTCACGTAGCAAAGCCATCGCAGCATTTTGATCTGTTGCACCAGAAAGTTGACATTTAAGATCAACACGACGATAAGGGCTATGACTAAAGTTTTGGATAGTGTCACCCAAAATCTTGGTGTTACCAATCATGGTGGCAATATTATCTGGCGTATAAATGGTTGAAGAAAATAGACCAATTTCTTTCACTGTGCCAGTTACTCCACCTGCCGTAATAAAATCGCCCACTTTAAATGGACGCAATACGATTACAAAAACACCTGCCGCAAAATTCGAGAGTAAACCTGCCCATGTTGCTCCAATGGCAACACCAGCGGTAGCAATTAAAGCGGCAAAGCTGGTTGTTTGAATTCCAAAATAACCAAGAATTCCAACAACAAGAAGAATATTCAAAGTTACTGAAACGACTGAGCCCACATAACGCAGGATGGTGGTGTCTAATTTCTGTGCCTCTAGGCCTTTGCGAATAATGCTCAATGCGATGCCAATTAACCAGCGACCAATTACCCAAAAGGCAATCGCAACCAAAATCTTTAGGCCAATATCAGTGGCGGCGGTAACCAATATCTCTTGAATACGGTTTAAATCTATTTCTTTCATTGCTACTTTCCAATCTCATTACGATAAAAATATCTTAAAGCCTAAGAAATGATTATTTCCTATAAAAGAGCGATTAGGTATTAGCCCTAGGGTTAATAGATGTTCACTTTATAGGTAATTATGATTCTTATGAATAAAAATTTAAAATTAATATCACAATAAAAAATTAATTAATCCCTTCTCATGAAATACCTTCAATCTCAAAATATCCATCGGCGTTTTTGTATTTTTCTTGTGCTAACAGCGCTAACATTCATTTTAGAATTCGGTGTTTCATATGCATAAAGTAATGCTAAATGTATTTTGACGGGTAATAATAATGCTGTCTCTACCCCGACAGTTCCTGGTACGTATACATATACACCTACTGGCGGCGAAAATATTACTTGTATGCCGATTAATGCAGGCGCTACATCTCCAGAGACAGTAGCAACGGGCGGCGGCGTTACATCTCCCACGAATACTACTCAAGGAAATGGTGTAACTGTTACCGTTACTTCTGGGACTGTTTATACTGTTGTTGGTTCAACCATTGGATTAGGAAGTGGAGCTACTGTAAATAATTCCGGCACACTAAATATCAGTTCATTTTTTAATGGATATGGTATTTCTGCTGGTGCAAACGGTCGTTCACAGGCAGGTGGCAATAGTTTGAATAACCTCGTTGGGGGCCAAATTATTACTGCAGGTGGCAATGCAGTAAGTATTTATGTTAGTGCTACTAATTCAAGTTCCACTGCAAATACGCTAAGTAATGCTGGCTCAATTACTACTTCTGGAGCTAATTCGGCTGGTATGCGTTTGAATTCTGGCGCAACTAATACTAGCTCTGAATACGATCACGAATACGGGCACGATTACAACAAGCGGTACAGCGGCATATGGTATTCAGGTCTCTGGTGTTGGTGCGGTTAGCGTTCTGAATACCGGCTCCATCAATACCTCTGGCGCAAATTCATTTAGCATCTTTAATACCGGCAACATTGTTAGTTTGTCCAACTCTCAAGGTGAGTCTACCCCACTCACATATTCTGGGATCCTACCAACTAATTACAACGTGATTGTTTTCTAGTCCGTCCAGCTACGGTAAGTTGGACGTTAGTGCTGGAGCTGTTACAGGTGTTATGAATTTCAATATTAATAGCGCCTCTTCACTGACTTATAACAATACGTATGCAACAGTATTAAATGGATTAAAGCTTAATAATCTAGGTAATTCATATAGAACATTTACCTCGGGGGGTAATGTTTATCAATGGGCTTTGGTGCATCGCGTGGGTGGCCCAGCTACTCAGACTGATCTTGTGATTCAACCCGCTCCTCTATCATCAGCGCCTCCAACCTTGGCAGAGTTGAAAGCGGCTTTATTAGCAGATTCCTATTTGATTGCCCCTATAAATTGCGACACTCAAGCTTCTGTAGCTGCATTAGGGAATAGTCTTCAAGGTTTGTTTGCTATGCAGTCAGCCGGTGTAATTAATGGCATGACTTACGATTGCTCATTGTTTGGCCCCAACAATATTTGCGTCTCTGCAGGTGGTCGATTTACTGGTATTAGTGCATTTCCAAATAACACTGTTAGCGCACTGATTATTAGCGCTTATCGCTTTTCGCCTAATTTGCGATTTGGGGGTTATCTAGATCAAAACCTTTCGCAAAGTACACCAGGAGGGATTGCTCAGCTTAATAATGGTCCAATGGTGTCGGTGTATTTGGGGTATGGTCACAAAGTCAGGATGGCACTGGTTTAGAGGTAAAGATGGCGGCGGGTTATGCGAATAAGCAGACCACCTTAACTTGTCCTGTGATTGGTGTTTCTGAGGCAGGCACAGGGTCTACGGGATTAAATACTCAAGGAGTGTTGGGGGTACTGTGAAATATGGTTTTGGGGTAGGCAATACAAGCGTTATATCGCCCTATGCTGGAATACGTTATGTTGTGGGAGGCATGGGAAGTTATGTTGAGGCTCAGTCTTCGACGGTGTCTAGCCCGCTTACCTACAATGGTATCAATAATTACACATCAACAGTACTTGCAGGATTAATTGGTTTTCATAAGTTGAATGAGAAAACCAATATCGCACTTAGCGCAGGCGTGGAGAAAGATGTGAATGCAAACATTGGCAACCTAATCACTAGTGGCAATGGTGACTTTAACGTCGCGATGAATAGTAACTATCGCACCATTAGACCGACTGTAAGTCTAGGTATTTTTTATGATCTTAGCAGTCGAGAAAGACTCGGTTTAAATGGCATCTATCGCCAAGAATCTTATCAAGCTATAACGTCAGCAACAGCGCTTACCCACTTACACAGTAGGTCTTTAATTCATTGCTGGGGGGCTATTCGTCGTGCCTCAGTAAACTTAGCGGCCCAGTAAGGTGTGGTGATGTAATCCAATCGCACCGTGCCTCCTGCGCTGGGGGCATGAACAAATCGTCTTTGTCCAACATAGATGCCGGCGTGAGAATATTTTTCACCGGTCGTATTAAAAAATACTAAATCGCCAGGAGCTGGAGGTTCATTCTCAACACTGCGTCCTTTACTACTCATGAGCTGAATAGTTCTTGGCAGTTTAATGCCCGCTGCTTTGTTGTAAACATAGACAATGAGTCCGCTGCAGTCGAAGCCACCTTTGGGAGTGTTGCCGCCAAAGCGATAGGGGACATCAACCAAACCTACTGCTGCGATAGAAATATCCTCAGTGCCTACGCTCGTATCTTGCTTAAATTGAGCAATTTTAGGATTGGATGATTTATTGCTAGAGGTGCTACATCCGCTGAGAAAGATGAGGGTGCAAATAAAAATGCCGCACCCCATGAGAGTGCGGCATGAGGTGGGTTTCTTAAAGTGCGTCAGCTGCATGATCCGTAAGACGTGAACGCTCGCCACGAGCTAGGGTGACATGACCGCCATGACGCCAACCTTTAAGCGATCAACTACGTAGGTTAAGCCGGAAGATCCCTCAGTTAAGTAAGGTGTATCAATCTGTGCAATATTACCTAAACAAATGATCTTGGTTCCTGGTCCAGCGCGGCCAACTAAGGTCTTCATTTGTTTTGGGGTTAAATTTTGCGCTTCATCAATGATGACAAACTTGCTAACAAAAGTTCTGTCGCGCATGAAATTCATACTTTTTACTTTGATGCGGGAGCGAATCAATTCTTGAGTAGCAGCCCGACCCCACTCTCCGCGCCGCCATCATCATTGCGTTGCAGTACCTCTAAGTTGTCATCAAATGCACCCATCCAAGGCTGCATTTTTTCTTCTTCAGTACCCGGTAAGAAGCCAATGTCTTCGCCAACTGGCACTGTTACGCGTGTGATAATGATCTCGTTGTAGCGTTTGCTATCCAGCACTTGTTCTAAGCCTGCTGCCAATGCCAACAGGGTTTTTCCGGTACCGGCTTGACCAAGCAGGGTCACAAAATCAACATCAGGATTCATTAAGAGATTCATCGCAAAGTTTTGCTCACGATTGCGAGCGGTTACGCCCCAAACGTTATTTTTCTGATGGGAGAAATCTCTTAAGGTTTGTAGGAGAGCGGTCTTGCCGTTGATCTCTTTTACTTGTGCGTAGAAGGGTGTTGAGCCATCTGGGTTTTCTTGATATACAAACCGATTCACCAGCATATTCATCACTGTTGGGCCAGTAACGCGGTAGAACATCGTGCCAGATTTAGAGTCAGCCCAACTCTCCATATCCTTACCGTGCTTCGGCCAAAAATCTGCTGGCAATGTCATCACACCCGCATACATCAAGTCACGATCTTCTAATACTTGATCATTGAAGTAGTCTTTAGCGGGTAAGCCAAGTGCGCGCGCTTTAATGCGCATATTGATATCTTTTGATACCAATACCACCTCTTGACCTTTGCGAGTTTTTTGCAGTTCACTAACTACTGCCAAAATGAGGTTGTCCCCTTTACCTTCAGGTAGGCCCTCAGGTAATGGCTGAATGGAAAGTTTGGTTTGGAAAAATAGACGACCAGTTACATCTTGGTTGCCAAGCTTGTTTAATAGAATACCGTCATCAAGGGTGCCACTTATACCAGCAATCAACTGGTCTAGGGATCGACTGACTGTACGGGCATTGCGCGCTACCTCAGTCATTCCCTTTTTGTGGTTATCTAACTCCTCAAGAGTAGTCATGGGAAGGTAGAGGTCATGTGTTCCGAGAAGCGGAACAATGGGCTTGGATCATGCATTAATACGTTTGTATCTAGGACAAATAAGCTTGGAGGACCTGTGCGAACAACACGTTTTGGTTTTGCAGGCATAGGCGCTTTGCTCTCACTGCACTCATTACGAAGAGGGCTACGATCGGCTTTGATTTTTTCAAGAGCCACTTCTGCTGCAGATAAATCCTCCTCTGCATCGTTAGCCCAATCAGAAGTTTCTACTACCACTGGTTTTGCTTGAGCTGGGCGGTTTTTCTAAGTCAGGAGTATCTTTGCGACTGAGTTTCACTTGATCAGCAATTTGAGTGGGGATTGGGGGCGGTGGCATGAACTCTCCTAAAAGAAAAAACCGCCAAGCGGAGTGCGTTGACGGTTTATTACGAAATGGGTTGCAGCAAGATTGGAAAAGTGGAGGGGTTACTCACCACACCTGATCTTAGATATTCAGGCTTACGGTTCAAACGGACTATCTGACTTTCCCGTCGTTTACGGTGCATGTGAATCGCTTTACCCCAAAATTTGGGGTTTGCAAGCACCCACCAGAAAATTATTGTAAAAATTATTTAGCGGCTTGGGCGGCTTGTAATACCTCTGTCACATGGCCAGGAACCTTAAGACCACGCCACTCTTTAACCAGGTTGCCAGATGAGTCAAATAGGAAAGTGCTGCGCTCTACGCCACGAACCTGTTTGCCATACATATTTTTCATCTTCATAACGCCAAATAGTTGGCAGAGTACTTCTTCTGTGTCAGCAACCAGCTCAAATGGAAGTTCTAATTTGCTACGGAAGTTGTCGTGTGATTTGAGGTTATCGCGAGAGACCCCCACAATTAGGGTATTGGCTTTAGTAAAAGCATCAATATTGTCTCTAAATCCACCTGACTCGGCAGTGCAACCTGGAGTCATATCTTTTGGGTAAAAATACAGCACTAACTTCTTGCCTTTGGCAGAGTCGGGGGTAAAAGTTAATCCCGATGTCGCTGGAATCGCACACTGCGGTATAGGTTGACCAATTGCTACTGTCATGATGACCCCTCTTTAATGGATTGTCTCTAATTTTAATTATTTTGAATGATTAATTCGCCACTGCGATTAGGTATTTCACCCCAGGTTAGTGGTAGTACGGCTATTTTATCTAGCTGTTTGGTGGCTTCCCAGGATTTGTGCAGTTCACCCATGGTTACTAGCTCGTGACCCTGATTTAGCCACTCAGCCAATAATTGCTCAAATGCGGGCAAGAGCTTTTGTCCTTCCAGCTCAGCGTGAAGCGTGAAGACTTGGTCATTTGGATTGCTCTGAGTAATTTCAAGTAATTTTTTAACCGCACCAAATTCATCGGCACCATCAATACCGATAAGCTCATCAAAGGTGGGGAGGGTGGTTGGATACTGGACGTGCTTAGCTTTGCCAGCGGGTAGAGCGAGGCGATATGGCATCAGGTTGGGCTCTGCTCTGCCATCCGAGGAATAGGCGATACCCCATTGATCCAGTTGCTCAAAAGCAGCAGCATTCATTTGCCAGCCTGCAGCACCATAAGTTACTGGAGCATGGCCAAAAATCTCCAGAAAGCGATCCCAACTTTTTTGCATCATTGCTTTAGTCCAAGATGCATCTTGATTGCGAACCGCATCTTGCCAAGCCACATGATCCCAAGTGTGAATGCCTGTCTCATGACCCGCTTGACCTATGGTGCGCATTTCAGCGGCAGCCTTTTTACCAATATCAGGCCCTGGAATAAGAACGCCATATAGTAATGTTTTGATGCCGTAGTGCTCCACGACAGAAGTGCGACTAACTTTTTTCAGAAAGCCTGGGCGAAAGACGCGCTTTAAGGCCCATCCCATATGGTCTGGACCTAAGCTAAAAAGAAAGGTTGCCTTTAAACCAAAGCGATCTAGGGTACGAGCAAGATTAGGTACGCCCTCTTTGGTGCCGCGTAAGGTATCAACATCTACCTTGAGAGCAATCTTAGCCATGAATCCTTTGTTTTGCTTATTCTTTATCGACTAAGGTACGCGCTTTTTCTACATCTTCGCGATAGGCTTCAAAAATATTCTTCAACGCATCGGACATTGTAGTAGTTGGCTTCCAACCAAGTTCATTCATAGTGTTATCAATTGCTGGAACGCGATTCTGCACGTCTTGATAGCCTTCACCGTAATATGCACCAGAGGTGGTTTCCGCAATCTTCACTTCATTTGCAGTCTTCGCATACTCAGGAATGCTGCAAGCAATATCTAGCATTTGATTTGCTAGTTCACGAATCGAGTGGTTGTTCTTTGGATTGCCGATGTTATAGATTTTGCCGTTAGCAACACCATCTTTGTTATCGATGATGCGCATGAGGGCGTCGATACCATCGTCAACATAGGTAAAGGCGCGCTTCTGGGCGCCACCATCAACGACGTTGATTGATTCACCGCGGACGATATGCCCAAGGAATTGGGTGACCACACGGGATGAGCCTTCTTTTGGTGTGTAGATGCTATCTAAGCCAGGACCAATCCAATTAAATGGACGGAAAAGGGTAAACTGCAAACCTTCCATGCCATATCCCCAAATCACGCGATCCATTAACTGCTTAGAGCATGCATAAATCCAACGTGGTTTATTAATAGGGCCATAAACCATATTTGATTTAGCGGGATCGAATTCACTGTCTTCACACATGCCATACACTTCGGATGTAGAAGGAAATACCAAATGCTTTTTGTATTTCACGGCAGAACGCACGATTGGTAAATTGGCTTCGAAGTCGAGCTCAAATACTTTCAGTGGTTGTTGTACGTATGTTGCTGGAGTCGCAATCGCAACCAAGGGCAAGATAACGTCGCATTTGCGAATGTGGTACTCAACCCATTCTTTATTGATGGTGATGTCACCCTCAAAGAAATGCATACGTGGATGATTGACTAAATCACCTAAGCGATCATTTTGCATATCCATGCCATAGACATCCCAATCGGTTGTCTCAAGAATGCGTTTGGATAGGTGGTGACCGATAAATCCATTAACACCAAGAATGAGTACTTTTTTCATCTTTACTGCCTCGTTTTAATCTAATTTATTTGCTTGCTGGAAACCATTCCAAGATTTCTAAAGCTTGGTGATCACCACAAATGCTGAATACCCGATTATCAACCACTTGGATGCCGCAAACCCCAAGATCAAGATTCGCCGGAAATGGCCCTTTTAGACTGGTGCGGGCCACAATCATGACCTTGCCCTGATAGTCTGTAAAGGCGCCTGGATAGGGGGGTGCAACGGCCCTAACTAGGTCATGGATCTGTTGGGCGGTCTGATTCCAATGAATTTGCCCATCAGACGGCTTCCTTCCGCCAAAATAACTGCCTTTTTGTAGCTCGTTGGGCGTGCGGGGAACATTTCCTCGAATCAAGCTTGGCAAGACTTGTTGAATCACATTCACGGCAGTTTTGCTAACTTTGCCAAAGACGTCTGTAGCAGTTTCATTTGGACCAATATTCACTGATGCCTGCCCAACAATATCTCCAGCATCGGGTTTTGCTTCCATGATATGCAAAGTAGCACCAGTTTGAGTTTCGCCATGCAGAATTGCCCAATTGACTGGCGCCCGCCCGCGATACTTTGGTAGCAGCGAGCCATGCATATTGAGTGCGGCAATTTTGGCGCATACCAAAATTTGCTCAGGAATCATAAAGCGATAGTAGAAAGAGAAAATGTAATCAGGCGCTATCGCTTGAATCTTTGGAATCAACCCCAGTAGTTCGCTAGAGCTGGGGGTGATATATGGAATATTATTCTCATTGCATAATTTTGCTACGCTTCCAAACCAAACATTCTCATTGGGGTCATCTTGGTGCGTAAGCACGAGGTCAATTTGAATGCCGGCATTGAGAAGTGCTTTGAGGCAGTTGACTCCTACGTCGTGATAAGCAAAAACGACCGCGTGCAATTATTTTTTCTCTAAGACAGTTTGAACAACATAGCGCGGACGCTTGCGAATTTGCTGGTAAATACGGCCAATGTATTCACCCAAGAGGCCCAGTCCAAATAGCATCACGCCTATGAGGAAAAATGTGAGCGCAAAGAGGGTAAATACACCCTCAACCTCAGCACCCAAAACAAAGCGGCGTATCAGTAGGTAGAGGAATAAGCTGCCAGCTGCTAGTGATAGAAGTATGCCAAGGATCGAAAAGATCTGCAGCGGCATGATAGAGAAGCCTGTCACTAAATCAAAATTCAAGCGTATGAGTTGATACAACGGGTATTTAGATTCACCAGCAAAACGCTCTTCATGCTTGACGGATATTTCAACTGGATTCGCAGAAAAGGTATAAGCCAATGCCGGAATGAAGGTATTGCTTTCATCACATTGACGAACTAGATCAACAATGCGACGGCTATAGCCACGCAACATACAGCCTTGATCGGTCATCGTGATGCAGGTGATATTTTCACGCAAGCGATTCATGGCGCGAGAGGCAAATTTTCGAAAGAAGCTGTCTTGACGATTAGCTCGAATAGTGCCGACGTAATCATGACCTTTTAATAATTGCTCAGTGAGCGCATCAATTTCTTCGGGTGGATTTTGTAAGTCAGCATCTAGGGTAATGATGTATTCGCCTTGAGCATATTCAAACCCAGCCATGATGGCCATGTGCTGCCCAAAGTTGCTATGGAATAAAACAGCGCGAGTCACATCGGGGCGCAACTCTACTTGCTTCGATAGAATGCCAGCAGAGTGATCTTTGCTGCCATCGTTAACAAAAACGATTTCGTAAGTGATGTTTCGTTTAGCAGCCAATGCATCTAATGCTGGATATAAGCGATCAAACAGAGCCTGAAGCCCATCTTCCTCGTTGTATACGGGGATAACAATGCTCAGTGTTGGGTTGGCGGCTAAATGTGCAGTCATGCCGCAATTTTGCCTGATTCTTCGGTCTCAACCCAAGAACACTAGTTTTTGGTGTATTTCACCAGAATTCCGACTAATCCCCTGGCGATACGGCCAATATCTTCATCCGCCATTGCGGGGAATAAAGGAAGGGTCAGAATAGATTTGCCAATACGTTCAGCAATGGGTGTATCTGAGGTTTTATAGCCTTGGTTTTTATAGAGCGTAAAGCCAGAGATGGCTGGGTAGTGAACACCGGTGCCGATGCCAATCTCCTTTAAGTCAGCCATGATTTGGGCGCGGTCGGCATTCAATTGCTCAAGTGGCAACACAACCTGAAACATATGCCAATTACTATCAGTAAAGTTTTCCACTGGAAGCTCTAATTTCAAACCTACTAAACCGGCAGCTTTTAATTTGTTACGCATCACATCAAAGTATTGACGGGCTAAATTAGTTCGACGTGCTTGGTACGAGGGTAGTTGTTTTAATTGCTCAAGACCAATGGCGGCATTCACATCAGTCAAGTTATCTTTCCCGCCAAGGACATCAACATCCATGCCATCTATGCCTTGACGAGTTAAGCCTTGGAGGCGGAATTTCTCTGCGAGTTTGGCCTCATCTGCATTGTTTAAGACTAGACATCCGCCTTCAACAGTGGTGAGATTTTTATTGGCTTGAAAACTGAAACTGATTAAGTCACCGAAGCTACCGATCTTCTTACCTTTCCACTGTGATCCAAAGGCTTGAGCGGCATCTTCAATGACACGAAGTTTGTATTGTTCTGCGAGAGCATAGAGTTGATCCATGTCAACCGGTAGGCCTGCTAAATAGACTGGCATGATGGCGCGAGTCTTGGGGGTGATTGCAGCAGATACTTTATTGAGATCAATATTTCGGGTAACTGGATCGATATCAACGAATATGGGCTTTGCACCAACACTCAAAATGACATTGGATGTTGCTACCCAAGAAATTGGAGTGGTAATCACTTCATCCCCGGCACCAATGCCTGCAACTTGAAGGGCGATCTTCATGGTGGCAGTGCCATTTGCAAAGCAACGAACTGGACGATCACCAAAATACTTGCTTAAAGTAGATTCAAACTCTGCGAGCTTAGGGCCGGATGTCACCCATCCCGAACGCAATATCTCTGAAACAGCATCAATGGTTTCTTGATTGAAACTGGGGCGCGTAAACGGAATAAATTCAGAGCTGGTATTTGACATGATGTCTCAGATATTACAGTGTTACTGCGTCACGTTCGCCACATCAGGATGTTTCACAATAACTCTACGTGAGTCACGATCAACCTCTACCATTGGAAGATTTTGAGCTTGAAGTGCATCAAATTGCTCGGGAACCATGATGGCGTAGGCGGTTTGATCTTCTTTCCAGCGACCAATAAAAGCCTCTAAAGTCGGCATCCAGAGCTCGGGCTCTTGATTAACACCAAATTCGAGCTCGTCAGGTGATTCCACCATGATCATCGTTCTGCCTAAATAGAATGGAACAGTGTGGTCTAAAAGCCGAACGGAATAGAAGTTTACTTTTTCAGGGATAGAGGCTTTCACCCGTTCTACGAGATCGATACCAGAAACTGCGTGGCCTAAGGTCTCATGTCCTGTGCCAGCAATAATGGCGTAAAGAAAAAATCCACAAGCAAAACTCAAGATGCTTCGAGTGCCATCACGTTTACTTCGCCATGCGGCATAAGCGCTAAAAGATGCTAGTACCACTAATGCGGCAATCACCCAGTAGGTGTATTGCGCATACGCTTCAATTTCATCGGGCCTTGCTTGCTTTCCAATAGCATCTAGAAAGAAAAAGCCAACACAACCAAGAATGGCAAACGCAAGCGTTTGTAATTTCCAAGGCAATGCCATGGTATTGGTATCTCCGAGTAAGCGATCTAAACGATTGCCAATCACTAAGGCGAGTGCGGGAAAAATAGGGATGATGTATCCCGGTAACTTTGAGCGTGAGACGCTAAAAAAGGCAAATATCACTACAAACCAGCATACCAATAACCAACCAGCAGAAAACTCGCGACGACGCTCGCTCCAAGCCTGAGCCACAGCACCTGGAATTTGAAGAGCCCATGGCAGGATGCCAATGAGGAGTAGGGGAACAAAATAATAAATAGGGCCTGTTCTGCTGTGTGCGTCTTGGGTAAAGCGCTGTAGATGCTCATGAATAAAAAAGAATTCTAGGAACTTAGGATTACGTTGCGCAATCAACACAAACCACGGAGCTGTGATTGCTAGAAATAAAACGCTTCCGCTGAATAAACGCAAGCGGGCCCAAATTTTCCAATCCCACGTACTAATGGAATAGGCAATAAATACCATTGCAGGAATTGCGGCACCAATCACGCCCTTGGATAAGGTCGCCAGCGCCATGAAAATCCAACAAACCCACATCCAATTGCGACAGCTATTTTTATTATGAGAACTTTGGGCTAGCAACAAGCTACAGAGTGCTGCAACCAAAAAAGAGGAGAGGCCCATATCTAGCGAATTGAAATGACCGCTGATAACCCACATCGGACTGGATGCCAACACAATTGCTGCCAACCAGCCTGCTCTCGCGTTATAAATTTTGGCGCCAGTAAAGCCAACAAAAAGAATGGTGAGAAAGCCGGTTAATGCGGTCCAAAGACGCGCTTGCCAGTCACCAATGCCAAACATCTGAAATGAAGCAGCAGTTGCCCAAGCTTGAAGTGGTGGCTTTTCAAAATACTTATAGCCGTTATAGCGCGGGGTAATCCAGTCGCCTGTTACCAGCATTTCGCGAGCGATTTCTGCATAACGCCCTTCATCTGAAGGGATGAGGTGACGATAGTTCAGTGTGCCAAACCAAAGCAATGCATAAATGATGACTAGCAGCAAAATCTTGCCTGGATTAAGGGCTGATGATTGCCGAATCTGGCTAAATTGCATTAAATGGGCTCCACTATCAGAGCCAATAGAGCTTGGCGTCCTTCGCCTACCAAGATGCTGTAGGTTCGACAGGCAGCCTGGGAATCCATGATTTCAAAGCCAATTTTTGCTTCAATCAAGGCTTTTAGAAGTTCCGGCTTTGGGAATCGCTGACGACTGCCGGTGCCTATCAGAATTAATTCTGGCTTTAAATCAACCATTTGCGCGAAATGGTTGGGCTCTAGATCATCAAATGCTTGGACTGGCCACTCTGAGATGGCGCCATCTGAGCTTAGAAGCACGGCATGTGCATAGGGAGCTTTATTGATCTCTACGTAGCCATCGCCGTAGCCAGTGATCGTATTCGCTCCTGAATGGAGATCAGATTGAAGCTTCAAGTGGGCTCTCTGTCATAATTATGTGGATTATAGCTAGTTGTTTTTTCTCATATTTCAAGAACTTACCATTAAATTTATTGTGAAACCGATCCTAAAGTCCCAAAAGCTTGAAAACGTCTGTTATGACATACGTGGGCCGGTGCTCGAGCTTGCTCAGCGCATGGAGGAAGAGGGTCACAAAATCATTAAATTAAACATCGGAAACGTAGGGGTTTTCGGTTTTGATCCTCCTGAAGAAATTCAGTTAGACATGATTCGAAATTTAAGTAACGCTTCTGCCTATTCTGACTCCAAAGGGATATTCGCTGCTCGCAAAGCGATCATGCAATATTACCAGGAAAAAGGTATTCAAGGCGTAGCTTTGGATGACGTGTACACCGGCAATGGTGTTTCTGAGCTCATCGTACTCTCAATGAACGCACTCTTGAATGATGGTAATGAGGTCTTAGTGCCGACGCCAGATTACCCACTGTGGACTGCTGCAGTGAGTTTGTCGAGCGGAACACCCGTGCATTATCTTTGTGATGAATCTAAAGATTGGGCGCCTGACTTAAATGATCTGCGTAAGAAAATTACGCCTCGTACTAAAGCGATTGTGGTGATTAATCCCAACAATCCTACAGGTGCTATTTACTCCAAAGAGGTATTGCTAGAGTTAACGCAAATTGCCCGTGAACATGGTTTGATTCTGTTTGCCGATGAAATCTACGACAAGATGTTGTACGACGGGGAGAAGCATCTTTCATTAGCTTCATTATCTACTGATGTTGTCATCATCACCTTTAACGGCTTATCCAAGAATTACCGCTCCTGCGGCTACCGCGCTGGCTGGATGGTGGTATCAGGCGACAAGGAAATGGTGCGCGATTACATCGAAGGCCTCAATATGTTGGCCTCTATGCGTCTTTGTGCAAACGTGCCTGGTCAGTATGCAATCCAGACTGCGCTCGGCGGCTATCAAAGCATCAATGATTTGGTGGGGGAGGGCGGTCGTCTTGCAAAGCAACGCGACCTCGCATGGAAACTCATCATTGAAATTCCTGGCGTTACTTGTGTGAAGCCAAAATCAGCTTTGTATTTATTTCCAAGATTGGATCCTGAGGTTTATCCCATTGAGGATGATCAACAATTTGTTGCCGATCTTTTGAAAGAAGAAAAAGTGTTGTTAGTACAGGGCTCTGGTTTTAACTGGGGTAAGCCTGATCATTTCCGCGTAGTGTTCTTGCCTCACGAAGATGTGTTGAAGGAAGCCATTGGCCGCCTTGCACGCTTTCTGGAGCGTTATCGTAATAAACAAGGCCGTAAGGCTTCTTCAACTGTAGTAAAGGCATCATGAAACCGATTCAAGTAGGTCTATTAGGTATTGGCACCGTTGGTGGTGGCGTATTCACTGTTCTCGAACGTAACCAAGATGAAATAACCCGTCGTGCTGGGCGCGGCATTCGAATTAATACTGTTGCCGACTTAAATGTCAAGCGCGCAAAAGAGTTGGTAAAAGACTGTGCTCAAGTAGTGAGCGATGCGCGTGCGGTGATTAACAATCCTGAGATTGACATCGTTGTTGAGTTGATTGGTGGTTATGGTATTGCTAAAGACTTGGTGCTAGAGGCAATTGCTGCTGGTAAGCATGTTGTTACAGCCAATAAGGCGCTGATCGCAGTACATGGTAATGAGATTTTTAAAGCTGCTCATGCTAAAGGTGTCATGGTTGCTTTCGAAGCTGCAGTTGCTGGCGGTATTCCAATTATTAAGGCTCTGCGCGAAGGCTTAACTGCAAATCGTATTGAATGGATAGCCGGCATCATTAACGGTACAACCAACTTCATCTTGTCAGAAATGCGTGACAAAGGATTAGATTTTGAAACCGTTTTAAAAGAAGCGCAGCGCTTAGGTTATGCTGAGACAGACCCTACCTTTGATATCGAAGGGGTTGATGCAGCTCATAAAGCAACCATCATGAGTGCGATTGCATTTGGTATTCCAATGCAATTTGAAAAAGCACACGTAGAGGGTATTACAAAATTTGCTGCGATTGATATTCGTTATGCTGAGCAGTTGGGCTATCGCATTAAGTTGCTCGGTATTGCCAAGAAAACTGCAATCGGTGTTGAATTGCGCGTGCACCCAACCTTAATTCCTTCGAAACGTCTGATTGCAAACGTAGAAGGCGCTATGAATGCCGTGCAGGTATTTGGTGATGTGGTTGGCACTACTTTGTATTACGGTAAAGGTGCTGGCTCAGAGCCAACGGCTTCTGCAGTAATCGCAGACCTGGTTGATATCACTCGCTTGCTCAGTGCTGATCCTGAACATCGTGTTCCTTACTTGGCTTTCCAGCCAGATGCAGTTCAAGATACCCCAGTGTTGCCGATTGGAGAAATCACCACCAGTTACTACTTACGTATGCGCGTAGCAGATCAAGCTGGTGTACTAGCTGATATCACCAAGATTTTGGCTTCACATGGTGTTTCAATCGATGCGCTCTTGCAAAAAGAAGCAAACGAGGGTGAGAGTCAAACTGATTTAGTAGTTTTGACTCACGAGACCAAAGAGAAGAACATGCTTGCCGCAATTAAAGAGATTCAAAATCTCAAGACTGTTGCAGGTGAAGTGGTGAAGATCCGTTTAGAAAATCTGTCTTAATTAAGTAAAATTTAGCAAAATACATGCGTTACCAATCTACTCGTGGCAATAGCCCACAACAATCTTTTTTAGAAATTTTGTTAGGTGGATTGGCGCCTGATGGCGGTTTGTATTTGCCCGTTCAATATCCAAAAGTTACTCCGGCGCAATTAGATTCTTGGCGTGGTTCGCCATACGTTGATTTGGCTTATGAAGTGCTCAGTTTGTATTGCGACGATATTCCTGAGGCAGAGTTACGCGCTCTCTTGCGTAAAACATATACCGAGCAGGTCTATTGCAATGGCCGTCCGCAAGATAATGCCAAAGACATTACGCCTTTGCATTGGCTGGGTGAAGAGCATGGCACGCGCATTGGTCTTTTAAGTCTATCAAATGGCCCAACCTTAGCATTCAAAGATATGGCAATGCAATTGCTAGGTAATCTCTTTGAATATGCTCTCAAGAAAAAAGGCCAACAGCTCAATATTTTAGGTGCTACCTCTGGCGATACTGGCAGCGCAGCTGAATATGCAATGCGTGGCAAAGAGGGTGTAAAAATATTCATGCTTTCACCTCGTGGCAAGATGAGTGCGTTTCAGTCCGCTCAAATGTATTCTTTGCAGGACCCCAATATTTTCAACTTGGCGGTAGCTGGAGTATTCGACGATTGCCAAGATATTGTGAAGGCTGTCAGCAATGACCATGCCTTTAAAGCGAAGAACCAAATTGGTACGGTGAACTCGATTAACTGGGGTCGCGTAGTTGCCCAAGTAGTATATTACTTCCAAGGATATCTCTTGGCGACTAAGTCGAGTAATGAGAAGGTTTCATTTACAGTTCCTTCCGGTAATTTTGGGAATGTATGTGCCGGGCATATCGCTCGCATGATGGGATTACCAATTGAGCATCTGGTTGTGGCAACCAATGAGAATGATGTGCTTGATGAGTTCTTCCGAACTGGCGTTTACCGAGCACGTAAGTCAACTGAGACATTGCATACCTCGAGCCCTTCAATGGACATCTCTAAAGTAAGCAACTTTGAGCGTTTCGTATTTGATTTCATGGGTCAAGATGATCAAGCTACCGTTGGAATGTTTAAACAAGTGGATGAGACTGGTGGCTTTGATATCTCTAATGATGCTGTTTTCAAAGATCTTGGTAAGTACGGATTCCAATCTGGTCGCAGTACTCATGAGAATCGCTTAGAAACCATTCGAGACATTGATCAACGCTACGGCGTAATGATTGATACGCACACTGCAGATGGTGTAAAGGTTGCACGTGAGCACTTACAGGCCGGTATTCCCATGATTGTTCTCGAAACGGCATTGCCTATTAAGTTTGAAGAGACAATCGAGCTAGCCTTGGGTCGTCCTGCTGAATGCCCGCCTGCTTTTAAAGACATTAAGTCTAAGCCTCAGCGTGTTGAGAATATTGATGCCGATGTGAACCAAGTTAAGAATTTCATCGCCACGCATCTTGGTTAATTTCTTTTAGTCAAAATTTTAAGCTCCGCCTATTCATCTCATGACTAAGCCACCAATGTTGAGTGCGCAACAGGCACTAGATCATTTACTCTCTCATGCAGTAGCTGTAATTGAGAGCGAGAAGGTTCCTTTGCAGGCTGGTTTGAGCCGTATTCTTGCTGAGAATGTGAATAGTCTGGTGGATGCGCTCCTCCATTGAACAATACTTCCATGGATGGTTATGCCGTTCGTTGCGCTGATACTGCTTCATCAGGAAAAACATTAAGAATCGCTCAACGTATTCCTGCAGGCTCAATGGGGGTGGAGTTAGAGCCAGGTACTGCTGCCAGAATTTTTACGGGTGCCCCTATCCCACCGTGCTGATGCAGTAGTGATGCAAGAGGACTGCACCGTAGAAGGTCACACAGATCAAGTGACCATTAAATATTGCGCCGATATCGGGTCAGTGGATTCGTCGTAGAGGTGAAGATCTAACAGCAGGCAAAACGGCTCTTACTGCTGGCACCTTTTTACGTCCACAAGAATTAGGTGTGGCTGCATCTGCAGGGCTAATCTATCTGAATGTGAAGCGTTGAGTCAAAGTGGCTGCATTTTTTACGGGTGATGAGTTAGCTCTCCCGGGGGAGCCATTAAAACCAGGCGGCATTTATAACTCGAATCGCGATACCTTGTTAGCCTGCCTTAAATCCTTAGGGTGCGACGCGACGGATCTAGGCATCGTTCCTGATCGATTAGAAGCAACGCGTGAGGCGCTACGCAAGGCAAACAAAGACCACATGATCTGATTATTACCTCAGGCGGTGTATCGGTTGGCGAAGAGGGTCATATCAAACCAGCAGTGACTGCAGAGGGTAGATTAGATCTGTGGCAGATTGCAATAAAGCCAGGCAAACCCCTTGCTTTTGGCGCAGTACGCAAATCAAATGAACCAAAGGATGGTGAGGCATGGTTTATTGGCTTACCCGGTAATCCTGTTTCTAGTTTTGTGACTTTCCTCTTGTTTGTTCGCCCCTTTATTTTGAAATTACAAGGACGCGAAACTAAGCCGACCCAATCGTATTTAATGCGCGCTGACTTTGATTGGATAAAAGCCGATCGACGTAACGAATTCTTACGCGTCAAAATAAATGATCAAGACGGGCTAGATTTATTTCCTAATCAAAGTTCTGGCGTACTCACTAGCGCCTCTTGGGGCGGTGGTTTGGTCGACTGCCCGCCAAATCAACCAATTAAAGTTGGGGATTTTGTTAAATACATCCCCTTTGATGCGCGCTCCTCAAATAATCGGTTTACGATTAGTCTATGAAACTCGAATTACGATTCTTTGCCTCATTACGTGAAGCTCTTGGGGTATCTCAAGAAGACATTACGCTTCCTGAGGCTGTAAAAACCATTGCGGATCTGAGGAATCACCTTGTCGAGCGTGGCGCTCCTTGGTCAGATGTTTTGGGTAATGGAAAAGTGTTGCGCTGTGCGCTCAATCATCAGATGGTTGATCCAAATACCGCCTTACAAGAAGGTGCTGAAGTGGCTTTCTTTCCGTCAGTTACTGAGGGCTAGTGTGCCAACCCGAATACAAGAAGATGATTTTGACCTTAGTGCTGAAATTGCAGCGCTTCGGAAAGATGACCCTCGAGAGTGGGTGCAGTCGTTTCTTTTTTGGGTACGGTTCACGATCTGAATGACGGTGGCCAAGTCAAGGCCATGACCCTTGAGCATTATCCAGGCATGACTGAAAAAGCTTTAGAGGAAATTTTGATTGCTGCTAAATCACGATGGGATGTTTACCAAACATTAGTCATTCAGCGTGTAGGTCCTCTGCTTTCAGAAGACCAGATTGTTCTTGTTGCGGTTACTAGTGTGCGCATCGAGGTGAAGCTTTTGCTGCGTGTGAGTTCATTATGGATTACCTCAAAACCGCCGCTCCATTTTGGAAAAAAGAAGAGACCCCTTATGGCACTCGTTGGGTGGACGCACGCGTTACTGATGATGCTGCAATGGCTCGTTGGAAGAAAAAGTAACAATTTAATTTTGAAATTCACTGAATACATGATGATTTTTGGACTTAGGAAATTGCGAACGAAAAAGGTAATAGCACTCATTTTGAGTTACATAGCGATCAATGCTTTTGCTGTAGAGAGGCCAACAGCAAAGGTTGATACAGGCTCTCTTCAAGGGACTGTTGAATACAACATGAATGTATTTAAGGGAATTCCTTATGCTGCTCCCCCTGTGGGTAATTTGCGTTGGCGTCCTCCGCAACAGGCACTACCTTGGAGTGGCGTGCGGGATGCTAGCAAGTTTGGTGAATCATGTCCACAACAGTTTATTAAAAATATTAGTACTGGCCTTGGTCTTCCAGGTAGTGAAGACTGTCTCAAGTTAAATGTTTATGCGCCTACCAAGCCTGGCAAAAATTTACCAGTGATGGTTTGGATTCATGGTGGTGGATTGGTTGTTGACGGTACTAGAGATCCGCAATTCACGCCAATCAATTTGATCAAAAATGGTGTCATCGTGGTGACGGTGGAATATCGTTTAGGCTCATTGGGATTCTTTGCTACGAAAGAATTAAAATAAAAGCAAAGGGTGAGCCGGTCGGTAACTACGGCACCATGGATCAAATTGCTTCTCTTAAGTGGGTTAAAAAGAATATCGAAGCCTTCGGTGGTGATCCCAATAATATCACGATATTTGGTCAATCTGCTGGTGGTAGAAGTGTGACGTGGCTGATGGTTTCTGATGCTGCTCGGGGTCTATTCCATAAGGTGATTGCCCAAAGTGCTCAGCAGCGTCCACTGCGTGGTATGACTGAGCAACGTCTTGGCTTAACCCCAGAGGTTGATATTGGAGCCAAATATATGTCTTCGCTTGATGCGAACTCTTTGACGGAATTGCGAAAGTTGCCGGTTCAAAAGTTAGTTCTAAATGGAAGCTCTTATTATGCTGGTGAGTTTGGCGGCGCTTTTGTGGATGGTCAAATAATCAAGGGCGATCCAATTCCTTTGTTTGCTGCCGGTAAGCAAGCTAAAGTGTCTTTCATGATTGGTATAAACTCATTTGATAGTGATTTCATGTTGCCTGGTGAGCGCCTGCATTGGATGTATTCCTAAAGCAAGTCAAAGAGGATCCAAAAATTATTGAGCAGTTGTACTCAGGCGTAAAAGACAAATGTATTTTGAATTCTTTTGTGATTCAAGATCTCATGTTCCGGGCGAGTACAAAATTACTGGCCAATAGCATGAACGGCATTGTTCCTGGTTATGCCTATTACTATGATTATTTAACTCAAAATATTCGTGACTCTTTGCCGGGCGCCCCCCCATACATACGAAATTCCATATGTGTTTGGCAGCCTAGAACTCATGCCTCAAGCGCCCAAGCAGCCTTTAACAGGCATGAACCAGTGCGCTCGAATTGAAAAAGATGTCGCTGAGTTCAAAAAGACACATACTTGGCCAAAAGATTGGGTACCAATTGTGGATAAAAATAATCCGCAAGATCAGGCGTTGTCTGAAAAAATGTCTATAAGTTGGGGCGGCGTTTGCAAAAACAGGAAATCCCAATGTTGTGGGTCAGGTAAATTGGCCAATCTACAACATGAATGCAGATGTCATGAGAACTTTTCTTATGGCCAAGAGACGATTACAGGCCTATTTAAAGATCGCATTGCCTATCAAGCTCTGCACTTTAAGGGAAATCTATGCGCTTGAGCGCATAAAAGGTGCCTTCTAGTGGGCTTCTGACAGTTGAGTAAATCACAAATTAACCACCCTACGGGGTGGTTTTTGTTTTCATGGTGACGCTTGTACTTTTAAAGAATGCCAACTTCTCTGATCTGGGCAGTTGCTTTAATTTGATCTCTGCCTTGGATGCCTCTGATCGAGCCGGGTGCTCCTGTGTGGCCAGAAGGATCACTGGGTCGACGAGATCTTGTGTAACGAGCACCTTGGCCCGAATTATGGGCTTCCAAGCGGTGTTCTAGACGGTTAGTTAGCGATGCCGGCGTAGTAGGTGCCGTCAGCGCATTCTAGTAGGTAAACAAGCCAAGTCAAATTGGGTCAAATTCTGGTAAAAAGGGCGTTAAAACCCTTGAAATTAGCAAGATTGCCCTTATATTCTACAGATAGATATATATGGAGTTGATGGAATATAAAAATGAGAATAGATAAATTAACAACCAAATTTCAAGAGGCTTTAAGCGAGGCCCAAAGCATCGCTTTGGCTAAAGATAATCAATATATTGAACCTGCTCACGTGTTGTTGGCAATGTTGCGTGATTCGGATGGTGGCGCAAAGAGTTTATTAACCCGTGCGGGTGTCAATGTGACCGGTCTTGAAAAAGGCGTAGAGAAATTCATTGGTAATTTTCCTGAAGTTCAAGGAACCAGTGGCGAAGTACAAGTTGGTCGCGATCTGAGTAACTGGCTGAACTTATCTGAAAAAGAAGCGAATAAGCGCAACGATCAATTTATTGCTGGTGAGTTGTTTTTGCTAGTAGTGGCTGAAGACAAAGGCGAGCTTGGCAAGGTTGCACGTGAGAATGGGTTAAATCGTAAATCATTAGAAGCGGCTATCGACTTAGTCCGCGGAGGAGAATCAGTGAATAGTGCAGATGCTGAAGGCCAACGTGAAGCCTTGAAGAAATACACCGTCGATCTAACAGAACACGCACGCGCAGGGAAGTTAGATCCAGTGATTGGTCGTGATGATGAGATTCGTCGCACCATTCAAATATTGCAACGTCGCGGTAAAAATAATCCCGTACTGATTGGTGAGCCAGGCGTAGGTAAGACTGCCATTGTTGAGGGTTTGGCACAGCGCATCGTCAATGGTGAAGTGCCTGAAACGCTTAAAAATAAATGTGTCTTGGTGTTGGATATGGCTTTGCTATTGGCTGGCGCTAAGTATCGCGGCGAGTTTGAAGAGCGCCTAAAAGCGGTATTGAGTGATGTCACTAAAGATGAAGGTCAAACGATTATCTTTATTGATGAGATTCATACGATGGTAGGCGCTGGTAAAGGTGATGGCGCAATGGACGCTGGCAATATGCTTAAGCCTGCATTGGCTCGTGGTGAATTGCATTGCATCGGAGCTACTACGCTTGATGAATACCGTAAGTACATTGAAAAAGATCCAGCACTTGAGCGCCGTTTCCAAAAGGTGATGGTTGAAGAGCCTAGCGTTGAGGCAACTATTGCGATCTTGCGTGGTTTGCAAGAGCGTTATGAACTTCACCACGGTATTGAAATCACTGATCCTGCGATCGTTGCTGCGGCTGAGTTGTCACATCGCTACATTACAGATCGTTTCTTGCCGGATAAGGCGATTGACCTCATAGATGAGGCTGGTTCACGTATTCGAATGGAAATTGATTCCAAGCCGGAAGTAATGGACAAATTAGAGCGTCGCCTGATTCAATTGAAGATTGAACGCGAAGCAGTGAAGAAGGAAAAAGATGAAGCCTCACAAAAGCGCCTAGGTCTGATTGAAGAAGAGATTAAGCGTCTTGGTGCAGAGTATGCGGACTTAGAGGAGATCTGGAAAGCGGAGAAGGGTGCCGTGCTTGGTGTCGCCAATCTAAAAGAAGAGATCGAGAAAGTACGTGCAGAGATTGCCAAGTTACAACGCGAAGGCAAGCTTGAAAAAGTAGCTGAGTTGCAATATGGTAAATTGCCTGAGCTTGAGGCAAAACTGAAGTCTGCCGCTGCTGCTGAAGCCAAAGGCGATAAAGATGGCGTAGTCAAAAATAAATTATTACGTACTCAAGTTGGCGCAGAAGAAATTGCTGAAGTCGTTTCTCGTGCAACTGGTATTCCAGTATCCAAGATGATGCAAGGCGAACGTGACAAATTACTGAAGATGGAAGAGTTGTTGCATAAGCGTGTGGTTGGCCAAGAAGAGGCTATCCGTGTCGTGTCTGATGCTATCCGTCGTTCCCGTGCGGGCTTGGCTGAAGAGAATCGTCCTTATGGATCATTCTTATTCCTTGGACCTACAGGTGTTGGTAAAACTGAGCTATGCAAAGCGTTGGCTGGTTTCTTGTTTGATAGCGAAGACCATCTCATTCGTATTGATATGAGTGAGTTTATGGAAAAGCATAGCGTTGCCCGCTTAATCGGCGCGCCTCCAGGCTATGTTGGCTATGAAGAGGGTGGTTACTTAACTGAGCAAGTTCGTCGCCATCCATACAGCGTTATTTTGTTTGATGAAATCGAAAAAGCGCACCCAGATGTATTTAATGTGTTCTTGCAGGTGCTTGATGATGGTCGCTTAACTGATGGTCAGGGTCGTACTGTGGACTTTAAAAATACAGTCATTGTTATGACCAGTAATATCGGTTCACATTTGATTCAGTCCATGGCTGATAAGAAGCAGGCCGAGATTAAGGAAGCTGTATTTGAAGAATTAAAGAACCATTTCCGCCCTGAATTCCTCAATCGTATTGACGAAATCGTAGTGTTCCATGGTTTGGATAAAGGGAATATCGCGAATATTGCAAAAATCTTGCTGAAGAACTTGTCCGATCGCTTGGCGAAAGTCGATATGCAGCTTGAGGTCAGTGATGCAGCCCTGAATAAGATTGCTGAAGTAGGTTTTGATCCAGTTTTTGGGGCAAGGCCGTTGAAGAGGGCTATTCAGCAGCATATCGAGAACCCTGTTTCCAAGATGATTTTGGAAGGCAAGTTTGGACCTAAGGACGTGGTGCCAGTAGATGTAGATAAGTCAGGCGACTTTAGTTTTACTCGCCAGGTTCATTAATTCCCCTTTAAGTAGTTCAGCAGGAATATTCCTGCCCCAGTAAACTCGGTACATGACTGTTGCGCTTAGTAGGCGTGCCAGTGATGTCCGGGTTATTGGCCTCATTAGTCTGGCTCACGGCAGCTCTCATTTCTTTCATTTAATTCTCCCTCCCATGTTCCCATGGTTGAAGGATGCGTTTGCGTTGAGTTATGCAGAGCTTGGGTTTGCTCATGTCAGTATTCTTTGTCATCTCATGCGTCGCTCAAGCCTACTACATCTGGTTTCTTAGTTGATCGCATTGGAGCAAGACCAGTATTGTTTGGCGGTATAGGAATGTTGATTCTTGCCGCCCTGATTTATTCACAAAGCAACGGATATGCCATGTTGATCCTGGGGGCAGTGATTGCTGGTTGCGGTAATGGAATTTTCCATCCAGTCGATTACACGTTGATTAATTACAAGGTGTCGCCACCCAATCTTCCATATGCTTATTCAATGCATGGGGTAACGGGATATTTAGGGTGGGCAGCAGCACTAGCCTTCATGGTTGCGATTGCTCAATTGTCTGATTGGCGTATTGCATTCTTATCTGCAGCTTTACTGGAATCTTGCAGCCTAATTATTCTTTGGCTTAATAAAAAATACCTCTTAGATAACGTCAAGGAGCGCCATGAGCAGAGCCACGCCAGCGCACAAGCCTCTAATCCTGGAGTAACCCCCGAGAGTGCATTTGCATTTCTGAGGTTACCTGCCGTATGGTTGTGCTGGGTTTTCTTTTTCTTTAGTATGGCGTCTACCTCAAGCCTACAGTCATTCGCACTCAGTGCATTATTTAATATTTATCAAGTACCAATGAATGTGGGAAGTTATTACATCACTCTGTTGGCTCTGGGTAGTGCTGCTGGCGTTTTGTTTGGCGGTTATCTCGCTGCGAAATTGCAAGCACCAGAACGTATCGTGTCTTCCTGCTTAACTATCACTATTGTGATGTGCTTATTGCTAGGAACCGGATTCATACCTGTAAGTTTGATCCCCATTTTATTTATAGGTTTAGGTTTTGGTTGTGGTGTTGTCGCGCCTTCTCGCGATCTTTTGGTGAAGATAGTAACTCCTAAAGGTGTAGCAGGGCGTGTGTACGGAATTGTTTATTCTGGCATTGATTTAGGTGCTGCAGTGGTGGGCCCATTCATGTTTGGTTTCTTTATGGATGCCGGTCTTCCAAAAGCATTATTTTTTGGCATTGTCCTATTCCAGCTAATGATCATTCCGACCGTGGTTAAGGTATCAGCCGACACTTCGCCTAAAACAGCCTAATAGAGATCTAATAATTCCATAATATGAAATCTCATTACGCTGCGTAAAATGCAGTGCAATATGGCTATGCTACTTTTATCCCAAAGAGCGGATATTCATTTCATATTACAAAATATAAATCATAACTTATTGAATTTAAATAACTAAATATTTTTAAAAATACCTCAAATTCTACTTGCTTGAATTTTTGAACTGTCTAAACTCTTATATAAGACATAAGACTTGAATGGTCTTAAGGGTCCTCAAATTTTGAAGTACTTGTTTGACTTAGGGAGAAAAACATGGCAGATTGCAAAGCAGAAATCGGAGCACTACAAAAAGACTGGGATACCAATCCACGCTGGAAAGGTATTACTCGTGGTTATACAGCTGAGGACGTAGTACGCCTCCGTGGTTCATTGAAGATTGAGCACACTTTAGCTAAGCATGGCGCAGAGCGTCTTTGGGGCTTGGTAAACAACGAAGCATACGTAAACTGTTTAGGTGCTTTGACTGGTGGTCAAGCTATGCAACAAGTTAAAGCTGGTATTCAAGCAATTTACTTGTCAGGTTAGCAAGTTGCTGCTGACGGTAACTCATATGCAGCGATGTATCCTGACCAATCTTTGTATCCAGTGGATTCAGTGCCTAAGATGGTTGAGCGTATCAATAACTCACTCCAATGTGCCGATGAAATCCAAACCGCAAAAGGTATCAACAAAGGTGACCCTGGTTATATCGAATATTTTGCTCCAATCGTTGCTGATGCTGAGGCTGGTTTCGGTGGTGTATTGAATGCCTTTGAATTGGCTAAAGCTTTGATTAAGCAAGGCGCCGCTGGCGTTCACTTTGAAGACCAATTGTCTTCAGTGAAGAAATGCGGACACTTAGGTGGCAAGTTGTTGTTACCAACCGGTGAGTCAGTGCAAAAATTGATCGTTGCTCGTTTGGCTGCTGACGTAATGGGTGTGCCAACAATCATCTTGGCTCGTACCGATGCTGAAGCTGCTGGCTTGTTGACATCTGACTATGATGAGAACGACAAGTCATTCTTGACCGGCGAACGTACACCTGAAGGCTTCTACAAAACACGTAAAGACTTGGATCAGGCGATCTCACGTGACTTGGCATATACGCGGACATGGTTTGGTGTGAAACAGGTATGCCTGATCTTGAATTTGCTCGTCAATTTGCTGAAGCAATTCGTGCGAAATTCCCAGGCAAGATGTTGGCTTACAACTGCTCACCATCTTTCAACTGGAAGAAGAACTTAGATGATGTAACGATTGCTAAATTCCAACGTGAGTTGGGTGCAATGGGTTACAAGTATCAATTTATTACTCTCGCTGGTATCCACTCTATGTGGTACAATATACACGACTTGGCACAAGACTGCTCTCAGCGCGGTATGACTGCTTATGTAGAGAAAGTTCAAGAGCCAGGGTTTGCAGCTCGTGATCGCGGCTACATATTCGTTTCACATCAGCAAGAAGTTGGTACAGGTTACTTTGATGATGTCACTACTGTTACCCAGGGCGGCAAGTCTTCCGTAACAGCATTGACTGGATCTACTGAGGAAGAGCAGTTCCACTAAGAATCCCTAAGTAGTACGTAGTAAGGCAGTAGCACCAATACTGCCGCGGTACCTAAATTACCCCACAAGGGTGACTTGGGTGCCGTTTTCGTTTACATTCTTCCCATGACAAATTGCGTACTTTGTAAAGAAGAACTCACTCCTGAAGAAGGTCAACTGATCTGGCGAGGCGATGATTGTCGCGTCATCCTTGTTAATGACCCTGATTTGCCTGGGTTTTGCCGCGTTATCTGGAATCGTCACATCGCTGAGATGACAGATCTCACCTATAGTGAGCGTGAGCACTTAATGGCTTTGGTATTTGCGGTTGAAGAGGCTGTACGTCATGTAATGCATCCACATAAAGTTAATATCGCAGCTTTGGGTAATATGGTTCCGCATATACATTGGCATGTCATTCCTAGATTCAAGGATGATGCTTTCTTTTCTGGATCTATCTGGTCTACTCGGAGCCAACAAACACCTGCTTCTGTATTGAGTCAGAGACAAAAGGTTGCACTAGACCTTCCGCATGCTGTTCGCGAACAAATTTCTCAGTTATATTAGTAATAATAAAAATAGAAGCAGCTGATAGTTTCATCAGTTTCTCAAAATTCTCACTAGGAGACATAAATGAGTCGTTGGATATTGAGTCAATCCAAATTTTGGATCGTGGCCTTGTTGGGTTTTTCCTCTATAGGTGTAAATGCTCAAACAAAATGGGATTTAGCAAGTGCTTATCCAGTCAGTAATTTTCACACTGAAAATCTCCAGCAGTTAGCCGTTGACGTTAAAAAAGCTACTGGCGGTAAGTTAAAGATTGTGGTTCATCCAAACGGTTCATTATTTCCTGCAAATGGAATTAAGCGTGGCGTCCAAACTGGACAGGCTCAAATGGGTGAGGTGCTGATCTCAGTATTGGCAAATGAGAATCCGATTTTTGGGGTGGATTCCATTCCATTTTTAGCGACTAGTTATAAAGATTCTGAAAAGCTCTGGAAGCTTTCCAAAAATGCCACCGAGGCTGCTCTGCAAAAGCAAGGTTTGAAGGTAGTTTATGCGGTACCTTGGCCGCCGCAAGGTCTTTATTCTAAGAATCCTATTAATTCAGGCGCTGATATGAAGGGTCTGAAGTGGAGGGCATATAACCCAGCATCCAAGATTGCCGAGTTGGTGGCTGCGCAACCAGTCACGGTCCAGGTGGCTGATTTAGTTCAAGCCATGGCTGCAGGTACTATTAATTCCATGATGACCTCTGGTGCAACTGGTGTGGATATCAAGGTATGGGAAAGTTTGAAGTATTACTACGTTTTGATGGTGAATCAAAAAGCATTTGATGCATTGGATAAGCCAACGCAAGCAGCATTGCTGAAAGCCTGTGCTGAAGCTGAAAAGCGAGGTACAAAATTTCAGAAGAAAAGACTAAGCTATATAACGAGACTTTAGCTAAAAATGGTATGGTCGTACAAAAACCATCCCCTCAGTTGAAGAATGATTTGGATAGGGTTGGTCGAATCATGGTTGCCGAGTGGATTCGCAGTGCAGGTGATGAAGGGCAAAAAATCATCGAAGAATTTAAAAAGTAAGATTTATGCACGCACCACGAAGTTATTACGGCCATCTTTTAGATGGTCTAATCCAAGGGGCCGCCGCTTTGGCGGCCTTATGTATTCTCAGTATCTGCATTTTGATGGTGTTAATGTCACTGTCACGAGAATTTGGTATTAACCTGCGTGGAGCTGATGACCTGATTGCGTGGCTATGTGCGGCATCAGCTTTCTTAATACTGGGCCAAACATTTCAACATGGTGGCATTGTTCGTGTTGAAATTTTTTTAGGTACATTGAATGATGCGTGGAAGAAGCGCTTGGAGATTATTGGCCTAGCTGTTATGTCTGCTTTTTGTCTTTATGCCTTAGCTGCCTTTTCTTTATTTGTATATCAAAGTTGGAAATTTAATGATGTTTCTCAGGGGCAAATAATTGTGTCACTCTGGATCCCACAAATTTTCACCGCATTAGGTTGTCTCATCTTTTTCTTAGCGGTAGTAGATGAATTAGTTCGTGTAATTAAGGGCGGCAAACCTCGTTATCAACAAATGGCAGAAGATCGTTTATCTGTTGGTGATTTTGGGGAGAGCTTGTGAGCATCACATTAATTGCTCTGATTTTATTGGTCTTGATGTCCTTCTTGCTCTTGATGGGTGTTTGGATTCCAGTTGGCGTAGCTATTACCGCATGGTTTGGTTTAGCCTTTTTCTCAGATAAAGACACGATGATGAATTTAGCCAATGTTTGGTGGAATTCGAGTTCGTCATATACCTTAGCTTCTCTGCCTTTATTTGTCTGGATGGGGCGAGATCCTTTTTAGAACCAAATTCTCCGAGCAGATGTTTGCTGGATTGTCTCCGTGGCTCAATTGGTTACCTGGTCGCTTGATGCATGTGAATATTTTGGGCTGCGGTATTTTTGGTTCTGTATCTGGTTCATCGGCGGCAACCTGTGCCACTATTGCTAAGTCTGCATTACCCGAGCTTACGAAGCGTGGCTATGATGAAAAAATCACTCTAGGCTTTTTGTCTTGTGCTGGCACTTTAGGGATCTTGATTTCGCCCTTAATCACGATGGTAGTCTTATGCCGTTGTAGCTGATCAATCAATTATTCGAATCTTTTTAGCTGGATTTATACCTGGCGCCATTTTGATGGGTTTGTTTTCTGGCTACATCGTTATGTGGGCTTTGCTGAACCCAGATAAAACGCCTCCAGCAGAAAAATATTCTTGGCAACAGCGCATTCACTCCATTGGGCAATTAATGCCCTGTACCGCATTAATTATCTTTATTGCTTGGTTGATGTTGGCTGGATACTCTACAGCCACAGAAGCAGCGGCTTATGGTGTTGTGGGTTCCTTAGTATTAGCTGCGGTAGGGCGCAATCTTTCCTGGTCTAACTTTTGGCAGAGCTTGCTTTCTGCTACCCGTCTGACTGCCATGATTAGTTTGTGCTGGGAGCAACCTCATTTCTATCAATTGTGATGAGCTACACAGGTATTCCCAGAGGCTTGGCTGAGTGGGTGCAGAGTATGCATCTTTTACCATGGGCACTCATTTTTGTTTTAACGATTATTTATATTTTGCTAGGTACTGCCTTAGATGGCATTTCGATGATTGCTTTAACTACGGTGACGGTCTTACCTATGGTGCAACAAGCTGGCTTTGATTTAGTTTGGTTTGGTATTTTCATAGTTCTGTTGGTAGAGATTGCAGAAGTAACGCCCCCTGTCGGATTTAACCTTTTTGTCTTACAGAGCATGACTGGTAAAGATAGCAATTACATCGCCAAAGTATCTTTACCCTTCTTTGCCATGATGGTGGTGGCAGTTGCGATGATTACCATATGGCCAGAGTTAGTGACATGGCTGCCAGATCAGTTTTTGCAAAAAGAAATTAAGTAGCCTCAATGCAGTTAAAGAGATCTAGGAAAGCTGCTAGCAAGGCTGATATCCTCGATTTAGGTGATTCTGCTGTATTGCTTGATTTCCGTGGCTACCCAGAGCCCCTGAGTAAGATTCACCAATTAGCGGATCTTTTATTTTCGCTCTCACCAGCATGGCTTTTGGATTTAATCCCAGGCATTGATAGTCTCTTAGTCGCCTTAAAATTTTTAGACTCCAATTATCGGGATACCCGTCTCACTGCTAAAGCAGAGATTGAGGTATTGCTTAAAAAGTTATTGAGTGAAAAAAGCGAGAAGCTAAGAATGAGGTAGTTCATCGTATTCGAGTCTGCTATGATCCAGAACTAGCCCCAGATTTATTGGCAAGCGCTGAAAAATGTAATTTGACTGTACGAGAGTTTATTAATCGCCATAAAAACTCAAAGATTCAAGTAGATATTTTGGGCTTTATGCCAGGGTTTTCATATTGCAGCGGATCAGATCCCAGCTTAAAGTTACCCCGTTTGGAATCTCCGCGAATCGCTGTGCCTGCAGGGTCAGTTGCCATCGCAGAATTGCAGACAGCTATTTATCCTCAGTCTACTCCGGGGGCTGGAACATTATTGGCCGAAGCCCCGATGTGTTATTTGATACTCGCAAGTCCGATCCAAGTCTGTTGAGAGCTGCGGAATACGTTGAGTTTATTGAAATTGATTTAGATGAGTTTAGGAAAATTGAAGCGCAAAAATTAAACAAAGGGGCGCAAAATAAATCAAAAAAAGGTGTAGCGAATCATTCTATCGAGGTGATTTCTCCGAGTTTACAAACCACTATACAAAGTTTGCCACGTTATGGTTTTGCGCATTTAGCCTTGGGTGCTGGCGGCCCAATGGATCAAGAGGGCGCACGAATGGCAAACGCTTTATTAGGCAATCCTGATGATGCAGCAGGACTCGAAATCACTGGTGCGGGAACCAAATTACTATTTCATGAAGATATTTGGGTTGCTTGGGTTGGTGCAAGTTGTATGGTGCACGCGAGCAGTAACTCTATTCCAGGTAATCGGCCTGTATTTATTCGTAAAGGTGAAACCCTAATTTTTGGAACCATGCTGCAAGGGCATCGGCTATTTTTGGCTTTGAGTGGTGGTATTGATAGCGAATTTATTTTAGGCGGAAAAGGTTCCCATCTTAGTGCTGGCATTGGCGGTAATGCCTTGCAAAAAGGGGATGTGTTGCATTTGTCCCATGCACAGGATATTTACAAGCCATTCATCAAAAAAATGCAGGATGCGCAAATACGTTTTCCCAAGTGGTCAATTGCTTCACCTGCCTTGCCGGGAAAAAGCTGGAAATTATTAAGGCGCTACCGAGTATTCATTTGAATGTGTTGAGTGCGGATGAACAAGATGCTTTATGGAAAACTGTTTGGACTGTATCTTCACAAAGTAATCGTATGGGGATGTGTTTGGAAAGTGATTTGAAAATATCAAGTCCAATAACGGGAATTGCCTCCCAAGGAATCTGGTTTGGTACGGTTCAGCTACCCCCATCTGGCCAACCTATTTTGATGATGGCTGAGCATCAAACTACCGGCGGGTACCCCAGATTAATGGAGATGGTCAGTTCCGAGCGATCTAAATTGGTACAATTAAGATCCGGGCGACAAAATTCAATTTTTGCCGATTACTCTGGAAGAGGCTGATCAAATCAATACAGCGTATTTTCGTGAGCAGAGAAAATACATTTGATAATGTAAGGGCAATTCTTTTGGCGGCATCATGAAACATAAAATTGACCTAAATAGCGATATGGGCGAGGGCTTCGGTATCTGGGAGATGGGTAATGATCTCGCCCTCTTAGACTAATTGACTCTACCAATATTGCTTGTGGATGGTACGCTGGCGACCTAGAGCGCATGAAAAAATTAGTGGCAGCTGCCTTGCAAAATCAGGTATTGATTGGCGTTCATCCTAGTCTTCCAGATTTAGTCGGATTTGGTAGAAGGGAAATGGCCATTACTCCTAACGATGCTTATAACTTTGTCCTGTATCAAGCGGGCGCTCTTCAAGCATTTATTCGTGCACAAGGTGGAAGCTCCACCATGTAAAACCGCACGGTGCGTTTTACAACCAAGCAGCAAAAGATATGAACTTGGCCCGCGCAATTGCTCAGGCCGTGAAGAATCTAGGTGATGACGTTATTTTGCATGGATTAGCCTCCAGTTGTTTTGTTAAGGCTTCAAATGAGATTGGCATTTCCCTATGGCAGGAGGTGTTTGCAGATCGGCGATACACCTCAGAAGGATATTTGGTGCCTCGTACTCAGGTTTGAGGTATTAATCGAGGATGAAGAAGAGGCTGCAGCTCAGGCGCTACGAATGGCTCAAAAGGGTGAAGTGATTGTGCCTTAGATGGTAGTGGCGTCAAAGTCCAGGCCGATACATTATGTATTCATGGGGATAACCCAACAGCGCTTGATTTTGCGAGAAAGATCAAAGCCCTGCTGTAATGAAGTTCAATTTAAGGTATCAATATGCGATTACAGCAGATTAAACGAGTCATTCCATTACTTTTCGCTAGCCTATTATTTTTTGGCACAGCATCCGCAGCGGAAATTTAGGTGATTACTTCGGGCGCCTTTGCCGAGGCATTAAAGGTGCTGGTTCCAGAGTACGAAAAACAATCTCTAAACACAGTGATGATTTCTTACGGATCTTCGATGGGGGCGGCATCAGACTCGATTCCATCTCGATTGGCCAGGGGTGAAAAGTTTGATGTTCTTATATTGGCTGTTCCCGCTTTGGATGGGTTTATTAAAAGTGGGGCGGTCCAGCCAGGTACTAGGGTTGATTTGGTGGCTTCTGTAATGGGTGCTGTAGTGAAGTCAGGCGCACCCAAGCCAGATATCAGCACAATGAGTGGCCTTTAAATCCGCATTGCTGAATGCGAAGCGCGACGAGAAGCGGATTTGGGCTTTCAGCAGGTTAGTGAGTTGCTTCCCATACCAGGAGTAGACTTTATTGGTGAGCTACCTCCAGAAGCACAGAAGACAGTTTTATTTTCAGCTGGGATCACAAGCAATTCTGCAAATTCAGAAGCATCTAAACATTTAATTGGATTTTTAGCTTCGACAAAAGCGGTGCCTACTATTCAGAAGGCCGGTCTCAAGCCGGTGTTGCCAGCATTGCCTTGGTGAGAAGAGTTAAAAATATATTTCAAATGAGAGTAGAAAAAATGAAAAAAATAAGACTTATTTTCAAGGCGGCGATTATTCTTGGTGCCTGCTTGGTATTTAACACAGCATTTGCTGCTGATCCATGGCCTAACCATGCTATTAAATTTATAGTCGGATTTGGGCCTGGCGGTGCTAACGATACCGTTGCTAGGGTAGTTGCTGAAGCAGTATCCAAGCAATTGGGCCAGCCCATTATTGTTGAGAATAAGCCTGGCGCCGGATCTGTCTTGGGTGCAGATTTTGTGGCGAAGAGTGCACCAGAGGGCTATACCTTTTTTGTCAGTGCTGGTGGCATTATCACTAATCCTATGATTAAGTCCCCTATGTCATATAAGGAGAGTGATTTAGTTCCTGTTGGTTTATTAACGATTAGTCCCTCCATCAGTGTTGTTTCAGAAGATTTGAAAATCAACAATATGAAAGATCTGCTGGCGTTGGCTAAGGATCCCAAAGGTTTAAATTTTTCCACCGCTGGCACGGGAAGCACGCCGCACTTTGTGGCGGAGATGTTGAAGGTTAAGGCGGGTGGAAAATATGAAATCATTCCTTACAAGAGTGGTTCCGAAGGGATGATAGCGGTCATTTCCAATCAGGTGGATGCAACCTCAGAAGCTAGTGTCGTGGTCATTCCGCAGATTCAGGGTGGAAAGTTAAGGCCAATTGCCTCTACATGGAATAAACACATAAGTGCGTTGTCAAATGTACCGACTACTAAAGAACAGGGGTACCCAGAAGTATTTATTGGACACTGGGCTGGCGTTTTTGCTTCAAAGGGAACGCCACAGATGCTATCTTGGAGAAGATGAACCAAGCAATTAATGCTGGCTTGAAAACAGCTGCCGTTCAGAGTTGATTGGTACCGTAAGGTATTGAGCCATCTCCAGGAACTCGCGCATCATTCATTAAGTTCTTGGCAGATGAAAAAGCAAGATTAGAGCCTATTGTGAAGCGCGCCACTATGAAAGAGGATTAAACCAGTTTCTTCAGTGCTTCTAAATATTTTTCAGGATTCAGAGGTTGGCCTTCACGCTGCGCCTCCCACATCACTTGACCCAAACACTCCATCATCAGGTGCTGTGCTTCATGCATTGAGCCTGCTTTTTGGGAAAGTTTGTCAGCTATCTCTTTAATGCCTGGAGGTTGATTAATCGATATTTGCTCACTGATCGATAAATGCATCGACAGGTGTAGAAATGGGCTGGATTCACCACGTTCGGGGGTGTAGTCTTGTCCAAGTGCGCCTTCTGGGTCTGCTAGTAGCGAATGATATTCGGGGTGCTCAACCATCCAATCGCTCGCGAGAGTTTCCATTGGGTCGAGAATATGGTTATCGGTTTTCTTTTTCCAGGTATCACAGAAAAAGCGACGTACTTCTTCACGGGTTGGATTAAATATCGCCACGGACTTTTCCTTTGCCAGTTTTTTGTTTAAAGCCACATAAAGGCTCAACAATACATTGCCCACATTCTGGGTTACGGGCCTTACAAGTATATCGACCATGCAAAATAAGCCAGTGATGGGCATTCAATAGATATTCCTTGGGAACGCGCTTCAGTAATTGCTCTTCTACCTTAAGGATATCTTTGCCAGGGGCAAGACCAGTTCGATTGGACACTCTAAAGATATGGGTATCAACAGCAATGGTGGGTTGACCAAAGGCTGTATTGAGAATGACGTTCGCAGTTTTTCGACCTACGCCAGGAAGAGCTTCTAATTCCTCACGAGTTTGGGGAACTTCACCCCCATGTTTTTCCAGCAGTAAACGACATGTCTCCTGGATATGTTTGCCTTTGGAGTTAAATAAACCAATATGTTGAATAAAAGGTCTGACATCCTCTTCACCCAAATCCAATAGGGCCTGCGGGGTATTGGCGATCTTAAATAATTTTTTGGTGCCTTTATTCACCGAGACATCAGTCGCTTGTGCCGAAAGTAATACTGCAATCAGCAACTCAAAAGGCGAGCTGTATTCCAACTCGGTTTTGGGCTTGGGATTATTTGCTTTGAGCTGCTCAAAAAAAGCACGCCGCTTCTCAAGATTCATCATTTCTTTTGCTGAGCTCGTGCAATAGCGGCTGCAATGATGGCGCGTTTGCGTTCTTGTTCTTTTAACTCTTCTTCAGATTGAGGCGCCTCACTATTTACCATCTTTAATTTAGCTGCTGCTTTTTTAGCTAGACGATCATCGTTATCTTTTTGTTCTGTATCAAGGCGCTGCTCACGATCGTGATAGCGCTTGCGCGAGATATTTGCCAACTCTTGAGACCAGGCATCCCAGCCTGTTTTATTTCCGCTGACATCAATCATGCTGATGCAATCAACTGGGCATGGCGGAATACAAAGATCGCACCCTGTGCACCATTCAGTTAAAACCACATGCATTTGTTTAGAGGCGCCAACAATCGCATCTACAGGGCACGCCTGAATGCATAAGGTGCAGCCAATACATTTTTGAGGGTCGATAAATGCAACTGGTCGGGGTCGCTCCACCCCACAATCAGAGTCGACAGTAGGGTGGAGATCAAAAGCGTCTTGTGGGTAAATGGGTATCAGGACTTTACTAAGACGTTTAATGCTCTCTACTCCACCTGGGGGGCATCGATTGGGCAATGCATCGCCGCTGGCCATTGCTTCTGCATATCCTCGGCAATCAGGGTAGCCACATTTAGTGCATTGAGTCTGCGGAAGGATGTCCTCAAGTTGATCAATGAGTTTGTTTTCTTGGCTCATGAAATTGCTTGTAGAAATATTCTGTCAAAATTAAAGGCTCCGAAGAGCCCTTAATTTACGCTGACTTAGTAGTTCGTGTTGCAGTTTTTTCGTATTCTGATGCTCACGAATAAAGGTTTTAATCTTTGGATAAACCTTCTCGCGCCAACGGCGACCAGCAAAGATGCCATAGTGACCTGCGCCTGCGACTTCATGGTGGTCTTTATTATCTTTCGGAATGCCTGTGCATAAACCATGCGCCGATTGGGTTTGACCGCTTCTGGAGATATCGTTAAGCTCACCTTCAACAGTTAGAAGCGCAGTCTTCTTAATATCTTGTGGCTTAACCAATTGACCAGCGACTTTCCAGGTGCCATTGGGTAGTGCGTAGTCTTGGAAAACAGTTTTAATGGTATCCAAATAGAATTTGGAATCCAGATTTAATACTGCGTTGTACTCATCATAGAAACGGATGTGTGCCTCTGCATCCCCTTCATCACCACGTACTAAATTGGTGAAGTAGTCCCAATGCGATTGTAGATGGTTTTGTGGGTTCATGGCAATAAAGCCAGTATGTTGCAAGAAGCCTGGGTAAACACGACGACCTGCGCCTGGGTAGTTAGGTGGAACGTTATAAATCACATGGCTCTCAAACTACTCATAAGACTTTTGATCTGCTAAGTTATTAACAGCAGTAGGTGATTTACGCGCATCAATTGGACCGCCCATCATGATTATCGATGCAGGAGTTGCTTCGCCCGCAGAGGCCAGCAATGAGATCGCCCCTAAGGTTGGTACGGTCGGCTGGCAAACAGAAATGACATGTAAATCTTTTGCGCCAATAGTGCGAATAAATTCTTGAACATAGTGAACGTAATCATCTAGACCAAATTCACCATCTTCAATCGGAACTAGTCGAGCGTCGATCCAATCGGTAATGTATACCTTAGGGTCTTGCAAAAGAGTGCGTACAGTGTCACGCAATAATGTGGAGTGGTTGTCCAGACAGAGGGGCAACAACTAAAACCACTGGATCATCTTTTAGTTTTTTTGATGACATCAACATCATCTGAGAATCGTTTGAATCGAACCAAGTTGCAAAAAGGTTTTGCAACGATTGTTCTTTCATGAATAGCAACTTCGCGACCATGTGCTTGTACAGAGCGAATACCAAATTCAGGCTTCTTATAGTTCTTACCCAATCGGTATAAGAGTTCGTAGCTAGCAGCTAGGCGCGCGCTCTGATCCTGAAACCATTAACGCAGGATTAGAGGCATTAATAAATGCTTCTGATGCGGCCCCCCGCGCGCCCAAGAGCTAACGGGTTGAAGTAAGGCTTTTTGAAATTCGTGTAACTGATATACCATGGTACCTCCGGTAATTCAGTCTATCCGCTTATTAAGCTTTGTTAAGCCAATACACGGGCGATTGCTTTAGCCACTTTGTCAATATTTTTGGTATTGAGGGCTGCCACACAAATGCGTCCAGTAGAGAGGGTATAAATGCCATCTTCTTTCTGTAAGCGCTCAACTTGCTCGGCTGTTAGGCCAGAGTAAGAAAACATTCCACACTGCTTTTCGATAAAAGCAAAGTTTTGCTTTACACCAGCTGCAGCGAGTTTTTCAACGAGACCATGACGCATGGACTTAATGCGATCACGTATTTCTGCCAACTCATCTTCCCAGAGCTTGCGTAGTTCTGGTGAATTTAAAACAGCTGCAGTAATTGCTGCGCCATGAGTTGGGGGGTTGGAATAGTTAGTGCGAATGACGCGCTTCAATTGTGAAAGCACGCGAGTGGATTCATCTTTGCTTTGTGTCACGATAGAGAGAGCGCCAACGCGTTCACCACAGAGTGAAAATGACTTGGAAAAAGAGTTGGATACAAAGAAAGACATGCCAGATTCAGCAAAGAGGCGAACTGTAATACCATCTTGCTCAATCCCGGCCGCAAATCCTTGGTAGGCCATATCTAAGAAGGGGATAAGGCCCTTGTTCTTACAGATATCAATCACTTGACGCCATTGGGCTTCAGCAATATCTGCACCAGTTGGGTTGTGGCAACAAGCGTGTAACAACACTGTTGTGTTCTTTGGGAAAGACTCTAAAGATTTCACCATGCCGTCAAAATCAACGCCACGTGTTTTGCCGTCGAAGTAGGTGTACTCAACTACATCAAAGCCGGCAGATTCAAAAATGCCGCGATGGTTTTCCCATGTTGGGTTGCTAATAGCGCATGGTGCATTTAAGTTCAGATGCTTGATGAAGTCAGCGCCAACACGTAATGCGCCTGTACCGCCCAAACATTCGGCAGTCACAACGCGACCATCTTTAATAAGCGCTGAGTCAGTACCAAACAATAAGTTTTGCACTGCACTGTTGTAAGGGTTCGGTCCTTCGATGGGGATATAGCTACGCGGTAAGTGCTTTGCAACAATCGCTTCTTCCGCTTTAATGACCGCTTTTAAAAGTGGAACCTTGCCTTCGTCTGTGTAATAAACACCAACGCCTAAGTTCACTTTGTCAACGCGTTGGTCGGCAACGTAGGCTTCTGTGAGACCAAAAATAGGATCTTTAGGGGCTAATTGGACGGAGGTAAACAGGGCCATTTGAGGTCGAAAGTGGTAGTTTTAAGGTAGTTTTGTTCGTAATTGACGTTAAAAATTGTCGGTTTTTGAGGCTAGAATCAACTATTTCCAAAGAAAAACGGCAAAATCAATGTTTGTACAAAATTCGCTGTGAATTAATCTCACAGGTGAAATGATAGCCGAGATGCCCCCTAAGTTACCTAAAACTGGATCAAATTCTGAAGTAAAAGTTGTGAATAAAACCCCAACGGCCGATCCCTTGGGTGAGGTAGGTCACGACCTTGATCCGGCTAAGCTTGTTACCTTCCCGGACTCCCCTTATCAGCTTTACCAGCCGTTTCCCCCGGCTGGAGACCAGCCCCAAGCCATTGATGCCTTGGTGGAGGGTATTGAGGATGGCCTGACCTTTCAGACTTTATTAGGGGTCACCGGGTCCGGAAAGACCTTCACTATGGCCAATGTCATCGCCAGAACGGGTCGTCCAGCCATTATTTTTGCCCCTAATAAGACCTTGGCTGCCCAGCTTTATAGCGAATTTAGGGAGTTTTTCCCAAAAAACGCAGTCGAGTACTTCGTCAGCTATTACGACTATTACCAGCCCGAGGCCTATGTTCCTCAGCGTGATCTATTTATTGAAAAAGACTCTTCCATTAATGAGCACATCGAGCAGATGCGTTTATCGGCAACCAAGAGTCTATTGGAGCGTCGTGACGTCATCATAGTTGCAACAGTATCTGCTATTTACGGCATTGGTAATCCTGGCGACTATCACAGTATGGTGATGACATTGCGCCCAGGCGACAAGATGAGTCAGCGCGATATTCTGATGCGCCTCATTGCTATGCAATACGACCGTAATGAAACTGATTTCAAACGTGGTGTGTTTCGCGTGCGCGGTGACACGATTGATATTTTCCCTGCCGAACATAACGAGTTGGCAGTGCGAGTGGAATTGTTTGATGATGTAGTGGAGAGTTTGCAATTCTTTGATCCGCTTACAGGAAAAATTCGACAAAAGATTCCACGCTTTACTGTTTATCCAAGTTCACATTACGTCACACCACGCGATACTGTTTTAAAAGCAATTGAAACCATTAAAGCCGAGCTCCGTACACGCTTAGATGAGTTCGTAAAAGATGGTAAGTTGGTAGAAGCGCAACGTCTTGAGCAACGCACACGTTTTGATTTAGAGATGCTCAATGAATTAGGTTTTTGCAAAGGGATCGAAAACTACTCTCGCCACCTTTCAGGCGCAGCCCCAGGTGAAGCCCCGCCAACGCTGGTGGATTACCTGCCCAACGATGCATTGATGTTCTTGGATGAGAGCCATGTCCTGATTGGGCAACTCAATGCAATGTATAACGGCGATAAATCTCGTAAACATACTTTGGCGGAATTTGGTTTTCGTTTGCCATCAGCAATGGATAATCGCCCACTCAAATTTACTGAGTTTGAAACTAAGATGCGTCAAACCATCTTTGTTTCTGCAACACCGGCTGATTATGAGAATACGCATCAAGGTCAGGTGGTGGAGCAAGTTGTTAGACCAACAGGTTTGGTTGATCCAGAAATTGAAGTCTTACCAGCAAGCACGCAAGTTGATGATTTGTTGGATCAAATACATGCACGCGTCAAAGTAGGGGGGCGTGTATTGGTGACGGTCCTCACTAAACGCATGGCAGAACAATTAACAGACTATCTTTCTGATAATGGCGTGAAAGTTCGTTATGTTCACTCAGATATCGATACCGTTGAACGTGTAGAGATTTTGCGAGATTTACGTTTGGGCGTCTTTGATGTATTGGTTGGCATTAACTTATTGCGCGAAGGCTTGGATATTCCAGAGGTTTCTCTAGTGGCAATTTTGGATGCCGATAAGGAAGGATTCTTGCGTTCCGAGAGAAGTTTGATTCAAACCATTGGGCGCGCTGCTCGTAACGTCCGCGGCAAAGCTATTTTGTATGCTGACCGAATCACTGATTCCATGAAACGCGCCATGGGGGAGACCGAAAGGCGCCGTACTAAGCAAATCGCCTTCAATAAATTACATGGCATTGAGCCCAAAGGGGTCCAAAAGCGCATTAAGGACATCATTGATGGCGTTTATGACGTCAAAGAGAGGCGTCAGGAGATGCAGGTGGAGCAGGAGAGAGGGTCTTGCTATGAAGATATGGGCGAGAAGGACTTAGCGGCTGAAATTAAGCGTCTTGAGAAGCAAATGAACGCTGAAGCCAAGAATTTGGAGTTTGAAAAGGCTGCTAGCACTCGAGATAGGCTCACAAGGGTCAAAGAAATGGCCTTTGGAGCGCGGTCTAGAGACTCGATCGGCTAGATTCCTCGCCGTCCTTAGGGATTTTTGGGATAATTCCCGAGCAGATTGCTAGGGCATATGTTAAAGTTGAGTGGAATAGTCGGGTATTACCCGCCCGACTGTTAGCTGTCCATAACAATCCATTACCAAGGTGACATATGAGAATTACAACCAAAGGTCGTTTTGCAGTAACCGCAATGATTGATTTAGCCCTGCGTGAGACGCATGGTCCTGTAACTTTGGCCGGAATTAGTCAAAGACAAAAGATTTCCCTTTCCTACCTCGAGCAATTGTTCGGAAAATTACGTCGCTTCAATATTGTGGAGAGTACGCGTGGTCCTGGCGGTGGTTACACCCTAGCCCGTCCTTCTTCTGAGGTGAGTGTTGCTGACATTATTGTTGCCGTCGATGAGCCTCTCGATGCTACTCAGTGCGGTGGTAAAGGGAACTGTCATACCGATGACGAAAATCATGGGCGTTGTATGACCCACGATCTTTGGAGCAATCTCAACTCCAAAATGGTTGAGTACCTCAGCTTAGTGAGCCTAAAAGATTTGGTTCAACAGCAAGAAGGGCGAGGTATCGTCATCCAAGACATGCGTCAGAAGAAAGTCAAAGTTGAAAGCGCAAAAGCAGATAAGCCTGCGCCTGTGCTTGTAGCGAAAAAAGAGATAGCCCCTAAGGCGCCTTTAGTGAATTCCGTATTCAATTTAGCGCGACAAAGTTAATAACGTATTACCACCGATAGATAAACCATGAACGCCCCAAAAGACCTGCCACAACAACCGGTTCCGATGTTTAGTCCTAAACACTTCCCTGTGTATATGGACTATTCCGCTACAACACCGATTGATCCCCGTGTGGTCGACAAAATGCTGCCATATTTGCGCGAGCAGTTTGGTAATGCTGCTTCGCGTAGCCATGCTTATGGTTGGGCTGCAGAAGAAGCTGTTGAATGGGCGCGTTCAGAGGTTGCTCAATTGGTGCATGCTGATCCAAGAGAAATCGTCTTTACCAGTGGCGCTACAGAAAGTATTAACTTGGCATTAAAAGGTGCAGCGCATTTCTATAAAGATCGCGGCAATCACATCATTACCGTCAAGACTGAGCATAAAGCCACTTCAGATACTTGTCGTGAGCTTGAGCGTGAAGGGTATGAAGTGACTTACCTAGACGTGTTGCCCAATGGTTTGATTGATTTTGCACAACTAGAAACAGCCATGAAGCCAGGCACCATTTTGACTTCAGTAATGTATGTCAATAACGAAATTGGAGTTGTTCAAGATATTTCAGCGATTGGAGATTTGTGTCGCTCACGTGGCGTAGTTTTCCATGTGGATGCGGCGCAAGCAACTGGTAAAGTGGAAATTGACCTCGAAAAGATTAAAGTTGATTTGATGAGTTTTTCTGCTCACAAGACATATGGCCCTAAAGGTATTGGTGCTTTGTTTGTGCGTCGTAAGCCTCGTATTCGTATTGAGGCACAAATTCATGGCGGTGGTCATGAGCGCGGTATGCGTTCAGGAACGCTAGCAATTCATCAAATTGTAGGCATGGGCGAAGCATTCCGCATTGCCCGTATTGAAATGGCTGAAGAAAATAAACGTATCCGTGCCTTGCGCGATCGTTTATTAAATGGCTTAAAAGATATTGAAGAGGTTTATGTCAATGGCGACATGGACAATCGTGTCCCTCATAACCTCAACATTAGTTTTAACTACGTAGAAGGCGAGTCTATGTTGATGGCGCTCAAAGATTTGGCCATCTCATCTGGATCAGCCTGTACCTCAGCATCTTTGGAGCCATCTTATGTATTGCGAGCTTTGGGTCGCAATGATGAGTTGGCGCATAGTTCGATTCGTTTTACCTTGGGTCGCTTTACAACCGAAGAGGAGGTGGATTTCACTATCAAGTTGGTGAAGGAAAAGATTGCCAAGTTGCGCGAGCTATCACCACTTTGGGAAATGTACAAAGATGGAATCGATCTGAACACGATTCAATGGGCTGCACATTAAAAAGAAATATTAAGCATAAAAAATTAAAGAGGAAATACCATGGCATATAGCGAAAAGGTCATAGACCACTACGAAAACCCCCGTAACGTTGGCTCATTTGAGAAGGGTGACGATAGTGTTGGTACTGGTATGGTTGGTGCTCCAGCCTGTGGCGACGTCATGAAATTACAAATTCGCGTAAATGATCAAGGTGTGATTGAAGATGCAAAGTTTAAGACCTATGGTTGCGGCTCTGCCATTGCATCATCTTCATTAGTAACGGAATGGGTGAAAGGTAAAACTTTAGATCAAGCATTAGAGATTAAGAATTCACTCATTGCTGAAGAGATGGCTTTGCCGCCAATAAAAATTCACTGCTCTATTTTGGCAGAAGATGCAATTAAAGCGGCAGTAGCGGATTACAAAGAAAAGCATCCGGCGAAATAAAGAAACGAAGTAAACAAAAAGATTTAAAACTATGGCAATTACTTTAACTGACAAAGCAGCTGCGCACGTAAACCGCAATTTGGAGAAGCGTGGCAAAGGATGTGGCTTACGCTTGGGTGTTCGAACAACAGGCTGTTCCGGCTTGGCATATCAACTTGAGTATGTTGATGAACCAGCTGCTGAAGACCAAGTGTTTGAGTCCAATGGCGTTAAGGTATTCGTAGATCCAAAGAGCTTGGCCTATTTAGATGGGGCTGAACTAGACTTTGTACGCGAGGGTTTGAATGAAGGATTTAAGTTTCAGAATCCAAACGTAAAAGATGAGTGTGGTTGTGGCGAATCCTTCCGCGTCTAACGATTACTTCCGCTTCTTTGGTTTAAATCAGCAATTCAAAATCGACTTGCCTGTCCTTGACCAGGCTTACCTAGCAGTTCAGAAGGAGGTGCATCCGGATCGCCATGCGCGCGGTAGCGATACAGAGCAGCGTTTGGCGATGCAAATGGCCACCTTCGCAAATACTGCTTTTCAAACACTCAAGAACCCTGTGCAGCGCGGCCTTTATATTTGCCAGCTTCATGGTGTTGATGCCAAGCTAGAAACCAATACTGCGATGTCTGCTGCTTTTCTTATGAAGCAAATGGAGTGGCGCGAGTATCTAGACGATCAGGCAGAGGATTTGCCTACATTAGAGGCTTTGATGGCCGAAGTGGAGCAATCCAAGCAAGATACTCTCGCAGAGATCACCCAGGCAATTGACGGCGCTAAAAACTATGTGCGTGCCGCAGAGTTACTGCGTGGCTTACTCTTTATTGATAAGTTTGCTGTAGAGCTAGATGACGCTATTTCTGCTTTGGTATAGCTAGGTTAAATTACACTCAATCTTCTATGGCCTTATTACAAATCTCAGAACCCGGTAAATCGCTAGCGCCACATCAGCACCGTATTGCCGTGGGCATTGATTTGGGAACCACGAATTCTTTGGTTGCCATAGTGCGTGATGCCTTGCCTAAGGTATTGCCAGACGCACAAGGACGTGAGTTACTACCTTCTGTTATTCGTTATTTACCCAATGGTCGCACCCAAGCTGGCTTTGAAGCGCTAGATAGCGTAGTCATCGACCCTAAGAACACCATCGTTTCAGTAAAGCGCTTCATGGGTCGCGGATTGCTCGATGTGGAACATATTGAAAGTGCTCCATACGATTTTGTAGATCAACCGGGAATGCTCAAGCTGAGAACTGTCGCTGGCGATAAAAGTCCTATTGAAGTTTCAGCAGAAATATTGGCTCATTTGCGTCAGTTAGCCGAAGACTCAGTTTCTGAAGAAATTGTTGGTGCGGTGATTACAGTGCCAGCGTATTTTGATGACGCACAACGTCAGGCGACAAAAGATGCTGCGAAATTAGCAGGCATTGAGGTGTTGCGTTTATTAAATGAGCCTACTGCTGCAGCGATTGCTTATGGCTTAGATAATGCTTCCGAAGGTGTCTATGCCGTTTATGACTTAGGTGGGGGCACCTTTGATATCTCTATCCTGCGGATGAGTAGAGGAGTATTTGAAGTGCTTTCTACTGGTGGTGACTCTGCCCTAGGCGGGGATGACTTTGATCACCGCTTGTATTGCTGGGTAATTGAGCAGGCGAAGCTTCCACCGCTATCCATTCATGATCATCGTACTTTGTTGCAGGCCTGTAAGCACGCTAAAGAGCAACTCAGCCACAATCCTTTAGCGCGGGTGCATGAGAAGCTGGCAGACGGAACAGTGGTGAATGTTGGTGTTAGTCAGGCTCAGTTTTTTGAGATCACTCAGAACTTAGTCACCAAAACTCTATTAGCATGCAAAAAGGCTTTGCGTGATGCTGGACTTAAGGCCGAAGATGTTAAGGGTGTTGTGATGGTTGGCGGTTCAACCCGGATGCCAAATGTTCAGCGAGCTGTCGGTGAGTTGTTTGGCACGCAGCCATTAAATAATCTCAACCCTGATCAAGTAGTAGCTCTTGGTGCCGCAATGCAGGCTGATTTATTGGCAGGCAATCAAAGTAAAGATGACGAGTGGCTTTTATTAGATGTGATCCCATTGTCCTTAGGTATTGAAACTATGGGTGGTTTGGTTGAAAAAAGCATTCCACGGAATATGCCTATTCCGGTTGCTAGGGCGCAGGATTTCACCACCTTTAAAGATGGTCAGACTGCTTTAGCTATTCAGGTAGTGCAAGGTGAGCGCGAGTTGGCACAAGACTGTCGCTCTTTAGGTAAGTTTGAATTACGGGGCATTCCAGCGATGGCAGCTGGAGCAGCGCGGATACGCGTGACTTTCCAAGTGGATGCGGATGGCCTGCTTTCTGTGAGTGCAATTGAACAAGGCTCTGGTGTGAAGGCGTCCATTGATATCAAACCTTCCTATGGCTTAACTGATTCTGAAATTGCTCGCATGCTACAAGATGGTTTTGCATCCGCTAAAGAAGATTTGCTTTCTAGATCTCTGCGTGAAGAACAGGTTAATGCACAACGTTTACTAGATGCTGTGCAAACCGCATTAGCAAGCGATCGTAATCTTCTGAATAGCGAAGAGCAAGTGGCCATTGATCAAGAGATGGCGATCTTGCAACAGATTTTGAATAAAGAAACAGACAGTGCCATTGTGCGCAAAGCAGTTGATCATGCAGCCAAGGCCACTGATGAATTTGCCCAAAAACGCATGAACGCCAGTATTCAAAAGGCTCTATCTGGCAAGAATGTTGCCGAGATTTAAGCGAACTAAATATAAATAGAAAAGAATTATGACTCAAATAGTTGTCTTACCGCATAGTGAATATTGTCCAGAAGGCGCTGTAGTTGAAGTCGCCCCAGGCATATCGATTTGTGAAGCGTTACTAGAAAATGACATTCCGATTGAGCATGCGTGCGATATGGTGTGTGCTTGCACCACTTGCCACGTCATCGTGAAAGAGGGTTATCAAAGCCTGAATCCGCCGGATGAAAATGAAGAAGACATGCTTGATCGCGCGTGGGGTTTAAATCCTCAATCTCGTCTCTCATGCCAAGCGATTGTTGCTAAAGAAGATTTGGTAATCGAAATACCAAAATACTCAATCAATCACGCTAAAGAAAATCACTAAGCATTCATCATGAAGTTAGCGATATATAGTCGCCTCATATTTTCTTTTGGAATTGCATTTTCAATTTCATCTTATGCAGATGAATATTCTGGGATCACTACCCTGATTATTAGAAGTGGCAGTAATTGGACTGGAAGTGTCTTGCCATCATATTTAACTAGCTCCCCTGAGATTGCGGTGATGCGCTATGTCATTCCTCCCCAAACTGCTTTGCCAGTTCATAAACATCCAGCAATTAATGCTGCGTATGTGGTCGATAGCGAAATTACCGTAGTGCAAGAAGGTGGTATCCAGCGCAACTTTAAGAAGGGTGATGTCATCATTGAGTTGGTGGATCAGTGGCATTACGGCATGAATCAAGGATCCAAGCCAGTTGAGTTAGTGGTCTTTTATGCAACCACTAAAGACTTACCTCTAGCAATCAGGAAGTCTGCCTCCTAGATTCAGGGCATTAATGCACCAAATTAGCGCATTTTGGTTCTAAATCATGCACTTACTTCAGAGACATGTTTAAAGCGGGATTAATATGAAGTTGTAGTTCATTCTTTAGGTAGTACCTCCAAAAAATCTTTTAAGCCATTCTTCGGGGTAGCTTTTCTTTTGGGTAAATTAGTAATCCATTCTTCCATCTAATGAATTAATCAACTTAATAATTCGAAATTTCTTGGTTCACTAATCGGATCGTAATTTCTAAACTGAATGTAATTCAACCAAGGGAGGCGCGATGACGGTTTTAATCGTAGGTGGCGATTGCATTTCGAGTATTACAAAATACCTGGCTCAAAATGGATACGATCAAATTCAACATTGGGATGCTAGGCGTAACGGCGACACACATCGCTACATGCCACAAAACACTCGCTTGGTTGTCATTTTGATTAACTTTCTCAATCACGGCATGGCTAGGAAAATTAAACGTAATGCAGAACAGTTGGGCGTGCCAGTTTTATTTACTGCAAACAAAGCCTATAAATATATAAAATTATTGAGATGCTGCCTCTCGAATCATGCCCGCAGCCACTGTGTGATTGGTCGCTTCATCAATTAAGATGAATGCGCCAGTTCGCTGGGATTGAGCAAATAAGTCGGCTGCAATAGGCTTTTGTAAAACAAAATCAACTCTGCCGATTTCATTAGCTGAAAGAGCATGTATATCACTTGCATGCGATAGAGTTTGAACATCTAATACTCTTTGAATTGCCTTCACCTTTGCAGCAACTGTATTGGTAGTGTGTCGGAGTGCGTATTTACGGCTTAATGACAGTGGCTCTACGTCTAACCAGCATAAATCAGCAGAAATTAGTTTGGTAAGCACCGGTGGATTCAGATCGTCAGTGCTTATAAACATAGATCCGCGAGAGACGTGTCAATGTCTTCGCTAAGTTCAATCGCTACAGATTGACCAGTCTCTGCTAGGTCAGCCACATTGCTACTGCTCTGTTTGTTAACAAAGCCATTGCCGAGATATATCTCCGATACCGTTGCTTCAAAGCCACTAGGTAGCACTCTAATTTTTTGACCTTTACGAATCTTGCCAGATTCAACTTCACCAAGATAACCCCGGAAATCATCGGAAGCACTCCCATCCTGTCGTGCAACATATTGGATCGGTAGGCGCAAAGATAGTTTTTCTGATTCAGGGCTAGTATCCAGACCCTCTAGCCACTCAAGCAGAGTGGGGCCTTTATACTCTAAGGAGTACTTTTGCTTGCATTAACGACATTGGCGCCTAGTAGTGCCGAGATCGGAATTAACGTCGGCTTGGCTAAACCAATTTTTTGCGTGAGATCTTCAATTGACTCTTTGATGGTGTTAAAAATCTTTTCATCAAATTCATATAAGTCCATCTTATTGATTGCGAATACCACATGCCGAAGACCTAGCAAATGAACAATCGCGGTATGACGTTTAGTCTGGGCTAGTAAAGTTGCAGGGGTGGTATTTAAATCAACACGTGTAGCATCCACCAATATCACAGCTACATCAGACTGTGAGGCTCCTGTTACTAGATTACGAGTGTATTGCTCATGACCTGGAGCATCTGCCACAATAAATTTTCTCTTGGGAGTGGAGAAGTAGCGATAAGCAACGTCAATCGTAATTCTCTGTTCACGTTCAGCTTCTAGCCCATCCGTGAGTAGCGCTAAATCTACCCCTGCATTAGAGGATGTGACGCGCGCATGCTTTGTCTTGGATAGCGACTCTAATTGATCCACCAAAATAGATTTAGTGTCATAAAGTAAGCGTCCAATCAAAGTGCTTTTACCATCATCTACGCTACCGGCGGTGATAAAGCGCACTATGTTTTGATGTTTTAGATTTGTTGTCATTAGAGGTAACCTTCTTTCTTTTGCGGCGCTCCATAGAGGCCTCATTCGTTTGATCATCCATGCGGGTGGCGCCGCGCTCAGTAATTTCTGTTATTGTAGTTTCTGCAATGATCTCGAGTGGAGTGGCGGCAGCGCTTAATACTGGACAGGTGCAGCTAATGTCACCAACCGTTCTAAAGCGTACCCTCAGTATTTCGCTGATATCACCAGGCACCTTTGGCGTAACGTTCGTAACGGGAACTAATAAATTATTTTTCACTACTACTTCACGCTCATGTGTGTAATAGATGCTAGGAAGTTCTAAGTTTTCACGGGCAATATATTGCCAAATATCCAATTCTGTCCAATTGGAGATTGGAAACACGCGCATATTCTCGCCTCTAGCAATGCGAGCGTTATATAGATTCCACAGCTCTGGACGCTGCGCTTTAGGGTCCCATTGACCAAATTCATCGCGGAAAGAGAAGATGCGCTCTTTGGCACGAGCCTTTTCTTCGTCTCGGCGAGCTCCACCCATCAGCGCATCGAATTCATGTTCTGCAATCGCTTCACGCAAGGTAACTGCTTGCGCCGCATTTCGTGAATCAGTTTCTTTACGTAAGCGAACGCTACCCTTTTTGATTGAATCTTCAACATGGCCCACTATTAACTTCACCCCAGTTTTTTCTACAACGGCATCACGATAGGCAATGACCTCTGGGTAGTTATGGCCTGTATCAATATGCAAAATGGGGAAGGGGAGTTTGACTGGGCGATCGCCGAACTGAAATGCCTTTCGAGCTAAACATTGAGCTACCACTTCGCGGATGATATAAATCGACTCAGCCTCAAGCCAGTCAAGGTGATCATTTAATAATGTTTGTTCTTGCATACTGTACTTCGTTCTATTGAGGTTAATTATTGATTGACGTGTAAACCGCACTCTTTGCTATCGCTCTGCAGCCACCACCAACGACCAGCACGGATGTCTTCACCTTTTTTCACCTGTCGAGTACAGGGCTCGCAACCAATGCTGGGATAGCCCTTTAGATGTAGTGGATGAATGGGTACGTTTTCTTGTTGGATGTAAGCCCAGATATCTGCTTCTGACCAATCAAACAATGGGTTGAATTTGGCAATACCTCGGGCATCGTCATGCTCTTTAAAATTGAGTTCCGTACGTGTGCCGATTGTTCACGTCTTTGGCCGGTAATCCAGGCATTAGCACCCAATAGCGCTTCATTGAGTGGTTTGATCTTTTGCGTGCGCCGCAACAGGCCTTCTTAGGCTCCTCACCATCGTAGAAGCCATTCATGCCATATTGATCAACGAAAGCTTGTACATCGCTTTCTTGAGGATAAATTTTTTCGATCGAAATTTGATACTTGTTTTCGGTGGTCTTCACCATATCAATAGTCTCTTGATGCAGCCATCCAGTTGCTAAAGTAAACAATTGAATTTTTGCGCCTGCTTTGCTTATGGCATCTGTGAGCACCATATCTTCTGCAGCAAGACTAGTAGCAAAACGAACATCAGAAAAGCGTTTGGATAAATCTAATAATCGTTCCCGCAGGATGAGGGATTTTTGCGCAAGTTCACTTGGCGTAAGAGCGCTGGATGGAATAGTCCAAAACGTTGGCTTTTCAAGGTGAGATGGGGGGGTGGAGCAAAGTCATTCAATATTCCTAATTCAATCAATATCTATATCTGCATCGGGATTTAATGCACTCTTGATTTTTGACTCAACTAATTTTGGTGAGCAAAGTTCAATAAACTCATATGCAAAACCACGCAGAAAATATCCTTTTCTGAGGGCAGTGCGTGTGGTGTTTTCTTCAAAAAGTGAAGCAACATCTAATAAGCTAAGTTTGCTATCCCTATCGGCTTGATAAGTCATTGAGGTAATAATCCCAATTCCAAGACCTAGTTCAACATAAGTTTAATTATGTCGGCATCAAGAGCGGACATCACGATATCCGGGGTAATGCCTGCATTTGAGAAGGTTTGATCAATTGTTTTTCTGCCGGTAAAGCCTTCTTGATAGGTCACGATAGGGAATTCCGCAATGTCTTCCAGAGTGATTTTTTTACCGTCTAGTGCATGGTCTTTGGGAATAATGACCGTGTGATGCCATGTGTAATAGGGAAAAGTGACTAATTCAGGTATGCCTTCTAATGCCTCGGTAGCAATGCCGATATCAGCTTGACCCTTGAGTAGTAACTCAACAATTTCTTGTGGGCTGCCTTGGTGAAGGGCAAGGTGGACTTTGGGATAGCGTTTCTTAAATTGACTGACGACAGTTGGTAATGCATATCTGGCTTGAGTATGAGTAGTGGCAACAGTAAGTTGGCCCTTGTCTGTCTGGCTAAATTGTTCTCTCAGTTGTTTTATATTTTTGGTGTCTAGCAAGATGCGTTCAACAATCGTTAGAAGCTCTTTTCCTGGTTCGGTAAGGCATAAGAGTCTTTTGCCTTTTCGTACAAATAACTCAATGCCTAATTTATCCTCTAGATCCAGAATATGTTTACTAACACCTGATTGTGAAGTGGCCAGTGCATTCCCAACCTCTGTGAGGTTGAAATTGCGCTGTGCTGTTTCTCTGATGATACGAAGTTGCTGGAAGTTCATAGTAATTTGATCATTCTTTATTTAACGTTTTCAAATACACGTAATTGGGAAGGTGCGATACGCACTTGTTGACCTTCGGATAAACCACGTTTCAAAACTTCAGCTCTAGGTAATTCGACTTCATAAAAATGCTGTTTATTACCATCTTCAAGAGCTACTTCAGCCGACAGCTCAATCCGGGAGTTCAACCCGAATGACAGAATTTGATCAATAGTGGCTTTTACACCTTCTGACTCTTCTTCCATTGTGAGAATGTCTAATTCATGGGGACGTACAAAAGCTAAAACGGAAGCGCCTTGTGAAATGGTTTGGGATTTATTGTGATTCAGAGTGTCATTTCCTACCTGTATTCCTTCGCCCTCTATGCGGCCATGAAATAGGTTCACATTACCTAAAAATCCATAGACAAATGGGGTTGCGGGGTGCTCGTAGACTTCATCTGGGTTGCCGATTCGCTCGACTTTGCCTTGGTTCATCAGCACAACACGATCCGCTACTTCGAGAGCCTCTTCCTGATCATGAGTAACAAAGATGGAGGTAATATGAAGTTCATCGTGAAGCTTGCGTAGCCAGCGACGAAGTTCTTTACGAACCTTAGCGTCCAAGCGCTCCAAAAGGCTCATCAAGCAACAGTACCTTTGGTTCAACTGCCAAAGCGCGCGCTAAGGCTATCCGTTGGCGTTGCCCTCCGGATAGCTGGGCTGGGAATCGATCATGTAGCCAATCAAGCTGCACTAATTTAAGAAGCTCATGGACTTTATGCGCAATTTCTTCTTTACTAGGACGCTCTTTACGATTCTCTACCTGCAAACCAAAAAGCTACATTATCAAAAACGGTCATGTGCTTAAAAAGTGCGTAGTGCTGAAATACAAACCCCACCTGCCTGTCTCGAACTGGAGTGGTAGATGTATCTATTCCATCTAGAATGATATTGCCGATATCAGGAGTTTCTAATCCAGCAATAATTCTTAAGAGAGTGGTTTTGCCGCAGCCAGAAGGGTCCAGAAGAGTAACTAACTCACCGGAGGGAAATCAAGAGATACATTGTTGAGTGCAACAAAGTTTCCAAAAGTCTTGTTAATATTTTTTGACTTCAATGCTCATAGTGGCCCTTCAATTGCTGGTGTTGCGTTTGTTTCAAATTTGAGGCGCCATTCAACATAGGTTTTAGCTGCCAGAGTAAATAAGGCCAATAGGGGCCAGTAGAGATGCCACTGCAAACGCAGCGACAAAGTTATATTCGTTGTAGAAGATCTCTACCTGCAATGGAATGGTGTTGGTATATTCACGGATATGTCCAGAAACAACTGAAACCGCCCCGAATTCACCCATAGCGCGTGCATTACAAAGAATCACGCCATACAAGAGCCCCCATTTAATATTGGGAAGCGTGACATACCAAAAAGTTTGCCAGCCACTTGCACCCAAGACTGTAGCCGCCTCTTCTTCGCGACCTTGAGCTTCCATGAGGGGAATCAGTTCACGAGCAATAAAGGGAAAGGTGACAAAAATAGTTGCCAAAATAATTCCGGGGATGGCAAAAATAATTCTGATGTCGTGATCGTTTAGCCAAGTGCCAAACCAACCTTGAGCACCAAAGACTAAGACATAAATTAAGCCTGCGATAACAGGTGATACCGAAAATGGAATATCAATCAGGGTAATTAATAAGCGCTTGCCTCTGAAATCAAATTTAGCGATAGCCCAAGAGGCAGCAACACCAAATACCAGGTTAAGGGGAACTGCAATTCCAGCCGCTAGGAGAGTTAATTTGATTGCGGACCAGGTGTCTAGCTCTGTAAGTGCATTGAAATAAAAAACCCATCCCTTGTGTAGCGCCTCGGCAAAGACTGAAAAAAGAGGTAGTAATAAGAAAATGCCAAAGAAACCCAATGAAAGCGATAAGGCAAGTGTTTTAACTAGGACAGAGTCACGAGTTGCGCTACTGCGCTCGAAGCGAGTGGTGCTCATCAGTGGGCTCTCCCCGTCCGCTTGGCAGTCCAAGCCTGAAGCCCAGTAATTGCAAGCAATAGCAGCATAGAAATTGCTAGCATGACGGTAGCGATTGCAGTAGCGCCAGCACATAGTCATACTGCTCTAACTTGGTAATGATCATGAGAGGTGTAATCTCAGACACCATTGGGGTATTGCCCGCAATAAAAATGACGGAGCCATATTCCCCAACAGCTCTTGCAAAAGCCAAGGCAAAGTCCGTCAATAAAGCTGGAAACAAAATAGGAAGCACAACTCTTTTAAAGGTTTGCCAACGATTTGCGCCAAGACTGGCAGAGGCCTCTTCTAATTCAATCTCAGTCTCTTCTAATATGGGCTGCACCGTTCGCACTATAAAAGATAGGCCAATAAAAATGAGTGCAACGAGTACACCCCCAAGGTGTAAAGGCAATCTTGATACCCAATGGCTCTAAATACTGCCCAATTCAACCATTTTTTGCGTATAAGGAGGCAAGCGCGATACCAGGTAACAGCAGTGGGGAGGGCAAAGGGAAGGTCAACTAGGGCATCAACTAAATTTTTACCAATAAAGGCGTATCGTACAAGAGACCAAGTAAGTAAAAGACCAAAACCTGTATTGATCAGTCCAGCTAATAGAGCCATTCCAAAACTGAGGCGATACGATGCCATCACACGTGGAGCGGTGACTTCATTAATGAATTCTCCAAACGTCAGGCTAGTAGTTTTGAAAATTACCGCTGAAAACGGAATTAAAACAATGATTGATAAGTAAACAATCGTGCAACCAAGTGATAAGCCAAAGTCTGGGAATATGCTGTTTTTCTTTACTGTAGGCATCCCTTGAGTCTAGGGCTTGCCCTAATAAAAGGGAAACAAGAAAAGATCATTAACTTATACGTTAAATGCATATAAGAATTATTAGTAAAGAAAAAGCCCGGATATTGTTGTCCGGGCTCTTGTGTTTAAAGTCTTTAGATGATTTTGTTATTTGATAATAATTTCATCGAATATCCCACCATCATTAAAGTGGGTCTTTTGCGCTTTATGCCAACCGCCAAATACTTGATCAATCGTGACTAATTTGACTTTTGCAAACTGGTTAGCATATTTAGCGGCAACCTTAGGGTCACGTGGTCGATAGTAATTTTGAGCCGCAATCTCCTGACCTTCAGGGGTGTATAGATTCTGCAAGTAGGCTGTTGCTACTTTACGGGTACCCTTTTTATCCACTACTTTATCCACTACAGCAACGGGTGGCTTAGCCAATATGGATAGGGATGGAGTAACGATTTCAAATTTTTCAGGCCCCAATTCCTTTATTGCCAAGAAGGCTTCATTCTCCCATGCAAGTAATACATCGCCAATTCCTCGCTCAGCAAAGGTGGTTGTAGCTCCACGAACTCCAGAATCCAATACCTTTACATTGGCATAGAGTTTTTTGACAAATTCTTTCGCTTTAACCTCATTGCCATCGGGTTGTTTAAGTGCATAAGCCCATGCTGCTAAATAATTCCAGCGTGCTCCACCCGATGTTTTGGGGTTGGGCGTAATGACTTCAATACTGGGCTTGACTAGGTCATTCCAGTCTTTAATGCCCTTTGGATTTCCTTTTCTTACTAGAAAGACAATCGTTGATGTATGTGGTGAGGCGTTATCTTTAAATTTCTTTTGCCAATCCTTTGCAACCAATCCTTTGTCGGCCAGTATGTCAATGTCATAGGCTAAAGCAAGGGTGACAACGTCAGCATCAAGCCCATCTAAAACAGCTCGAGCTTGCTTTCCATAGCCACCATGAGACTGTTTGATGGTAATTTCTTGGCCGCTAGATTTCTTCCAGTCGGCTGAAAAGACCTTGTCGTAATCTTGATAAAGTTCGCGCGTAGGGTCGTAAGAGACATTCAGAATGCTTTGTTGCGCAAAGCTAGTGGAGAGTAGGCCGGCCCCTAATAAAAGGGCGGCTAAGATTTTTGATAGACCACGATATTTCATTGCAATTCCTTTCTTTCGAACAATCAATTTATGCTTTTTGAGATTGGAATAAAAGAAAGAAAAAGTATTATCTATATCTTGATTCTCTATATCAAAAATATAGGAATAGATATGAAAAATACTTGGTTTTAATTGCGATAGTCTCTCAATATGATGAATGACATCATCAATGGGAGTGTAATTATGAATTCTTTGTCATCAGCTTTTGGAGCAATTATTGGATGCGCGCTCTTGGCTCTCTCAAGGAATTTGGCATTTACCTATGTGCCATTGAAGAGGGTATTTAAGGATGATGGGGTAAGCTCAAACGAGCTAGCAATTATTTTCCTTATTGCATTTGGAATGGCAGGGGGCATCTACTTAATAGTTCAAGCTATCCTTAATGATGAAGATACGGGTGCATCAGTCGACCAGACCTCTTTTCTTTGGTAGGTATTGGCACCTAGCAATTTGTACTAAGTGTATTGGAGGGCTTTTTGATGGGTTTCTTGAAACCTCTTAAAGTAATTTAGCCCCTCAGGCCAAGGGCCAAATCCTGCTTCCACATTAATATGCCCAGCATTTTGTAAACAAATAAATTCGCTACCCCAGCAACTACTCCATAGTTGTGCTTTATTTGATTGCATCCATGGGTCATTGCTGCTTGCGATTACTAGACTGGGAAACGGAAGAGGTTCGCCAGGAATCATGGCCTGAATACTCTCTTGGTCAGCTGACTGAGTGTTTTTGATGCCTTGTAATGTAAAGCGCCCTGGATCAGCGGGAGCTATCAACATTGCACCGCCCACTTTATCTGCCCGCTCTAACCCAGCCGTGACTGCAGCCAAACACCCAAAGCTATGAGCTAGCAACCACACCCTATCGTTGGTAGAGCCAATTGCCTGAATGATTGCTTCAACCCAGTGAGAGAGTCCGGGTTTATCCCATTCTTGCTGCACGCGATATGACGAGCAAATTTGTCTCTCAATCCAGCTTTGCCAATGCGCGTCCTCGCTTCCAAGGAAACCGGGAATGATCAGTGTAGTTTCATTCGTCATGATTTAAGTGTTAACTATAAGCGTGAAACCACTTTTTAGAGTCAAGAATTTCTGCTATTGATATTTAGGAATGCTTAGATGTAATTCTTAGTTCTCATTTATTTGATTTGGTCATAAATTGCATTTGTTAACTTATTAAGCAAGTGTTTTATGTCTAATTTTCAGCAGGTACCCGCTTTTTTCAACTTGTCACGAGTCGTTGGAGATTTACGTCGTTCAAGAGAAGAAACTCATAAGATCCGTCATTTAGGAAAAGTTCGAGAGCTCCCATCTGGGGAAGTCTTAAAAGACATTCTGGCGGGATTATTTGCAGCATTATTTCCAACGCACTACAGACGTGCAGATCTTACGGATGAAAGCATTGATTGCTTTGTTGGCAATGTTTTAAGTATCGCCTTAAGGCAGCTTTCTGAACAAGTTCGTCGCAGCTTATATTTTTCTTCAAGTAGCAATCTCGAGGAAGAAGCTGCTTTTAATATCTTGGCTGAAAAAATTACAGGCCAGTTTAGTGCTGAGCTTCCAACTATCCGCGCTTTGATAGTGAGTGATATCCGAGCTGCAATGAGCGGTGATCCCGCTGCTACTAGCGTTTCTGAAGTCTTATTGTGTTACCCTGGAGTGAGTGCCGTAATTCACTATCGAATTGCGCATGCTCTTTATCAATTGGGCACGCCACTTTTAGTTAGGTTTATATCTGAAATTGCCCATTCAAGAACTGGGGTTGATATTCACCTAGGTGCTCAGATTGATGAAGGGTTTTTTATCGATCACGGAACAGGAGTTGTCATTGGACAAACAGCTGTTTTAGGAAAGAATGTCCGCCTTTATCAGGCCGTTACTTTGGGTGCCAAGCGCTTTCCGGAGGATGACGAAGGCAACTTAATTAAAGGCGCCGATAGACACCCCATTCTTGAAGATGACGTTGTTATTTATGCGGGTGCGACTGTGCTTGGGCGCATCACTATTGGAGCGAGATCAACTATTGGTGGAAATGTTTGGCTGACCAAGAGCGTTCCACCAGATAGCAATATTTCTCAAGCACAAACACTTGGGCACTAAACAGCTCGATCAATATTTTTTTATTTATTTTTTTTAATCAACCACTACAGGAGTATTTATGGCAGAAGTAATTCAAAGCCCAACAGCATTAGGTGATTTGGCAGCACGGTAATTAGCCAATGCAACAAAACCGTACCTCAACTATCTACGATTTCTCCTCGATGGTTAACCCAGTTGCTGGGCTGGGTTCCTGTTGAGGCGGGGATCTATCGCCTAAACAAGGTGATTACCCATCTGAGGTGTTAACAGACTGTTCTAGTCGTGATAATGAGCGCGTGTTACCTCAAACTTTTGTTGATTATGATTCCACCACGTGAGTACTTTTTAAGCGCGGTTAATACCGTATTAGATGTACATACCCGTATTTCAGATTTATATAGCAGTCCATATAACCAAACTAGCGAACAGTTGCGTTTAACTATAGAGACGGCGAAGGAGCGACAAGAGGGGGAGTTAATCAATAATGCTGAGTATGGTTTATTAGCAAGTGTTGCCCCTGATTAGCGTATTAAGACTCGAACTGGCGCGCCAACGCCGGATGACTTAGATGAACTATTGACTAAAGTTTGGAAGGAGTCTGGTTTCTTCTTGGCCCACCCCAAAGCTATTGCCGCTTTTGGTCGTGAGTGCACCCGTCGTGGCGTTTCTCCCCCTACGGTTGGACTATTTGGCAGTCAATTTTTGACTTGGCGCGGTGTTCCGCTAGCTCCCTCAGACAAAGTGAAGATTCAAGACGGAAAGTCTTCTATTTTATTAATTAGATCTGGCGAGAAAAAGCAGGGCGTAGTTGGTTTATATCAACCAAATTTACCGGGTGAACAAAATCTAGGCCTATCAGTCCGCTTTATGGGTATCAATAACAAGGCTATTGCTTCCTACTTAGTTTCTTTGTATTGCTCTTTGGCTGTATTGACAGATGACGCTCTCGCAGTACTTGATGGTGTTGAGGTTGGCAAATACCATGAGTACAAGTAATCAATATCAAGTGGGGTACTTAGATCCCAAAGTGTTGGCAGACCTGGCTAATCAGAATTTTTCTGATACTCAGCCTACCCCCACGGCTCTTGGTGATTCACGGGGTAGATTGCCCAGTGGAGTAGCTAGCCATTCATTTCAACCTTTAGCAGGATTGGATATTGGTGCATTAGCGCAACTCGCTTTAGGAGGGGTACAGCAACAAGCTGGCCATGATTTGCTTGCTCAGAACCCAAGTTCACTTTCATTGGGTAGAAGTTTTGGGGCCGAACAGTTCATTCCAAACTCTTTATTGAGTGGTTTGGCTAACCCTGGTAATGATCAGTTATTTAATCAGCTATTTCCTGATCAGATCCCAGTGGCAAAGACTGGTAATACTGGTTTTGATCCATTGCTAATTCGTAAGGACTTCCCAATCCTCTCTGAGCGTGTTAACGGTCGACAATTAATTTGGTTCGATAATGCAGCTACAACACAAAAGCCAAAATCTGTAATCGATCGAATCACTATTTTTATGAACATGAAAATTCCAATATTCATCGAGCTGCTCATGAATTAGCTGCGCGAGCTACAGATGCGTATGAAGGTGCTCGTGAAAAGGTGCGGGCTTTTATTAATGCAAAATCTGTAAATGAAATCGTCTTTGTTCGCGCGGAACAACCAAGGCAATTAACTTAGTCTCTCAAAGTTGGGAGCGCCAAAACCTCAGGGAGGGCGATGAAATCATCGTCAGTAATTTGGAGCATCACGCAAATATCGTTCCTTGGCGGTTGCTAGCCAAAGAAAAAGGTCTGCGTATACGCGTGATTCCAGTCGATGACGATGGTCAATTGCTTTTGGATGAATATCAAAAGCTGTTAAATAGCCGCGCCAAACTGGTTAGCTTTACGCATGTTTCAAATGCTTTAGGAACAATTATTCCGGCTAAAAAGGTCATTGAATTGGCTCATGCTGCAGGGGCTAAGGTACTTCTAGATGGTGCCCAGTCTATTTCCTATATGAGGATTGATCTTCAAGATCTTAATCCCGACTGGTTTGTATTTTCGGGGCATAAGGTATTTGGACCAACCGATATTGGGGCGCTCTATGGCAAGGAGGATTTATTAAATGCTACTCAACCATGGCAGGGTGGGGGAAATATGATTAAGGATGTGACCTTTGAGCACACTCAATTTCATGGTGCACCGAGCCGATTTGAGGCGGGTACCGGCAATATTGCCGATGCCGATGCCGATGCCGTTGGTCTTGGTGCTGCATTGGATTATGTCAGCTCTATTGGTATTGATTTGATTGATCAATATGAGTACCAACTTTTGCTTTATGCGACTCGTCTTTTAAAGGATGTGCCAGGTTTAAGATTAATTGGTGCTGCAAAAGATAAAGCAAGCGTTTTGTCATTTGTCGTCCCTGGAGTTAAAACTGAGGATATCGGTGCAGCACTTAATAAAGAAGGCATTGCAGTTCGGTCGGGCCATCATTGTGCTCAGCCAATTCTGCGTCGTATGGGGGTTGAAACTACTGTGAGGCCGTCTTTGGCTTTCTACAATACCTGTCAGGAAGTAGATGCATTAGTTGCAGCGCTCTATCGAGTTCGATCGCATTAAACTGATTGCGGACAAAGATCGCAAGTGATCTTTGTCCGTACTTAAGTCAAATCTTGTTGCTGAGTAGGGATGTTTCTTGCCTTAATCACTTTTTCCCAGTTAGCTGATTCAGCTTGAATTTTAGAATCGACGTCTTTGCTCTTCATTATCATCGGTGTGAGGCCGTTGGCTTCCATATTAGCCAGTAGTGATGGGCTTTAAATGACTTTTCAGTAGCGACATAAATTTTGTCGATAATAAATTGAGGTGTTCCCATGGGAACTGCTAGCGCATACCAACCGGTATTTTCAAATCCAGGAATAGCGGCCTCAGACACGGTTGGAACATTAGGAAGTTGTTTCAATCTTTTGCTGCTGGTAACAGCCAAGGCCTTGGCTTGACCTGCTTTAGCAAATCCACTGGTAGCCGGGAAGTTACCCGCCATAAAATGCAAAGATCATTCAGATTGATGCTGATAACAAGATGCTTGGTCTGGTAAAGAAAATTTTAGTAGGAATTTGTGGTGATGCCAAAGCTGCAGCAGTTGTCTTAACTAAGCGTTTGGAAGGCAAGACCTTGGCCTGTGATGCTACTAAAGCAGAGCGCGCTAAAACAATTGCAGCAGAAAAAGCGGCATGGGAAAAAGAGTTGGATGAGTGGACTCACGAAAAAGACCCATTCAGCTTGGATATGATTGAAGAGCAGAAGAAAGAAGTGACTCCTACAGGTGGTCATTACTTGCACCCACGTCAAGTATTGCGTGAGCTTGAAAAAGCGATGCCTGCTGACGTCATAGCGTCTACTGATATTGGCAATATCAACTCCGTTGCCAATAGTTACCTCCGTTTTGAAAAGCCACGTAGCTTTTTGCCCCAATGAGTTTTGGTAACTGCGGTTATGCGCTACCAACAATTATTGGTGCTAAAGCCGCTGCTCCTAATCGTCCTGCGATTGCTTACGCTGGAGATGGTGCTTGGGCGATGAGTATGGTCGAGATTCTGATTGCGGTTCGTCACGATATTCCGGTGACCGCTATTGTGTTCCATAACCGTCAGTGGGGCGCTGAGAAGAAGAACCGGGTTGACTTCTATAACCGGCGCTTTGTAGCTGGTGAGCTAGAGAGCCCGAGTTTTGCAGGACTTGCGCAATCAATGGGTGCGGAAGGTATTGTGGTCGACCAGTTGGATCAGGTAGGTCCAGCACTCAAGAAGGCTATCGATATGCAGATGAAGGAAGGTAAGACTTGTGTGATCGAGATTATGTGTGCTCGTGAACTTGAGGACCCATTCCGTCGTAATGCTTTGTCTAAGCCAGTGCGTTTCTTGGATAAATATAAAGATTACGTATAAGCAATCATGAGAGTAAAGAAAGAGTCCGGTTTAGCTGGACTTTTTCTTTTACGCTAGACTCATTCCATTCATACTTTGCTGAGGTTTGAAATATGAATGGCCTAGCACTTAAAGTTCTTAAGCGTTTCTCAGTCTGCCTTAGCTTCTTACTGCTGTCTAGTAACGTAGTAGCAGATGCCTATCCAAGCAAGCCCATCAGATTGATTGTTCCTTTTCCTCCTGGTGGGCCAACCGATATTGTTGCTAGACCTTTGGCGCTCCTATTGGGTGATCGTCTAAAGGAGCAGATCGTCATTGAGAATAAAGGTGGGGCTGGCGGATCGATTGGTGCAGATCTAGTAGCCAAATCAGCTCCTGATGGTTATGCCTTGTTCATGGGTACTGTCGGCACGAATGCAATCAACGGCAGTCTATATAAGCAGTTGCCATATGACATGACGAAGGATTTCACCCCGATTGCTTTGGTGGCAACAGCGCCAGTAGTGATTGTGGTCAACTCAAGTGATCGTATTAAAACGCTCTCCGAATTAATCACAGAAGCACGCGCAAAGCCAGACACGATAGCCGTATGGAACTGCTGGCAATGGAACGCCTGGGCATCTAACAGCAGCCTTGTTTGAGTTAACTGCTCAAGTCAAATTCAAGCATATTCCTTATAAAGGAAGTGCGCCTGCAGTAACGGATCTGGTTGGTGGTCAGATACCCTCGGCATTTAATCCGATTCAATCTGTATTGTCACACATTACTTCTGGAAAACTACGGGCTTTAGCGGTTACCAGTAAGACGCGCTCCCCTTTATTGCCCAATGTACCCACAGTAGCTGAATTGGGTTATCCCCAGTTTGAATCAACAGCCTGGTGGGCATTATTTGGTCCTGCAAAATTGCCAGATTCAATTACTAAAAAACTGAGGGTGGATACTGAGAAAGTAGCTCAATCGGCTGCCTTCAAAAAGCGCTTGGGAAATTTAGGCGTACAACCAAATGTAGATTTCAAAGAAAGTTTGGCTAATTTTCAAACTAGTGAGATTGCAAAATGGGTTAGAGTAGTTCGCGATTCTGGTGCCACTATTGATTAATGGTAGATAAGAGAAAAACATGAAGCTGAACGCAGAAGAAAAGGCAATGCTAGCTGGTGAGTTTGGACCAGCTAGGCAAACCGCTATTCAACATCAAATCAAGGTAGGCGAATTTTTTGGCGCTGAAGATTTAGTGCCCGTATCTCAGGCTCACATCATGGCTGATACTGAGAGTCTTGGTGAGGCAGGCGTTGAGTGGTTGGCAGGCCCCTAGCCAAAAATGCACCGCAAGATTGTATGGTTCGTATACCGACTATCACTGGTCTTAGGGGTACTGACTTCACTAAAGCAAAACAGTTGGGTCAAACTGAAAAAATGCTGGAACTCGAAAGACAAGCAATCGATGCATTTGTGAAGATGGGTGTATCGATGACTGATATCTGCATTAATTACCAAACGATTATGGCTCCTGTGTATGGCGAGCATTTAGCGTTTGGTGACACAGGAGTGGTGATTTATTTAAACAGTGTTTGTGGTGCTCGCTCTAACTTTGAAGGTGGCCCTTCAGCGCTGGCCGCTGGTCTCACCAGCAGAACACCGCGATATGGCTATCAAGATGAGCATCGCAAGCCAACTCATCGTTTCAAGACTTCATGGACTCCTCAGACTCTGAATGAGTGGAGTGTATTGGGAGGGTTGATTGGTAAGAAATCAGGCAATTATTGGTCGGTTCCCGTTTTAGAGGGAATTGAAGGTCATCCTGGATCCGATGCTATGAAGCATTTCGGGGCGGCGATGGCCAGCTTTGGTTCTACTGCTTTATTTCATGTATTAGGCATTACGCCGAAAGCGCTGCAAGCGCGAGATTTGGAGTGCTTGCATTTACCCGAAATCCTCATTACCAAAGAAGAGGTAATGGGTTTACAAAACTCCTATCGCATTGCGGAGGAAATTGATGTGGTGGTATTTTCTGCGCCGCAATTAAGTCTTATGGAAATGAAGAGCATGGCTGAGTTATGCAATGGTAAGAAATTCATTAAGCCACTATTGGCCATGACAAGCCCACAAGTAAAGCCAGATTCGGATCGAATGGGTTATACCGAAATGATTGAAGGTGCTGGAGGAACCGTATTTTCTGGAATGTGCTTCTATCAGTCCTATGCAAGAGAAATTGCTGAGACCAATGGATGGAAGGCCTTGGCGACGAATAGCGCAAAGATTGTGAATATATTAGGTGGCTATGGCTACACACCAATGCTGGCCTCTATGGAAGACTGCGTACAAGCTGCGGTAACAGGGAGATTAAAGTGAGTGGAAAAATTTTCAAGGCAAAACATGCTCATGGTGAGAGTATTGAGGGCGAATGCCTTAGTGCATCAGATGGATTTTCAGCGCGCTACGATTTAGATCGACTGAAGGGTGTTTTTTCCCGTCCAGCTCATAAGTTATTTGGTTAGTTCTATAAAGATAAGATTTTGGTGTTAGATGCCGCTAAGGGTGGTGTAGCTAGCGCTTGGATGCTGTATGAAATGAAATCTAGAAATCTGTGTCCATCGGCCATTATTTTTAATGCAGTTAATCCGATCTTGGCTCAAAGTGCAGCCCATGCTGGCATACCAATGTTAAGTGGTTTTGATTGCAATGTTACTCAGGCGATTGCTAGTGGTGAGCGCGTGCGGATCGATACTAAAAATCAAACCGTGGAAGTGCTTAAGTAATCACTTAATAAATAGAGTAGTACTCAGATAAGCTCGGCCGAATACGACCGGGCTTATTTTTTTGCACAGTGCCAATCGTAATAAAGCAAATGGGTTCTTCATCTTTTGTGAGTTTAAATAGTGATCGGATGCGATCACTCTGAAGGGCTCTACCACTAGATAGCCCCGAGCCAAATCCATAGGCATACGCGCTTAAGAGGATGTTCTGAATTGCGCAACCAAGAGAAATGAGTTTTTCTTGTTTGCTGATGTCGTCATTTGGATCTTGGTAATTTGCTATAGCCAATAAAAGCAAGGGGCCACGGAAAGCTTTTTCATAGGCCTCTTGCTGTTGTATATCTGTGGCATCTGGATCGCGATCCAATAATGACTGTTTGAAGGCTTTACCTAAGCTTGCGCGACTACTTTCCTGGATCTCAATAAAACGCCATGGAAGCATTCTGTCATGATCAGGAGCAGCATTAGCTGCCAAGAGTATGGTTTCCTTTTGAGCTAGTGTAGGTCCTGGATTCCCTAATCTTTTAGGAGAAATATGAGCTCTACCGTGAATCAGTTGTTCAGCGAATTGATCCATGGACAGGCAGGTTTAAGAAACTCTTTGGTAATACAAATTTTGCGGGTGATTTGCTTCGGCAAAGAACATCCATCTTTCAGCAAGTAAGCCTAAGTAATTGATGAACAATGCTAAGCCGATAACCAACATATTGGGGGATATGATCGCATATGCTATCAATACCATTGGGATTACATATGCACAAAGCAAAATAATTTTGCGGATATTAGCAATCACTTGATCGGTTTGATAATGAAAGAACTCGTGCGTATTAAAACTACCGCCCATTAAACCCATCGAGGTTTGGCGGATATTCGTACCCTTAATGCCAGTTGCTGAAGCAAGATTGGATTTTGGCTTGAGGTCACGATTGCGTCTCCACATCCAAGGTTTCAGATTAAATGACAGAAATAAAAGTGCGAAAGCAATGATCGATAGGGGTGCATCAATCATTTGCGCAGCATCGTCTCTCCATAGAGCGATGAGCAGTTTAAGCAAAAGCCATCCTGAAGTCATGCCTAAAAGGATAAAGTTCGTGAGGGTGGAGGGGTGTGGCCATTCTTGAATAAACCGAATGCATTGATAGATTTTCGCGGTACAAATCCATAGCGCAAAGGTAGTGATGAGGAGTGCTACCCATAACCATTGCGGCACTTGGCTAGTAGCGGCATAAAAGTAAGCAATTAAGGTGACGCCCATGAGTGCTGGTAGTGCAATCACCTCTCTTGAGAGCCAGGATGTTTTCCACATCATTGCAGCCCGCCAGGCTCGCCCTGGATGGCCTAGGTGAAAGAATGAAGCAACTAAGCCTTAAGACCCAGGAGGATGAAAGCTACTGGTAGCGCAAGATGGGTAAGAAATGCATTGGGGGTTGCTTGGCTGTAAAGATTAGAGAGGGCTATAAAAAATAGAAGGCCCTGAGCCATGCCGGCTAATGTAGTGAAGAAAATGATTGAAAATTGTGGACGCATTATTTGTCATTCCTTGCAGCATCAATGGTTTCCATGATGGAGCGCGGTAAATAGTGATTAGCAGGTTGGGTTTCCCATTCAGGCATCAATGCATAGCCAGAATATTCTTCGATTGCTTTGCTAGCTGCAGATTCTGGATTATGAACATCGCCAAAAATACGTGCACTTGTAGGGCAGGCGAGAACGCATGCAGGTTTTTTCTCGGCTTCCGGCAAAGTCTCGCTATAGATGCGATCTACACAGAGAGTGCATTTTGTCATCACCTGACGTTCTTGATCGAGTTCACGAGTGCCATAAGGACAGGCCCAAGAACAATGCCATCCTCTTTGCGTTTGTAGCTTGCGCCTGTAGGGCAAACAGGAACACAAGGAGATTCTTCGCAATGTAGGCATGACTTAGGAGAGTGAACAGTCTGGGTGTTTGGAAAGGTTCCCGCTTCAAAAGTTTGAACCCTATTGAAGAAGGTGCCGCTTGGATTAGCCCCATAGGCATTGAGATCAGTGAGGGGGCCTGCCGATCCAGAGGTATTCCACTCCTTGCAAGACGTTACGCACGCATGGCACCCAACGCATACATTTAAATCAATGACGAGAGCGAGTTGTTTATTTTTTTGCTCACTTTGTCTCCCCCGCTTTTTTAAGCGGTCATTCCAGGTACTTCAAATGCTTTTACTTGAGGCCAAGTTTCTTTTGGCTCGCTTTCATCTGCAGGTGCCAGTCTTACTCTGACGTCATACCAACCTGCTTGTCCAGCAATCGGATCAGAATTGCTTACAGTAAAGCCTCCCAATGGAAGTAGTTCTTCTGAAATAAGGTGATTAAGCAAAAAGCCTTTTTTGGATTCATCAGCATCGCTAGTTAAGCTCCAAGCTGATTCGGCTTTGCCAATTGCATTCCAAGTCCAAATTGTTCCTGGATCAACCGCCTCAGAATGTCTAGCCATACATCTCACCTTGCCCCATTGAGACTCAATCCACATCCATGCACCGTTTGCAAGCCCGCATTTGAGGGCGGTAGCAGTATTGACGTAGATAGTTATGACTATGAATTTGTCTCAACCACGCATTTTGAGAGTCCCATGAGTGATACATGGCCATTGGACGTTGAGTGATGGCATTCAGGGTAAATTTGCTAAGGTCGGTAGCCTCATCTTCAAGTGGCGGATACCAGAAGGGCAATGGATCAAAGTATTTGTAGATGCGCGCTTTTAAATGCTCAGGGGGTTGTGCTCCTGGACGCTTTCCAGCTGATGCCAATCTGAAGCGTTGCAATATATCTGAGTAAATTGCGATCATGATCGGATCACTCTTTTGTCTCAAAGCATTCTCTTTTGAGAACTCTAAATATCCCTTATTCCAGTTGTGCATATATTGATGCTCAGGAGGCATGTGGTATTGATGCACGCAATTATTTTCAGCATACTTTTGCCACTGGTTGGGGTTTGGTTTGCCGCGTAATGGTTTATCTCCATCCTTGCCACGCCAGCCGCTTAAGAAGCCAATTCCTGAAGCAGGAGCTGTCTGAAAGCGCGTAATAAAGTCGGGGTAATCCTTAAACTTGCGCTCACCTTCTGGAGTGGTGAAGGCTGGAAACTTTAAACGGGAGGCTAGCTCAATCAACACTTCCTGGAAGGGCTTGCATTCTCCTAGTGGCTCTAGCACTGGTATACGCACAGAATCGACAGGACCATCAAACTCTGAAATTGGTCTATCGAGCATGCTCATCACATCATGACGTTCAAGATAGGTTGTGTCTGGAAGTACTAAGTCAGCAAAATCTATCATCTCAGATTGGAATGCATCGCACACTACTAAGAATGGGATCTTAAATTCACCATTATCATTTTTTGCGTTGAGGTGTTCGCGTACTTCCATGGTATTCATGGTGGAGTTCCATGACATATTGGCCATGAAGATCATGAGTGTATTGATGGAGTAGGGGTCACCCTTCACTGCATTGGTAATCACGTTATGCATCAGCCCATGAGCTGCCAAAGGATGTTCCCATGAGTAGGCTTTATCAATACGCAGTGGCTTTCCTTCAGAATCTAACGCTAAGTCTTCTGGTTGAGTTGGCCAGCCCAATGGTGGTTTTGCCAAAGGGGTGTTGGGCTTGATGTCATTCTTAGAAGAAGGTGGCTTTGTATTCGGTGGCACCTGTCTTGGATAGGGGGGTTATGCCTAAAGCCGCCTGGTCGATCAATCGTTCCCAATAAAGACATCAGTACCGCTAAACCTCGAGTGGTTTGAAATCCATTGGAGTGGGCAGATAGTCCCCGCATTGCATGAAAAGCAACCGGCCTGCCTGTTACAGATTGATGTGTTTCACCCCGGGTATCGGTCCATTGAATAGGTAGCTCAAATTCTTGACCAAAGGCGGTATCTGCCATTTCTAGTGCAAGTTTGCGAATGCGTTCGGCAGGAATGCTGGTAATAGCAGCAGCCCATTCAGGCGTGGTCTCATTGACTTGGCGTTTCAGTAATTCAAAAGCCGGCACTACTTTTTTGCCTTGATGTGGCCCTGGCCCCATGACGTATTCACCCGAGAGTGCAGGGGATGTACCCTGAGCAAAGCAAGGTTTGGCACTTTGGGATTTTTCATCCCATATATATTTGTTATGCGGTAAATCTAAATTGATTGGATCAGAATCGGGATCATATAAGAACAGACCTTCTTCTGGGCCTGAATCCATGCAGACTAGTTGGGAGGAGTTGCTATAGCGCTTTAAGAAGGGGGCATCATATTTTTCTTGGCGAATGAGTTCATGCATCAAAGCCATGAAGAGTGCGCTATCGGTCCCAGGTTTAATGGGTATCCATTCATCTGCGATTGCGAAGTACCCTGTTCTTACTGGATTGATAGAGATGAAACGACCATCCGATCTTTTAAATTTAGATAAGGCAATTTTCATCGGGTTGCTATGATGATCCTCGGCCGTGCCAATCATGACGATTAACTTGGCTTGATCCAAGTCTGGTCCACCGAACTCCCAAAAACTTCCACCAATCGTATAAATCATTCCAGCAGCCATATTGACCGAGCAAAAACCTCCGTGAGCTGCATAGTTGGGTGTCCCAAATTGCCTTGCAAACAATCCTGTCAGAGCCTGCATTTGGTCGCGGCCTGTAAAGAGAGCAAACTTCTTTGGATCGGTATTTGGCAAGTCGCTCACTCAGAATATCGAATGCTTTGTCCCAACTGATGGGCTCAAATTCTCCATTACCTCTCTCGCTTCCTGCTTTGCGCAAGAGTGGTTGTGTAATACGTGCTGGGGAGTTTTGCTTCATGATTCCTGAAGAGCCCTTAGCGCAAATTACGCCTTGATTTAAAGGGTGCTCAGGATTGCCATCGATATAGGCTAATTTACCATCACGAAGATGTGCTCGGATGTCGCAACGGCAGGCACACATATAACAAGTCGTTTTTTTATTTCGGTCGCAGGCGCTTGTTTATTAATGGGATCATGCGCGGGATCGCTAGAAAATATTTTGAACATAGCCTTCTCAACTATTGAGGATTTTTAGCAAGGAGAATGGCTATCGCGGTCGATGCCACTCTAGAAAATACAGAATCAGATCTTGATGTCAGCGTAATTGGAACTTGAGCGCCTAAGATAGTACCGGCGCACTCTGCACCAACCATATAAACAAAAGACTTATAGAGAATATTGCCGACTTGTAAATCAGGCATCAGCAAGAAATCAGGATCGCCAGCCACCTTTGAATAAATTCCCTTGGTCCTTGCGGATTGAGCCGAGATCGCATTATCAAATCCAAAAGGGCCTTCAATAATGGTGTCTGGAAAAATGGGGTGTGCAATGTGCTCATCAACGATTTCTTTTGCATCAGTAGTGGATGACATTGCTGGGTTGATCACTTCAGTGGCAGCAATAATCGCCACTTTGACATTGCTAATACTCAACCGTTTTAAGGCATCAAGACTATTAGCTAGTATTTCTCTTTTGAGTTGGGCACTTGGCGCAATACTCACAACAGCGTCAGTAACACCCAGTAGCTTATGGTATCGGGCAAGTTCAAATAAGAACAGATGGCTTACTCGTTTATCAGTGCGTAGACCATCACGACTCACAATCGGCCCCATGAGATCTTCAGTATGCAAAGAGCCTTTCATAAGACGGCGAGTTTTCCTTCTTTGACCATCTCAATGGCCTTCTTGGTCGCTAAGATAGGATCCTTCGGTGTATCCACAATTTGGATGCCATCAAGAGAAAGCTCTTCAATCTCTTTTTTAGGGCCTATTAGTATCGGAGTGCATAACTCTCTCTTGATGAGATCGAAGACGGTTTCTAGTACTGGCGCACTTAATGGATACATCACTTCAAGCGGAAGGTCGTTCTTAGCTTCCTCAATCATTTTTTCTAAGAGCTGATATTTCACGTTTAGATATGTCCTAAGATGACTGGGAAGCAATACTTACTAAGAAAGTGTTTGAGAGATACGCTCAGACGCTTCTTTTAGTTTAGGAATATGCTCCATCGCTTGATTTAATGGGAGTCTAGCGGTAGCTGCATGAACTGCAATGGCTGCGACGACTTCGCCCAGCGCATCTCTTACAGGAACGGCAACGCAAGAGACTCCTAGTACATACTCTTCGTTATCGACTGCATAACCTGTACTCACAATTCTTTCCATTTCCGATTCCAGTAAGTGACGATCGGTAATTGTTCTGTGAGTAAATTGTTCAAGCGGAAGATTTTCTAAAATCTTCGTACGCTCTTCAACAGGTTTAAAAGCAAGAAGTAATTTGCCACTCGCACTACAGTGCGGTGGCAAAACTGTGCCTGGCGGTAAGTGGAGGCGTAAGGCCCAATTCGCCTCAACACGGTCTAAATAAAATAGCTCTCCACGTTTTAAAACAGCAAGGTTGCAGGTTTCACCTAAATCGGCAACCAGCTTGCGAAGAATAGTGTGTCTTACAGCAGAAACAGTATCGTGAGTTAATGTTGACAACGCTAAGTGAGAAAGGCGCTTACCCGGAGAATAGGTTCGTCCGCCAGGTTCTCTTGCCACTAAACCAGCTTCTTCAAAAATGGCCAAGGTCCTGTGCAAGGATGCCTTCGGCATACTGGTAATTTGCATGAGTTGGGCAAGTGTTGCTGGCTGTTGTAAGCCAGCTAAGGCCTCCAAAATGACTATACCCTTGAGCATGGCGAGTTTTTGCTGGAGTTATCTCTTTTGGAGGTATCGAGCTGCTCGTTAGTGTCTAATTCAATCATTTGTACTAAATCCCATGAATTGTGCTGTTTTGTTCACTCTAATAGAACAAAGTTGTAATTTATAGGGAAAATGTTAGTATTTTTACTTATGCGAAACAACTTGTTCCGTTGAATAAGATCATTTATGCTGTTTAGAGCGGTAAATATAAGGGCTAAGAGATGGGTCTGAAAATGGTTTTAACAGGAGATTAGGTATGCGTAGAAGCAATCGATTAGTCGCTGTTTTGTCAACGATCCTAGCTTTAATGGGTTCTTTTGGTTGGATGCAGTTTGTCCACGCGCAGGCTTGGCCTACAAAGCCCATCAAATTTATTGTTCCCTATCCGCCGGGTGGGGGTACTGATGTGATTGCACGCATCATGCAGGAGCCATTAGGTCAGGCTCTTGGTCAACAGATCATTGTTGATAATCGTTGGCGGTGCTGGCGGTTCGATTGGAACGGATATTGCTGCTAAGTCACCATCAGATGGCTACAACGTTTTATTTACACTCTCTTCACACACGATTAATCCAGCGATTTATCCAAAGCTTGCTTTTGATACAGAGAAGGATTTCTTGCCAGCATCTTTAGTAGCATCATTACCGCAAATTCTGGTGGCTAACCCAAACTTCCCAGCAAAGAATGTTCAGGAAGTGATCGAAATGGCTAAGGCAAAGCCGGATGCAATTGCATATGCGTCAGTTGGTAACGAATCACCCGGGCATTTAGCTGGCGCCATGATGGCAGGGTCTGCTGGAGTGACGATGCAACATATTCCCTATCGCGGAGGTGGTCCTGCTATCACTGATGTGATTGCTGGGCAGGTTCCCTTGCCGTGGGTTTCAATTCCTGCAGCAGCAAATTATGTCAAGACTGGCAAGCTGCGCGCCGCTAGTAGTTTCAACTGTAAAGCGCTCACCTGTTTTCCCGGACGTGCCAACCATGGCTGAGTTAGGTTTTAAGGATTACGAGAGGTGGACTCTTGGTATGCCATGTTTGTGCCAGCTAAAACGCCGCAACCGATTATTGATGCTCTATATAAAGCAACGGTGAAGGTGCTTGCTGAGCTTGCCGTTAAAGATACTGGCCTTGGTGATGTGGCTGATAAACTTAAAAAGAACTTTAGAAAAACTTTAGGTTTAGTGCGTGACCTAAGTTATGCCAAAACAGTTGGCATTATTTCTGAGGATTTAAAGACGGGGCTCACAGAGTATGCGCGTCCAGTAGGAGTGGTTACAGCGATAACGCCATCAACAAATCCTGGAGCTACACCGATTAACAAGATTTTGAATGCGCTGAAATGCCGAAATGCTGTCGTAGTAGCGCCATCACCTAAGGGGTATTCTACCTGCGCACGTCTTTTGGAGTTTGTTCATCAGCAATTAGATCAGGTCAAGGCGCCTAGAGATTTAGTGCAGATGTTGCCATTTCCAATTACTAAGGATTCAACCAATGAGTTAATGCGTTTGGCTGACTTGGTTGTAGCTACTGGATCTCAAGCAAATATTCGCTCTGCATACACATGTGGTACGCCAGCATTTGGCGTTGGGGCAGGCAATGTTCTCGTCATTATTGATGAGCATGCCGATGTGGCAAGCGCAGCCAATAAGATTTTGCAATCTAAAACATTTGATAACGCCACGAGTTGTTCAAGTGAGAATGGCGCAGTGATTTGCGGGCAAATTTATAACAAGGCCATTGCTGCACTAGAGTCTAGTTGGTGGCTTAATGCTAGATGCAGCAGATAAGCAACGTTTATAAGATGTGATGTTTGAAAAGGGTAAGCTTACTTCAGCCTTGACTGCTCAGAGTGCAGCAGTGATTGCTGAGCGGACGAAATTGCAAAATCCAAAAGCAAAATCTGCCAAATTCTTTATGGTTGAAGAGAATGGTTTCGGGCCAACCGCACCATTTTCTGGTGAAAAATTAAGTCCCATCTTGACTGTGTGGAAGGCCGCAGATTTTGAAGCTGCCAAAGAATTAATTGCTAATGTCTATGCCTATCAAGGCGCAGGACATTCAGTGGGTTTACATACCGCGCAAAGCGGCGAGATCCTAGAGTCAAGAGCTGCGGCGCTCGCACAACAATTACCCGTGGCTAGAATAATTGTGAACCAAGCTCATGCTATCGCTACCGGTGGCAGTTTTGAAAATGACTTGCCTTTCTCTTTATCCATGGGTTGTGGAACATGGGGAAAAAACAATTTCTCTGAAAATATGAATTATCGCCACTACCTCAATATTACGAGGGTGGTGAGACCTATACCGGAGCATGTGCCCAAGGTTGAAGATTTGCTGAAAGAGTATTTCAGTCGCTATCCTCAGGGGTAATTCGATGATGACTGCTTCATGCAAGAGTTTGGGTGAGGTGCTTTCGTATTGGGAGAAGGTTCAGCCTGAAAAACCATTTCTATTTGCTCCTGAAATTAGCACTGCCCTAACTTATAGGCAGCTCGCCAAGGAAGCGCGTCATTTTGCAAACTGGTTGGAGCAAGAGAGTATTAGTGCAAAGGGTCATATTGGCCTCTTTATGCAAAACGGGCGCCAAACTAGTACAGTATTTTTGGCAACCATGGCCTCTGGGCGAGTGATTACCTCTTTAAACCTATTGGCGCCGACCGCGATCAACTTGCTTGGGTGTTAGATCACAGTGATATTGAGCTGTTGTTTTACTCGCCCGATAAGAAGCAAGGATTATTTTTTAGCTCTTGAAAAAAGACTAAAAGAAAATTCAAGCTCATTGAGCTTGATCCAGATGCTGCAGAGGGGCCCTTTATGCAATGCGGACCTGGAACATTGCCATCGGTTGAGTCTGCACAACCTGCTCTCTTGATGTATACCTCGGGTACAATTGGAACGCCTAAGGGGGTCTAGCTTACTCACGCTAATTTATTGCATGCCGCACGCTCTATGGCAGCATGGCATTCATTAACCCAAGCAGATATTGTTCTGAGTTCATTACCGATTTACCACATCAATGGGCAAGTGATTTCTACAATCACTCCTTTCGTATCAGGCGGGTCTGTAGTAGCCCCTCATTCCTTCTCTGTTTCAAGTTGGTGGAATTTGGCAATTCAGTATCGATGTACTTGGATCAATATGGTGCCGACCATCATTGCGTATTTAATTAATGCCGCAAAGAGCGGAGGTGCATTACCAAGTCGTGAAGAACTAAAGTCAATTCGTTTTGGAAGATCCGCCTTTGCGCCTTTGCCGCCTGAGCATCATTGCGAGTTTGAGAGTCTCTTTGGAATCACCGTGATAGAAGGCATGGGAATGACAGAGTCAGCCTCAAGGTCTTTTGTAATCCTCATGGACGAAAGCAGACGCTACGGTGGTCCTGGCCAACCTTGTGGTGTAGAGGCTAAGGTTATTGATCCCGATGGCAACCTTCTTGGTAACAATACCGTGGGTGAAATTTGTCTGCGTGGTGGGAATGTACTCAACGCTTATTACAAAGCAAAGGCAGAGACTGCCAAAGCCTTTGATAGCGAGGGATGGTTAAAGACTGGCGATCTGGGTATGCGTGATGATGATGGTTTTTATTTCATTGCCGGCCGCCTCAAAGAGCTCATTATCAAAGGCGGAGAAAACATTGCACCTCGTGAAATCGATGAAGCGATATTAAAACATCCTGGAGTATTGGATGCCGCAGCGGTTGGTATTCCTGATGCAAACTATGGACAAGAAATTATGGTTTGTATTGTTCTGAAGAGGAAATGTGCGCATTCTGTATCAAGGAACTCGGAAAATTCAGAACGCCCAAGATCATTCTATTTATGGAAGATCTACCACGCGGACCTTCGGGTAAGGTACAGCGTCTCAAGTTATTGGATGTAGTGCCTAAAGCGCATTAAGCACTTCTCTCTGAATCTTTAGCTAAACGAGCGAGCGATTACCCAAATGCCTAAGCTCACTAAATAGCAGCCTAATAATCGTTGCCGAATTCCGTCTTTCATTCTGACCAATCTTCCTGCCGCAAGCGTTTGAGTAAGGGCCACACTTACTCCGAGAATAAGCATCAAAATCAGCATAGTTTTATCAATACTCTTGAGCCCATGCACTCCTACCCATGCCGTGCTTAAAGTAGCCAGGCTCACAACAGATGTGGCAGAAACAAATAGAATTGAAATATCCACGCAAATCGCAATTAGCAATCCAACCCACATGGTTAATAGTGGCATTAATAATGTCGCCCCACCTAGGCCAAAGAGTGCGGATGAGATTCTGGAGATTGCGCCTACAGTAATGAGTTTATAAGTGTTTGGTTTATGTGGTGTTGTTTCAGATTTGGTGGAGGGGGCTTTACCAAAAAGCGTCCATAGACCTATCAAGACGATAGTTCCTGCGAATCCTAGGCGTAGCGCTTTATCGGCCAATTGAGTGGCGAGAAAGCTAGCTAACAAGATAAAAGGCATCGCACTTAAAATTAACAAATTAGCGATACCCCGTTCCTTTTTATCTCCCAAGAAAACCTTAATAGCACGTGGTAGAGATCCGATGACGATCGTGCACAAACTGCCAACAACAATCAATTGGAAAAGGGGGTGAGAATTGTTAGGTACCACCAAGAATGCTGCATCTAATGCTGAAACAATAAATGCGCCACCGCCAATACCAAACAGCGCCATGAGTAAGTCTGTTATTATCCCTATTAAGGAAAAGATTGCGTAGTGCATTAGTTAGATTGAATCTTCCCTAGGATGAGGTCAACGGCTCTTTCAGCAAGCATCACTGCAGGCCAGTTGGTGTTACCGGAGGGTAGGGTAGGCATAGCAGAGCAATCAACCACTCGCCGGCCTTGCACTCCACGTACGTGTAATGCTGAGTCTAAAACTGCCATAGGATCATCATTTCTGCACCATTTGGCAGGTGCCTGTGGGGTGGAAAAATGGTTGCGCCGTTATTGCGGCAGAACTCTAGTATCTCGTCATCAGATTGAGGATTGTTCGGTTTTACCTCTCGCACAATCAAAGAGCGAAGTGGTTCAGTCTGCGCAATTTTTCTGGCGTATTTAACTGCAGCAATACTGATCTCTCGGGCATAGGGTGTCGACATGTAATTTGCAAACATCTTAGGAGGCACTAGCGGGTCGGCGGATTGAATACGGACATGACCGCGAGACTCAGGTCTTAATTGGCATACCGACATGGTAAATTCAGAGAAGGGGTGCACTTTGCTTCCAGCCATTTCAGCCGACAGCGTTGCCAAGTGAAATTGAATATCAGGGGTTTTGGAGTCCTTCATGACTCGTGTAAATGGCCCACCTTGATTGATGCCAATGGAGAGTGGTCCACCACGAAAGAGCAACCAATCTAAACCCATCTTGAGTTGTCCAAACCAAGAGGAGAGTTGATCATTAGTCGAGATAGGTTGGTTTAATTCATAAATGAGACGATGCTGAAGATAGTCTTGTAGATTTTCTCCAACCCCAGGAAGATCTTGTACAACTGGAATATTAAATTCTTGAAGAAGTTTGGCTGGGCCCACACCAGATAATTGCAACAGTTGTGGGCTTTGGATCGCTCCTGCGCTTAGAATAACTTCTTTGTTTGCTCGTACTACGTGTCTAATACCATTGCGACTGTATTCAATGCCAACCGCTTTTTTGTTTTCAAAAATTACCCTGCAGGCTTGGCTATCGGTAAGGATCTCCAAATTTTTTCGCTGTTTTTAGCAGGCTTCAAATAAGCTACCGCAGTACTGCAACGAAAGCCTTTATGGGTAGTAAGTTGATAGTAGCCAACTCCTTCCTACGTCAAGTTATTAAAGTCATCCGTCTCAGGCACCCCGAGAGCATTTGCAGTCTTCTTGAATGCCTCTACTAAAGGATGTTTCTTAGGGATGGAAGACGCCTTTAATGGCCCAGTTTTTGAGTGCAATGGACCATCTAAGCGATCATTTTCTTCTGCTTTTTTGAAGTAGGGAAGTACGTCGTCCCAGCCCCAGCCAGGATTACCGAGGTCTCGCCAAGTGTCGTAGTCTTCCTTTTGTCCACGGATAAACATCAAGCCATTGATAGAGCTTGAGCCACCCAGTGTTTTGCCTCTGGGCCAATAAATCTGACGATTGTTTACTCCAGGATCGGGTTCGGTTTGAAACTTCCAGTTAAGCTTGGGATCCCACATCGTCTTCGCATAGCCGACGGGAAGATGAATCCATGGGGAGCGATCTTTTGGGCCGGCTTCGATGAAGTCAAACAGAACTGTTCGGATCTTCTGAGAGACGGTTGGCCAATACGCAACCAGATGAGCCACCGCCCACGATTACGTAATCAAATGAATTATTGACATACAGATAATTACTTTCTTAATCCCAGGATTTCACGAGCTTGGGCTGGGGTAGCTACGGTTTGGTTATATGCAGGCGCCATTTCAGCTACGCGCGCCACCAGCTCAGCGTTATCTTTGGCGGCACGAGTTTTATCAAAGCGCGTATTGTCTTCAAGACCTGTTCTAACGTGACCACCTAATTCCAAAGTCCACTCATTAACGGGTAATTGATAGCGCGCAATTCCAGCTGCAGTCCAAGTAGCATCTGGCATGACTGCTTTCAATTCTGAAATGAGGAATTCCAAGATGGAGCGTCTTGCTGGCATTGCATTCGGAATTCCCATGACAAATTGTACATGAGCGGGTGCCTTTAAAAGGCCACGTTCAATTAAATTTGCAGCGTTGTAGAGCATGGCTAGATCAAATATTTCAATCTCTGGTTTGATATCGTATTTAAGCATCTCGCTGGCCAAACCATCAACGAAGTCTGGAGGATTTTCATAGACGCCTGTTGGAAAGTTAACAGAGCCAGTGGCGAGTGAGACCATATCAGGTCGATGAAAGAGCATGCCACCGCGAGCGGCTTGATCGCGCCCACGACCACCAGTAGAAAATTGAACAATCATCCCTGGGCAATGTTTTTGTATGCCTTCTTGCACCGCTGCGTACAAGTCTGGGTTAGAGCTTGGAGTTTCATCAGGGTTACGTACATGAATATGTACAAGAGAAGCGCCAGCTTCGAAGGCCTTATGAGTTTCTTCGATCTGCTCACTAGTAGTCACTGGTAAACCTGGGCAATCTTTCTTGCGTGGAATTGCGCCAGTCATAGCAACAGTAATGATTGCGGGGTTGGTCATATACGTTCCGAGAAATTAGTTACTTGTTTCAGATAGGCTGCTTTGAATATCTTTCGTAACGCGTTTTAAAGGTTTGATGTAAAAATCAATCGATTTTTCTTGCATGCGTGGAGTGGGGCCATGAGCAGTAATCGTGGCAAAAGTTTTTTGTTTTGAATTCATCACGGGTACTGCTATACCAATAAATCCCTCTAGAAAGGCTGATTCATCAAGGGCGTAGCCATTTTGACGAATTTTTTCAAGCTCGGGAAATAACTTGTTATAGCTTGTAATCGTATTTGGTGTGTAGGTCTCAAATGGCTCATTGCCAAGCGAACGTTGCACTTGGAGTTCGGTCATCCCAGATAGAAATAATTTCCCGCTAGCAGTGCAATGAAGTGGCACCCGCATTCCTAAGTCCACGTGAAGGCGGATGGGCGCACTGGTTTCAACGCGATCCAAATACATTACTTTATTGCCATCCAAAATATTGAAGTTGCAAGTTTCGCCAATCTCTTCAACAAGACGTTTCATGACTGCTACACGTTGTGATCGTATTGAATCAACAGAAAGAATGTTGATTCCCATTATTCGAAGTTTTGCACTGGGTTGAAAGCGTCTGCCGTTAGGGTCGCGCTCAATAAAACCTTGGGTGACTAATGTATTTAACAATCTAAAGGCGGTAGGTTTTGCTAGGCCAGTACTGGTAGAAATGATCTCTAGGGTGAGGGGGAGTTCGGATTGAGCAATGGTTTCTAGAATGAGCAGAACCTTTTCCGCCATGCTGGATTTGGAGGATTCTTCCAATAATTCTGTTGGAGGAGTAATGCGCGCGAGCTTTTGTGGCATTTATATTAAGGATTATTTGAAGATATTTGTGTTTTTAAGTGTTTACCCTTAAAGCATTTCATCTGATGGTACTTTAAATTTCATTAGAGAAAATATTAACTAATAATAAGAGACAGTCCAAACAAAAAAGAAGGTCGCTTCTAAAGCGAAAGAAAACTTAAAGACACCGAAAAAAGTTTCAGCAAAAAAGGCTGTCACTAAGGTTAAGATTCCGCCTGAGTTCACCATGAAACAGGTGAAGGAAATTGTTGCCCTCATCAAAGATGCTGGCACATTCACTACCTTTGGATATAAGACGGATGAATTCGAAATCGAGATATCTGTAGGTGCGCCAACTACTATTGCGCCGGTGACTTATGTACCTCCGGTAGCAACTGTTACTCCATCAGTCGCCGTTACTCCACAGAGTAGTGGCGTCTCTTTATCGATTTCTGCATCAGAGCGTGTGATTGCTAGTCCGATGATTGGAACGTTTTATCGCAGGCCGAGCCCAAGCTCTCCCCCATTTGTTGAGGTTGGTGATAGCGTTACTCCAACTACGGATCTCTGTATTGTTGAAGTCATGAAATTGCCTAATACCATTCCTGCAGAATGCACGGGCACGGTAACCCGTATCTTGGTAGAAGATGGCGCAACCATTGAAGTAGGGCAGCCCTTAATGGTGATTGAGGTTGACTGATGGCCAGTAAAAAACCATTCGAGATGATCGATGTCACCCTACGTGATGCACATCAGCGCCTCTGGTCTACTCGCATGACAACTCCCCATATATATCCAGCCTTGGCTGATATTGATCAGGCGGGTTATGGCTACATCAATATTTTGGGTGGGGCTGTATTTGATGTGATGGTGCGTTTTCTGCGGGAAGATCCATGGAAGCGTATGCAGTTTTTAAGCAAACATCTGAAAACTCCTACAGATGCATTAACCCGTGGCCAAAGTATTTATACGTTTGAGTTATTTCCGGATGATGTAGTTTCCTTAAATATTGAGCTACTGGCTCAGAGTCTGGGGTAAGGGTATTGACGGTGTATGACACACTAAACGATAACCGCAATATTGAGTCTTCAGTTAAAGCGGGTAAGGAGAATGGCATGTTGATTAATGCCATGTTGACTTATGCATTAAGTCCTGTGCATGATGACGCTTACTTTATTGCTCGTACTCGCGAGTTGGTGAAGTTAGGGGTTGATTTCATTTCCATCAAAGATCCAACGGGATTGCTAACTCCTGAGCGAGCGGCAACCCTTTTCCCTGCTGTAGTTTCTGCAGCAGCAGGCATCCCTGTTAAATTACATTTGCATTGCTAGTCGGGTCTAGCACCATTGGTATATGAGGAAGCTATCAAGGCTGGCTTTGCTTACGGCTATGTGGTAAGCGATTGCTTGGCAAATGGTGCTTCCTTACCTTCAATGATGGATGTTTATGCCAGTGCGCATAAATTAGGTAGGGCACCCAAAATGAATCATTCTGCTTTGCAAAAAGTAGATGAATACTTTGATTGGATTTGTGCTCGAGATAATTTTTCTCGTGGAGAGAAAGCGAACTACGACCCAGCCTTATACGAACATCAAATTCCTGGTGGAATGATTTCTAATTTATGCGCTCAACTCGCAACCATGGGTATTTCTCATAAAGAAGCTGAAATCCTCGAGGAGACAGCTCGGGTACGAGAAGATTTGAGTTATCCCATTTTGGTGAGTCCATTTGCACAATATATTGTGACGCAAGCCGTACTCAATGTAATGCAGGGCGAGCGTTATAAAACAATTCCAGATGAAATTAAGCTTTACCTTAAAGGATATTACGGCAGATTGGCGGGGTACCCCAAGTGCTGAGGTCATGAGCCGTGCCAATGTGGGCTATGACGCATCTCGTAGGCCTGGAGAGTTGATAGAGCCAGCATTGCCTGGTTTGAGAAAAAATGGGGTCGCTCGGTTAGTAAAGAGCACTTAAGCTTGCATGCTTTTTATCTGGAATACCTTGCCTTGGGTTTAAAGGATGGTGCGCAGGAGGTTCTTCAGCAAGGACCTGCTTTACAGCCCTTTACTGGGTTGGTGAAGTATTTAGTTATGAAAAAAGAATATAGAAAAATTAGAACCAAATTAGGTGGCATAGAGTTAAGCTTCAGCAGTTAGTTTTTTGGCCTTTGCTTTAGGTATTCGGTACAAGAAATTTTAAATTTAAGGAGATCGCAATGAAACAATTTAGCGCATCACGTCGTATCTTTTCAGTGCTCGCTGTCGCAATGCTTTCGGGCGCACCTATGTTGTCAATGGCGCAAAACGCAACAAAATTTAATGACTATGGATGGCCAGAGGGTGTAGATGAAAAAGTATCTGAAAAATCGGTGGCCTGGTTAAAGGGCAAAGGTTGGTGGCCATTGCAGATTGCATTCCAGCCACCTTGGTCTGGTCAAAATACGATTAACTTAGTGATGGATAAAAAAGGTCTTTTAGCGAAGCGTGGTATCGAGTCTAAATTGCAAGCCTTCCCATCCGGTCCTGCGATTAATGAAGTGATCATTTCTAGACGCTTCCAGGTTGGTAATGGCGGTAATTTCCCATTCACTTCATTGATTGATAAAAATATTCCCGTCAAAACGATTGCGGTTATTAATACCAACTTGATGCATGCGGTGTTGGTTCCTTTAGATTCCAAAATCAAATCCTTTAAAGACTTTAAAGGCTCTAATCTTCCAGCAACCATCGGCATCGTAACCGGCTCTTCCGCTGAGTTCTATGTCCAAGCTGCAGCCAAAGCGAATGGTATTGAGATTGGTAAAGATGTTATTTTTTGAAGAACATGCCTCCAGGTGAGCAAATGGCGATGCCTAAAGGAATTGATGTGGTAGTTCCATGGGACCCCCGACTCCTACTATCATGTCTAAGGAGCGCAAGAACGCCAGAATCATAAGTGATAGCTACCCATATAATATTTATGAGGGTACTTTTCTATGTTCGACAAGAAGTGATTGATAACGCTCCTGACGTAGTACAGGCATTTACGGATGCAATTGCAGAGGCAACCCTCTGGATTAGAAAAAATCCAGATGCGGCAGTCGATGTAATGCAAGAAGATCCTAATTTGAAGAACTACTCAAAAGAGATCTTGCGTCAGCAAATTAGCGCATACAACCTTTGTATAAGCCGAACTATATTTATCCAATCCCAGTGTTCTGGGGTCGTGCCAATGAGCCAATCTACACATGGCTTTATGAGAACAAGCGTATTCAGAATAAGTTAACAGGTATTGATTTCGCTCGTGCTGTGGATACTCGTTTTATGGATAAGACATTTGAAAAATTGGGCTGGGCTACTATTACAAGGCCACCATTCTTGCCGGCTGACTGGTCTGCACCAATGGATAAAACACCTTACCCAAATTACATGAATCCATTAAATACTTCCAAGCCTCAGGCTTTCCCGGAAAAAGGTGATCTGACTAGAGATTGGTCTTTTGATGGCAAGGTATATAAGAAATAAAGCGCTATGCCAATGATTAATTTTTTCAAGCAATTTCGTCGACTCGCTTTATTGGTTATTTTGCTTGCCGCCTGGGAATACGCCAGCCGGTTTATTCTGGATAAAACAGAAGTCACCTCTTGCCTCCTCCTTCGGGGGTGGCAAAAGGTGGTTTTAAGTTAATGCAATCTGGAGAAATCTGGAAGCATTTATTCGATAGCTTATCTAGAGAATTTGTCGCATTTTGTTATGCCTCTGTCGCTATCCCCTCGGGGATAGTGATAGGTTGCTTTAAATGGGTGAACGAGCAGGTGGATCCCATTGTAGAAATTTTGCGACCAATTCCACCTATTGCTTGGATACCACTGAGTATCTTATGGTTTGGAGTTGGCAATACCTAAAACCAATTCATTATTTTCTTGGGCATCTTTTTCCCGATTCTGCTGAATACGATTGACGCAGTGAAGAACGTAGAACCAAATCTGATTCGTGCGACTCGTTGTCTGGGAGCTGGTTCTTGGGGTGTGATTACGCGCGTTGTCTTGCGTGCAGCACTTCCACAGATAGTGACCGGTATTCGTATTGGTCTTGGAGTCGGTTGGATGGCTTTGGTAGCGGCTGAATTAGTGGGTGCTAACTCAGGTCTTGGATTCTTAATTAACGATGCCCGCACCGTTTTGCGGACGGACTATATCTTGGTAGGTATGTTGACCATTGGATTAATTGGTCTATTTTTAGATAGATTGATTCGACATACCGCTCAGAAACTCATGCCATGGTCTAGAGCGCTAAATGCGTAAGACGTTCATTGACTAATCATTTAAATAGATAGCTCCATGCTTGCACTTAAAGTATAAAACGTACAAAAAATTTATCCTTCGATGAATGATGGTGGCCAAGAAGTATTGGCTATCGAAAATGTTTCATTAGAGGTTCGTAAAAATGAGTTCTGCTCCATCCTGGGTCATAGCGGGTGTGGAAAAACGACCTTACTTAATTTGATTGCTGGATTTGAAGTTCCTACTTCAGGACGAATTGAGTGTGTTGGAAAATTGGTTGATGGTCCTGGTGCAGACCGCTCAATGGTGTTTCAGGACTATGCCTTATTTCCATGGCTTACTGTGTACGACAACATTGCTTTTGGTTTGAAAATTAAAGGCTCTAGTGCCGATGAGATTAAGCAAATCGTAACCCGTTTCGCAGCGCTGGTGGGACTCAGCCAATTTACCAATCACTATCCTCATCAACTTTCAGGAAGCATGTGCGCCAGTGTGTATCGATTGCGAGAGCGCTGGTTGTCGATCCAACGGTTTTGTTAATGGATGAGCCATTCGCTGCTTTGGATGCCCAGAATCGAGCAATGATGCAAGCTGAAATGATTCGAATTTTGAATGAAGAAAGTAAAACGGTGCTACTGGTAACTCATAGTATTGAAGAGGCTATCAATCTTTCGGATGTAATTGTTGTGATGACAAAGCGCCCTGGAAAGGTCAAAGAGGTGATTCGCGTTCCAGAGCCCCGCAGAATGGTCGAAGATGCTCCAGCTTATCTTTGCGGTACGCCGTCAGATTCGCGATCTCATTGCTGGCGAACGTGATGTCAGTGAGGCTCATTGATTTTTGATAACCCACTCTCAATTTGCCTATTAATATTTGCGGCAATTTTTGGTGGGTTCATTAGAAGATTGAGTGGGTTTGGTGGTGCGCTCATCATGACGCCCCTTTTGATGTGGGTGTTCCCCATTCCATTTCTCATTCCGATTATGATGTGTGCAGAAATCTTTGGCGGTGTTTTGCTTTCAAGGCAATGGAAGATTCATCCAGAAGATCGCTCTCGGCTTTGGTTGATGTTGCTTTTTGCTGGCATTTTTCTGCCTCTCGGAATTTGGTTAGGAGGGCGCATTCCGCCGATAGTACTCAAGATTGCAACGAGTGCCATTGTTCTGTTTTTTGCCAGCTACTTACTGCTTAAGCCCCATGTGAAGTTGAGTTCTTCGGGCATGCTTGATGGGTTTGCCGCAGGATTGTCGGGGCTCTTATTGGGATCTTGTGGGGTAGGGGGGCACCCAGCGGCTCTGTACCTCAATGCCACTAATCAGGTGTTTGAAAGAACACGTTCGCTACTCTCCCAATTCGTATCTGGCATCTCGATATTTGCCATCATTGGAATCAGCTTAATGGGGGGTGGCTTGGATTGGATCCCTTGCCTTTTATTGATAATCCCCGCTTATTGGCTGGGTCTCAGAATCGCTAAGGGCATTTTGGGGATGCATACGGTTTCCGATATTGCTCTGAAAAGGCTCTGCTTACTGATTTTGATTGCTAATGCGGCCTTTAATTTAGTATTTTTACTTATATTTAAATAGATATAAGTAAATGAAATATATATTCTTTTCAAATATAAGAAAACCCCTATTCTGCAAGCTCTTTGAATTAATTTGCTGGCTGGAATCAAACAAGGGAGTGCACTATGGGTTACACAACTGAAAACAAACAAGATGCAGTAATTGAATCTGTTTTATTAAAAACAGAAAACGCGTTCACTTCATCCAAGGGTACTGACCAAGTTGTTAGCGCTCAAGCAAGTACTCAAGCAAGTACAGAAGTCTATTTTCAAATAGAAGATTAATTATTCTGTCATCATGAATCTAGCGCCCTGACGGAAGTCTCAGGGCAGCATAGTAAAAAAACCGCCAGCTGGCGGTTTTTTGTATGTTTGGATTATCTCTTTGTAGATTGATCTTCAGAGATTTAAGAAAAGGAAGTTCAAATTCTGCTGTTTTGATTGCATTCATTAAAAAGAGGATTTGTCTCTGAAAACTTTTTCTTTCTGCGACCTTGTCATGTGGAAGTCGATCGTGCTCACGCAGTAGGCTAATGATGGCCGGGTTGTAATGTTCTCTGACGGGTGACATTGCTATTCCTTGAAACTGATCTCGTTAGAAAGATTGTATCAAGGACGCTATATATTCCTTGTGAATATATAGCGATAACTAAACAACTTTTAGATATATCAAATTGGCTGCTTATTTTTCCACGAAGGCACGTTCATCTACGTAGTCACCTAGTTGACCCAAGCTGGGGGACACCTTAAAGCCTTTGGAATCTAGCATCTCAGAGGTTTCTTTAAGCATGGAAGGGCTACCGCAGATCATAGCCCTGTCAACTGCAGGGTCTAATGGGGGTAGGCCAATATCTTTAAATAGCTGTCCAGATTCAATCGCCGTTGTCAGGCGTCCGGTATGTTTGAACGCTTCTCTTGTGACGGTCGGATAGTAAATCAGCTTTTCACGAATGAGTTCGCCAAGATACTCGTCTTGGGTGAGTTCATTTTTAATATAGTCGCCATAAGCTAATTCGCTTACTAAACGAACGCCATGGATTAAAACCACTTTCTCAAACTTGTCATAAGTTTCGGGATCGCGGATGATGCTCATGAATGGTGCAAGGCCTGTACCGGTGCTGAAAAGGTAAAGATGCTTTCCAGGGTTTAAATCGTCAATTACCAATGTGCCCACAGATTTTTCACTCACCAAAATGGGGTCACCCACTTGGATTTTTTGTAGGCGCGAAGTCAGTGGACCATCCTGGACTTTAATGCTTAAAAATTCAAGATGTTCCTCATAATTGGGGCTTGCAACGCTATAGGCTCTAACAAGTGGTTTGCCTTCAACCTCAAGACCGATCATGAGGAAGTGGCCGCTACGAAGGCGAAGGCCTTTATTGCGGGTGGTAGTAAAGCTAAAAAGTGTGTCGTTCCAGTGGTGGACGGTCAAAACGGTTTCGGTGTTGTAGGCTGCCATAAAAGCTTAATCTTGATGGGTTGTCAAAAACCTCAATTATCCTTAATTTCGAGATGCTTCAGGCGGTATCTTAGGTGCAATGAGCAATTTACTTCTTATAAGTTATGCACTTTTGGTTATAAAACACCTTGTTTAGGGTTTTAGGGTGGGGATCTCGTTATCATCCTAGGATGAACCGTAGTCAATATCTATTCATTTCATTGCTCAGCCTAGGTTTGGTGGTTTTTGCTGTAGTGCTTCAGCAGGTGGGTTATCGGGGGGTCAGTTTTTTGCCGTGCCCATTGTGCATATTGCAAAGAATTGGCTATCTTGGAATTGCTTTGAGTTGCCTCATGGCAGCGGGCTTGCCCATGCTAAGAAAACTATTTCATTTTTTTGCGGTACTTTCAGCCGGTTTTGGGGTGTTTATTGCTGGCAAACAGGTCTGGTTGCTTTCTCATCCAGAGTCTTCTTGTGGGATCGATCCTTTGGAAGTTTGGATTAATCAATTTCAACTTGCAAAGAGCTTACCGTGGCTATTTAAAGCCGATGGGCTTTGTTCTGCTAAGTTGCCCGCTATTTTGGGTTTACAAGTTTCTGAATGGTCTTTGCTTTGGTTTTGCGTCTTGTTAATTTTGCTTACTCTGACATTCTTTAAAAAGGTCAGGGCGGATTAGCTCACTTTTTAAAATACTCTTTATATCGCCATGGCAATTCTGACTGTTAATTCTGGTTCCTCATCTTTAAAGTTTTCAATCTACCCCCCTCTCAATGATTCCGTGATGCCTTCTATTTTGGCGGGAAGCTTTGAGGGTTTAGGGCCAGGTGGAAAGACTGAGTTGCGTTATGGTTATCAGAGGGTGCCAGCATGTGGAGTATTTTCAGACCTTGATCAGGATCCGTTTATTGCTGCCTTGATGCATCTCAAAGAATTATTGCTAGGTATTCCGGATCTTCCTCCGATACAGGCTGTATCCCATCGTATTGTTCATGGCGGATCAGAATTTTTTCAGCCTACTCTTTCCACTGAAGCTATTCTGCAGAAATTATCTGCCATGAGTGCGTTGGCACCACTCCATCAGCCACATAGCTTAGATGGAGTAAAGGCCTTCTCTCAAGTGTTTCCAGGCGCCCTCAAGTCCTGTGTTTTGATACCGCTTTTCATAAAACAATGAGCGCTCTTGAAACCTCTCTTGCTTTACCTAAGGAGATTACGGATCAAGGAGTACGACGTTATGGTTTTCATGGAATTTCCTATCAGTACATTATTGGTGAGCTGATAGAGAACTCAAGTAGGGCGAGAGATAAAGTGCTCATGGCTCACCTTGGGTAATGGCTAGTTTGTGCGCTACCTTGGATGGCAAGAGTGTTGCCACAACAACGGGTTTTTCAGCGCTAGATGGTTTGATGATGGGCACTCGCAGTGGCTCATTAGATGCTGGCGTACTAATGTATTTAGTCGAGCGTGGTTACACGCATGATCAATTGCAAGATCTCCTCTATCGAAAAAGTGGGCTACTGGGAGTGTCAACTATCTCTGCGGATATGAGAAAGCTGAGAAATGATCCAAATCCTTTAGCAAAAGAAGCGATTGAGCTTTTTATCTACAAAATTATTCATGAAGGCGGTGCGATGATTGCATGCCTTGGTGGCTTGGACCTAATCTCCTTTAGCGGCGGCACATTGGCGAGCATGATCCAATTGTCAGATCGTCAGTATGTAAAAAACTGTTCTGGCTTAGAGTTGAGATAGATGAATCGCTAAACCAAGAGGCTATTCATAACCTCACTTTAAAAATTAGCGCTCCTCAAAGTCGTGTTGAGGTTTGGGTGGTGCCGACTGATGAAGGCGTGATGACTGCAAAAGAGGCGCTAAGCTTGCTTCGATCTCAAGACTTGGCTAAATAGATTTTAGTGCTGAGCTAATAACTATCTCTTTTTTTACAAGAATTGCCATAACCCATAAGATCACCATCAAACTATTTGTATTAAGGAAAATAAATGACCTGCTTTACCGATAACTCCCAAACTATTGGTCGCACACCGCTGGTGCGTCTGAATCGAATAACGGATGGCGCTAAAGCGACTGTCCTAGCCAAAATTGAGGGTCGTAACCCCGCTTATTCAGTGAAGTGTCGTATTGGTGTAGCGATGATTAATGATGCTCAGGAAAAAGGTCTATTTGGCCCTGGTAAAGAAATCGTGGAGCCTACAAGTGGTAACACTGGTATTGCTTTGGCTTTCGTGGCTGCTGCGCGTGGTATTCCTCTGACATTAACCATGCCAGAAACTATGAGCATTGAGCGCCGCAAGTTGCTGACTGCTTTGGGTGCCAAGATTGTCTTAACTGAGGGACCAAAAGGCATGAATGGGGCGGTTGCAAAAGCAAAAGAGATTGCTGAGTCAGATCCCAATAAATATGTCTTGTTGCAACAATTTAGCAATCCATCAAATCCAGCTATTCATGAGAAAACTACTGGCCCTGAAATTTGGGGAGATACGGAAGGTAAGATTGATGTTTTTGTTGCAGGCGTTGGCACTGGCGGAACCATTTCAGGGGTGGGCCGTTATATTAAAAATATCCAGAAGAGAAATATTGAAGTGGTCGCTGTTGAGCCTACCGCTAGCCCAGTAATTACTCAAAAACTGAATGGCGAAGAAATTAAACTGGCACCACATAAGATTCAGGGTATTGGCGCCGGCTTTGTTTCGGATAACTTGGATTTATCTGTGATCGATAAGGTAGAGCAAGTCTCGAACGAGGAGGCTATTGAATTCGCGCGTCGCATTGCAAAAGAAGAGGGCATCTTGGTTGGGATATCCTGTGGCACCGCCGCTGCTGTTGCCGTTCGCTTAGCCAAGAAGCCTGAGTATGCTGGTAAAAAACTATTGTGGTTGTATTGCCGGATGCTGCAGAGCGCTATTTGAGCTCAGCTTTGTTTGAGGGCGTATTTGACGAAAAAGGTTTGCCTGCATAAGGCTTACTGATTTGATTTAACGGGTAATAGAAAAGGCACCCTAGGGTGCCTTTTTTGCGTATTTCAGAGATTGCTACTTACCATTCTTCTTCACGACGTAAATGAGGAAACAAGATGACATCCCGAATGTTGGGAGCATCAGCCAGCAACATGACTAAGCGGTCAATACCAATTCCGCAACCACCAGTAGGGGGCATACCGTACTCTAAGGCGCGGATGAAATCATGGTCAAAATACATTGCTTCTTCGTCACCAGCTTCTTTTTGTTCTACTTGCTTGCGGAAGCGATTCGCTTGATCTTCTGCATCATTTAATTCAGAGAAACCATTGGCAATCTCACGGCCAGTAATAAAGAGCTCAAAGCGCTCCGTAATACCAGGACGGGTATTAGATTCTCTGGCCAATGGACTGACTTCAATTGGGTAATCAATGATGTAAGTTGGTTCCCAAAGATGTTCTTCGGCGACTAATTCAAATAAAGCCAGTTGGAGCGCGCCAATACCTGCGTTTTTTAAAGTTGGAGAATCAGGATTCTCGCCACCCTTTTTCAATTCAGTGCGGATGAAGTTAGCATCTTCGAGTTGGCTTGCTTCATAGGTTTTACCTGACTGACCGCAGTATTTTAGGATGGCTTCGGTAATCGTCAGGCGTTGGAATGGCTTACTGAGATCTAATTCACGACCCTGGTGAGTCAAAACAGCAGTACCTTGAGCGTCCATGGCAGTGGCACGAATCAAACCTTCTGTGAAATCCATCAGCCAGCGATAGTCCGTATAGGCTGCATAGAATTCCATCATGGTGAATTCTGGATTATGGCGCGGACTGACACCCTCATTACGGAAGTTGCGGTTAATCTCAAAAACGCGCTCAAAACCACCAACTACCAAGCGCTTGAGATATAGCTCAGGCGCAATTCGCAAAAACATTTGCATGTCGAGTGCGTTGTGGTGGGTAACAAATGGTTTGGCTGCACCACCACCTGGAATGGGATGAAGCATCGGCGTTTCCACTTCCATAAAGTCAGCATCGAGCATGTGGCGACGTAGTGAAGCAATCGCATTGCTACGTGTTTTGAAAGTGTTACGACTTTCTGGATTGACGATCAAATCGACATAGCGCTGACGGTATTTAGTCTCAAGGTCTGAGAGGCCGTGGAACTTATCGGGTAATGGGCGCAAAGATTTGCTGAGCAAGCGTAAGTTTCTACATTCAACAGAAAGCTCGCCCTTATTGGTCTTGAAGAGGTTGCCCTCAGCAGAAATGAAGTCACCCATATCCCAATGTTTGCAAGCGCCATGCACATCGGCACCGCTGAGCTCATCATTAATATAGAACTGAATCTGACCGCTACGATCTTGAATGGTTGCAAAACTGGCTTTGCCCATCACGCGCTTCAGCACCATGCGTCCCGCTACCTTGACATGAACCTTCTTGGCAGCCAACTCTTCTTTAGTCAGGCTGTCATAGTGCGTATGCAAATCAGCCGCCAAATGAGTCGGTACAAAATCATTCGGAAAGGCAACGCCACCTGCACGAAGTTTGGCAAGTTTTTCACGACGCTCCGCAATGATGTGATTCTCATCAACTACTTCAGCTGGGGCATTATCTAAATTGATTTTATCGTTCATATCTATAGTGATGCAGTAATGGGTGTTAGATTGTTACACGCCTTGTTTCAGGCTGGCTTCAATAAAGGCATCCAAATCTCCATCCAACACTTTTTGAGTATTAGAGATTTCAACGTTAGTACGTAAATCTTTGATGCGGCTTTGATCCAAGACGTAGGATCGAATTTGATGGCCCCAACCTACATCAGTTTTGCTAGCCTCTAATTTGTCTTGTTCGGCACGACGCTTTTGCATCTCATGCTCATAGAGACGAGATTTCAGCATGGTCATGACTTCAGCACGGTTGCGATGCTGACTTCGGTCATTCTGGCACTGCACCACTATCCCAGTCGGAATGTGGGTTAAGCGGACTGCCGAGTCAGTTTTATTAATATGCTGACCACCAGCGCCAGAGGCACGGTAGGTATCAGTACGAATATCTGCAGGGTTGACTTCAATTTCAATCGAGTCATCAATCTCTGGATAGACATAAATAGACGCAAAGGATGTATGACGACCATTGGAAGAGTCAAACGGTGATTTGCGTACCAAACGGTGGACACCAGTTTCGGAGCGCAGGTGGCCATAGGCATACTCACCATCTACTTTGATAGTTGCACTTTTAATGCCAGCAACGTCACCATCAGATTCTTCGAGAATTTCTGTTTTGTAACCTTTGCGTTCGCAATACTTGAGATATTGACGATAGAGCATGCTGGCCCAGTCACATGCCTCGGTACCACCAGCACCAGCTTGGATATCAATAAAGCAATTGCAAGAATCCATCTCATTGTGAAACATGCGACGGAATTCTAAGTCACCAATAATCTTGCTATAGCTTTCAACATCTTGCTCAATGGCAGCGATTGTTTCAAAGTCGCTCTCCTCTTTAGCCATATCAAATAGCTCAAGGGCGCTAGTAATATTGGTGTTGAGATCAGTAAGGGTGGCGACTACATCATCGAGTAATTTCTTCTCTTTGCCGAGCGCTTGCGCTTTCTTTTGATCATCCCAAATAGCGGGATCTTCCAGAATGGAGTTAACTTCAGTAAGGCGACGCGACTTTACGTCAAAGTCAAAGATACTCCCGAAGAGCTTGCTCACGAGTGAGCAGATCAGACAAGGTATTCGAAATAATGTTTAGTTGTTCAGCTTCCATCCTCTAATTATAAGGGGGTTATTGTTCTAGGTCTCTAAGCGCTGACCGCTTCGTCATGGGCCTCGATCATGAGCTGTACGCGAGCTCGGCCTTGATATCTGTCTGTGACTAGACGATAGGCTAATTTGGCTTTGGCAGGTAGGCTTTTGGGTGCGGTTAAACCAAACTGCGGTGAGCGGTTTGTTGCCTGAAGTCAGCTCAGATCTCCCCAAAGGGCGGACCATCAGTCGCAAATGCTTTTCTTTCATGAGGCTTTGCTGAGTTATCTCAAACTCTCCATAAAAGACGGGCTGAGGAAAGCCTTGCCCCCAAATTTCTTCGGCAAGTAGGTCGCCGATTTCGGGGGTAAATTCTGAGAGCTCCAAAGCCCCATCATGTGCATGGCGACGTTCTAGTAATTCATCAGTCAAAAGTTTCGATGCAACCTCTTGAAAGCAGGCGTCAAACTTATCAAAATCACTTTTACGAATCGTTAACCCGGCAGCCATGGCATGGCCACCAAATTTCAAAATAAGCCCCGGCTCTTTTTTGGAGACGATATCTAAGGCATCTCTTAAATGAAATCCTGTGAGTGAGCGACCGGATCCACGTAATTCTTCCCCGGTACTACCATCTGCGGGAGCAAACACAATTGCAGGGCGGTTAAAGCGCTCCTTTAAGCGGGATGCAACAATGCCCACAACACCTTGATGCCACTCTGGGTTCCATAAGCAAATACTGGTACGCTCTTCCATGGTGCCAGAGCTAACTGATCCTCAGCAAGATGTGACAGAGCGGTTTCTTGCATGCCCGTTTCAATAACGCGCCTCTCGCGATTAATCCGATCGAGCTCGTATGCAAGCTTCATGGCTTCATCGCCATCATCTGTAAGGAGTAGGCGAATGCCCAACGTCATATCAGCTAGACGTCCTGCAGCATTAAGTCTGGGGCCAATTGCAAAGCCTAAGTCGAATGTATTGGCCTTGCGAGGATCCCGTGTAGCCGCTTGAAAAAGGGCTTGTATGCCCGGCTGCGAGATGCCTGAACGAATGCGTTTCAATCCATTAGAAACTAAGACGCGATTATTGCGATCAAGTTGGGTAACATCTGCAACGGTGCCTAATGCAACTAGATCAAGCAGGTTTTCTACTTTGGGTTGCGTTTCATTAGTAAATTTGCCGCGCTGACGTAATTCAGCACGCAAGGCCACGAGGAGATAAAACATAACGTCAACACCGGCAAGCGCTTTGCTTGGAAAGCGACAGCCTGGTTGATTGGGGTTCACAATTGCTAAAGCTTTTGGCTGCGCATCTCCGGGCAAGTGATGATCAGTGATGATGACATCCATGCCCAGTTCATGGGCGCGATTCACACCTGCTTTGCTGGCAATGCCATTATCAACAGTGATGAGGTATTTTGGTTTAGGGTTTTGCTGTGTGGCTAAATCGACAACCTCCGGTGTGAGGCCATATCCCATTGTGAAGCGATTGGGCACCAGAAAATGAATAGGGGTTTCAGGGCCACCAAACATGCGTAAACCTCTCATGCCCACGGCACAAGCAGTAGCGCCATCGCAGTCATAATCAGCAACAATGAGCATGGGTTCTTTGCGCTCAAGAATATCTGCAAGTAATGCGGCAGTACTGATGCAATTTTTGAATTCAACAGGTGACAGTAGTTGCTTTAAATCGAGCGATAGTTCTTCTGGAGATTGGAACCCGCGAGCGGCATACAGCCTGGCTAATAGAGGGTGCAAACCACTTTGTGCTAACCATGTAGCAGTTCGTTCAGAGAAAGGTCGTTGAGAAAATAAGCTCATGCGAAACTCATGATTGATTAATTTCTTTCCAGGTAAGCGGCTCTGATTTTTTCCAGAACATCCATGAGTTTTTATGAAGGTCTTTACCGGTGAGTATGCGCTCGCGAACTTTTCCTTTTGGAAAGTCAATGATGAGAACTTCATCTAATTGCTTAGTTAGTAAGGCGGCGCTTAACTGCGGCCATGCCAAATGAGGATGATCAAGCCATGCGAAAGTGCCATCCAGTTCATTCTCATCTAAATTACTTGCATAAGCAGTCTTTAAGAGCCTTGCTATGCTAGCCAGTAGTGGGTGTTGCCCAACTAGACGTTGTGATTCATTTAATGCTTTAGGAATTTGTACTTCATTGAGTTTGCCTATGCCACTAATCCAGATTGAGTTAATGCTAGGCGTGCCACGTTGTTCACGTTCTTCATTAACAGGGTCAATATGCCAAAGCATCTGAATTTCATTTTGGAGTTTGCGCCAATGTTTTGCGACCCCTTCTTCTTGAGAATCGCGGGGCATCCACCAATCAATATTTCGGCCATGGGCCTGATCAATGCTATAGCTCGATAGACTGGAAAATGGGCCGGCGTTGATAAACCAATAATGGTCATCCTGAAACAGAATGGGGTTTTGAAAATCTTCTTCGATGAAAGGAAGGGCAACCTTGAGAAGTTGGGCGGATTCTGAAGTCGTCAGATTAATCTGATTTTGGCCCATCAAAATCAGATGATCTCGAGTGGCATGCAGATGTACCGGTTGTAAGCAGGCAATCATCGCCTCTGGGTCTACTGCTTGATCGGATTGGCCGAGCAATAAAACAGGGGCAATCGGGATTAGCTCTCCAAGCAAAAAGCGTTCGTGGGGCAAACCTTGGTGAGGTTGATCCCTGCCTTCAAGTTCATCTATGTCATCTTCCCCTGAAATCATCAGGGTAAAGCGGCGGATTTGCCCTTTGGGGGAGGTCGAAATTGGTGTCATTCCCCTGATTTTAGGTGGCATTTAGGTATTCCATCAGTTTGCCCGCGCGATTCACTAAACTGTTGCTATGTTAAGACTTCCTATTGAGCTAGAAATTGGCCTACGCTATACCCGATCCAAGCGTCGTAAGACTGTTGGGAAGCGTGACGGTTTTCTCTCGTTTATCTCCGGTATTTCTACTGCTGGCATCGCTTTGGGTGTGGCCTCACTGATTGTGGTTCTTTCGGTCATGAACGGTTTTCAGAAAGAAGTGCGTGATCGCATGCTGTCAGTGCTATCCCATGTTGAAATTACTTCTCCTGATGGCTTAGCCGATTGGGAGCCGCTCGCGCTTAAGGTTGCTGCCCAACCTCACGTCGTTGGAGTTGCACCCATGGTGAGCTCACAAGGTTTGCTGAGCCGCGAAAATATGATGCGTGGCGTGGCGATTCGTGGAATCTTGCCGAGCGAAGAGGGTAAAGTTTCTGACTTGCCTAAACAATTTGTTGCTGGAAATATTGATGACCTCAAGCCAGGGAGTTTTGGCGTCGCATTAGGCGCACAACTTGCAGCAATAGTTGGAGCACATGTTGGAGATCGCATTAACTTAATTGTTCCGGAAAGTGATCTCACTCCAGCTGGTGTAATGCCTAGGATGCGCACCCTACAGGTTGTCGGAATTGTAGATAGCGGTCATTATGAATACGACAGCTCTTTAGCCATCATGCATTGGAAGGATGCTGCTGCTTTATTGCGTCTGAGAGATCCGTCTGGTTTACGTGTCAAAGTAGATGATATGCAACGTGCTCCAGAGGTTGCGAATGAGTTGGCTGCAATTGTTCCTCAAGCGCTTTGGGTTACTGACTGGTCAAGATCCAATCGTAATTGGTTTGCTGCAGTCCAAACTGAAAAGAAAATGATGTTCATTATTTTGACCTTGATTATTGCTGTAGCCGCTTTCAATTTAGTCTCCACCTTAGTGATGACCGTGAATGAGAAGCAGGCTGATATCGCTATCCTCAGAACGATGGGGGCTAGCCCAGGACTGATTCAAAGAATATTTTTAATTCAGGGTTTAGCGATTGGTTTGCTAGGTTCCTTAACTGGAGTAGCCTTAGGGCTCCTGATTGCGCTGAATATCGGTGTGATTGTTCCCGTCATCGAAGCAATCTTCCGTGTGCAGTTTTTACCTCGCGAAGTTTATTTCATTAGTGAATTGCCATCTGATGTTCGTTCTAGCGATGTCATTACTGTTGGATTGATGGCTTTTGGACTCTCAGTTTTGGCAACACTATATCCAAGTCGTAGAGCCGCCAAAGTGCAACCTGCGGAGGCATTGCGCTATGAGTAATGAAGATAACTTAGTGTTGAGGGTCAGGGGCCTGACTAAGGCCTATGGTCAAGGGCCTACTGCTGTGGAGGTTCTAAAAGCCATCGATCTAGATGTTGCACCTTCAGAAAAGGTCGCTATTGTGGGCTCTTCGGGGTCTGGCAAGAGCACTTTGTTGCATCTTTTAGGGGGCTTAGATCATCCAAGTACCGGTTCTGTAATTTTGGCTGGCTCTAACTTAAATAACTTATCAGTCAAAAAATTAGATCAGCTACGCAATCATAGTCTTGGCTTTATTTATCAGTTCCATCATCTCTTGGATGAATTTAGTGCGGTCGAGAATGTGGCTCTACCTTTGCGAATTCGTGGTTTAAGTAATGATGAGTCTATGGAACGCGCCAGTGAGATGCTCAAAGCCGTGGGCCTTGCTGCTAGAGAACTTCATACTCCTGGTGAGTTATCTGGTGGTGAACGCCAGAGAATTGCGGTAGCTCGCGCTTTGGTTGGCAATCTAGCTTGCGTTCTCGCAGATGAGCCAACTGGCAATCTTGATATGGAGACTGCTGATGCAGTATTTGATTTGATGTTAGATATTGCACGTGACCAAGGTACCGCTTTTGTGATTGTGACTCATGATCCAGTGCGTGCTAAACGTTGTGATCGTATATTGCATTTAGAGCGCGGAGTATTAAAGTCATTTTTAGCGTGAGTGCCTGTCCCATGTGGATTGATACCCATTGCCATCTTGACACTCCTGAGTTTGCTAACTCATTGCCAGATATCATTAGAGGAGCCGCAAAAAATAATGTCACAGCAATCTTATTACCAGCTGTAAAGGCTGCAGATTGCTCAGCAGTCAAAGAACTTACCCATCAATATTCAGATGATATCCCTGGGCTAGTCTATACCCTAGGCATTCATCCGTTGTATACAAATCAAGCTCAAGAAGGCGATATTGCTATTCTTGAGGAAAGAGTGATGAACTCACTTTCTGATCCACGTTTTGTCGGCATTGGTGGAGATTGGTTTAGATTATTTCGTTGAGGGTCTAGATCCTCGCAAACAAGAATTCTTTTTTAATGCGCAACTGGATTTGGCGCAACAACACCAGTTACCAATCATCTTGCATGTCCGTCGTTCTCAACATGTGATTTTGAAAGCCTTACGCCGGCGTAATATTCCTGGCGGTATAGCTCATGCATTTAACGGTAGCTTTCAGCAAGCAGAGCAGTTTATTGAGCTTGGATTTAAATTGGGATTTGGTGGGGCAGCGACTTATGAGCGCGCACTTCAAATTCGAAGACTATTAACTGAATTGCCTCTTGATAGCATCGTTACGGAAACTGATGCTCCAGATATTTCACCTGCTTAGCTGAGACAGGAGGGCATCCCTTTTAACGAACCCTCATTTCTCCCAAGAATTGCCACAGAACTGGCATCTATTCGAGGAGTGAATAATGCTGATTTTGCCCAAGCAGTGTGGCGAAATACAATGCAGGCACTCCCGCGGTGGTCTGCGCTCTGTGCTGATATTCCTAATCTTAATTTAGCACTCTAATCTCTTGCGTTTAGCCATTACAGCGTTCATCGCCAGGGGATCGCTCCTTCTCTTTTTACCGCAAGTCCCTGTTAATTGGGCTTCGATATGTCTTGGCTTAGGCATAAGTTGTTTGTTAGTCATATTTCTTATGTTGAGATTTGCATACTTAAAAAAACTAGCAGTCATTGGATTGTTATTTGTCATTGGCTTTGCATAGAACGCTCGCTATGGTGAAAATCGTCTAGAAAATATTCTTGCAACGGATTTAGAAGATAAAGAATTCACCCTAGAGGGTAGGGTGGCAGCATTGCCTCAGAGCAATCCATCGGGTGCAAAATTCGCCTTTGAAGTAGAACATGCAAGCTTTGGGAGGGAGGCTATAAATCGCGTTCCTGGAAGGATTTATTTGAGTTGGCAACCTGCATGGAGAGACCCTCAAGTAATTCCTGAAATGATTCCGGGTCAGCGTTGGAAATTGAGGGCAAAGCTTAAGCCGCCCATATGGATCTTTCAACCCATATACCTTTGATTTTGAGCGTTGGTCTTTTCATCAAGACTTTGGTGCTAGTGGTTCAGTCAGATCAGGTGAGTTATTGGTTGATAAAGCAATTGCATGGAATGAGTTTGAATTGCGCAAAAAGATTCAATCCATATTGCCAAGTGATGCTCGCTATGCGGGAGTGCTGATTGCTTTAGTGATGGGCGATCAAAATGCCATCCATCAAGATAATTGGCGGGCATTTTAATACTACTGGTATCGGGCATCTTATTTCCATTTCAGGACTCCACGTAACGATGTTAACGGGTGTAGGTGCCTCATTCGCCGGGTTTGTATGGCGAAGACGGGCATTACCTTTGATTGTTCCAGTGAGTAAGGTGGCTGCTGTTGCGGGACTGGCTACTGCGTTTATCTATGCATGCTTGGCGGGCTTTCAGATCCCAGCGCAAAGAACGATGTATATGGTCGGTGTTGTGGCCTTTGCTTTATGGACTGGCAGAAATCCAAGATCATTTGATATTTGGTGGTGGGCCTTGGCATTGGTATTGATAGTTGATCCTATGGCCCCATATACGCCAGGATTTTGGTTGTCCTTTGGTGCGGTGGCGGCAATTTTGTATGCCATGGGAGAGATTTTTCTGGCTTGTTAGGTATTCCAACCGGCAAGGAATTGGAGGTACATTGGGCACAAAGAATAATGCAGGCATTACGTGAAGCGTGTCGTGTACAAGTAGTTGTTACTCTAGCGCTTTTGCCATTGACATTATTTTGGTTTTATCAGGCCTCGATGGTTTCACCGTTGGCAAATGCATTTGCTATTCCCTTGGTGAATTATATCGTTACCCCACTAGCTATTGCTAGCGCTTTACTTCCGGAATTTGTTGGTCGTTGGTTAATAGTGCCTGCCCATGCCTCCATGGAATACCTAGCAATTGCTCTTGAGTGGATGGCTAGCTGGAGCTAGGCGCGGTAGTTTGGTCAAGGCAGCCTGCGTGGTGGATCTTAATTCTGTCAGGGATAGGAATTATTTTTGCTATTCGCCCAGGGGATATCGTCAAATCCTGGCAGTTGAGATTTTTCAGTGGCGTTATGGGTATTGTTTTGCTGACCTACCCGGTATATCTGATTGGGGATGTGCGTCTTGCGCAAGGCGAATTTAAAGCCGAGGTCTTAGATATTGGCCAAGGTACTGCAGTCCTCATTGAAACTGAGAATCACAAGTTGCTTTACGACACAGGTCCGATTCAAGGAAAAAAGATGATGTCGGTCAAAGAATCATCTTGCCCTATTTGCGAGGAAGGGGAATTGATTACATTGACCGCATGGTTATTAGTCACAGTGATAGCGATCATATTGGCGGAGCTGCAACTCTTTTAACGCATATTGAATTTGATTCAATGATGGGATCTTTGCCTAGCTCTAATCCACTCTTGCAATATTTATGCCTGAAAAACATTCCTGCCATTCCATGTCGTTTCAGGCAAAGCTGGGTTTGGGACGGCGTTGAGTTTCTGATCTGGCATTCTCATGAGGATGCAGTATTTTCTGAGCAATATCCTGGAAAGCCAAATGAGATGAGTTGTGTGCTTGAGGTACGCAATCAACAAAGTTCCCTGTGGTTAACTGGGGATATAGAAAAGCAAGGGGGCCGATATTGATGAACGGTTAACTACCTTAGCATTGAGGGATATTGGTAATAGAGATCTGATTTTTATGGCCCCGCATCACGGCAGTAAAACTTCCTCATCTCTAGCGCTTTTAAAGAAATTGGCGCCCGATCAGGCTTTTGCACAAAATGGATATCGCAATCGTTACGGGCATCCACATCCAGATGTGGTGTTACGATACCAAGATTTGAAAATCCCTTTTTACTAAACTTCACAAACGGGTGCTCAGACTTGGTTATTTAAAGACAATGCAAAATCTTCGACACAATTTTGGAGGCATGATATAAAACGACTATGGTATCAATCGATGTGAACTTGGACGAAAGGATTCCGAATATGAATAAGCTACTTACTCTTTCCGCAGTAGTTGTTGCGGTGACAGTAGGTTGTGCTGGAGCAAATGTTCGCCCTCTTGTGGATATGAAGGGGGTCAATGAGTCGGCCTATGAAAGTGATTTGAAAGATTGTCAAGCATATGCAAAGCAACAATCAGGCATGGGCGAGAACGCTGCTAAAGGCGCGGGTGCTGGCGCTGTTGTTGGTGGACTGCTAGATCTAGTTACGGGCGGCAATGGATCTGGTATTGCACAGGCCGCTGGTGCAGGAGCTGTAATTGGTGGTGCAGGCGGGGCATTTACCGGAAACCAAGCCCAAGAGGCAGTGGTCAAGAGATGTTTGAGTGGACGTGGTTACAAAGTATTGAATTAATTTGGCTAAATAATATTTAGGTATTTTTTTGAGATAGCTCGATTATTAAATTCTAGTAATACATTTTATGAATAAGCTCATTTCCTGTATTTTGTTATGCCCGCTGGTCGCTAGTTTTCCAATCATGTCCGCTTCTTAGTGATTTAACTCTAGAGGATGAAGCGCGCCAGTAGCTTAAAAGCTATTTACTGCTTTATCTTCAGGATAATCTGCAGCAGATAGAGCCACTTCTCGCCCCAGAATTTCAACTGGTGCGCGCAGATGGAAGTGCTTATAACAAAACTGAATAATACCTTCAACGGAGTATTCTAAAGATTATCACGACGCCGGAATTTGCTGACCTAGTAATTACTCGTGACAAAGATATTGTGGTGGTTAGGCTGAAATTGATTGTGCGGGAATATATCAATAACAGAGAAGTTCAGTCAGGTTCAGAACAACTATTTACTTTCCGCATAAAAAAGATGGTTGGGAAGTCGTAGCGTCTGCCAACTTTGCGCAACCTCTATAAGCATTATTCTTTGACCATGAGCAATGCTTACGCTTGGTTATGTAATTGAGTTGAGTATCAGATTTAATTTTAGGGGAGTGTTCTGGAAATGGTTTCTGCGCAGATTAAAACGATGTCAGCTGATGATGTTGAGCTAGCGATGACTTGGGCAGCGAATGAAGGTTGGAACCCTGGGTTAAATGACGCCGCTGCATTTCAATTGGCCGATCCAACAGGTTTTTTATCTCTCAATCTGAAAACGAGCGCATTGCAACTCTCTCAGCAGTTCGTTATGGTCAAAATTTTGGCTTTATTGGTTGTATATTGTGCGCCTATCTTTTCGAGGAGAGGACTATGGCTGGGAGATATGGAACGCAGGCATGCAGCATCTGGAAGGGCGAATCATTGGTTTGGATGGGGTGATTTCTCAGCAAGATAACTATCGAAAATGTGGCTTCGTGTTGCATCATCGAAATATTCGTTTTGAAGGGCTCGCACAATCCGAACAGAAGAATTTAAATGCGCATAGCCATTTCATTGTTCCGCTAGGTCAGATCCCGTTTCAAACTGTCATTGAATATGATCGAGCATTCTTTCCAGATGATCGATCCCTGTTCCTTTCTCATTGGATAAGCCAGACAAATGGATATTCACTTGGCATCACCGACGAGCAGGTGCTTGCTGGTTATGGTGTCATTAGGCAATGCAGGGTGGGTTATAAGATCGGCCTCTTGTTTGCCGATACCGAGGCTAAAGCAGAGGCTTTATTTCTGGCACTTTGTGCCAAAGTGTCCCCTGGATAACCTATATATCTTGATGTGCCTGAGTGCAATAAAAGTGCACTTTTGCTCGCCGAAAGAAATGGCCTGAAACCAGTGTTTGAGACCGCACGCATGTACAAGGGAGGAGTTGGAAGTACGCGCCTAGATGCAACTTATGGGATTACTTCGTTTGAGCTTGGGTAAGGTAAATAAGCCAAAGCGCCATCAGTTGCTAAATAGAATTACTTAAGAATAGGCTTTTGTACTTTGGTACCGTCTTGATAGGTAAGCAAGACCGCATAAGGTTCGATAATCTTGACTTTTTTTAAGCGCTTTATCCCCAAACGGGATTTCTACTTTTAGACCTAATTGCTTATCCTCAACCACGACGACTTTCCGTAAGTGATCAACTTCATTTACTGCAAAGGAACTGTGTATTGGTAAAAAGAGGTTGCGTAAAAACGAGAACATAAATTTAATAATGAATGTTATATTTTTTATAACATTTAATGTGCATCATTTTGTGCTTTTATGTGCCCTAAGGCTTAAGTGAAAACCCGTGATTAGGGGTTGGAGGGGGGGTAAATTCAATAGACGCTTAAAAATTGAGCAATTTAATAATGTCGTTGCTCAATATTAAGCATTAAAATTAAGCAGTTAGACAAATATGCAAAAAATTACATAATAGAGACAAGCATGACTACCTTCGCCCTCAAATATCTTGAATATGATGATGTATATCAAGAGGTTAAAAATAAGTACGATGTGAGATCCACCGAGTTTCAGATACTGAGGTTCATTGCAAAAGCATCTCTTCGTGAGTCGTTACCTATTAAAGTGCGTAATCTCTTGGATATGTCATCTATTGCCTCACCAGCAACCATTCATAAGGCGATGAAATCGCTTATTGCCAAAGGATTATTAAAGGTGATTTCGGATAAGTTTGATGCCAGAATCAAATATCTAGCGCCAACCCCTCGTGCAATCAGACTCTTTAATGAGCTCGGCGAGTTGTTTTAAGTCTGTGTATTCATTTGGCGTCACTGTTTCTGGTGAAATCATCCCAAGCATTCAAGAAATTTTGGCGGCGAATCAAATTTTGAAATAAAAAAATAATAAAAATATATCTTGAGCCAATTAGTACATGGTAGTGATACTGATAGGCGAGCGCAGCCCCTTATTCTGTTTATGACAGTAACGCTGGAAATATAAAGATATAAAAAGTATAACTATGTAGTAGATATAAGCCATATGTTAATTATGGGTATTGGGGTATAAATTGGTTGTGAAAAGCCAATCTCGAACCCCCGCAAAACAAAAGTCCCCGAAAGAAGCCCGAGAGTTAATTGTGTACTGCCGGTCGAGGTAGATGGTGCGGATGGTCGTATTAAAGACTTAAGTGCTACAGGTGTCTATTTCGAGTTAGACAACTCTTTTGAACTCAATACCGAAATCAAGTTTTGTCTAGACATGAATACCCCAGGGGGCATCATTAAATTTGATTTAACTGGGGAAGTAGTTCGAGTGGTTAAGAAAGATGGCGTAATTGGTGTGGGAGTCAAAATTACTAATCAGGTCATTCGCTAAAGATCTCTGGCTGCTCTCTCGCGCCATCGCTGATTTGTCATCAGTCTATTCATTCAACTTCTCTGCCTGTATTTTTTGAATAATTCCATTGCCTATTCAGCAGAAAAATAGAGTTTGTTTAAGGTAATGACGCCAGTTGTTTTCTGCAAAATCATCGATTGTTCGGCCATATCGAACGAAATTCAATACATAGCATGGGCTAGAAAAGCAAAAAGCCCTTAATAAATAAGGGCTTAGTACTGAATTTCTGGTTGCGGGGGCAGGATTTGAACCTACGACCTTCGGGTTATGAGCCCGACGAGCTGCCAGACTGCTCCACCCCGCGTCTGAAGCCGGAATTCTACCATTTTTTGGGGGTCTCTGTCGAGGTTTACCTGCAAATAACCTTTAAATAAAGCGTTTTTAAGTAGAAAATTCTAGAATTCATTAGCGTGGTTAAGGAGTAACATATTGCCACGCAACAATACGCTAGGGTTAATAAATGTCAGTTAGCAATCCTGAGTTTTCAGAGTCATCCTTATTAAGGCCGGTGGAGATCTCGAGAGAGGATGATCCACATAAGAAGGGCGCTTCAATCTCTCTTATGTTCGCAGCTATTGGCGTAGTCTTTGGTGATATTGGTACCAGCCCTCTGTATGCTTTAAAAGAATGTTTTAGTCCTGAGCACGGCATTCCGTTTTCGCCTGATGCGGTGTACGGTGTTATCTCCATGGTTTTCTGGGCCTTCGCAATTGTTGTATCCCTGAAATACGTCAGGTTTGTGATGCGCGCAAATAATCGTGGTGAGGGCGGTATTTTGGCGCTGATGGCATTGGCCTTAAGAACGGTCAAGACTGGTTCAAAGCGTTCCTTAGTCATCATTATGGCTGGTGTGTTTGGCGCTTGTATGTTTTACGGAGATGCCATCATTACGCCGGCTATTTCTGTGCTCTCAGCAGTTGAGGGTCTTGAAGTAATTTCTCCAGACCTCATTCGTTATGTAGTGCCAATCACCATCATTATTTTGGTGGTGCTATTTTTAATTCAAAAAACCGGCACAGATGTCGTTGGCAAGCTTTTTGGCCCCATCATGGTAGTTTGGTTTGCGACGATCGGTTTAATGGGCTTGCATCAAGTCGTGCAACATCCAGCAATTTTTGCGGCAATTAATCCAATGTATGCCATTCAATTTATGGATGAACATGCATTGCAGGGCTTTATTGTTTTAGGAGCAGTCTTCTTGGTATTGACTGGTGTGAAGCCTTATATGCAGATATGGGGCACTTTGGAGCAAAGCCTATACGTATGGGCTGGTTCTTTATTGTGATGCCTTGCTTGATCTTGAACTACTTCGGTCAAGGGGCGATGTTCCTCAATAACCCTGAAACCATTACAAACCCATTTTTCTTAATGGTTCCGGATGGATTTGTATTTCCATTGATTATCTTAGCCACTTTAGCTGCTGTGATTGTCTCTCAGGCTGTTATCTCTGGCGCTTTTTCAATGACCAGCCAAGCAATTTTGCTGGATTTTGTGCCACGCATGAAGGTGCGTCATACATCTAACCGTGAAATTGGCCAAATCTACATGCCGCTTGTGTATTGGATTTTATTGGTCTTGGTAATTGCAGTTGTCTTGGCTTTTAAAAAATCTGAGAACTTAGCTGCTGCTTATGGCATTGCCGTAACTACCACCATGATTGTCACCACCTTCTTGGCAGCAATTGTGATGCGCGTAGTGTGGCGCTGGCATCCGCTGTTGGTTGCCTTGGTGATTAGTGCATTCTTGGTTGTTGATTTAGCCTTTTTAACTGCAAATCTTTTAAAAATCATGGAAGGCGGCGGCTGGTTCCCGCTATTGCTCGGTTCCGCTTGCTTTTTATTGCTAATGACTTGGTATCAAGGTCGCAAGATTCTGCGTCAGAACGCCATGAATAATGGCATTGAGTTAAAAGGTTTTATTGATGCATTGATGATGCATCCACCGCATCGAGTTGACGGTACGGCTGTTTTTCTGACGGCGCACGTCGATTATGTGCCCGTTTCATTGCTGCACAACTTAAAACACAACCATGTGCTGCACGAAAGAGTATTTTTCTTAAAAGTAAGCATTTGGGATGTGCCTTATGTAAAGGATAGCGAACGCATTACTTTGCGCGATCTTGGCAATGGTATTTATGTGGTCCGAGCTGTCTTCGGCTTTAATGAAACCCCTGATATGGGCCACATCATTAGTTTGATTGAGAAGTCATCTGACCTTAAATTTGACATGATGAATCCCTCATTCTTTTTACCCCGCGATACGATTGTTTCTACTGAAATACCGGGAATGGCAATGTGGCGTGAAAAATTATTCTGCTGGATGTATCAAAACGCTGGACGTCAGTCAGACTTTTTCAAGATCCCTGCGAACCGCTTGGTTGAGTTGGGCACAAAGGTTGAGATTTGAGAAAAAGCCTTTCCATCTGCTCAAAAATATTTATCTCAATATTTTTACTGGTTACAGCCTTCAGTGGGGTTGCATTAGCCACCCCTGCTGAGGAGGCTGAGCTTGAGCAGCTAGATAAGATTGAGCAAGAGTTAGAGCTTCAGCGCGAGTGGGCTAAATACCGTTGGGGTAAAGCATCTTCAGAGTGCTATCAAAACTATTGGGTGAATTACTGCATCAAAAGCGCTCGTGCCGAGTATCGCAAAGAGATTGATCCTATTCGAGAGCAAGAAGTGGCTCTACATGAAGTACAGCGAAAACTTCGTGAGAGCCTGAAAAATCAAGAAGATATTAAGCGGGCAACGGAACGTGCTTCTCCAGAAAAAGCATCTGAGCGAGCAGCTAATCAGCGCGAGTTTGAGCAAAAGCAGAAAGATGCGGCAGCAAGAGCGGCCGATCTGGAGCAGCGTCGTAAAGATGCTCCTAAGCGTGCGCAAGAAAATAAATCTGGCACGCAGCTTGATTAATTTTTTCCAATTTACTTTTTCTTTTATTGGGTAACTCTTGGCTAAAGTCAAAACGGTTTATATCTGTCAGTCTTGTGGAGGCACATCTGCTAAGTGGCAGGGTCAGCGCCCATCCTGCCAGTCGTGGAATACGATGGAAGAGGGTCTGCCAGAGACCACAAGTTCCAATGCTCGCTTTCAGGGTTTAGCGCAATCATTACCAAGACAAAAGTTATCGGCGATTACTGCCCGAAGACTTGCCAAGATTTAGCACTGGCGTAGAAGAGTTTGATCGAGTGCTAGGAGGCGGTCTAGTCCCAGGTGGCGTCGTTCTCTTGGGTGGTGATCCGGGTATTGGTAAGTCAACCTTACTTTTGCAAGTCTTAGCAGAGATGAGTTTTGCTGGCATGAATGTGCTCTACAGTAGCGGCGAGGAATCGGCGGCGCAAATAGCATTGCGGGCAAATAGCATTGCATTGGACGGCCCATCAGTTTGAAGTTTTGGCAGAAATCCAATTAGAAAAACTGATTTCTATTATGGATACGGTTAAGCCACAGGTATTGGTGGTGGACTCTATTCAGACCTTGTACTCTGAAGTACTAAGCTCCGCTCCCGGATCAGTGGCGCAAGTACGTGAATGTGCTGCTCAATTAACTAGAGCCGCTAAATCTAGCGGCATCTGCGTATTAATATGGTGGGGTATGTGACGAAAGATGGACACCTTGCTGGGCCAAGAGTCTTAGAGCATATTGTGGATGCAGTCTTATATTTTGAGGGTGATACCCATTCTTCTTTTTGTTTGGTGCGTTCAATCAAAAATCGTTTTGGTGCAGTTAATGAGCTTGGTGTTTTTGCGATGACTGAAAAAGGTCTGCGCGGAGTTACTAATCCATCAGCCATTTTTTTGTCGCAGCATGAGCAAATGGTGCCGGGGGCTTGTGTATTGGTGACACAAGAGGGAAGTAGACCTTTATTGGTTGAGATTCAAGCCTTGGTTGATGCTGCGCATGTTTCCAATCCCCGTCGTTTGGCAGTTGGCTTAGAGCGGGCTCGCTTAGCAATGCTGCTAGTGGTATTGCATCGTCACGCTGGCGTGTCTTATTTTGATCAAGACGTCTTCTTAAATTAAATGCGGTTGGTGGCGTGAAGATTTCAGAACCAGCAGCAGACCTTGCCGTTTTATTAGCCATTCAATCATCCATCCGTAATCGTGCGTTGCCTAAGGAATTGATTGTGTTTGGTGAGGTAGGTTTGGTTGGAGAGATACGTCCATGCCCACGTGGTCAGGAGCGTTTGAAGGAAGCGGCTAAATTGGGCTTTACGGGTTGGTGGCCATTATCCCGAAAGCGAATATGCCTAAGACTAAGATTCCTGGACTAAAAGTCATTCCAGTTGAGCGCATTGACCAGGCAATTGCGGCAGCGGCCGAGCTTAGTTAAGCTTTCAGTCCATGATTTTTCTTAACGCAAGTCTTCTGCCTGTATTAGTAAGACCTGTTCTTCGCCGGCAGATGCCCCCATCCAGATTACTGGGGTTTGTGGAAACGCTTTTTTGAAGTTTTCATACTCGTTACCAATTTCAATCAAGATAGCGCCGCGCTCTGATAAATAATCTGGGGCATAAGTAATAATGCGTCTGATTAAGTCCATGCCATCATCGCCACCGGCTAACGCTAATTTTGGCTCAGCTTGATATTCCGCTGGAAGCGCAGCCATCGAGGTGGCGTTCACATAAGGCGGATTGCAGATGATGAGATCAAATAAATTATCTTCATTGGGCTTTGGCAAGGCATCCCACAAGTCTCCGTCTAGTAACTCAACCTGAGAGTTCAGGCTATGACGATCTAGGTTGCGTGCTGCAATAGCAAGTGCGGGCATACTAATATCACAAGCGCTTACGTGAATATCAGGGCGAGAAAGTGCTAAGAGAATTGCTAGTGATCCATTACCGGCACAAAGATCTAGTGCTTTTCCATTGGCTGTTAACCATGGCTCTAGCGAGCCATTGACGATAAGTTCCGCGATCCAAGAACGAGGAACAATACTTTGCTCACTGCAATAGAATGGCACACCCATGAGCCAAGCTTCACCCAAAATATAGGCAAGCGGTTTACGTGTAGAGATTCGGGTATCTGCAACGGCGGAAGCATTTTGCTGTTGATCTTCCGAGATCGTATCTTCTAAATGATCCAGTGCCTCAATTGGATTCAGGTTGAGTTGTTTGCTAATAATCCACAGCGCTTCGCTTTGTGCATCAATTGCCCCGTGTCCGTAGTGCAAGTTTGCTGATGCTAGCTTTTGTGCAATTTGTTCAATGCACTGATTTACTGTGAGTTGTTGCTGAGGCTCAGGGTCCATGATGGAGAGGTCTTTAAAGAAATAGGCAAGCGTGTAACTAGCGCTTAGGCGATTAACTGCTCGAGAGTCTTGCGATAAATATTTTTGAGCGGCTCTACATCATCCACGATGACGCACTCATCAATTTTGTGGCTAGTGGCATTGAGAGGCCCAAACTCTACTACCTCTTTGCAAATTTTGGCAATGAAGCGACCATCACTGGTCCCCCCAGTTGTAGAGAGTTCGGTATCGATATTGGTCTCCGCTTTAATAGCGGATCGTAGTGCACCAGCCAAAGCGCCATCACCAGTAATAAAAGGGCTACCGCCTAATACCCAGTGGATTTCAAATTCGAGACCTGCGTCTTTCAGAATTTTTTCGAGGCGTTCACGTAATTGCTCTGGTTTGCTCTCGGTTGAGAAACGGAAGTTAAAGTCAATAACGAGCTCACCAGGAATAACGTTATTTACACCAGTGCCTCCATGCACATTAGAGATCTGAAAGCTTGTCGGCTGAAAGTATTCGTTACCTTTATCCCACTCAGTTTCTACTAATGCGGAAATAGCAGGTGCAAAAAGATGAATAGGATTCTTACCTAAATGTGGATAGGCTATATGTGCTTGAATACCCTTAACTCGCAGCTTGCCAGATAAAGATCCGCGACGACCATTCTTGATCATATCGCCAAGACGATCAACGGATGTTGGCTCCCCAATGACGCAATAGTCCAAACGTTGACCTTGTTTTTGTAAGCGCTCGCACATGATGACAGTCCCATCGTTGGCGGGACCTTCTTCATCACTGGTGATCAAGAAGGCAATAGCTCCTTGATGATCAGGATGTTGTGCGACAAACTCTTCTGCAGCAACCACAAAGCCAGCGAGTGAGGTTTTCATATCCGCTGCCCCACGGCCATAGAGCGTGCCATCACGAATAGTTGGGGTGAAAGGATTATTAGTCCATCTATCCAAGGGTCCGGTAGGGACTACATCGGTATGGCCGGCAAATACCAAAACTTTTCCTTCGGCGCCAGCTTTACCCTTTTTAATCGCCCACAAGTTCGTTACTTCAAAATCCTCGGGCCCACTGACGACACTCTCCGTTTGAAATCCAATTGCTTGGAGTCGCTTGGTAATTAAATCTTGGCAGCCACCATCAGCCGGAGTAATCGAATGGCAAGCGATGAGAGCTTCGGTAAGCTCAAGAGTGGCGCTCATGTAGGTAGCTTAGTCGCGAAGTAATTCATTGATAGCAGTTTTTGTTCGGGTTTGAGCATCCACTTTCTTTACGATGATCGCGGCGTACAGGCTGTATTTGCCACATGCTAAAGGAAGCGATCCTGGAACGACTACCGAGCCAGCAGGAACGCGACCATAGTGCACTTCACCAGTTTCACGATCATAGATTTTGGTGCTTTGACCAATGTAGACACCCATTGATAAAACAGCGTTTTCTTCAATAACCACACCTTCGACAACCTCAGAGCGGGCGCCGATAAAGCAGTTATCTTCAATAATGACCGGCCCAGCTTGGATTGGCTCTAAGACGCCGCCAATGCCAACACCTCCAGAAAGGTGAACATTTTTACCAATTTGAGCGCATGACCCTACTGTTGCCCAGGTATCAACCATGGTTCCTTCGCCTACATAAGCGCCAATATTGACGTATGAAGGCATTAAAACGGTATTTTTGCCGATAAAAGAGCCACGGCGTGCGACCGCAGGTGGTACCACCCGAAAGCCGCCTACAGCAAAATCAGCCGCAGTGTAATTTTCAAACTTGCTAGGAACCTTATCGTAGAACTGGGTATAACCACCAGCACTCATTGGCTGGTTGTCTTCTAGGCGAAATGACAGCAAAACAGCCTTTTTTACCCACTGATTGACTTCCCACTTACCCACGTCTCGGCGTTCAGCTACGCGGATAGTGCCGGCATTGAGACCCTCTAAGACGGCATTTATGGCATTGCGGACGTCTCCAGGGGCGCTTTCTGGGGATAGGTTTGTGCGGTTTTCCCAGGCTTGTTCAATGATGTTTTGTGGTGATTGGCTCATGCTTTTTAGTTAACTATCAAATTGTTAAGGGATTTTGTCCCTGAGGGTAGATTTATCATTATATAGATGGGGAAAGACGCGTCTAAGAGCCTCCAAGCTTGCTATCATCTTCCCACTTTAGTTTTAATTTTTATCCCTTAATCTGAACTCCTTTTTTCCCTGCAAAGTACGCCGTGCAGCTGAAATCCATCAAACTTTCCGGCTTTAAGTCTTTCGTAGGCCCAACCCATTTTGAAATGCCTGGCCAATTGATTGGCGTTGTAGGTCCTAATGGTTGCGGAAAGTCGAACATTATTGACGCCGTTCGCTGGGTTTTGGGTGAATCCCGCGCTAGCGAATTACGCGGCGAATCTATGCAAGACGTGATTTTTAATGGATCAGGTTTGCGTAAGCCATCTGGTCGAGCCAGCGTGGAACTCATTTTTGATAATTCAGACGGACGCGCTCAAGGTCAATGGAGCGCTTTTACTGAATTGGGTGTGAAACGCGTTTTAACGCGTGATGGAAATTCTAGTTATTATGTAAACAACCAAGTGGTGCGTCGTAAAGACATTCAAGATATTTTCTCGGGTACGGGTATGGGTCCAAGAGGTTACGCGATCATTGGGCAAGGTACGATCAATCGTATTTTGGAGGCGAAGCCAGAAGAGTTGCGCGTTTTCTTGGAAGAGGCTGCTGGTGTTTCCAAATATAAAGAGCGTCGCAAAGAAACTGCCTCGCGTTTAGAAGATACGGTTGAGAACTTAACACGCGTTGAAGACATCTTGCGCGAATTAGACCAACAGTTAACTCGTTTAGAAAAACAAGCCACTGTTGCAGAGCGCCATGCCGAACTTTCTACTCAGATGAAGTCTCAGCAACAACTACTTTGGTTTGTACGTCAGACTGAAGCCGGTAAAGAGCAAGAGCATCATGCTAATGGCATTCGTGATACGCAGGTAGGACTAGAGGAGCAGACTGCTAAGCTCTGTCATGCCGAGGCTGAGCTAGAAACCGTGCGTACACAACAGTACGCATTACAAGATAAAGTTTCGCAAGCACAGGGTGATTTATATCAAACGAATTCTGATGTGAGTCAGGTCGAGTCACAAATTCATTATGTGCAAGAAGCACGTCAACGTTTGCAGCAACAAACGCAAGATCTGCAAGCGCAATTACAACGCTGGACTGTGCAAGAAACCGACGCAGCTCAAGCACAGCGGACTACCGAGCATGAGCTTGCATTAGCTTCTGAAAAAGAACAAGCACTGTTAGCTGATTTAAATGGTTTGCAAGAGCAAATGCCAGGTCGTGAGGATGTATATCAAAACGCTACTCGTGAATTGAATCAAGCACGCGATGCCTTGGCTTCTATTGAGCAACGCTTAGCTAGTTTAGGTGAGCGCATTCGTTCAATGTCAGCTCAATCTGATGAGCTAAAGGGTCGTGAGATTCGCCTAGTGAGTGAGTTTGATGGCTTACGTAGACCGGATGCCGAGGCTTTGCAAATGGCAATTGATCGTCAGGCGATGGCTGCTCGTAAAGTGGATGAAGCCAAGCAACGGGCTGGTGAAACACAACAACGTGTTCCTGCTGCAGATGAGGCTCGTAATGCCGCTCAACAACAAATTCAGGTAGCAAATCAAGATCTAGCTCAGACTGAGGCAAAGTTGACCGCGCTTACCGCGCTACAGTCCAGCGTTCAAGCTCAAGGCAAGATTGGTCCTTGGTTAGAAAGTAAGGGTCTCAAAGAGAGTAAGCGTCTTTGGCAAGAGCTCAAAGTTGAGAGTGGCTGGGAAGCTGCTTTAGAGTCTGTATTGCGCGAGCGTCTAGCTGCAGTTACCGCAAAGAGTGTTCAAGAAACATTGGCTTTAGCTAATGACGCACCTCCAAGTCGCCTGGCCATTTTGCTCACAGAAGAAATTACGCCTGCACATACCTCTGCTCCTGCTGACTTCACACCTTTGTTAAGTCGCGTTCAAAGTGTTGGCGCACCAAGACTCACTTCAGTATTACAAGAGTGGCTTGATAATATTTACATCGCTAGCAGTCTCGAGGATGCCTTACATCGTCGTGAAAAATTACCAGCTGGTGGCGCATTTGTTACTCAGCAAGGTCATTTAGTAAGTAGAGTCGGCGTGCAGCTTTATGCAGCAGATTCTGAGCAAGCGGGTATGTTGGCGCGTGCCCAAGAAATGGAGAGTCTTGAGAAGCAATTGCGTGCGCAACAGCTTATGCAAAGCGAACTCAAGGGCGAGTTGGATCAATATGTTGCCAACTATCAAGCTGCTCATCAAGCGGCCGAGCAAGCACGTGAAAATGCTGAGCATGCTGTTCAAGAAGCCCATGGCTTTGAAGTGGAGAGAATGCAGTTGACTCAAGCTGAAGAGCAATACAGTCAACGTGCAGCTCAAATTCAGGGTGAGTTGAGTGAATTACGTCAGCAGATGGAGCAATTGAGTCAAACTCAAGAGCAGTCAGCAGCAGAATTGCTTGAAGCGGAAGAATCTAAGCAAGGGTTGCAAGAGGCTTTGCAAAATGCACAAGAAACATTGGAGCGCTCTACTGAAGAACGTGATCGCCTACGTGAGTCATTGCGTGCTGCCGAGATGGCTGCTCAAGAAGCCGCATTTGCAACACGATCTTTGCAACAACGCATTAGTGATTTGCAACGCGATCAAAGTACGGCTCGTACACAGATCATGGAGATTCAGGATAAGCACGATTCTGCCACTCAAGAATTGGAAACATTGAGTGACGATGAGGCGCAAGATAAATTACAAGGTTTATTGTTAGCTCGTAGCGCACGTGAAGCCGCTTTAGCAAATGCACGTACTGAGCAAGATGCCTTATTGCATCAATTGCGTGAAGCAGATGAATCTCGTATGCAAGTAGAGCGTAGCTTGCAGCCGATGCGTGACAAGGTGGTTGATTTGCAATTGCGTGAACAAGCAGCCCGCTTGAACTATGAGCAATTCGCCACTCTATTGGCTGATGCAGAAGCTGACCTTAGTGCGCTGGAGGCCAACTTCAGTACAGACCTAAAGGTAGGGGCGCTACAGAGTGAAGTGAACCGTTTAAATTCTGAGATTCAGTCCTTAGGCCCTGTGAATATGGCGGCCCTCGATGAGTTATCCAGCTCTCGCGAACGCAAGCAGTTCCTAGATGCTCAATCTGCAGACTTAAACGAAGCAATGCAAACCTTGACAGATGCGATCGCGAAGATTGATGCAGAAACTCGTGATTTATTGCAGGGTACATTTGACCAAGTCAATATGCACTTTGGCAAGCTCTTCCCAGAGTTATTTGGTGGAGGTCACGCCGAATTAGTGATGACGGGCGAAGAAATTTTAGATGCTGGTGTTCAAGTCATGGCCCAGCCACCAGGCAAGAAAAATAGCTCCATTTATCTCCTCTCTGGTGGTGAGAAGGCTTTAACTGCGATTGCCTTGGTATTCTCACTCTTCCTCTTAAATCCAGCACCATTCTGCCTGCTAGATGAGGTGGATGCTCCATTGGATGATGCAAATACCTTGCGCTATGCGCAGTTAGTTGCCAAAATGTCGGATAAGACACAGTTCTTATTTATTTCTCATAACAAGATTACGATGGAAATTGCTCATCAATTAATTGGTGTCACAATGCAAGAGCAGGGTGTATCCCGCATTGTTGCGGTTGATATCTCATCTGCTGTTTCGATGGTAGAGGCCGCTTGATGTATTTAGAACAAATCATGACGATGTTGGGTTTGTCTGATTTGCAGTTTGCGTTGGCAGTTATCGGGCTATTGATTCTTGTTTTAGTGGCTGTAATGAATTTCAAATATTCACGTGCTCGTCGAAAAGCGAAAGAGCAAAATGAATATGCAATAGACGATCGTTTTGCACGTGAGCCTGGCTTTACACAGGGATTCGCAGATTCTGAGCAATCTGGTCGGACCGAGCTAAACTTTGGGGAAGCGTTCTCAGAAACGATTTCTGCCCCTGAGAAATTTGCTATCGATCCACGCATAGACTGTGTCATCACACTGCGCTTTGATCAAGGTATTTCTGGGGCAGAAATTCTAGAAGAAATTAATGCTTGGACTGACCTTGAGGCGAAATCGACGGCACGTTGGATGTGCGAAGGTTTGAATGCTGATATTGACGCTGCCGAAGACTGGGAAGAATTAAGGCCTGAGGCAAGCTATTCAGAATTGCAGTTAGCGATTCAGCTTGCAAGTCGCAAAGGCGCTATTGGAGTTCTAGAGCTATCTGATTTTTGCTCTCGCTCGCAAGCATTGGCTGAAACTCTTGGCTCCCAAATTGATATGCCCAGCGTGAGCGCCATGCTGGAGAGTGCAAAAGAATTAGATGTGATGGCTGCTGAAAGTGATATTCAGTTAAGCATCAATGTTGTGTTTGATGAGCCATGCCCATGGGGTAATTTTGATGCCTTGATGCGGCAGCGTGGATTTAAGTTGGCTCGTAACGGTCGCCAATATGAGTTTCTGAATAAGGGTGTATTGATTTTTAATAGTACTGATCTTGACCCTAATAAATCTGTATCCCAACTTACTCTACTGTTAGAGGTTCCTCTAGTACCGCAAGAGGAGCGAGCTTTTGAAAGAATGCTATCGGAGGGCGTTGAAATTGCACAAGCTGCCCACGGACGCTTAGTTGACGATAATGGAATTAATTTGAGCGGTGCTGCAGTCATCAGCATTCGTCAGCACCTTGATGTTCTCTACGCCAATCTTGAGAAATCCGGCGTTCCCGCTGGATCTTCTACAGCTAGCAGATTATTTAGCTAGGAAATTGCTTTGTCGTCCAATCGTCCGACAAATTTAGCGAAACGGTATTCATTCTTGCAAGCAGAGCTTGCACGGCTCGAGCATGCTTATTATGTGCTCGATAATCCACTGTTACCTGATATTGAATATGACCGCCTGTATCGTGAGTTGCTCGATATTGAGTCAGCCCATCCTGAGTGGATTACATCAGAATCCCTATCTCAAAGGGTTGGCGGTGCCGCATTAAAGGAATTTGATTCGGTTACTCATGCTGTGCCGATGCTTTCTCTCAACAATGCCTTTGAGAATGCTGAGCTGATTGCTTTTGATCGTCGCTGTAGAGAGGCGCTACATACTGATCATGTGACTTATGCCGGTGAGCTGAAATTTGATGGTCTGGCGATATCTCTGCGTTATGAAGATGGCCTACTCGTTACTGCAGCTACTCGTGGTGATGGTGCAACTGGTGAGGATGTTACCGCCAACATTAAAACGATTCGCGCTATTCCACTAAAGTTAACTGGGGATACTTATCCTCGAGTCTTGGAAGTGCGTGGAGAAGTCTTTATGTACCTTAAAGATTTTGAGAAAATGAATCGACAGGCAGCGGAGTTGGGCGAGAAAGAGTTTGCTAATCCTCGCAATGCAGCTGCGGGTAGTTTGCGTCAATTGGATTCCAAGATCACAGCCAAGCGACCCCTTTCTTTCTTCGCTTATGGATTGGGCGCCTTAGAGCCGCAGTCTTGGCTCCCCAAAACTCATGAAGAATTACTAAATGCCTATGCGGATTTAGGCTTGCCTATTTGTTCAGAGCGCAGAGTATTAAATTCTGTAGAAGAGATCTTGGCTTTTTATAACGAGATTGGGGTTAAAAGAGATTCTTTACCTTATGACATTGATGGCGTTGTTTATAAGGTGAACTCTTTTGCGGAGCAGGCTAAACTCGGCTTTGTTTCGAGGGCGCCTAGATTTATCTTGGCACACAAGTATCCAGCGCAAGAAGCATTAACCACGGTATTAGGTATTGATGTGCAGGTAGGTCGCACTGGCGCCATTACTCCAGTAGCGAGATTGGCGCCCGTGGAAGTTGGTGGTGTAACGGTAATTAACGCCACATTACATAATGAAGATGAGGTTAAACGAAAAGATGTTCGTATAGGTGATACCGTTTCAGTGCGTAGAGCAGGGGATGTTATTCCTGAGGTCGTTTCAGTAATTAAAGACCGCCGTCCCGTTGATGCCAAAGAGTTTCAAATGCTCACTCGTTGCCCAGTATGTGACTCTCATATTGAGTGCTTAGCTGATGAGGCTGTAGCACGTTGTAGTGGTGGATTATTCTGCGGCGCCCAGCGCAAGCAAGCTTTAATTCATTTTGCCCATAGGAGGGCGTTAGATATTGAAGGTCTTGGTGAAAAGATAGTAGATCAGTTGGTCGATAACAAGCTCGTGAAAACTCCTGCAGACCTTTATCGATTAGGCTTTACTGTCTTAGCAAATTTAGAGCGCATGGGCGAGAAGTCGGCTGATAATCTTATTCAAGCCATCAACCAATCCAGAAACACTACCTTAGCAAGATTTATTTTTGCTTTAGGTATTCGTTATGTGGGTGAGACAACTGCAAAAGATCTTGCGAATCATTACCAATCTATGCATGCTTTAATGGATGCCAATATTGAAGATTTGCTAACTGTGAAAGACGTTGGCCCTGTAGTTGCAGACTCCATAACTAGCTTTATGCAAGAGGCGCACAATCGCGAAGTCATTGAACAACTTCTTGCTTCAGGTATGCAGCTTGCAGTAGAAGAAAAGGTAATCAGCGCTGCTGTTGCAGGTAAAACTTTTGTTCTCACTGGAACTTTCCCAACGATGACTAGGGATGAGGCTAAAGATCTTTTAGAAAAAGCAGGCGCCAAAGTGGCTGGTTTAGTTTCCAAGAAAACGGACTATGTTGTTGCTGGTGTAGATGCTGGCAGCAAACTCACGAAGGCTGAAGGGTTGGGCGTGCCCGTGATTGATGAAGCCGCCATGCTGGATTTAATAAAATGAGATGTAATTGTTGGGGGGATGATAGACAATTACTTGAAAAAATTGCGAGAATAAGCTTCAAAGCGCATTAAATTTAATTGGATGTATCGCAATTACAAATCTATTTCTCCCTTCTGGGATTACAAAGATTGATTGGTATTGAGAATTTATGCGCTGATTCAATTTCTTTTAGCTGCCCTAAGATTGTGATTGTGACCTCGCTGGCCGTTTTTGGCGCCCTCCGTTGATTCTTATAGCTTGGATGCTCTCAAGAGTAGGGTTTAAAGACAAAAATATTTTCTTATCGCATAAAACGTTGATGCTTTGTCGGTAATTTCTTACTTAGAAATCAGGTAGTAATTTTTACGGAGCTTTATTAAGATTTTCTGTTTGAAAGCCATTCATGCAGAAAGCTCCCAGTTTCTTTACTTCAATTATCAAGCCTTCTAGGTATCTGAATATTGAGAGTGCTCTAGTTGTCATGCATGCTAATGTCGAGTTTATGAATTTTTTTACTGCATTAGAGAGTGTCATTAAGATAGCTGGAGTTATACCCAAAGCAAGCTCAAAAAATTTGCAAATTTACATGCCCTCAGTCATCGCTATCTAGTGTTAGATATTGATCGACGAGCGATACTAGCTAACCCAGCTAAATTTATAAAAACGATTGATGACCTAACTAAAAATGAGAGATTCGTAATAATAGACATGGGAGGATATTTCTCCCATGTCGCATTAGATATGACTAATAAGTTTGATGGACAAATGATTGGTATTGTTGAAGATATTGAGAATGGTCATCAGAAATACGCAGCCCTAATTAGGCAAAGGGAGCCTGATGAAAGTTTAGTACCAGTGATTTCTGTTGCCAGAAGCCCTCTTAAAGAGCCAGAAGACTCATTAGTTGGGCAGGCTATTGTCTTTTCAGCCGAAGCAATTATGCGCTCACAGGGATTAATTCTCCTTGGGAGACGTGTTGGAGTTATTGGGTTCGGGAAGATTGGAAGATCCATTGCTTTTTCCTCGTTGTCCAGGGGTTCCAGAGTTGATGTATTTGATTCAAACCCAATTCTGCTCGCATCCGCCGCCCTATCCTTAGGATTTCATACTTCCCCTAGAGCTGAATTTTTAAGATCTGCGGACATCCTATTTTGCGCTACTGGAAATGAATCCCTTTCTATGGCTGACGTGGAGTTTTTTAAAAATGGACTTCATATATTTTGCGCAACTTCATCCGATGATGAGTTTTCATCATGTCTTCGTTATAGGATTGGGAAGTTTTTACCTTTAGGAAGTAAGACAACATGCAAGATTGCTTTTAGTAATAAATGTATTTTTATTCATAATGAAGGTGGCTCAATAAATTTTGTACATGGAGCAGTTGTTGATAACTTTATTGAGTTGGTGCAGGGAGAAATCATCTACTCAATCGGAAGTCTACTTGATGCACCTAGAAATAAAATTTCACATCTTCCAGACTTAGAGAAAAGATTTATTGCTGAGAATTGGTTAATGCATCATCAATATGTATAAGGAGATGATGCTTGATATATAAAGTATTGCCAGTGGTAGCCTCAGTAATATCTTCATTTACTCATGCTGGACTCAATGTAGTTGATCGAAAGGTATTTCGACAAGATAGAGTATGTCCATTAGTTGTCGGATATTGGAATAACTTTTTACCTATCTTGTTGACATTGTCATTAATTTTTTGCACTCCAGCGCTTAACTATTACTTAGGCGATCTCCTTTCTGTTGAAATTGTTATATTGTCAGTCCTTATTCAATGCCTATCTTATTCATTTTCTTTCGCATTTAAAGCGCTTAGAGTGGCGGATGTGGCGATTCTATCAAAAGTGGCAGATGTAACTGTTCCACTTATACTTGTGTTGGTAGGTTTTTTATTTAATTTCGTATAAATTTTTTTGTTGCTGCCTGCGATATTGGCCATATTTATTTTTTTAGCGGGAACTGAGGTCGTTAAAAAACCTACAGATCATCAATAATTTTAGTGTTATTGCTAACCATTCAAGGGTTATATATTTTTTATATGGGATATAAAAATCCCCTTAAAAAAAGAAGTTTGGAGCTTGCTGTCAATTACTTTTTCAGTATTGGTTTGGAGATTTATATTCTCTGCAACCCTTCTGGTTTTTAAGAAGAAAATCTCTTGTATTTATTTTTTCCCTAAAGAATTTATCTCGCATGGCGGATTTTACTTAAGAGGTTTTTTAACTGTACTCACTCAGATTGCATTCATCTTTGCAATATCAAAAAATAATTTGATGACTGTTTGGCCAATACTTAATACAACTGGATTTTTAGGGGCAGTATTTGCATACTTTTTTTGGTGAAAAGCTGTGCCTTAAAGATTATTTTTTATTATAGCCGTATTTTTTATAACTGGATTAGCAGTAATTTTTCAATATTATGGAAATTATCTCTAGATGAAAATTATAAATTTAAATAAGGGTAGTAGTGGGGCGCCCTTTAGTGAAAAAATTTATTCAATACTTACTTGTAAAAATCCCTTCGGAAGATCGAATGAATTTGGTCACATAACAGCTAGCGGACTTGTTATCAATGCTGAAAATAAAGCGCTACTGATTTTTCACCCGTATATTAAGCAATGGATTCAGCCGGGTGGACATATTGATGACGGTGAATCTCCAGTTGAAGCTGCAATTCGAGAGGTATATGAAGAAACTGGTCTAGTTTGCATCTTGGATGAGGATTGTCTTGATCCGATTGATATTGATATTCATGAAATACCTGCTAATTCGGAAAAGGGTGAGAGTGCCCATTTGCATATTGACTTGCTATATCGATTGCGAATTATTAAAGAAGAGGCTGCTCTTGAGAATATCGAATGTAGATGGTTTTCATACGAAGATATTCGTAACCTTCGTCTAAAACGATTTTTATCGAAAACTTTTTAAATTATACTCACGTCTCTCGAATTTCTATTTTGTAAGAAGTTATGGAGCCTCCCTTTTGCCCTAAATTGGCGAGGCCACAGGATGGCTGTAGGAGTTCAGGATCCTGGCTATTGATAAAGAACAATACTGACTTTAAAAATTCAAAATATTTCAGCTGTGATGTTGCAGCCATCCTTTAATGGATTTATTTCAAATTTTGTTGTTGAAAATTAATAAAGGTAGCCGGTTTAATCCGCATGCTACCTTGATAGGGATGAGCAAATATCACAATTAGAACTAATGTTGCTGCTAAGGAGGCAGTAATAAAGCCCGTTGAAATCAAATGCATCGTGAAGGACTCAGCAGTATAGAGATAGCTAACGGCCACAGTTAAAAATGCTGATAAAAACATGACGAACTAAATAACCGGTGGAACATGCGCATTGGTAGAGAGAATTCGGTCGCGACGTGCATCAAATAATTTGCTTAATTGATCAATTGCTTTGGAATGGACGTTGGCAATTATAGGGTCGCGGGTTTTAAATTTTAGTAACTCACCGTAGCTTTTGAGTAATATGAGTCGAGCTTCATCGCCCACAATTTCGTTGGAATTCATAGCAGGCTACTCCTTTTTGGTGACGACGTCAACATACCCTTTGACATCATTCATCAGAACGGATCTCATTGGCTCAGGCATACCTTGGGTCGCCCGAAAAAAATCCTCTACAGCATGAGCCTCTTTATTGACGATTTGCTCAACATCAGTATAGAAATTCCAAGTGTTAACGACGATTAATGAAATCAGCACTGAGCTAAACAAGCCAACTGTGCTTAGCGATAGACTGATGAAATCATTATTCGCTTTATTTAATGGATCTGGAAATATTTTTCTAAAAAGCACTAATCCTGTTAAAGATGCTGTGATAGAAAAGCAAACAGCAATGAAGCAAATTATTCAAGCTGGCGTATTGGCATGGGTGACATAAAGCAAATTCACTAAAAACATTTTTACGCTCCTAAAGCTTCAAGCAATTCCGTCTCAAGTTGGATTTGTAGCTTAGGATTTTTTCCAAGGTTGGCGGCATCTAACAATAAAACATCTTCCACTCTTTCGCCAAGCGTATTGATCCTGGCCGTATGAATGGATACCTGATGCTTGGCTAAAACTCTAGAGATGGTGTAGAGCAAGCCAGTCCGGTCGCTTGCAGAAAGCGCTAGTCTGTAATACCTGCCGCGATCGTCCGGCACCATATGTACTCGGGGTTGGATCGGGAAAGTGCGCGACTGTCTTGAAAGACGACCCATGCTTGGGGTGGGAAGTGATTCAGCATTGGTTAGTGCCGCAGTTAGTTCAAATTCGACTAATTGGATAATGTCACGATAGCTGCCACCCTCATCTATTAGATTGCTTCCGGAGATTTGGAAAGCATCAAGAGCGTAACCATGGCGGGTTGTATGAATGCGCGCATCCCAAATAGAAAAGCCATGTCTCTCAAAGTAAGCGCAGATTCTGGCGAATAAATCTTCTTGGTCTTTGACGTAGACAGCTACTTGGAGTCCCTCTCCAATCGGAGAAAGTCTTGCCCTCACAATAGGTTGCTCGCTATTGACCTTATTAAATAGATGGCGGGTGAGCCATGCGATGTCAGAAGAGTCTTGCCTTAAAAAGAAGGCAACGTCCAATTGTTTCCACAGATCCTCATAAGCATCATCATTAATGCCATAAAGACGTAACTTCGCTCTAGATTCTTCTTGGTGTTGAGCTAATTCAGATGAGGCATCCGGCTTAGCCCCGCCAAGCACTCTCAAAGTTGCACGATAGAGATCTTCTAGGAGTTTGCCTTTCCAGGCATTCCAGACCTTAGGGCTGGTTCCCCGAACATCAGCTACGGTCAATAAGTACAGAGCAGTGAGGTGGCGTTCATCGCTCATCTTCTTGGCAAATGCTCTAACAACATCGGGGTCAGTAATATCCTGCTTTTGTGCAACCTGACTCATATTGAGATGCTCAGCCACTAGCCAAACTAGTAGCTCAGTATCTTTTTTATCTAAACCGTGATCCTTGGCAAACTTCCGCATATCTGCTCGCCCTAATTGCGAGTGATCACCACCGCGTCCCTTGGCAATGTCGTGGAAGAGCGCTGCGATGACAAGTAACCAAGGTTTCTCAAAGCGAGCAATTAAGCTGCTGCAGAAGGGGAACTCATGAGTATGCTCAACCACCATGAAGCGACGCACATTACGCAGCACCATCAAGATATGTTGATCAACGGTGTACACATGAAATAAGTCATGCTGCATTTGACCGACAATCTTTCTAAATGCTGGCAGGTAACACCCTAAAATACTACTTCGATTCATGAGGTGGAAGGCACGGCTTACGCCCTCAGGTTGCTTCAAAATTTCTATAAAAAGCGCTCGGTTAATGGGGTCAGCTCGCCATTTGCTATCCATTTTCTGTCGAGCGTTATAGAGGGCTCTAAAAATGGTGGCCGATAAGCTTTTGACATTCGAAGTTTGGGCAAATACCAAGAAAGTTCTCAGAATTTGCTCGGGATGCTTTTGAAAGAGTTGGGGGTCAGTTATATCCAGCACCCCTTGTCTTTCAATGAAATGCTCATTACCTTCGCCAGGTATAGACAGAATCGTCTTTGATTCTTGCGGAAAGAGGAGTGCTTCAATATTTTGCAAAAGCACATCATTTAATTGAGTGACTGCCTTTGCTGCCCAATAGTAGCGTCGCATGATTGCTTCGCTAGCTTGCCTTGAGGACTCTTCTTTAATGCCCATTGATGCTGCTAGCGCAGCTTGTAAGTCAAAGGCGAGAACATCTTGCCTGCGATCTGCTACTAAATGTAAATTAGCACGAAGCGTTTCTAAGAAACGCTGATTTCGGTTGAGTTCTGTGAGCTCACGTTGAGTAACAAGCCCTGCTTCATTTAAATCTTTGAATGTATTGCCCAATAATGCAGCCTTACTCACCCAAGAAATAACTTGTAGGTCGCGCAGGCCGCCTGGGCTCTCTTTGCAGTTAGGCTCCAAAGAGTAGGGCGTGTTTTGATACTTGTAATGACGTTGAATTTGCTCTGCCTGCTTTGCCTGAAAGAAGGCCTTGGGATCCATGGCTGCTTCAAAGGCTTTGGCAAACTCTTTAAATAATTGCTTCTTACCGCAAATGAGTCGCGCCTCTAAAAGCGATGTCCGGACTGTGATGTCTTGCTCAGACTCTGAAATACATTCGGCAACGCTTCTCACGGAGGAGCCTATTTCTAAGCCAGTATCCCAACAGCTTGCAACGAATTGTTCTACTTGCTTGGATAGGGCATGGGCTTGTTTTTCATCTGCAGGTAGCAGAATTAAGATGTCAATATCGGAATAAGGAAACAAGCCACCCCTACCGAAGCCGCCGACAGCAACTAGTGTTGCTTCATTATTAAGACCACAGGTATTCCAAAGATGGCTGAGAAGCTGATCACTTAGTTTGGAAAGCTGTTTAGTTAACTTACTAACTGATTGTGTTTTTTTAAACTCGTCGTAAGCAATTTCGCGAGCAGCACGCAGGCTGGCTACATCAATAATGTTGCTGATTGCCTGCGACTTCATCATGCCTCAGGCGTTTACTGTTGCGGGTCTAAACGAAAGGCCTTTAACGCAATCAGGAGGTGGGTTGCTGCCTTCTGACCATGTAAGCACTTCAACACCAGTGGGCGTAACTAATAGCGTATGTTCCCATTGAGCAGATAAGCTGCGATCTTTGGTTTTGACAGTCCACTGATCCGGCATAGTGCGAATATCTCGTTTGCCAGCATTGATCATTGGTTCAATCGTGAATGTCATGCCGACTTCCAGTTTTTCGCCGGTACCGGGCTTGCCGTAATGAAGAATTTGTGGATCTTGGTGGAACACTTTGCCGATTCCATGTCCACAGTATTCACGGACTACTGAATAACCTGCATTTTCTGCATGCGTTTGAATGACGTGGCCAATATCATCGAGTGAGGCGCCTGGTTTTACTTGAGCAATTCCAAGCCACATACATTCAAAGGCAATTTGAGTGAGACGTTTTGCCATGACGGAAACTTCGCCGACCATAAACATGCGACTAGTATCGCCATAGTAGCCATCTTGAGTGATAACAGTGATGTCTAAATTCACTACATCACCCATCTTGAGAATCTTATCGCCAGGTATGCCGTGACAAATCACATCGTTCACTGAGGTGCAGATGGATGCTGGATAAGGGGGGTAGCCAGGCGGTTGATAGTTCAGTGGAGCGGGGATTGTCCTTTGGACATCACGCATATATTCATGGCAGATCCGATCTAATTCGCCGGTAGTTACTCCGGCTTTGACATACGGAGCCACATGATCAAGAACTTCGCTGGCTAAGCGGCCAGCTTCGCGCATCCCAAGGATGTCTTTTTCGGCAGTAAATACACTATTCATGCCTTGATTATCAACGACTTGGGCAGTTTTGCTTAAGCAATTTGCTTAAAAATTAGGCAAATATCCCATTTTAGGACTTCTGAAAGCTATTTTGGAGGCTTAGGCCATGAGGGAGAATGAGGGTCTGTATGGCTAGATATTTAAGCTACAATTTTGGTCTCAGGTCTATTTTTTTGGACTTGAAATCGCGAGTTGAGCCTTCCAGGGTGGCGTTTTTTAGCGCAGCTAGGACTCAACTTAGAACCAACCCTTAGGAGAAGTTATGTCAGTAACGATGCGTCAGATGCTGGAAGCCGGTTGCCATTTTGGTCACCAAACTCGCTTCTGGTCCCCAAAGATGGCCCCTTATATTTTCGGTCATCGCAACAAAATCCACATCATCAACTTGGAAAAAACATTGCCAATGTTTCAGGACGCCCTGAAATTTGCAAAACAAGTTGCTGCTAATCGTGGCACTATTTTATTTGTTGGTACTAAGCGTCAATCATGCGAGATTATTGCTGAAGAAGCTGCTCGTGCTGGTATGCCTTACATCAACAGCCGTTGGTTGGGTGGCACACTCACCAACTTCAAAACTGTTAAAGGTTCCCTCAAGCGTTTGAAAGATATGGAAGTTGCTAAAGAAGCTGGCGACTGGGAAAAGCTTTCCAAGAAAGAGGCGTTGACTAACGATCGTGATCTCGACAAATTGCAAAAAGCACTTGGCGGTATCAAAGATTTGAACGGTGTTCCTGATGCAATTTTCGTGGTGGACGTTGGTTATCACAAGATTGCTATTACTGAGGCTAACAAGCTTGGCATTCCAGTAATCGCTGTTGTAGATACCAACCATTCTCCAGAAGGTGTTGATTACATCATCCCTGGAAACGATGACTCAAGCAAAGCTGTAACCCTATATGCACGTGGTATTGCAGACGCAATTCTCGAAGGTAAGGCTAACTCTGTTCAAGAAATCTTGACGGCAGCTAAAGAGGGCGAAGAAGAGTTTGTTAAAGAAGGGAATGCTGAATAATGGCCGCTATTACCGCTGCAATGGTTGGCGAGTTACGCGCCAAGACTGATGCTCCGATGATGGAGTGCAAAAAAGCTTTGACTGAAGCCGATGGTGATATGGCTTGTGCAGAAGAGATTCTGCGTGTAAAACTAGGTAGCAAGGCTGGCAAAGCTGCTTCCCGTGTAACGGCAGAAGGTATCGTTGCTGCTTCTATTAACGGCACCACCGGCGCATTGTTGGAAGTGAATTGCGAAACTGACTTCGTTTCTAAGAATGATGATTTCTTGGCATTTGCAAACGAGTGTGTGAAGTTGATTGTTGAAAAGGATCCGGCTGACGTTGCGGCATTGTTGGCATTGCCTTTAAATGGTCAAACTGTGGATGAGGTTCGTAGTGCGTTGATCAGTAAGATTGGCGAGAACATCATGCTGCGTCGTTTCAAGTGCTTTGCTGGTAGCAGCAAATTAGTTTCATACCTCCACGGTACTCGCATCGGTGTAGCAGTTGAGTTCGAGGGTGATGAAACTGCTGCTAAAGATGTGGCAATGCACATTGCTGCGATGAAGCCAGTGGCTTTGTCTATGGCCGATGTTCCTGCTGAAGCTATTGCTGTTGAGCGTAGCGTTGCAGTTCAAAAGGCTGCTGAATCTGGTAAACCACCAGAAATTGTCGAAAAGATGATTGAAGGCTCTATTCAGAAGTACCTCAAAGAGGTTTCTTTGTTGAACCAAACTTTTGTTAAAAACGACAAGCAAACAGTCGAGCAAATGCTCAAGGCTGCAAATACAATAATCAAGGGTTTCACCATGTTTGTTGTAGGCGAAGGCATTGAGAAGCGCCAAGATGACTTTGCGGCTGAAGTGGCTGCACAGGTGGCAGCTGCCTCTAAAGCAACTGCTTAATTAGCCTTTAGCTGGTTTTGGGCTTGCCCAGCCGGTTGTATTACCCAAAAGGGCATAGAAACTAAGGTTTCTATGCCCTTTTCTTTGATCCCCACTAAGCCCTTTATAATTTGCACGAGATATTAAAAAGTGCTTAAAGATCAATAAGCTAAGCAAGTTAATTACTTAGTAAATTACGGAAAACAAAAAACATGCCAGCCTACAAACGAGTCCTCCTAAAATTATCTGGCGAAGCCCTTATGGGTGATGATGCTTTCGGCATTAATCCAGTCACCATTGATTCAATGGTTAAAGAAATCGCTGAGGTTGTAAATAGCGGGGTAGAGCTAGCGATTGTGATTGGTGGCGGAAACATTTTCCGTGGAGTTGCTGGTGGCGCTGCTGGTATGGATCGCGCAACTGCTGATTACATGGGTATGTTGGCAACCATGATGAATTCCTTGGCACTGCAAGATGCCTTGCGTCAAAAAGGGGTTGAAGCTCGAGTGCAATCGGCCCTGCGTATGGATCAAGTCGTTGAGCCTTACATTCGTCCGCGTGCGATACGGGCGATGGGCGAAGGAAAAGTGGTGATCTTTGCTGCGGGTACTGGTAATCCATTTTTCACTACCGATACAGCTGCTGCTTTGCGTGGTGCTGAGATGGGTGTTGAGGTCATGCTGAAGGCAACGAAGGTGGATGGCATCTACAGCGCTGATCCAGTAAAAGATCCCACCGCTACTTTGTATAAAACTATCACGTTTGGTGAAGCTTTAATCAAGAATCTTCAGGTCATGGACGCAACTGCATTTGCATTGTGTCGTGATCGTAAATTGCCCATCAAAGTATTTTCGATTCTCAAGCCAGGCGCCTTAAAGCGCGTAGTGCAAGGCGAACCAGAAGGTACTTTAGTACATGTCTAATAGGAGGCCCGATGTCTGCAGCAGAAATTAAAACGAATACCGATCAAAAGATGCAAAAGTCTCTTGAGGCTTTGAAGAGCAATTTAGCGAAGATTCGCTCTGGACGAGCTAATCCAGGAATTTTGGAGCATATTCATGTGGATTACTATGGCAATCCAACGCCATTAAGTCAGGTTGCCAGCTTGGGTTTAGCCGATGCGCGCACCATCAATGTTCAACCATTTGAAAAGACGATGGTTGCAGTGATAGAGAAGGCGATTCGTGATTCTGATTTGGGTTTAAATCCTGCGTCCCAAGGTGCTTTGATTTGCGTTCCAATGCCTGCTTTAACCGAAGAGCGACGTCGTGAATTAACCAAGGTTGTAAAGAGTGAAGGTGAAGATACTAAGATCGCTGTAAGAAATTTGCGCCGTGACGCCAATGAACATCTCAAGCGTTTAACTAAGGACAAAGAAATTTCTGAAGATGATGAACGTCGCGCTACCGATGAGATTCAGAAGATGACCGATAAAGCGGTTATTGATATTGACAAGATCATTGCAGAAAAAGAAAAAGAGATCATGACGGTATAGTCCGTCTTGATTTTTAGTCTCTAATGACACAACACTCTAGCTCAACCCTAGCCATACCTGAGGTAAGTGCTTTACCTCGTCATGTGGCAATCATCATGGATGGTAATGGGCGTTGGGCTAGCAAGCGTATGATGCCGCGTGTAGCGGGGCACTCGGAAGGTTTAAGTGCTGTTCGTAAAATTGTTCAAGAATGTCGAAAACTTGGTGTCGAGTACTTAACAGTATTTGCATTTAGTTCTGAGAACTGGCGTCGTCCACCTGAAGAGGTTGGTTTCTTGATGAAGCTTTTCCTCAAATCTTTAAAGGGTGAAGTATCTCGTCTGGCTGAAAACGATATTGCCTTGCGATTAATTGGTGATTTAAGTCGTTTTGATATTGCTATTCAAGAGATGGTGAAATTTTCTGAACAAAAGACGTCTGACTGCAAGGCACTCACGTTTACGATTGCCGCAAACTATGGTGGTCGCTGGGATATCTTGCAAGCAATGCGTCAATGCCTTGCTGCCAACCCTCATTTAAAGCCAGAACAAGTTACTGAAGAGATATTGCAACCACACCTCTCAATGGCTTACGCTCCAGAGCCAGACTTATTTATCCGTACTGGTGGTGAGCAGCGTGTAAGCAATTTTTTATTGTGGCAACTGGCTTATACCGAGTTGTATTTCACCGATGTCTTGTGGCCTGACTTTGATGAGAAAGAATTACACAAGGCGTTTGACTGTTTTAGTCAGCGCGAGCGTCGTTTTGGCCGCACTAGTGCTCAGCTTGCATTTCAAGTCATGAGTGATGCAGTTTGAAGCGGTTCATCACCAGGCTCATTTTCCAATGCTAAAAACCCGAGTCATTACCGCTCTAGTTCTCTTGGCGGTATTGTTGCCGATATTATTTTTGCTGCCCCCAATTTATATAGGGGGATTCTTTTTGGTTGCATTATTAGCTGCCGCTTGGGAGTGGAGTCGCTTGCTGACTCCAGGTGCTGAGCGGGCTGCTTGGATGTATGCTTTGTTTTGCCTTGTCATTATTTTGTTTTTACTCGGCATGCAAAATGTCTCGTGGCAGTTTGCTTTATTGCTATTAGCAGTCTTATTCTGGTTCTTTTTGGCACCATTTATTTTGACAAAGGGAATGAATCTTTCTTTGCAAAAGCTTCGCCCCTTTTATGTAGTGCTCGGCTTGATTTTGTTGCCCGCCACTTGGTTTGCTTTAGTGCTCTTGTGTGAACTTGGCCTGATATTTTTGCTCACTACTATGGCTTTAGTGTGGGTTGCGGATATTGGCGCCTATTTTGTCGGAAAAGCATTTGGCAAGCGTAAGCTTGCGGTGCAAATTAGTCCAGGCAAATCGATTGAGGGCGCGATTGGTGGCCTAATACTTTGTTATATTTACGCGTTTGCATGCGTTTACTTTCTATCTTTTGAATCCACTTTATTTGGTGCATGGGCAATTCGTTTTGGTTGGGTCCCTATGTTTATGATGGTGACGGTATTAACCGCCTTCAGTATTTTTGGGGATTTGTTTGAGTCTCAGCTTAAGCGTTTGACGGGCGTTAAAGACTCTAGCCATCTACTGCCAGGTCATGGTGGGGTATTGGATCGAGTTGATGCATTAATTCCGACGATGCCAATCGCAGCTTTGTTAGCAGGATTTGTGTAATGTCAATGAAGCATGTAGCCATCTTAGGCTCAACCGGATCAATTGGTGTCAATACATTGAATGTCGTTCGGGCACATCCGAATCGCTTTAAGGTTGTTGCTCTAACTGCGGCAAAGCAAGTTGACTTGCTGACAGAGCAGTGTGCTGAATTTAAACCTTCTATTGCAGTTGTAGCCGATCCAGATGGCGCACTTCGTTTAAGCAAGCTTTTGCTTGAGAAAAAAATCAATACTGAAGTCTTATGTGGCTCTCAAGCCCTTGTTACTGCTGTTACCGAATCAGGTTGTGATACTGTAATGGCTGCTATTGTTGGGGCAGCAGGATTGGTTTCAGCATTAGCTGCTGCGCAAGCTGGTAAAAGAGTATTGCTAGCAAATAAAGAGGCCCTAGTAATGTCGGGTGATTTATTTATGCAGGCTATGAAGCAAGGTGGTGGCGAGCTTCTACCAATTGATAGCGAACATAATGCAATCTTTCAGTGTCTATCAAGTCAATTTTCTACAGATGCTAATTCAAGTCTAGGTGTCGAGGAGCTATGGTTAACGGCTTCGGGAGGGCCATTTAGAAACACGCCTTTAGAACAGCTAGAAAGTATTACTCCGGCACAGGCGTGCGCGCACCCAAATTGGGTAATGGGCAGAAAAATATCGGTTGATTCTGCAACGATGATGAATAAAGGTCTTGAGGTTATCGAGGCATTTTGGTTGTTTGGGTTGCCGTTAGAAAAAATCAAAGTATTGATTCATCCACAAAGCGTTGTACATTCGATGGTGCGTTATCGGGATGGCTCAGTGTTGGCTCAATTGGGTCAACCGGATATGCGAACTCCGATTGCCTACGGTTTGGCATGGCCAGAGCGGATCGATGCGGGTGTAGTGCCATTGAGTTTGACTCAGATGGCGGCCCTTAGTTTTGCCGAGCCTGATCTTGAGCGTTTCCCTTGCCTCTCTTTAGCATTTGCAGCCGCTAAAGCAGGGGATACTGCGCCGGCAGTTTTAAATGCTGCTAACGAGATTGCCGTGGCAGCTTTCTTGGACGAAGGTTTGCCGTACTTACAAATTCCAGTGGTCGTCGAGAAAGTCTTGCACTCCGCCTCCTTTGTGAAGGCGGATTCACTGGAATTGATTTTGGATGTCGATGCGCGCGCTCGTCAATTGGCGCGAGAGTTTATAAAGGAAATTCTTTGCAAGCAATAGTGACTCTTGCTGCGTTTTTATTGGCTCTAGGGGTATTGGTCAGCTTTCATGAGTTCGGACATTTTTTAGCGGCTCGTTGTTGCGGGGTTCGAGTGCTTCGTTTTGCGGTTGGCTTTGGCAAACCATTGTTTACCTATCACGCACAAAATAAAACAGAATGGGTATTGGCACCCATCCCATTAGGTGGTTATGTCAAGTTATTAGATGGTCGAGGCCGCCAGCAAGTAATTCCATCCTCTGAAGAACTCCAGGCTTTCGATCAAAAGCCGCTATGGCAACGATCTCTGATTGTGGCTGCCGGACCCCTTGCCAATTTTTTATTGGCGATCATCTTCTTTGCTTTTATTTACCTTACTGGTGCACCTCAGCTACCAGCCTTTATACAAAGCCCACCCGAAAATTCAGTGGCTGCGAGATTAGGGTTGACTCAAGGCGATCGGGTGGTTGGTTGGCTGGATTTGGACTCTACAAAAGATGACATGCCCTCTTTTGGGGAATTTGAGCCTGTACTGAGCTGGAATTCATTGCGTTGGAACTTGATGGATTCGATTACAGGCGAAAGGGGTTTTGCCCTAGATATCCAGAATCCTTCAAGTGGTAGTTTTATAAAGACCTTTTATGCTAAAGATTTGCCCAAAATTAGCCCTGAAAGTGACCCCATTCTAGCGCTGGGCATTCTGCCTGTATTGACCCCTATCGACCAGTGGGGCGAGCTGAAATTAGGGCCTGTAGATGCCGTGGTATTTGCTTCGAAACGAGTGTGGGTAATTACCAAGGTTTCTGCTAGGTTAATGGTGGGCTTATTTACTGGAAATACCTCCCTTAAGCAGTTGGGGGGACCCCTGAGTATTGCGGATATGGCTGGTAAAACGGCTCGGGTAGGCTGGCAGCCGTATTTAGCATTTTTAGCAATGATGAGTATTAGTATTGGTTTACTAAATTTACTCCCTTTTCCCATGCTTGATGGGGGTCAGCTACTGTATGATGCATGGGAGTTGGTCGCTGGTAAGCGGATTACGATATCAATGCAGGAACAGCTCCAAAAAGTGGGCTTCATTTTGCTGATTTCTATGTCACTACTGGCCTTGTTTAACGATTTACAACGCTATATTTCGCCTTGAATTCTCTGACACATTCTTCCCGTATTTTTGTTCGCTTCATTACTCAAACTCTCACGATTTTTGCTTTGGGATTGAGTTTGAATGCCTCGGCAGCAGGTTCTTTTGTGGTGAAAGATATTCGTGTTGAAGGTTTACAGCGCGTCGAACCTGGTACCGTATTTAGTTATTTACCTGTGCAGGTAGGTGAAACATTTACCGATGAAAAAGGTACCGAGGCAATTAAAGCGCTCTACGGCACTGGTTTTTTTAGGGATGTTCAGATTCAGGCGCAAGGCAATATTCTGATTGTGATTGTTGAAGAGCGTTCGACGATTTCTCGTATTGAATTTACGGGCATGAAAGAATTTGACCCCGAAATGGTGCGTAAGTCTTTAAAAGCGGTTGGCGTAGCTGAAGCGCGTTTTTATGACAAAGCATTAATTGATAAGGCTGAACAGGAGTTAAAGCGCTCATACGTTGGTAAGGGGATGTATGCGGCAGAAATTGTTGCCACGGTTACCCCTCTTGAGCGAAATCAAGTGGCCGTTTACTTTAATGTCGATGAAGGACCCATTGCCAAAATTCAAGAAATTAATTTTATTGGCAATGAAGAGTTCAGTGAAAGTAATTTGAGAAGTGAGATGCAGTTAAGGACGGGTGGCTGGTTATCTTGGTATAGCAAAGACAACCTCTATTCAAAACAAAAACTCACTGCTGATCTTGAATCCATTCGTTCCTACTACCTCAATCGTGGTTATCTTGAGTTCGTGATCGAATCAACACAAGTATCTATTACCCCCAATAAAAAAGGCATTTACCTCACGATAAGTATTCGAGAAGGTAAAAAATTCACAGTCAAGGATGTGCGCTTAGCTGGTGAAACTTTGGGCAAAGAGGCTGAGCTTAAGCAGTTGATTACCTTGAAGGCTGGCGATACTTTCTCATCCGCTCGTCTAACTGAGAGTACTAAAGCGATTGCCGAGGTTTTGGGCTCCTATGGTTATGCATTTGCAACTATTAATCCGCAACCCGATATTCGCCGAGACGTGGCAGAGGTTGACCTCACATTGGTTGTTGATCCAGGCCGTCGTATTTATGTTCGTCAGGTTGCAATCTCCGGGAATGCTAAGACGCGTGATATTGTTATCCGCCGAGAAATGCGCCAGTTTGAAAGTTCATGGTTTGATAGCGACAAGATCGAGCTTTCTAAAAAGCGCTTGGGCCGTTTGGGTTACTTTACAGAGACGGATATCACAACAGAGGATGTTCCTGGCTCCCCGGATCAGGTGGATGTGAATGTAAAGGTTACTGAAAAACCAACTGGCGCTATAACACTTGGTGCTGGTTTTTCCTCAACTGAGAAACTTATTTTGTCTGTGGGTGTCAACCAGGACAATGCCTTTGGTACTGGTACGTCGATTGGTTTAAATTTCTCTATCGGTAAGATCAATCAGAATCTAGCGCTCTCAAATTACGATCCTTATTTCACAGAGGATGGGATTAGTCGCTTTACAGACCTTTTTTATAGATCATCAAAACCACTCTATTACGTTGGCGATCCCGATTACCAAATTAAATCAGTTGGCTCGAATATAAAATTTGGCGTTCCTTACACTGAGGTTGATAGAGTCTTTTTCGGTACTGGAATTGAAGCGTTTCAAATCCAGACAACCTCCAATACGCCAGTCCCTTATTTGGCTTATGCGCAAAGCTATGGAGTTGCAGCTCCAGGATATCCGGGTACTGTAAATACTTATAATGTCCCCATTGCGATTGGTTGGGCGCGAGATGGTCGTGATAGCACGTTGATTCCATCTAGCGGCTCCTTAGAGCAGTTATCGGCTGAGGCTGGTACGCCGGCGGGCAATATGACCTTTTATCGTCTTTTCGGTCAATACCAAAAGTATCACTCGTTCTCTAAGGACAATATCTTTTCATTTAATGGCGAGGTTGGATACGGTCAAGCCTACGGCAATAACCCCTCCCCAATTACTAAGAATTACTATGTCGGCGGTATTGGTTCTGTCCGCGGTTATTCACCAGGGTCTCTTGGACCGCAGTACTACAACACCACTATTAATGAGTATCAGCCAACTGGCGGCCAGTCCAAAATTGTGGGCAATGTGGAATACACCTTCCCGGTACCGGGGTCTGGCGCTGATAAAACCTTGCGTTTATTTACCTTCGTGGATGGTGGTAACGCCTTTGGGCAGAATATCAATTTAGTTCTTAGATACTCCTATGGATTGGGTTTATCATGGATATCGCCGCTTGGGCCTTTGAAGTTTAGCTATGGTATTCCGTATAAGTCACAGCCAACGGATAACATCCAGCGCTTACAGTTCCAGGTTGGTACAGCGTTTTAATTGTTTAAGGAAAGTTTTATGAAGTTTTATCAATCTTATAAATGGATTCAAGTTGGCATCTTTGCTGCCGTGTCAGCGATTTCTGCTCCACAGGTTTTTGCGCAAGATGCTGATACACGTGTTGCCGTTGTGAACTCTGAGAAAGTATTTAATGAGTCCAACCTTGCTAAGGCAATGCAAACACGTTTGCAAAATGAATTTACTAAGCGTCAGAACGATTTGCGTGATAGCGCTCAAAAAATTAAGTCTGCCGCTGAGAAGTTGGATCGCGATGCAGCGGTAATGAATGAGGCTGAGCGCGTGCGTCGTCAACGTGAGTTGGCAGATCAAGATCGTGAACTTCAACGCAAACAACGTGAATTTACTGAGGATCTAAATCAGCGCACTTTTGAAGAGCGTGCCAAGATTGCTGAAAAAGCGAATGCAGTATTAAAGCAAATTGCAGAGCAAAGAAAAATAGACATCATTGTTCAGGAAGCGGCTTATGTCAGTCCTAAGGCTGATGTTACCGATGATGTTATCAAGGCTTTAAATAGCCAGAAGTAAGCTTTATGCTGACCGCCATTGAGCTGGCCGAACAGTTTCAAACAAGTTTGATGGGGGAGAGCTCCCTCGAATTGTCAGGTCTCGCTCCGTTGGAGCGGGCGCAATCCGATCAGATATCCTTCCTTTTCAATCCGCTTTACAGACAGCAAGCCAGCAATAGTAACGCCGGAGCGTTAATTGTTAGTCAAGCCGATTTAGAGTATTTGCAAGCCAACCTTGGCGCAAACTCAAATAAGCGCACCTATTTTGTTTCTAAAAATCCCTATGCTACCTTTGCTAGGATGGCTCAGCATTTTGCCAAAGCAAGTGGCCCAATTTATCCCGCTGGAGTGCATCCGAGTGCGGTAGTTGACCCCACAGCCATTATTCCGACTTCATGTCATATCGGGCCTTTCGTACAAATTGGGGCGAGAGTGAAGTTGGGTGAGCGCGTTTCTATATTGGGTAATACCAGTATTGCTCAAGATAGTGTTATTGGAAGCGATACGCTGATCTATCCGTCGGCCTCAATCTATAACAACACTCAAATAGGTGAGCGTTGCATTATTCATAGTGGCGCTGTAATTGGGGCGGATGGTTTTGGATTTGCTTCCGATTTTTCTGCGACTGGCGGAGAATGGGTGAAGATTCCTCAGACTGGCCGTGTAGTCATTGGCAATGATGTTGAGATTGGCGCATCTACCACGATTGATCGTGGAGCAATGACTGACACGGTAATTGGTGCAGGAACTAAGATTGATAATCAGGTACAAATTGCACACAATGTGATTGTCGGAAATTGTTGTGTTATCGCTGGATGTGCTGGTATATCCGGAAGTACCAAAATTGGTAATTTCTGCATCATTGGCGGGTCGGCAAATTTCGCAGGCCATCTCACGATTGCTGATAGAACCACGGTTTCTGGCAATACCCCGATTATGCGCTCTATTAATGAGCCAGGACAGCATTTCACGGGTGTTTACCCATCCATGCTCCATGCTGCATGGGCGAAAAACGCGGCAATTTTGCGTGGTCTAGATAAAATACGTCAGCGCTTGCGCTTGCTGGATAAAAACAAATCTACAGAGTCGTAGGATTCTGTAGAACTACAATTCATTTTTACTTTTTAGCGGGTCATTTATGAGCACACCAATTGCAATCGATATTCATAAAATTCTTAAATTGCTACCGCATCGTTATCCATTTTTATTGGTTGATCGTGTGCTGGAAATCACTCCGCGTGAAAGCATTACTACTCCGCGTGAAAGCATTACTGCGTTAAAAAATGTCACAATGAATGAGCCTTTCTTTCAAGGCCACTTTCCAGATTTTCCAGTGATGCCTGGGGTATTGATCATTGAAGCATTGGCTCAAACCGCAGCTTTATTAATCCTCTCCGAGGAGCGGGCGGAAGATGCTATTTGCTACTTCGCTGGTATTGATGGGGCCCGGTTTAAGAAGCCGGTATTACCAGGAGATCAGTTGATCATGACGGCTAAGTTAGAGCGCGGTCGTGCTGGTATATATAAGTCCTCTGTTCAAGCAACAGTCGATGGCGAGATCGCAGCTGAAGCTAATATCACTTGTGCGGTACGTACGAAAGGCGCGTAATGACTCGGATTCATGCATCTGCTGTGGTAGACGGTAAGGCTGAGCTAGCTAGTGATGTTGAAGTAGGGCCATATTCCGTAATTGGTCCTAATGTAAAGATTGGTGCAGGTACAAAAGTAGGCTCGCATACTGTTATTGAAGGCTACACCACTATTGGTAAAGAGAACCACTTTGCCCACTTTGCTGCTATTGGTGGTCCTCCACAAGATATGAAATACCGCGGCGAGCTAACCCAATTAATTATTGGCGATCGTAATACCGTTCGAGAATTCACAACGATCCATACTGGCACATCACAGGATGAAGGCATTACTCGGATTGGAAACGACAACTGGATTATGGCGTATGTGCATATTGCCCACGATTGCCAAGTCGGTAATCACACCATTTTCTCCAGCAACGCGCAAATAGCTGGGCATGTCCAGGTAGGGGATTGGGCCATTGTGGGCGGTATGTCTGGCGTACATCAGTTTGTTCGAATTGGTCAGCATGCGATGTTGGGCGGTGCATCTGCGTTAGGACAAAATATTCCTCCCTTTGTGATTGCTACTGGGGATAGAGCTTCGCCTCATGGCATCAATGTTGAGGGCTTAAAGCGTCGAGGTTTTTCAAGCGAGACCATCTCGGCATTACGTCAAGCATATAAAGTTCTCTATAAGGACGGACTGAGTTTTAAAGACGCTAAAGTAGAAATTCAGAAGATGGTTGTTGCATCTGCTGATGATGCTGCTACTGCTGAGAAGCTCGCACAGTTTCACGACTTCATTGCCGCTTCAACGCGCCGCGGCATCATTCGGTAACGGAACTACTTTGCCAAAGTTAGCTTGTGTAGCAGGCGAACCTTCTGGTGATTTGCTGGCTGCACCAGTGCTGAGTGCGCTTAATCAGAGTCCAAATATGTCTGGGCTTGAGGTGTATGGTATTGGTGGCCCACGCATGCAGGCAGAAGGTATGCGCTCCGATTGGCCAATGGAAACATTGAGCGTACGCGGTTATGTTGAAGCCATTAAACAGCTTCCTGCTATTTTGAGTTTACGCAAAGAGCTTATCCATCATCTTCTCAATGAGGGGCGACCCGATGTCTATTTGGGCATTGATGCTCCGGACTTTAATTTAGGTGTTGAGCTGCAATTGCGTAAAGCCGGTATTCCAACTTTACATTTGGTGTCGCCATCTATTTGGGCTTGGAGGGCAGGGCGCATTAAGAAGATCGCTCAAGCAGTAGAGCGTATGCTGTGCATATTTCCTTTTGAAACTGAAATCTATGATCGTGTAGGGGTGGCATCCACTTATGTGGGGCATCTTTTAGCAAGCGATATTCCGCTAGAGCCTAATACTGCTAGCGCAAGAAAAATCATTGCCAAGACCCTCCATTTAGATGCCGCATCGCTTGATGGAATCCTAGTAGCAGTACTCCCTGGTAGTCGTGGTTCTGAAATTGAGCTGATTGCCCCAGTTTTTTTTGAAGCCATGCAGTTATTGAGTGAGAGATTAAAAGGTCAAAAGCTTCATTTTTTAATTCCGGTAGCAACCCCCCGATTGCGCGAGCCGCTTGAACAGCTTTTGCTTAAGACTAAGGATGCGAATCCAGATATTCAGATTCACTTGCTTGACGGGATGGCCGATGAAGTGTTGGAGGCATCTGATGTGGTCTTGATTGCGAGCGGAACAGCGACTTTGCAAGCTGCCTTATGGAAAAAGCCCATGGTGATTTCATATAAGGTGCCCTGGTTAACCGCGCAAATCATGAAGCGGCAAGGTTATTTACCTTATGTCGGTCTGCCGAATATCTTATGCGGGGGGTTTGTTGTGCCAGAACTATTGCAAGATGACGCTACTCCTGAAAAATTAGCAAATGCTGTACTAGATTGGTTGGAGCATCCAACCAAAGTTGCCGCATTGAAAGAGCGTTTCTCTCATATGCATGAAACTCTGCGGCGTCCCACAGGTTTGCTGGTAGCACAAGCAGTCGCTCAGACGATCGCAAACCATCGCAAGTCCCAATCGATATGAAGATGATTTGGGTCTGCGGTGTGGATGAAGCGGGGTGCGGACCATTGGTTGGCGCAGTGGTCGCTGGTGCTGTAGTGCTTGATCCCAATAATCCGATTGAAGGATTAAAAGACTCCAAGAAATTGACCGCTGCTCGACGTGAATTTCTCTACCAGCAGATCTTGGAGAGGTCGAAAGCCTGGGGTATTGGTGAGGCAAGCCCTGCTGAGATTGATGAGATCAATATTCTTCAGGCTACCATGCTGGCTATGCGCCGTGCCATTGAAGATCTCACCATTCGTATGGGTGCTTGGCCTGAGAAAGCATTGATTGATGGCAATCGCTGCCCAGAGTTGCCAATTTCGGCGGAGGCAATTGTGAAGGGCGATGCGAAAGAACCAGCGATTTCTGCGGCTTCTATTATTGCTAAAGTGACGCGCGATCGTCAGATGGTGGCTTTGCATGAACGTCATCCCGAGTATAGGTTTGCACAACATATGGGTTATCCAACAGAAGCCCATTTTGCAGCTCTCCAGCAATATGGTGCGTGCGATCAACATCGACGTAGTTTTTCACCAGTTCGTAAGGTATTGGAATCCATTGCAAATTAAGCTATGAACTTCGATCTCATTACCTCCAAAGAGAATCCTTTATTTAAAGAGATTCGTAATCTACAAACTACTGGTTCGAAGGGGCAGAAGGCTAGGTTAGCCAGTGGTCATGCATTATTAGAGGGGATTCATCTTGTGCAAACTTGGGTAGGTGATCCAGCCCTAAAAACTCTCTTCACCTCTGAAATGGGGCTTAAGAATTTAGAGATTTCCCAAGCGGTCTATGAGCATTTGGATGTTTGCCCCGAGACTAAGGTATATCAGCTAGATAGCGCTCTCTGGGATTTATTGAGCGATTTAGTCAATGCACCACATCTCGCTGGTTTGTTGAATCTTCCAAAATCAATAATCTCTCCCCCGCAATCTATTGCAACATTAGATGGTGATGTGGTGATATTGGATCGAGTACAAGATGCAGGTAATGTAGGTTCTATCTTGCGCACAGCCGCCGCCGCGGGTTTCACCCAAGTCATTGCTTTGTCAGGGTGCGCACATTTGTGGTCAAACAAAGTGTTGCGCGCGGGTATGGGAGCGCATCGTCTTCTAGATTTATACGAAGGTTGGTCTAACCAGCAAGTATTAAGTGCTGTAACTGCATCCTTATTATCGGCAACTGCAGATGCAGAGCAAGATCTTTACACTTTAAAAAAAGAGCTCTTTCATCCTGTTGCATGGGTAATGGGCAGCGAAGGGCGGGGCGTTTCTGAAGAGCTCTTTGCGCAAGCCAAGGGTGTCTCCATCCCTATTGACCCAAGAGTAGAGTCCTTGAATGTTTCAACGGCTGCTGCGGTATGCCTTTTTGAGACTATGCGGATTAGACGTATTTAATCTCATCTCCTATCCCTAATAAAAGCTTTATTTATCAAAGGCCTAGCACTTGGCAGTGCAGGAATGCTCATAAAATGATTAAATAATTTAAAATTATCAATAATGAAGAATCCTAGCGAGTTTCATAAACCTCCTTGTTTTAAGTCAAAAACAATTTTTTAGAAGTAGCTAAGATAGCTTCAACAACACTTATCTTTGTAAAGGCAACTTATAAGATGTTTATGGTCTTTGCAAAAGAACAATTCAATGGATTTTTTACAGAGAACGGCCAAAATACATAATGGTTGTTCTTGAATCCTTTGGCGCTGCGAAGCGCAACCTTCGTATTATTAAACCTATCTCGATTGGCCTTGCGATCGTCTTGATCGGCAACGCTTTTGTTTCTATTTAGCTGCTTTGCAAGAGTAGTGTCGAGGATCGTTTAGCGCAACTATCAAATCTGTCATCTGTCTTGGCTGAGCATACTGCTCAAACTATATTTTCGGCTAATACTGCGTTGGATAGCATTTACGATGTGATCGAATTGGCTCACATTAAAAATGAAAAGAGTTTTCGAGAGTTCGCCTCTAAAAAAGATTTATATGAAGCTTTAAAAGAGAAAGCTGGAACAAATCCCATATTGGATGTCAGTACATTTGTGGGCTCTGATGGAAAGGTTCTGAATTTTTCAAGGGAGTATCCGCCGCCAGATATCAACTTGAAGGATAGGGATTGCTTTAAATATCTAAGCGTCACCGATGATGATGTATCGACGTTCTATAGCGTCCCTGTACAAAATAAAGAGACAGGTAAATGGGTTTTTTATCTTGCTAAACGGATTAATGGCAGCAAACATGAATTTTTGAGCCTAGTACTCATTGGCGTTTCAGTTGAGATGATTTCTAACTTCTATAAGGGCGTGAGCTCTAGCTTGGGTGATGGCGCCTCTATTATTTTGTACCGAAGTGACAATACATTGCTTACACGTTGGCCCTTAGTGACTAAACAAATTGGACAGGTTAATTCTTTGGGATTGATTGAGCAATCATTAGCGCATGCTGATCTCAAAAATGGTGTCGTATTTTCATCTAATGCGGCATTTACTAATCCTGGTGAGGTGGGTATCACCAGAATGCTCTCTTATAAAAGGGTTAATGGCTATCCCTTTATCGTTGGTGCTACGCTTCCAGAATCAGTATATCTATCTAATTGGTACAAGAATGCTATTGGTGTATTGGTAGCTACCACGCTCAGCTTAATTGCGTTGATTGTTGGCACCTATTATTTGTTGGGGTCATATAGTAAAGGTGTAGAAGAGCATTACCATCGTGCAAACCACGATATTTTGACTGGTCTACCAAATAAAGGCCTATTCTTTGATCGCTTTAGTCAGGCCATCAATCAGGCTAAGCATAACAAAACAAATTTAGCAAATTTATTTATTGATCTTGATAATCTCAAAACAATCAATGACGCCTATAGCCATGATGCTGGTGATGCGTTACTTATAGAGGTTGCCAAGAGATTAAAGGCGAGTGTGCGTGTATCGGATACCGTTGGACGTATTGGTGGGGATGAGTTTGTAGTCTTATTGCTAGGTTCTGATACTGAGGCTCATGTCTTGCAAATAGCAGAAAATATTCGGCAATCACTGATGAAGCCAGTGAGTTATGAGGGTAATGAGTTGACTTCAAGCGCGAGCATTGGAATTGCTTTACATCCAATGCATGGAGAAGACGGGGTAGAGTTAATGAGACGCGCAGATGAAGCTATGTATAAGGCTAAAACCAGCGGTAGAAATCAAATCGTTTTTTCGAGTTAACACTATTGCGGCAGCTAGAGCTCTAACCCAAAATAGTTTTGTCTGATTTAATGGCTTGCAATACGGTGGTGGCAATCTCTTCAATTGATTTGTTGGTGGTGAGTGCCCATGGAATTGATTGTTTTTTCATCATTGCTGTCGCTTCATTGATTTCGTAGCGGCAGTTTTCTAGCTTCGCATAATTACTACCAGGGCGCCTTTCATTACGTATCTCTGAGAGTCGCTCGGCATCAATCATGAGGCCAAAAATTTTATGGCGATAGGGTACCAAGTCTTTTGGAAGTTGACCACGCTCAAAGTCTTCAGGAATCAGTGGGTAGTTCGCTGCCTTAAGTCCGTACTGCATTGCTAAATAGAGGCTAGTTGGCGTTTTCCCCACTCGGGAAATGCCAATTAGAATGACATCAGCTTCAGCCAGGTTTTGATTAGATTGGCCATCATCATGGGCTAAAGAGTGGTTAATAGCTTCTATGCGATTTTTATAGGCCTCGGTATCGGCGTTATGGTGCAGGCGGTTCATGGCATGAGTAGATTTCATGTCTAAAGCCGCTTCTAATGGGGCCACAAAAGTCTGGAACATATCGAGGATAAGGCCATTTGCTTTGCCAACAATCGAATTGAGCTCAGAATTCACTAAAGTGGTGAAAACAATGGGTTGCACCCCATATTTGCTAGCCGCCTGATTGATACTGCTGACAGCATCATGAGCTTTATCTACGGCTATCCACAAAAGGCACCCGAATATGCCTAAAAGTGGCCTCAAATTGGGTCAAACTTGACTGGCTGAAGTTCTCGGCCGTAATGCCGGTGCCGTCGGAGACAATAAAAATAATACGGGTTTCGTTAGACATGGATTTAGCTTAAAAGTCAGGGTCAGCACTACAATAGGATCATATTAAAGCATGCCCCATTTAGGGTGGCCGCTAGACCAGTTTCCTTATCTTTTGAGAGTATTTTATGTCCAACCAACAGCGACAAAATAGCAGTATGGTTGATGCCTATGTTTTACCTTTTGAGCAACTTCGCATGACAGATGTTGAGTCAGTCGGCGGTAAGAATGCTTCCTTAGGCGAAATGATTTCTCAATTAGCTTCAACCGGGATACGTGTGCCAACTGGATTTGTTACTACGGCATTGGCATTTCGTGATTTTCTGAAGCACAACAATTTGACTGAGCTTATTCAACAACGTTTGGATGGCTTGAATATTGATGATGTTCGTGCGTTAGCGGAAGCTGGTGCGGAGATTCGTCATTGGATTGAAACAGCGCCATTTCAGCGTAAGCTTGATGAAGAAATCCGTAAAGCATTTGCTGTTTTGGATGATTCAGGTAAAGGCTCTTTTGCTGTGCGTTCATCAGCCACCGCTGAAGACTTGCCAGACGCGTCATTTGCCGGTCAACAAGAAACTTTCTTGAACGTTGAAGGTATTGATGATGTTCTCAAGAAGATTCGTGAGGTATTTGCATCTCTTTACAACGATCGCGCTATCTCTTATCGCGTTCATAAGGGCTTTGCCCATGCTGAAGTAGCCTTATCTGCTGGTATTCAGCGAATGGTTCGCTCCGACCTTGGTGCTGCTGGCGTCATGTTTACATTAGACGCTGAGTCAGGATTTGAGGATGTAGTGTTCATTACATCAAGCTATGGCTTGGGCGAGACCGTTGTTCAAGGTGCCGTAAATCCAGATGAGTTTTATGTTTTCAAAACCACCTTAGTGCAAGGTAAAAAAGCGATCATTCGTCGCTCTTTAGGTTCGAAGTTAATTCAGATGCAATTTGCACCTAAAGGCTCTGCGGAAAAAGTACAGACTGTTGATGTATCCCCAGAGAAACGTAACCGTTTCTCTTTAGAGGATGCAGGCATTACTGAGTTGGCTAAATACGCCATGATCATCGAGAAGCACTACGGTCGTCCATGGATATTGAGCGGGGCAAAGACGGTCAAGATGGCCGTATTTACATCCTTCAAGCGCGTCCTGAGACTGTGAAGAGTCAGGCGGCCGGTCAAGTCGAGATGCGCTACAAACTCAAAGGTAGCTCTAAAGTGTTGGCAAAAGGACGTGCTATTGGGCAAAAGATTGGCGCAGGCCCTGTACGCATCATTCGCGATCCAAGCGAAATGGATCGAGTTCAGCCTGGTGATGTATTAGTTGCTGATATGACTGATCCAAACTGGGAGCCGGTAATGAAACGTGCTTCTGCGATTGTGACTAATCGTGGAGGACGTACTTGCCATGCGGCGATTATTGCGCGTGAGCTCGGCGTGCCTGCAGTGGTTGGTTGTGGCGACGCTACAGAGCATTTGCAAGACGGCATGATGGTGACTGTTTCCTGTGCCGAAGGAGATGAAGGTCATATCTATGATGGCTTGATCGAGACAGAGGTAACAGAGGTATCTCGTGGCGTATTGCCCGAGATTCCAGTGAAGATCACCATGAATATTGGTAATCCTCAATTAGCATTTGATTTCTGCCAGATCCCAAATGCGGGCGTAGGCTTGGCCCGCCTTGAGTTCATTATCAATAACTACATTGGCGTTCACCCTCGCGCAGTTTTGGAGTATCCAAACATTGACCCTGATCTTAAACGTGCAGTGGAGAGTGTTGCTCGTGGCTACGCTGGCCCACGTCAGTTCTATGAAGACAAATTGGTTGAGGGTGTAGCCACTATTGCAGCGGCTTTCTATCCAAAACCGGTCATTGTTCGTTTGTCAGACTTCAAATCCAATGAGTACAAGAAGTTGATTGGTGGATCACGTTATGAACCCGATGAAGAAAACCCAATGCTGGGTTTCCGCGGTGCCTCACGTTATGTGTCAGAAGACTTCGGCGAAGTTTTTGCCCTAGAGTGTGCAGCAATGAAGCGCGTACGTGAAGATATGGGCTTGGATAACGTGGAAATCATGGTTCCGTTTGTGCGTACGATCAAGCAAGTTGAACGCGTTATCAACATGATGGAAAAGTTTGGTCTCAAGCGTGGCGTTAATGGCCTGCGTTTGATCATGATGTGCGAGATTCCTTCAAATGCAATCTTGGCTGACCGGTTCCTAGAGTATTTCGACGGATTCTCTATTGGCTCTAACGATATGACCCAATTAACTTTGGGTCTAGATCGTGACTCCGGTATGGAATTGTTGGCCATTGACTTTGATGAGCGTGATCCAGCAGTGGAATTTATGATTGCTCGTTCAATTGATGCCTGCCGCAAACAAAATAAATACGTTGGTATTTGTGGTCAAGGCCCTTCAGATCATCCAGACTTCGCTCGTTGGCTAGTGGAGAAGGGTATTACCTCAATCTCATTAAATCCAGATAGCGTAGTGACTACCTGGGAAATGTTAGGCAAGAATCTCAAAGCCTAATTTAACAATTCGTAAAACTAAAAAGGCCTAGATTTTTCTAGGCCTTTTTAGTTTGGAACTCAGATGTGCAAGTTAACTGTGTCGCTTACTTTTTCTTGGAAGTCGACTTTTTACTAACAATTTTCTTTACTGGCTTGCTTGTTTTAGTGGCTGCGGGGGATTTAACCGCCTGCTTTTTGGATGGGGAAGATTGATTGGTACAGCACCCATTTTCTTAGCGGGAATGGGAGATGTCGCTGGATTTTTGAGCGCCACTCCAGCTGGGTTTCAGCAATCGAATTAAAAGCCTCTCGCAACCTCTCTCCCCACGATTGATGAATCATCGCAAAATAAGGATTCGCATCATCAAGAGTAACTAGTTTTGTAGCCTTTAGAGAGTTGTTTTCATAAACGAGCATATCCAGAGGCAAGCCAACTGAAATATTACTTTTTAAGGTTGAGTCCATCGAGATGAGTGCGCATTTAGTTGCTAGATTTAGTGGGGTTGTAAAGTTAAGCACTCGATCCAAAATGGGTTTGCCGTATTTGGATTCTCCAATTTGGAAATAACAAGTTTCTGGAGTGGATTCAATAAAGTTTCCAGCGGAATAAATGTTAAATAGGCGTGGCTTTTCACCTTTTACTTGGCCACCGAAAATCATATTGCAATTAAAGTCGAGCCCCGCCTTTTCAAGAGCCGCATGATCACGTTCAAAAACTTGTTTGATGGCGTTACCGACAACAACCGCGGCTTCATATGAGTTTTTAGCAGTCCACAGATTCCTGCCCTTGAAGGCTTGACCCTGAAGCAGAATTTCTTTAACAGACTGCGTGATAGCAAGATTGCCAGCGCTCATGAGAGCAAAGGAGCGATCCTTATTTTGAAATAAGGTCATTTTTCTAAAGGTGCCAATTTGGTCTACACTAGCATTTGTCCAAGTGTCAGACAAGAAAACCAGACTGTCTTTAAAGCAAAGACCAACACAATACGTCATACACTGACCCTCTTAATAATTTCTTGGAATTATCCCTTAATTGTCTAAGAGGGTTGCTATGGCAACTGTTGAATGGAAATGTTCGCAGTAAGCTCTTCACCCCCCCCCCGCCACCCGAGCGTACGCCCTTCACGGGTGCTGCTGAATAGTAATCTCGCCCAATAGCCAAGCGGATATGACGAGAATCAATTAAGCAAGCATGGGTAATATCCACGCTGGTCCAAATGCCTTGATCGATGTCGCTACAAAAATCGATCCATGCGTGGCTAGCTAAATTAGGCGATTCTTCAGCGAAAAAGTAGCCGCTCACGTAGCGCGCAGGAATGCCAGTTGCGCGACATAAGCTGAGCATAATGTGGGCATGATCTTGGCAAACACCAGATTTCATGGCAAAAGATTGCGCAACTGTAGTGGCAAAGTTGGTTTGGCCTGGAGAGTAGACAATCAAGCCTTGAGCGGCCTCGGCGAATTTAAGCACTTGATCAACAGAATTTTTCTTGGGCAGACTATAGGAGAAGTATTCCAACCTCTCCTCTGTAGGTTCGGTCAAATTAGTTTGCTGCAAAAGGTAATAAGGTGGACTGCTTTGGCGTCATCAATGAACTCAAAGGCATCTTACGTATGTAATTCACCTTCAGCCTCGATCATCATCGAGGTATAAGGACTTTCTTGTACAAATACGCTGCAGACATTGCCAAAAGTATCTATTAAGCTAGATGCCTTGACCGGGGTGCTAATTCGCCACTTATCGATTTGCTGCCCCGCAGTTGTTGGAGGTGTTAAGCGTAATTCTTGAATGGAATAACGCACTGGAGTTTCATAGCGGTATTCCGTACGATGGCGAATTTTAAGATGCATATAGTCTTCGTGATTCTTAGGCAACAGCCAGTGGAATGAGATAAGCGTTACTGAACTCATCAGCTATGTGGTTAATGCGCTCTAAGAAGGCCTCAATGAATTCTTCGAGACCTTGTTCGAATACCTCATCAATATCGGAATAATCTAAGCTTGCTTTGAGCTTTCCTAGCAAGCGTTCAATCTCTTTTGATTGTTGATTCTTCACCTCAGAAATGAGGGGGATTAATTCATTCACGCAGCATACTAAGGAACGTGGCATCTGCTTATTGAAGATCAGTGGTTCCGCTACTTGTTTGGGCGTGACTTGATCGGAGTAATTTTGACGATAAATCTCAAATGCCGACACAGAGCGTAACAAAGCGGCCCAATGATAGAAGTCAAAAAACTCTCCATCGGGTTCCATCTTCAGAAGATTTCTGTACGCCTAGAACCTTAAGGGCATCCTGATCTTCATATTTTGTTTCTAAGATACGAGCAGTATTATCAGCATGCTCTAGTAAAGTTCCCATGTTGATGAAGTAAAAAGCTTCATTCTTGAGCAGAGTGCCATAAAAGACGCTTCTAAAGAGGTGGCAACGATGTTTTACCCATTCCAGCAAGCGACACTAGGGTCAGTCTGATGTCTTGCCTCTAAGATGCGCTGTAATTCAAGCCAAGCGGTGTTCTGGGTTTCCCAAACTTCCGATGTAATTTTGCCGCGAATCATACGAGCATTTTCACGCGCAGCAAATAAGCAAGAAACAATACTAGAAGGATTACTGGTTTCATAAATCATGAAGTCCAAGACGTTCTCGCGATTGATCACAGCATATTTGCTGAGGAAAGCATCCTCTAACTTTGAAATCGTGAGTAATTTTTTCCAGCTTTGCTCTAAAAATTCAGCAGGTTGTGGGAGTAGGGAGGTTTGATGGTTTATATCCAACATGCGAGCAGTGTTCTCTGCACGTTCGGTGTAACGGGCCATCCAATAAAGACAATCAGCGGTACGACTTAACATTTTCTCTGGTTCCTCTTACTCTTCCAGTACCCAGGCGTCTTTAGTGCCGCCACCTTGGGAGGAGTTCACTACTAAAGAACCTTCTTTGAGTGCGACTCTAGTTAGGCCACCTTGGTACCATCTTGATAGTCTTTCCTGAGAGCACAAATGGCCTTAAGTCAATGTGTCTTGGAGCAACCTGACTCTACAAAGGTGGGGCAGGTGGAGAGAGCTAAAGTGGGTTGGGCAATGTATTTATCTGGGTTAGCATGAGATGCGTTCTAAATTCTTCAATCTCTGCCTTGGTTGAGGCTGGGCCTACTAACATACCGTATCCACCAGCGCCATGGGTCAGTTTGACTGCCAACTTATCTAGATTGGCTAGCGTATAAGCCAAATCATCTGGTTTGCGACACTGGAATGTAGGCACATTATTGAGGATGGGTTTTTCGCCAAGATAAACTCGATCATCTCGGGAACATATGGATAGATGGATTTGTCATCGGCAATTCCACTACCAATTGCATTTGCTAAGGTGACGCGTTACCAGCGCGATGAGCTGATAAGAGTCCTGCTACACCCAAAGTGGAATCAGAGCGGAATGCCGGTGGGTCCAAGAAATCATCATCGACACGACGATAAATCACATCAACACGCTCTGGTCCTTGAGTCGTACGCATAAAGACTTGCTCATTTTTTACAAACAAGTCCTTACCTTCCACTAGCTCAACACCCATTTGTTGCGCTAAATAGCTGTGCTCAAAATAAGCAGAGTTATACATGCCGGGGTTCGTCAGAACAACTACGTTTGGTTTTTTAACATCATCCGGCTTAACCGATTTGAGACACTCCAGTAAAAGATCTGGATAGCGCTCTACAGGTGCTACGCGGTATTTCTGAAAGAGGTCCGGAAAGAGGCGCATCATCATCTTGCGGTCTTCGACCATGTAAGACACACCCGAAGGAACGCGTAAGTTATCTTCCAATACGTAGAATTCGCCTTCACCAGCGCGAACGATATCAATACCAGCTATTTGTGCATAGATGTCGCGTGGCACACGCTCACATTATTACGCATCTCAGGTCGATATTGAGCATTGTTATAAATTTGTTCGGCGGGGACAATTCCCGCTTTAATAATCTCTTCATCGTGATACACGTCGTAGATGAAGCGGTTCAGTGCTTTTACCCGTTGACGCAGACCAGCCTCGAGTTGCTCCCATTCTTTGGCAGTAAATATTCGAGGTACCTGATCAAAAGGAATAGTTCTTTCTGAGCCGAGATCATCTCCATAGACGGCAAAGGTAATGCCTACCCGTCTAAAGATGAGGTCAGCTTCAGCACGCTTGAGACCCATGAGGGTGTCGCTTTGCTGTTTTAACCAGTTGTGGAAGATTTGGTAGTGGGAACGCGCTTTGCCTGCGGCGTCGAGCATTTCATCAAAAGGCAATTTCATAGTTATAAAACTAATGCCTTTTATAAGTAATAGGTAGGTGATTTTGAAGCGGCTTGGTGCTAACTTGCACCATAAAAGTGCATAAATGAGAGATTGCTGGCTCTAAAGTCGGTCCAACCGAGTTTTTGACTACTTAGGCGTTCAAATCACCCCGAGCGATACGTCCTTTTTGTACTTCCCATTCACGTTCTTTAGTCGCAGCACGTTTGTCATGCTGCTTTTTACCTCTAGCTAGACCAATTTCGCATTTCACATTCCCTTTTGAGAAGTGCAGATTCAATGGGACTAGCGTGTAACCCTTTTGCTCCACTTTACCAATCAGCTTGCGGATTTCAATAGCGTTGAGCAATAACTTCCTGGTGCGGGTGTTATCGGGAACGATATGGGTGGAGGCAGATAGCAAGGGGGTGATATGGCAGCCAATCAAAAACAGCTCCGCCTTGCGAATGACGACATACGCTTTTTTAATGTGCACGCGATCTGCACGAACGGCTTTTACCTCCCAGCCCTCCAGAACAAGCCCTGCTTCGAAGCGCTCCTCGATAAAATAATCAAAAAAGGCTTTTTTGTTATCAACGATACTCATATTTATTTAGCTCTCAGGAACGATTATGGCAGACGTCTACAAGACCGTTTTAATTGACCAGTCAGCTGACCGCATGTATAGCTTAGTCACTGATGTCGCCCGCTATCCAGAATTCCTGCCTTGGTGTGGTGGGGTGGAAATTTTTGAGCAAACTGAGACAGTCCTCGATGCCAAAATCAATATTCACTTCAAAGGCATCACACAGTATTTTCATACTCGTAACGTCAACCATCGTCCAGAAACCATTGATATGGTCTTTGTAGATGGGCCGTTTAAGCATTTTTCGGGGCAGTGGAACTTTATTCCGCTAAGGGAAGACGCCTGCAAGGTGGAGTTCAAACTTCACTGGGAGTTTAAGAGCGTTATTCTCGATAAGATTATTGGTCCCGTATTTGGTCATATTGCCGGTACCTTTATGGATTGCTTTGTAAAGCGAGCGGAGGATCTCTATGGTTGACCGGTCACTTGACCTTTTGCTATGTGATGCCAGGCAGGGTGAGCCAGTCTTAAGACCTTTTAAGCTAATCATTGACGGCAATGAGGCTCCAACCGTTGGACTAGCCTTGATTCAGGCTGGGATTGCTGTTGGTCCAGATGACCCTGTTTTAGCGAGAAAGGGCTCCTTTGGAGTCTTTGGCAAGCGTAAAGAATGGGATAGCCCCATCTATGCTGGCGATCGCTTAGAGCTTTATTCCCCGCTATTAATTGATCCCAAGACGGTTAGACGCAAGAAGGCTAATCAGAACCAAGATGCTAAATTCCAGGCCGCCGCAGCTAAAAGAAAGGCTAGGAGGCTATAATCTGTTTTTGCGACTAGGGGTTTTGCATGCGACTCATTCAAAAAGCACTCACTTTTGACGATGTGCTCCTCGTACCGGCCTATTCATCGGTACTCCCTCGAGATGCCAGTTTGGCAAGTAAGTTGACTCGAGAAATTTCACTTAATACACCATTGGTGTCCGCTGCTATGGATACTGTCACTGAAGGTCGTTTGGCAATTGCCATGGCTAGTGAAGGCGGCATTGGCATCATTCATAAAAACTTGAAGCCTGCTGAACAAGCGCGCGAAGTTGCCAAAGTAAAACGATATGAATCTGGCGTACTGCGTGATCCAATCACGATCAGCCCTGACGTAACTTTGCGTCAAGTGATTCAGCTCTCTCGTGAGCATGGCTTTTCCGGCTTCCCAGTGCTCGTTGGCAAAGAGGTGGTGGGCATCATCACGAATCGCGATTTGCGCTTTGAAGAAGATTTAGACGCTCCAGTAAAAAACAAGATGACCCCATGCGAGCGTTTAATTACTGTTAAAGAAGGTGGCTCATTAGAAGAAGCAAAGCGCTTGATGAGTCAACATCGCTTAGAGCGTGTACTGGTTGTCAATGATCGGTTTGAATTACGCGGATTAATCACCGTGAAAGATATTCTGAAGGCTACAGAACATCCGAATGCTTGTAAAGACAGCGAAGGCAAGCTTCGTGTGGGCGCGGCAGTGGGTGTGGGCCCGGACAATGATGAGCGAATTGAGCTCTTAGTACGTGCTGGTGTTGACGTGATTGTGGTTGATACGGCGCATGGCCACAGCCAGGGCGTATTAGATCGCGTCAAATGGGTGAAGCAAAACTTCCCACACGTGCAAGTGATTGGTGGCAATATTGCTACAGGCGATGCTGCAAAAGCATTGGCTGATCACGGTGCCGATGGTGTCAAAGTTGGTATTGGCCTCGGATCAATTTGTACCACTCGTATTATTGCTGGTGTAGGCGTTCCTCAGATTACGGCAATTGTGAATGTCGCAACTGCTCTCAAAGGCACTGGTATTCCATTGATTGCTGATGGTGGCGTTCGTTACTCTGGTGACGTTGCTAAAGCATTGGCAGCTGGCGCAAGTTCTGTGATGATGGGTGGCATGTTTGCTGGCACTGAAGAAGCGCCTGGTGAAGTATTTTTGTATCAAGGCCGCTCTTACAAGAGTTATCGCGGAATGGGTTCTTTGGGTGCGATGGCTGATGGTTCGGCTGATCGTTATTTCCAAAGCGATATCGTTGCCAATGCTGAGAAGCTTGTGCCTGAAGGCATTGAAGGTCAAGTTCCTTACAAAGGTAGCGTACTGGCAATCTTGCATCAACTCACTGGCGGTATTCGTTCTTCCATGGGTTACCTTGGATGTAGAACAATTGATGAGTTGCATGAAAAAGCCAACTTTGTAGAGATCACTTCAGCTGGCGTACGCGAGTCGCATGTCCATGATGTGAAGATCACTAAAGAAGCGCCAAATTACCATGTTGATTAAGACTTAGATTAGGGCAGCTCCTTTTCGTGCACGACAAAATACTGATTCTCGACTTTGGTTCACAAGTAACTCAACTTATTGTTCGGCGCGTGCGCGATGGCCGCGTATATTCGGAGATCCATCCTTATGATTGTGATCCAGAATTCATCCGCAAATTCATTCAAGAGCAGGGCGGCAAAGGCATCATTCTGTCGGGTGGCCCAAGTTCAGTTACTGAAGAAGGTAGTCCAAGAGCCCCTCAGATTGTTTTCGAGCTTGGCGTTCCCGTTCTGGGAATTTGTTACGGCATGCAAACCATGGCTACCCGATTGGGTGGAGCGGTTGCATCGGCTGAGTCCTTAGGTAAGGCGCGTGAGTTTGGTTACTCTGAAGTAAGAGCTCATGGTCATACTCATTTGCTTAAAGGTATTCAAGATTTCTCTACCAGTGAGGGCCATGGCATCCTCAAAGTGTGGATGAGTCATGGCGACTTCGTCACGACATTGCCTCCATCCTTTAAGTTGATGGCTTCAACTGAGTCCTGCCCCATTGCTGGCATGGCGGATGAAGAACGTCGTTTCTATGCATTTCAGTTTCATCCTGAGGTGGCTCACACTATCCAAGGTACTGCCATTATTGAGCGCTTTGTGCATGAGATTTGTAAGTGCAAGCCAGATTGGGTAATGGGTGATTACGTTGCTGAGGCTGTAGACAATATTCGCAAGCAAGTGGGCGATGAAGAAGTGATTCTGGGTCTATCTGGTGGCGTTGATTCTAGTGTTGCTGCCGCCTTGCTTCACCGAGCAATTGGTGATCAACTCACGTGTGTCTTTGTTGATCATGGTCTTCTGCGTTTGAATGAAGGCGACATGGTGATGGAGATGTTCGCACGCAACTTGGGTGTGAAAGTGATCCGTATTGATGCTAAAGAGACTTTCATGGGTAAGTTAGCAGGTGTTGCTGATCCAGAGGCAAAACGCAAGATCATCGGTAAAGAATTCGTGGAAATTTTCCAAACTGAATCTGGAAAAATTAAGAATGCCAAATGGCTTGCTCAAGGAACTATCTATCCAGATGTAATTGAGTCTGCCGGTAAAGATAAGAAGGGCGCGCATACCATTAAGAGTCACCATAACGTTGGTGGCTTGCCAGAGGATATGCATCTCAAATTGCTTGAACCGTTGCGTGAGTTGTTCAAGGATGAAGTGCGCGAGCTTGGTGTTGCACTGGGTTTGCCGCGCGAGATGGTGTATCGCCATCCATTCCCAGGGCCTGGTCTAGGTGTTCGTATCTTGGGCGAGGTGAAGGCTGAATTTGCGAGCTTATTACAGCGCGCTGATGCCATCTTTATTGAAGAGCTGCGCAATACGATCGATGAAGCTAGTCAAAAATCTTGGTATGACCTCACTAGTCAAGCATTCGCAGTATTCTTGCCAGTCAAGTCTGTTGGTGTAATGGGTGATGGTAGAACATATGAATATGTGGTTGCCCTCAGGGCAGTGCAAACTCAAGATTTTATGACGGCACACTGGGCTCGCTTGCCACATGAATTACTTGGCAAAGTCTCCAATCGCATCATCAATGAAGTGCGTGGCATCAATCGCGTTGTCTATGACATCAGTGGAAAACCGCCAGCAACGATTGAGTGGGAATAATAGGCGTTACAAGGGTCGCAATAAAAGCTTCTTAAAGCACTGTTTTTGTGCCGGGGAAATTAAGGCGATTTCCTTTTACGCATTGCCACTATCAAGATTAATAAGCCCGTAAAAATCATGACAACTGCAGCAATATGAGTTGCGATCATTGCATGAATAAACTCGATAAAAAATCGCCATTCATTGGCTGATTTCGCCCAAAAATCGTTTGATTTAAAAAAATTAGAAAACTTTTCCTGAAGAGCTGATAGTCCAAAGTAGTTGGCAATCAAAACAAACCCGTTGAGTACCAGTAGTAATCCAAAGACTATTTCAACGGTAAATGAAATGCGCTTATACCTGCGGTCCGATCTTTCATCTTTCTTTCAGACTCCTTCGGCTTAATATCTGGATGATGGTATGAGGTGTAAAGAGTTACTTTAGACCGCTTGCTAGAGTTTAAGCAGTTTTGGGGCCTAAATAATAATAAATTAAGGGCTAATACCGACTAAAATAAAACTGCAAAATAACAAATACCTTGTTGATTTAATAACTTCACGGTTCACGAGACAATTCAGGCATAGGTCCTATAGTTAACGATGACCCTTTTTCATGACATATTCACTCCACAAGTGCTTGAATGGATGGCAAGGTTTTGCTTTGGCTATCCTTTTGTCATGTCCTGGTACTGGATTGTTGGGTCAATTCTGTATTGGTTTATTCGTGAGCGCCATAGATCAGAATACACGTCGCCCCCACATCTTCTTGAAACACCATTAGTTTCTGTTCTGTTCCCTTGTTTCAATGAGGCAGATCAATTACATGAAACTATGGTGGTATTAATGGATTTTCTCGCTACCCAAATTATGAAGCCATTGCCATCAATGATGGCTCAAGCGATAACACCGGAGAAATATTAGATCAACTGGTTCATCAATACCCGAATCTGCGAGTCGCGCACCTTGTTGAAAATTATGGAAAGTCAACAGCATTGAATGCGGGATTATTGATGGCTCGCGGAAACTTATTGGTTTGCATTGACGGCGATGCTTTACTGGATCCCCATGCAATCCATTGGCTAGTGTTTCGTTTTCTAACGAATGACAGATTAGGCGGCATCAGCGGGAACCCTCGTATTCGAAATCGATCAACTCTATTGGGTAAGTTGCAAGTAGGTGAGTTTTCTTCGATAGTTGGCATGATTAAGTGAACCCAGTCTATATATGGCGCTCTATTTACTGTATCTGGGGTGGGGGTTTGTGCGTTCAGAAAAATAGCAGTGATGGAAGCGGGCTTATGGGCCCCAGAGGCAATGACCGATGATGTGGATCTAACACTGCGAATCGAAGCAAAAGGCTGGGGGTTGCTTTTGAACCCCATGCTTTATGCTGAATTTTGATGCCCGAAACGCTCAGAGGTCTATGGAATCAGCGAGTGCGCTGGTCCGAAGGTGGTTCCCAGGCCGCCATTAATGCCACCAAAGCCATTTTTCGATCACGCCCATTCACTTGGTCACTCCTTTTGATTTGGAGTAACTTCTTTGTTAGTACCTTATGGGCATTTTGCATTGTGATCTGATTTACCTTGCTCAATGTCAATCAATTTTTAGAGGGTGATGTCTTCACCATTTATCAAAATTTTCTGCCACATTGATGGGGAATTATTTTGGCGAGCACCTATCTCCTCCAGTCCTTGGTTGGATTAGCGCTTGATCGCCCGTACGATAAGACATCGCTTAAATCATTTGGATGGATTATTTGGTATCTATTGCTGTATTGGTGTCTGCAAACTTGTAGCTGTGTCGTAGGCTTTACTAAAGCCTTATTTAGGCCGGCAAAAATCAAAGGCACATGGGTTAAGTCCAGATAGGGAGGTGAGATGAAAGGAATTCCACAAATCAATTGGCCGCCCATCATCAATGACGACAAAATTCCGCTATGGATTAGGTTGCGCGATATAGTGCTTACCACGAGTGCGTGGATAATTATTGTATTAACTTTGCATAACTTCCTGTGGCTCGTTTTTGACTTTTTCTCCGATCCCATTTTTGAACTGACTAATACTGACACAGTTAACTGGTCAGTAATTTGGCAGAAGTTATCAAGGTTTTTATATCGCCCTTGGATTAGTGGTTTGGATCTGTTTTCTTGGCTTGTGGAGAAAGAAAATTATCAACAGTACAAGATATATTAAGACCGCCAGTCCGGCAGAGCAGATAAAAAAGCTTGAAATTGAATTAGGTGTATTGCCAGCAGATGTTGAAAATTGGCATGATATAAGACCGGCACAGGTTTTTATCAATAGCGATAATCGCATTTATAAAATTATTCTATTCACAAAGAACTAAATTGTGCTTTAAATACTATGCACCTCTGATCGCTGTATTTTTGCAAATACCATTTGCATTGGTGTGTGGGCAAACATCTTCAGCAGAATTGGAATATCAAAAAGCTTTAGAGCTTAATAAATCTGCTAATTATCTAGAGTCTGCCAAAATCCTTAAAGCTCTCATGATTTCCAATCCAGAAATTGAGCGCTATAAACCTGATTACATAGCTGTAGCTAGCAACGCCAATCTGTGTAGCGAGGTTGTGAAATTTGGAAATAAAAACCACCTTACCCATGCGCCGGTTTATGTCCAAGAAGCCATCTTCTCTTGTATTGCCAAATTGGATTCTTATGCTAAAGCGGAAGAAGTTGCTAAATCAATTTTAGGCAATCACGGTAAGAATGAATCCATTGAATTGAATATGGTGGTTCTGGCGTGAAATCAAAAGAAATTTGATGCTGTTCTCTATTGGAGCGCGCGCTTTTTGCGAGATTATCCTAAAAACCAATCTGCTTGGGAGCTCAGAGCGGGTGCACTTTAGGATGTTGGTGATCGATATGCAGCCCTTTTAATTTATGACGATATCAATCGATATCATCCAAAGGATTCGGGAACGTAACAACAAGTTATTCAAGTGCTATTAGATTAGATATGGGCATTCCTCACCTGGCTTTATATTTAATTGATAGCAAGGGTTGGTATTGCTCTAATAATCAAAAATTGCGCGCAATGCATAACTCGGGTGCGCAAGATCTTCTCGCTGGTCAGTGGCTGATTCTGCGGTAGCTCCAAATCGCTTTATCGCAGTCGATAAAGGCATCAACGCACTGAATGCTGCATTGGCTTATGCTAAATCCATTGGAGCAACCGAAGACCAGATTGACTCAATCGAATTTGATTTAATTGTTGCTTACAACAAAAGGAATGAATGGGATAAATCCCTTGCACTTTATGATCGGATGGTCGCAAGTGGCAAGACAGTACCAGACTATGCCTTACTGGCGGTTGCTTCGAGCTATAGCGGAAAGAAAAAACCAATTCAAGAAGGTGTCATCCTGAAAAAGCTTTATGAGAAAAATCCAAATGATTTGGATGTTGAGCTGGCTCAATACTTCAACCTGACTGACCGAGATCAGTATTCAGAGGCAAAGCAACTGCTGGATAAAATAACAACACAACTTAAAGCACATCCAAAATATTTGCCTAAACGAGACTTTGATTACACCAGTGCAATGATAGAAGCGGTGGGTTTTGAATCCTATCAAGAGAAGTACCAAGAAGCCGATAAAAAACTACAACCACTTCTGAGTGAAATTCCTTCGAACGCAGACTTGCTGAAAACTGCTGGGAACCTAAGAGAAGCCCAAGGAATGCACGAAGCGGCTGCTGATTATTATTCCATTGCAGCAAAGCAAGACCCGCAAGATGTTGAAGCAAAAATTGGCTATGCCAATGCTCGAACGAGTCAGGGCGATATATCCACTTTCATTAAGACTGTGAACGAGCTAAGGCCAGACTATTCGGATATTAATGCGGTAAAGGATGCTGGCAAACGGCTTGATGCATATAAAGCAGGGTATGTCACAGGTAATTTTGTTTTGGGTAATGGTCAATACTTTGGTCAGACAAACAATAACCGAACTAGCGATCTACGTGTCTACAGTGCTCCCATTGATGACAATTTTCGGGGTTTTGCTCGCTACCGAGACTTAAATAGCGGCCCTGCAATTCCTGTGACTGATCAAGGGGTTGGTGGCGGTATTCAATATACTGGCATTCATCAAGAGGCTGAACTTGAAATGGGTAGCGCCGGATATTTTCGTGCTGAAGGAACTCAAACCTTAAATGATTATTGGTCTATTACTGGGGCCTTTGAAAAAAATGCTTTTTACTTGATGCTGGGCTCTCTCTATGCCACTTCGGGAGGAAATGTCGGAGGAATGAATGTCAAGTGGAAAAATGGAGACACTACAGACGCCGCGCTGGGTTATCGTTATTGGGCTCTACCGAATAATAATAAACAAGAAATTTATGGCAACGTAAACCAGCGCCCGTTGACGGAATATAGCTATAAAGTAGATATCTCTGGTTGAATTGGTAATCAACAAAATACCAACTCTAATGTGAGCTACTTTGCTCCTATTACCCAAACAGAATATTCGGGAACACTCAACCTACGAATTTTGCAATGGCGTGACATTGAAACCAAGAAATATGATTTTTGGCATCGTCTGTTTGCCTCGTATGGTGTTGTTACCCAATCTGGTTTCATCGCCCAACCGATGAATAACTATGGTTATGGTCAAGACTTTAATGTTGGTGATAAACGGACCCTCAGCTGGGGTGTTGGCAGAACTAGTTTTTCGTTTAATGGTGTTCGGTCAAGCTATACCACGGGGCATCTCAACTTTGAGTCGCGCTTCTAAATGAAAAAGTTCAAATATCTTCTCATCACCCTGATCCTCCTGAGCAATCTTACATAGGGCGCTAAAGATTTTAAGGTGTTGAGCTTTCATGACATCGTGCAGGAGATGAACAGCAGTTCTGAGCCTGATGATGTCAGCGCAGATAATCTGCTTACTTACTTTTCATGGTTAAAAGCCAATGGCTATACCGTGATTTCGATTCAGGATGTGATCAATGCCAATAAAGGTGGCAAGCCATTGCCTGATAACTCCATTGTCCTCACTTTTGATGATGGCTATAAAAGCTTTTATACCTATGTACTACCGATCTTGAAGGCCTTTAACTATCCTGCAATCTTAGCAATTGTTGGTTCTTGGCTTGATGTTCCAGAAAATGGTACGGTTTTTTATGCGGGCAAGCAGGTGCCTCGCTCGAAATTCTTATCTCTCAATGAGTTAAATGAGCTTGCGAAGAGTGGCTTAGTAGAAATAGCCTCTCATACCTGTGACTTACATCACGGTGTTATAGGTAATGCTCAAGGCAATGATATGCCGGCACTAACTACTTTTGAATATAACCAAAAAACACAACAATACGAAACTGAAGAGCATTACCTCAATCGGATTCGGTCCGATTTAAATAAAAATAATGCATGAATTAAACGGCATACGGGTGTGACTCCTAGAATTATTGTCTGGCCCTATGGTAGATATAACAGTGTTGGGCAAAAAATTGCCAAGAGTCTTGGTATGGATATTGCTATTACATTGGACGATGGAGAAAATCTTGAACTACAGTCAGTAGAAAGTATCCGTCGCATTTACCTGATCGATAATCCGAAGATTGATGATTTTGTAGCTAACTTGCGAGAACATCCTCCAGCACTGGAGCGAGTCATGCATGTCGATCTGGATTATGTTTACGATAAAGACCCGGCCCAGCAAGAAAAGAATTTAGGCACTTTAATAGAGAGGATTCTCGCATCTGGCGTCACTACGGTTTACCTCCAAGCGTTTGCGGATGATGATGGAACTGGTGTAGCTAAGAGTGTGTATTTTAAGAACAGCTATATGCCGATCAAAGCAGATATCTTTGGTCGAGTTAGTTGGCAACTAAAGACTCGTGCAGGCGTAAAAGTATTTGCTTGGATGCCACTCTTGGTATTTGATCCAGGCCCTGAAAAACTACGCAAATTAGATGTGGTTCAATCGATTGATGGCAGTAAAGGCATTGGTTACTTAAGGCTAAGTCCTTTCTCGGATCGTTCGCGCCAATTTATTAAGGGAATCTATACCGATCTAGGTCGTTATGCCAACTTTGAGGGGATATTGATTCATGATGATGCGACTCTCTCAGATAAGGAAGACGCAAGCCCGCCCGCCAGCATTGCAGTACTATGCCAAACACTGGGGGTTGCCATCCAATATTGATGCTATCTCCCAAAATCCCGCTTACAACGGAAAAATGGTACAAAGCTAAAATAGAAACGTTGACTCAGTTTTCAATGGAAATACGAGCAGCGGCGGAGCAATACCGAAAGCCCATCAGTCTTGCGCGTAACTACTATGCTGAAGTCGCACTAAACCCTAAGGCGGAAGAATGGTTTGCTCAACCCATTTCAAATGGTTTACAGAACTACAACTGGGTGGCGCTGATGGCGATGCCCTACATGGAAAAGCTAAGAACCCTGCACAATGGCTTAATAATCTCATTGACGTTACCCAAGCTTATCCTCATGCTAAGGAAAAACTTTTATATGAATTGCAAGCAAAAGATTGGCGCACAGGCAAGCCCATTCCAACCAATGAATTGAGTGCTTGGATGCGTAATATGAGAGTTAAAGGCATTCTCAATTTTGGCTACTATCCTGATGACCAATTTACAAACAGCCCCAACATCAAAATACTCAAGAAGGAGCTTTCAGCGAAAGCAGTATTTCAATAACCGTTTAGCATCTCTGTGGTTTAAATATTCGCTATCGGGAATTTGCTAATTAAATCTTACGACCTGGGAAGCAATACCACCCCTATTTTTAATGTCATAATAGGGGGCGAAAAGACTTAGGATCTTTAAATGAATGATTTACGCCAAATTGCCTTGGAAATATTGGCGCAGACTGATGCGCAATTCAAAGTAAATCATCTCCTCAAGTTATTTAAGAACTTTCAGCAGCAAAAAATTCATCTAGACTCTGCTACAAAGATTGATTCCGAGAATTTTGTCCTTCCTAGGCGTCCAGCAAAGCCGGAGCTTGTTTCTAAAAGAAGGATGGATACTCTCTCGGGGGTATGGCGGGTCTTTTGCACTCACTTGCTCACATTGAATTTAATGCGTTGAACCTGGCGCTAGATGCTATCTGGCGTTTTGCAAATATGCCCAAGCAATACTATGAAGATTGGCTCACCGTTGCCAAGGAAGAGGCGTATCACTTTAGTTTGATTGGTGAGTATTTGCAGGTGCTGGGATTTAGCTACGGAGACTTTACTGCTCACAATAGTTTGTGGGAGATGGTGGAGAGAACAACTGATTCAGTCATGGCAAGAATGGCGCTGGTCACCAGAACGATGGAAGCGCGAGGATTGGATGCGGTGCCGATGATTCGTGATCGATTTAAGCAGATAAAAGATGATCGGGCAGTGGAGATACTGGAGATCATTCTGCGCGATGAAATTAGCCATGTGCGTATTGGTAATCATTGGTTTAATTTCTTATGCGCTCAGGAAAATATCTTCCCCATTACTGCATATCGAGAACTAGCAAGAAAATATCGTGCCCCTGTTTTTAAGGCCCCCATTTAATTTGGAGGCGCGTATGCAGGCTGGTTTACATCTGAAGAGTTAAATCTCCTTGGGGCATAGGCAATGAATCTGAAGGTATTAAGTCTGACTCCACCGATGACTCAGCCCAATACGCCGTACCCATCTACCGCCTATCTGACGGGATTTCTGAGGTCTCGTGGGGTTAAATGCTGTACAAGAGGATTTGGCTTTGGAGCTCGTATTGAGTTTTTTCACGCCAGAGGGCTTAACCGAAGTGCGTACTCAAGCGCTCGATGTTCCAGAGGAAAGGCGTAGCGCCAGTGTTAATTTCTTCTTGGATCATTTTGATGCATATCAATCAACTATCTCCTCAGTTATCCGCTTTTTACAGGGGCATGATAGCACTTTAAGTCACCGTATTAATTCGCGTGATTTTTTGCCCGAGGGGCCGCCGCTTTCATTCACTTGATGCATTTGATGATGAGGAAGATGATCCGTTGGCTTGGGCCTTCGGTGCTCTGGGTTCTCAAGATCGTGCTCGTCATATCACCACGCTCTATCTCAACGACTTATTCGATGTGTTGCGTGATGCAGTGGATGATCGATTTGAATTTGTGCGTTATGCAGAGCCTTTGGCCAGTAGTCAGCCCACATTTACACCTCTTCATGGGCGCTCACCGCTAAACCGACGCTGATGGACATGCATTTGCAGGGGCTTGCAAGATAAGCGATTGAGCGTCATCAGCCTAAGCTAGTGTTGTTATCTGTGCCTTTTCTTGGGGCAATGTATGCTGCTTTGCGAATAGTGCAAGTCATCAAAAACAACTTTCCAGAAATCAAGATTGCTTTAGGGGGAGGGTATGTTAATACTGAACTACGTGAGTTATCAGATACTCGAATTTTTGACTATGTAGACTTCATCACCTTAGATTCGGGTGAGCGTCCTCTGCTTGCTTTGCTTGAGCATCTTGAGGGTAAGCGTTCTGTGGAGAGGCTAGTCCGCGCCTTTATTCGTAACGTAAATAATCAAGTGCAATATCTCAACTGGCAGGAGCCTGATATTCCTTTTGAGGAGGTGGGGACTGCCACTTGGGATGGATTACCATTAGATTCTTATTTATCACTGTTGGATATGCTCAATCCGATGCATCGATTATGGAGCGATGGTCGTTGGAATAAATTAACTGTTGCACATGGCTGCTATTGGAAAAAGTGTAGCTTTTGCGATGTATCGTTAGATTACATTTCTCGATATGAAGCTGCTTCGGCAAGTTTGTTGGTTGATCGGATTGAACAAATTATTGCTGAAACTGGACAGACCGGTTTTCATTTCGTGGACGAAGCCGCTCCTCCAAAAATGTTAAAGGCTTTGGCTCACGAGTTAATAGCTCGTAAGGTAGTTATTTCATGGTGGGGTAATATCCGCTTTGAAAAAACTTTTACCCCAGAGTTGGCTGAGCTCTTAGCAAAAAGTGGTTGTATTGCAATGTTAGGCGGCCTTGAGGTGGCATCAGATAAACTATTGAACCTAATAAAAAAAGGGGTTTCAGTTGAGCAAGTAGCCCAAGTAACCAAAGGTTTCTCAGATGCGGGTATCTTGGTGCATGCATATCTGATGTATGGTTTCCCAACCCAAACCGTGCAAGAAACCATTGATGCATTGGAATATGTAAGGCAACTTTTTGAGTATGGCTGCATTCAGAGCGGTTTCTTTCATTGGTTTACATGCACCGTACATTCGTCCGTCGGGCTCAATCCTCAAGAGTATGGAATTGAGTTGATTCCATTGCCAGAGATCACATTTGCTAAGAATGATGTTGCCTTTATCGATCCCACTGGAGCTGATCATGATTTACTTGGCCAAGGTTTAAAAAAGGCCATCTACAACTATATGCATGGCGTAGGTTTTGAGAATAGAGCTCAGTCTTGGTTTGAGGGCTTGGGAATTGCTATTCCCAAGACCACCATTCCAAAAAATTATATTGAGCAAGCCTTATACGGGTAATTTAGTAATGAGTTTCAGAACTACAATGGTACTAAGCCTTCATGCTGCGGGGCAGAGGAATTAGATGGCAACATATACTTTACGCATGAATCTTCTCCAAAAAATTTTCCTCTTGACAATGTCATTTTTAATGGTGGGGTGCATTTCATCTCAACCATTTCCACAAGGCGTTGCTGAAGTTCAGCCGCAGCCAATCCCTAAAGTTCGGGCCCCAAAAGTGGGTCAGGAGTGGGTATATCAAATTCGAAATGTTTTTAATCAAGATATCGTTGATATCGTGACCGGAGAGGGTAGTCTCGGTTGGCGACGAAATCCGTATTGCTCGTACCGGTGCTAAAACAGGGCCACTGCCAGATGAGATTCAGTCACCTTGGGGTTATGTCCTCCAAGATCCCCACTGGAAGCCAGCTCAGATATTTGCAAAGCCTATTCCACTATGGCCTTTACAACTAAATGTGGGCTGGAAAGGATTTTTTAGTACTCAGTATCAAGTTTCTTCTTATCCCGATGCAAATTACTACTGGGGATTGGGAATGACTGCCTTGCAATGGGAGCGCATGAAAACCCCTGCGGGCGAGTTTTTGGCTCTACGGGTTCATAACGAAATGCCATATTTTGTGAGCAACGATCTCTTTAGGTTTGCCAATGAAAGACAAGAGGACTTATGGTTTGCTCCAGAAATCGGTCGTTGGGTCATCCGCAGAAGTTCTGGGCGCTATATCACTGCCGGGGTTTATTAGTCAAATGCCTATTGGGAAGGATTATCTACAGTGGGAGTTAATCTCCTGGAAATAGGCAAAGCGCTTAAAATAGACGCATTGCTATGTATACCGTAAAAGAACTATTTCCCACGCTTCAGGGCGAAGGTGCTCACGCTGGTAGGGCAGCAGTGTTTTGCCGCTTTGTGCAGGTTGCAACCTTTGGAGCGGGCGTGAAGAAGATCGCACTACTGCGGTTTGCCAGTTTTGCGATACCGATTTTGTGGGGAGCGATGGTTTGGGTGGTGGTAAGTTTGAAACAGCCAATGCCCTTGCTGATGCAATTGAATCCTCCTGGCGAAGTGCTTCTGCAGGACCTCAGCAACGTTATGTTGTGTTTACTGGAGGCGAACCTCTTTTGCAATTGGATGAGGAATTAATTGCCGCTCTTCATCAAAAAGGCTTCGAAGTTGCTATTGAGACCAATGGCACGATTAAAGTTCCCAAGGGGGTTGATTGGGTTTGCGTCAGTCCAAAAGCGGGTGCTGAATTAATCGTTCTCCAAGCGGATGGGTTAAAGCTTGTGATTCCACAAAATGACCATAGAGAGTTAAGAAAAGCTCATGGCTCGATTTGAAGAAGATGGATTACCACAATCGCTTCTTGCAGCCAATGGATGGATCGAACCTCAAAAGCAATACTGAATTAGCGGTAAGCTTATGTCAAAAGAGGCCCTTATGGAGATTAAGTTTGCAATCTCATAAACTCATCGGGATTCGCTAAGCAAGTTAAGCTCAAAAATAATGAATGAAGTAATCAATGACTAATAAACAACCTGCCATCTCCATCACGCGTCGCCTTGAGTTTGACTCAGGACATCGTATTCCAAATCATGATGGCCAATGTCGCCATCTCCATGGTCACCGCTACGCCATTGAAGTCACGCTCACTGGAGAAGTAGCAGATCATCCCGGGAAAGCAGATGACGGAATGGTGCTTGATTTTGGCGATATCAAGCGCTTAACTAATCAACATATTGTTGAGCTTTGGGAGCATGCTTTTTAGTGGCAAAAGAGGATGAGGCTTTGGTTGCTTTCTTATCCAGTTTGCCTAATCATAAAACAGTCATCATGGAGCATGTGTCTACTGTTGAGAATTTAGCGAACGCTGCTTTCGCAATTTTGCAGCCTATATTTACCGAAACCTTTGGGGGTCGCTTAGAGCTTTCTTTAATTCGACTCTATGAGACACCCAATTGCTGGGCGGATGTTCATCCCTCTTAAATGACCCAAGCAGAGCTTGACCATCAATTTATGCTTTTAACTATTGAGCAAGCTCAATTAGCAGCCCAATCTGGCGAGATTCCTGTAGGTGCGGTATTGGTTCGTGATGGCCAAGTAATTTCTAAGGCATTTAATAAGTCCATTGCCAATCATGATCCTAGTGCTCATGCAGAAATGTTGGCACTACGGGAAGCAGCCCGGCTTGAAGAAAATTACCGCATTCCTGGTAGCACCTTATATGTGACGCTTGAGCCCTGCGCAATGTGTTCTGGTGCTATGCTCCATGCTAGGATTAGTCGAGTGGTATTTGGCGCCTCAGATCCCAAAACAGGCGCAGCTGGAAGTGTGCTTGATTTATTCGCATCAAAACAGATTAATCATCAAACCAGTGTTGAAGGTGGCGTTATGGGTGAAGAGTGCGGTCAATTATTGCGCGATTTTTTTAGGGAGCGACGTTGAAATCGATTCATCTGATTGCTCCTTCAGGAGCTAGCCTAGATAGTAAGAGTCTATTAGCTGGGATTCATTGGCTAGAGGGCCAAGGCTTAACCATCCAAAATGCTGACTGCGTACATCGCGTCTATGAGCGCTTTGCTGGAAGTGACAAAGATCGGTTTTGAACGAATTAAATAAAATCTCTCAATTAGATCCTCAGAACGTCGTGATAGCTATGCGCGGAGGATACGGTCTACATCGCTTGCTTCCAAATATTGAGTGGGATTCAATCGCAAATGCCATTCAAAATGGCCCGCAAGTTTGTGGTCATAGTGACTTCACTGTATTTCAGCTGGGATTATTGGCTAAGACTGGTGCTATTATATTGGCTGGACCGATGCTGAACCATGATTTTGGCCGAATGGGAGATGATGGCTCTCCTGTGGTGCCTGATGAATTTATGTGGAACCACTTTCAGTCAGCTATCCGAAATCGCGCACTCCAATGTGAGGTATCAACGCCGCAATCCTTCTTGCGGCGCAAAAGATACACAAACCATTAGGGGTTTATTGTGGGGTGGTAACTTAACCGTCTTGGCTAGTTTAGTGGGAACTCCCTAAATACCGAGCCCTAAACAAACTCAGGGCGGTATTTTATTTCTAGAGGATGTTAATGAGCATCCTTATCGTATCGAAAGAATGCTGATGCAGCTTTTAGATGCAGGCATTCTTGCAAATCAGGGTGCAATATTGCTAGGTAGTTTTTCTACCTACCGTCTTTATGATAACGATAAGGGCTACTCAATAGAACGCGCTATTGAAGCTATTCGAAAAAAGCGTTTGCTAGCAGAAATACCAATCCTTACTGGGCTCCCCTTTGGGCATCAGGCAAATAAATTGACCTTGCCAATTGGCTCTCAAGTTAGTTTAAATTTCAATTCCAATGGCTTTGAACTCAAAGCGAAGTGGTAATTTTTTGAGCCATTTATTCATGCGGGGCGTCTTCATTCTGACGGCGCTCATTTTTACTGGGACAGCAATGGCAACAGAAGAGCCAAAATTTACTATTCTTGAAAAAGAGCCGCCTTTTGAGGTTCGAGCTTATGCGCCCATGATTGTTGCTGAAGTGCAGGTGGAGGGCGGATTTGGATGGGGCATCAAGCCAGGGCTTTAAGTTGACTGCTGCTTATATCTTCGGACAAAATCAGGTGAGTGAAAAAATCGCCATGACTGCGCCTGTAACAGTTGAAGATCAGGTGCCCAAGAATGCCAAGATAGCAATGACTGCGCCAGTAGGAATTGAATCCTCTGCTGGCAAGTGGACTGTGTCTTTTGTGATGCCTGCTGAATACACCATGGACACCATACCCAAACCCATCAATTCTCAGGTTCAGCTTCGGCAAATTCCTGCGCTTAAAAAGGCAGTGATTAGTTTTAGTGGTTTTTATAATGCTCAGAAAGTTGCTGAAAAAACCCTAGAACTGGAACAGTGGATGAAAGCTCGTAATTTGCAGTCAAACGGTTCACCCAATTTTGCGCGCTATAACCCGCCCTGGACATTACCTTTTATGCGCCGTAACGAGGTCATCATCACATTGCATGATTAGTTTTTCGCCTCAAAACTCTTTAAGAGAAACTGGCTGCCAGCATTCATTCCCAAAGCCTTAGTCAGAAGTGGCAGAGCTTGCGCTAAATGTTTTTCTAAAGTCCAAGGAGGGTTAATGATGAACATACCACTTGCTTGTAGGCGATGTTTGCCGGGAGAATTTTCGACGCGTAGTTCAGCATGTAGCCAAGAGCGTTTGTGTATCGCAGCAATTTTTTTAAGCCGGTCAGGAAGCGCCGCTGATTCTCTTCTGGAGATTACTGGATACCAAATAGCGTAGCAGCCAGTTGCAAAGCGCTGCAATGCTTCTTCCATTGCAACTTCCAGATAGCGGTAATCTTGCTTATCTTCATAGGAAGGGTCTATTACTAGGCCACGTCGACTGGGGGGAGGAAGTAGTCCTTTAAGTCTATTAAAGCTATTTTCAGCGTAGATATCAATTTGTTTTGATTGCTTTAACTCGCTAATGTTATGGCGCAGAATGTCTATTTCTTTGGGGCGCAATTCAAATAATTTGAGTCGATCTTGCGGACGTAATAGGCGGGCCAAAATAAAGGGAGAGCCTGGATAAGTGTTGAGCTGATCTTCAGCATTCTCAGCCAAACTGTAATCTAAATAGCTTTGAACACTTTCTGGAATGGGGTTCCCCGCTTTCCTTGTACTTGAGTAGCCGAAATATGCCTCCCTCCGCTTCTTTGCTGACAGAGGCAAATTCATCCGCTAGGCTATAAATACCAGCGCCAGCGTGTGTATCGACGATAGTTAACGCAGCAGGCTTTTCTTGTAGATATTCTACAAGATGAATGAGTGTGAGGTGCTTGAGAATATCAGCATGACTGCCTGCATGAAAAGCATGACGATAGCTAAACATAAATTATTTGAGGTTACCTGAAGCTTGATTAAATTGTGCTTTCACAAAGAAGATCAAGGTGATTGTCACGATAGCAATAGAAGCGTATTGCAATGGTAAGTTAAGCTCTAGATCCATGGTTTGGGTAAAGTGTGCATAGATTGCAGCTCCACCACCGAGCGCAATAATGCGCGGCCAAATTTTCTGAGGCGCGAGTTGATTCTCCGGAACATATTGCGCCAGAATTGCGCCCACCATGCCACACCAAATGCCAATTCCAGCTCCGGCCAATACATCTGAGAGCCAGTGAGCTCCCACTCCTATGCGCGAGAGCCCTACGAGCGTCGCCACGATGAAAAGAGGTAATGCTTTGATACGTTTAGATTGATCGCAGGAAAAATAAAGCGCGCTTGCAATAGCAAAAGCTGTCAATGTATGACCCGAAGGAAATGCTTTACTCAACAAGGGCGCTCCAAAGTGATAAAAACTTTCAATGCTGAGGATCCTTTCAGGTCTTGGTAAATCAAAAAGACGCTTTAGGCTAAAACTTGCTAAGGCTGTAATTCCTCCTGCAAATATTCCTGCGCTCAATAGACGGGGTGCCAAGAGGAGTAATGGAAAAGCGAGTGCAAATACACCCCAGCCGTTACCTAAAAATGTCAGCCAGGCCCATAAGGTATCGGGTAGCAACTGTGTAAAGCGGTTGATGAATAAAAAACTACTGGTTTGAATTTCACCAAAATAAATTGCGCAAGCGAGTGCAAGCGGAGCTAGTGGAGTGAACCAAGCAAAAGTGGGCATTACTTTCTTGCTCATCCAGCAGAACGACCCTTTGCTTGATCGGCGGCTTGTAGTTGTATGACTACTTTTTCTAATACTTGATGGACAGTAATCGCTTGCATACAGACATTGTCATGACAAGGGGTCTTGCGATGGTTAGCTGCACTAACACAAGGCGAGCAGGCTAAGTTAGCAGTGATGGCAATGAAATTGCCAACCGACCCATATAGTGCAGGGGTCTCTGGACCAAATAGAACAACGGTTCTTAATGGCGTCACTGCTGAGAAGTGGCCTGGACCAGAATCGTTAGTCACCATGACATCAGACAGGGTGTAGAGTGGTGGCAGCTCTGCAAAACTCACTTGGCCTGCAAAGTTCAGGGCATTTTTCACATTAGCGACTGAGCGAACCTTATCCACATATACAAATTCAGCGGGAGAGCCAGTAATCAAGATGAGATCGTCGGGATATTGTTGGTGAATTGCTTGAATCAGTTCAGAAAAACGTTGTTGCGCCCAGCGACGTTGCGGAAGAAGGTCGCTAGCATTCGGATTGATGAGAATAAGGCGATCTTTTCCGGATGTGTAATTGATTTTTGCTTCCTTGGCGAGTTTTTCGATGCGCTCACGCACTTTTTCAAGAGTGTTTGGATTGATGATGGCTTGCTCAAGTCGAACCGCTGAATCTGGAATCTCAATCTTGCTAAACGGCACCTCAATTTTTTGAGCAAAAGCTGCATGAATTAAGGATAGAAAATTCTTGGTAATGTGAATATGTGGGTTGTAGTGGACTTTGCGAGTGAGCATGAAGCCGCGCCATAATCCTTCGCCATGGAAGATGTGATAGCCAACACGACGACGTGCGCCACACATACCGGTTAGTAGGGCGGTGAATCGCGAGAAAAGTTCTAAATCAATTACGGTATCGATGCGGTGTTTACGGGCAAGCACTAAAAAGCGCAAGGTATCTTTAATTAAGCCATCCAAGCTAGATGAATCAATCGTGAAGACGTTTTCTGGTTTAACGGTATTGAGTAGAGTCAAGCTAGCGCGATTGCTCTTGAAGATTAGGAAATATAACTCTGCGCCACGTGCTTGCGCATTGCGCATCGCTGGATCGACTAAAATTGCGCTACCCATTTCAGATAGTTCAATGAATAGCAGTCTTTTTGGTGTCTGTGGACCGCGGCCGAATACATTTTTAATGTGATCTACCAGGGCAACTATAGGACTCACAATTGCACAAAGCGGGACGCCGACCCAATGATCGATGGCGCGCATAGTATTGACACTAATAGTCATAGCCTTACTCTAGAAAATTATTTTCGTTTTAATAAAAAATAGGCACCAGGCAGAACCGACAGCACGGTTATGGCACCATAACTAATCGAGGCCAGCACTGTCAATGAAGGGTTCACACCCCACAAGGCGAGGACGGATGAAAGCGTGGCTTCACGCAGACCCCAGCCGGAAATGCTGATAGGCAACATCAGTAATAAACTCAGTGCTGGCAGGCCAATCATTAAGCCCTCTATAGGGGCATCCACTCCATAGGCTTTCAAGCAAAAGAGCAAAGTCAATATGGCGAGGAAATGAATGCCAATTGCCAAGCATGCTTGAGCAATGTTATTGGGCCAAGCAAAAGCGAGCTGGATGCCTGGCATGGCTTGATTCATATTAAAACGATCCAATACTTTTTGTAAGAGTTGCTTGCTCGGAGTCCAGGCCAATATCACTGCAATCACAACGCCAGCGAGCAACATGACGGCCATTACCGCATAGCCCAAGTCTTTACCCCATGCTGCAAGGGTGGCTCCGCCCAATATCAATCCAATTCCACCAAGCAAGTTATTGCCCGCTAAGCCCAATAGGCGATCGACTAAAACCATGGCAAAACTCAGACGTAACTTTGGCGTAGCGTGTTCAAGATCTACTGAATGATGAAGTTCTTCATCGAGCTCTTTGGTTTCAGTCAGATTACCTGTGCTAGTTAGGTGGGTAGCAGTGATGGCACGATAACTATCTCCACCTAATGTACTTGGTAGACCTTGATTAATGAGACCGCCCGTAAAGTAAAGGCCTATGTAAGAATAAATGCGGCGAGGAAATCCTACGGACTGCATAAATAATCCCCAGCGATAACCACCGCAAATAAATGCCAACATCATGCTACCCAATGCAGCTAAGAACCAAAGTGGCTGCATCTGAATATGACTATCAAATAGAGAGTGCCAATTTATGCCGCTAGTTGCTTTCCATAAAAGAGCAATCGATAACAGAATGCGAATCGTGGGCCAAGCCCGCTTTAGAATGGATTTCCACCCCGATTGGGCTTTGGGAGTGGATTGGGCGGATGAACTCATAAGCGTAAGGATAATGCCTTAGGCGCCTAAGGTCTTAAATTTGGGGGAATTACTCCATCCGACCAGCGCCTTGCCAATGGGTGCAAAGGCTAAAGTCAAATTTTGATAAGACACGACCAAATCGCATAATTTCTAAGCTGTCCAAGGGCTTGCAAGCTTCAAAAGCAGCGCTATCTTCTAAAGGCATGGGGAGTGGCATGCCAGACCATTGAACAAGAAGAGCGTTCGCCCCCTGCGGGAGCTTCCCAAACCAGAGATCAAATTGGTCTTTCCTCTGGTCTAAAACAAATACTGGGGTAGGCGAGGCATACCAAGCGGCACGGCTACCTAAAGTCCAATTTTGCACGGCAATACCCTCTGCATTGAAGATCTTTGTTAGTTCGGCTGCTTTTTGGCCTGCTGCCTTCCAGCCATATAAATCAGCAATAGGATTGGATTTGATTGAAGCCGAACTAATCCCGCCAGATAAGACGTAGCCAAAGCCGATGCAACATAAAGTGATTTGCAAGATAAATAGAATGCGAATCCACTGACGATGCTGTGTGGCCCAAACCTTTGCCAAACCAATTCCTGCAAATGGCGCTAAACAGAACCACGCAGGTGAAGTCCAGTGAGGTAGGCCGCCACCGCCAGAGAGGCTGACAAAGATGGCAAAAGGAATAAAAAAGAAACTAAAGAGTGCTAGCAATGAAAGTTTCGTTCCATGTATGCAGTCTTTTAAAAAAACAAAAACCCCCAGTATTAAAAGAGGGCCAAAGACGAGTATTTGAACGCCAATGTAAGCGGCCAATCTTCGCCAAAGCCACTCGCCACCGCTACCGTGGGCAAGCTGATATTTAAAAGAGATCCAATCATTTACCCAATTCCAATAAAGAACTGGAGTAACAAGCAATAAAGCGATAAGAGCTGCAGTCCAAAAGCCAACTTTGGTCAGCCAGTGTTTTCGTGGTGCGCTTAAGAAGACAATGAGTAATGCAAGGGCAGTAAAGCTAGCTGTGTATTTGCTGAGGCCTGCGAGGCCCAGAAGAACACCAGTAGTCAGCCAATCACTCATCCCAAAATAATCTTGAGTGAGCCAACGAAGCGCCATCAACATCAGACCAAGACTCAAGGGGGTCAATAAAGTATCAGGCAATAAACCAATTGCCAAAATATGAAGCATGGGCGCTGCAATGATAGTTAATATGGCCATCAATCCGCATAAGTTTGCAGACGGGGGTGCACTTGTGAGATATCCGGAGTTACGCCCGCGAATGAAGTGATGTACTTCAACGGTGACTTGATAAACCAAATAGCAGGAAATTATCCAGAGCAATTCGGGGATTAATCGAATGAGTCCTTCTGAAGAGGTAAGGGCCACCAATGGCCACTGAATCCACCCCACCAAAGGCGGGTGATCAAAGTAGCTCCAAGCTAAATGTTGGGCATATAGCGCATAGTGAGCTTCATCAACTGAAAATTCGATTGAAAAGCCAAAAGCTAAGCGCACCCCTGCGGCAATCAAGACACAGATGACGGCCCAACTGGAAGGAGATTGATGGCGCATAGCCTGATTTTAGACTCATGCCGACCATTCTTTGGGACAATTGAATAATGTTGAAACAACTCATTCGATATTCATTCTTGAGCGTGACCTTTTTCTTGGTCGAGTGTGCGGGTCTCAGTAGCGATTCAGTACAAAACGAAGTTGGTCAAGCTATTAACCTTGATCAATTGCCGGCTCAGGATAAATTACCTAAATTCTCGAGCGAGACTGCATGTGAGGCATGCCCAATGGGTGGAACTTTTATCGCATTGTTCCATTTAAAAAGAATACGGTTTATCGTCTAGAAAACTATCAAGGTGGAATGGTTCTTAGCGCTAATTCCAAAACATCTGCTTCAGGATTAGCTGTCAAGTTGCGTCCGCGTCAGGCATCCAATTTGCTGTTGCAGTGGGAGTGGAAGGCGATAACCCCAATTGTTAATGCTGTTAATGCCGATGATTATACGGATGATGCACCGCTTCGTATTTTGGTTGCATTCGACGGTAATAAATCAAAATTACCCTTAAAAGAAAAAATGACTTTTGAAATGGTTAATCTCATCAGTGGTCAAGAAATGCCATATGCCACATTATAATGTATATCTGGTCCGGAAAGTCTCCCGTCGACACCATCATTACTAATATACACACCTCCCGAGTCAAGATGATTGTGGTGGATTCTGGTTGGGATAATTTGGGTCAGTGGCACAAACATCAACGTGATTTAGCTGCTGACTTTAAGCGGGCTTATGGAGAAGCTCCTGGTGAAGTAATTGGCATTGCATTGCTGACTGATACTGACAATACCAAATCGGAAACTCGCGCTTTTTATGGCGATATTGAATTGATTCGCAAGAATCAAAAGTAATAGGTCAATCTTGTCTAGTGTTGGGAAGGGCGCCAGCGCTTTAGTAAGAGTGCATTGCTCAGCACGCAGAAACTCGATAGTGCCATAGCGCTACCCGCCAGCATCGGGGATAAGTAGCCTAAGGCTGCCAAAGGGATGCCAGTGGCGTTAAAGATAAATGCCCAGAACAAATTCTGCTGAATTTTTTGCCAGGTTCTCTTCGAAATATCAATTGCATTCGCTACCAAGATTGGGTCACCTCGCATTAAGGTAATGACCGCAGCTTGCATTGCGACATCAGTACCTGTTGACATTGCCATCCCCACATCGGCAGTGGCTAATGCTGGTGCATCGTTTACACCGTCACCAACCATGGCAACGAATTGACGTTGACCATCTTTTTGTTGGAGTTGACGAATAATGTCAGCTTTATCGCTTGGCAAAATTTGTGCAAATACTTCATGAATGCCTATCGTATTTGCCACCCGTTTAGCAGCGGCAAGATTATCGCCAGAGAGCATGACTGCGCGAATATCTAAACGGTGTAAAGAGGATATTGCTTCTTTGGAGCTGTCTTTAAGTTCGTCCCCAAAAGTAATGATGGCAATTGGCGTTGAAGGTATTTCATGATTCATTAATACGGAAACAGTTTGCCCCGCATGAAAACACGGTTGTGCTTTTTTCAAGATCACAGCGTAATGCGGGTTACCTTCTAGTGAGGCAATGCTTTGGAGGGTAAGATTTTGACCCTTAAAAGCGCCAAAGTTGGGTTTACCGCTAATGCCAATACCTGGCAAAGCTTTACTTTCGCTTGGAATGGAGGGCTCAAGCCCCTTTTGCTTTGCTGCCTCCAGTAGTGCTTTTGCAAGAGGATGTTCGCTGCCAAGTTGTAGGCCTGCAGCACTAGCAAGAATATCTTCTTCAGTATGGGAGTTCGCAAAAGAAACAACCTCCAGCAATCGTGGTTTGCCAATCGTCAGCGTGCCTGTTTTATCGAAAGCAACCACGTTTAAGCGGTGTGCTAGCTCCAATACCTGAGGGTCTTTAATCAATATCCCATAGCGAGCTGCGACACCAGTTCCTGCCATGATAGCTGCCGGTGTAGCTAGACCAAGGGCGCAAGGGCAAGCAATGACCAGAACAGAGACTGCTCTCAGTATGGCAATTGAAGCAGAGCCTAGATAAAACCAATTGGCCACTCCAGTAATGATTGCTATAACAATCACACTAGGAACAAAAATAGCGCTGACTTGATCAACCAATTTTTGGATGGGCGCTTTTTGGGTTTGAGCATCCTCCACCAAGGAAATGATTTTTGAAAGAACACTTTCCACACCTACGGCTTGGGCTTCTATCACCAGTAGATCTTCGCCATTCAATGAACCGCCAATGACTTTTTCGTTGACATGTTTTTTGACGGGATCACTCTCCCCAGTCAGTAGAGACTCATCGACATGGCTACTGCCACGCAGAATGATGCCGTCTACCGGTATGCGTTCACCTGGCAAGACGAGGATGCGGTCTTTGGGGAAAACTTGATCTAAGGGAAGGTCACGAAATTGATCTAATGGTGAGCTTTCAGAGATGATGAAATTTCCATCGATTACTTTGGCATGCTCAGGCCAGAGTTTCTGTAGGGCGCGTAGCGCTTCACTAGTTTGTTGCTTGGCTCTCGCTTCCAACCATTTACCCAGCATGACCATACAAATGATCACTGCAGAGCCTTCAAAATACAGCTCATGTGTGGCATGTTCAGAAGCCAACATTTGGTAAACACTTAATCCGTAGGCAGCGCTGGTACCAAGCGCTACTAGTAAATCCATATTGCCAACCACTGACATGAGGGATTTGAAGCCAGCTTTATAAAAGTGCCATCCTAAAAAAAATTGAACTGGACTTGCAAGGAGTAGTTGCCACTTTGGAGCAAGCGCCCAATGGATTCCGAATGGCATGAGGAACATTGGCAAAAAGAGTGGAACAGAAAGAGCAAGGCCTAGTAACACATGCCCCAAACCATCAGTCCCCCAGAATAATTTTGCGGGGGCTAATTCTGGTATGCCATGTGGAGCGCTGACTTTGGCTTCATACCCCGTCTTTTGCACTATGGCGATGATTTCATCAATTTTGGTCCCAGAATGGGGGTTCAGGCGTATTTTTGCTTGTTCAGTGGCTAAATTGACGCTTGCTGCCTCTACCCCAGGGATTTTGTCCAAAGCCTTCTCAACTCTGCCCACACAAGATGCGCAGGTCATGCCGCCGATATCTAGAGTAAATAGCTCGGAATTCATATCTTTTTGAAGGCTCATATAGAAGATAATCTACTCCATGAAAGCCATACTTACATCAAAAAGGCCAATATGCTGACTCTAAAAGTATCCGGAATGACTTGTGGTGGCTGCATAAATGCCGTTACCCGAGCAATACAGGCTGAGGATCCGCAAGCAACGGTGTAGGCAGATTTGGAGACTCAGATCATCAATCTAGAGACGAGCTTATCTGCGGAACAGGTAAGTCAGCTCATCACAGATGCTGGCTTTCCTGTTCTTCAATAGCAATTGATTAGAATTACCGCAAATCTAATAAAACTAGCATTTTTGTCCTCAAAGGATCGTGATTTATGTTCTTCAGTAAGTTAATGCCTCACGATGGTAATTTCTTCGAGCTTTTCAATGAGCACGCCAACAATATTGTTTCCGCATCCGAATCTTTTTTAAAATTTGTTGAGTACTACGGCGATGAAGCATTGCGTGCCAAATACACTCAAGAGGTAGATAAAGCAGAACATGCTTGTGATGATGTTGTGAAAGAAGTGCATCGTCGTTTGCATAAAACTTTCATCACCCCGATCGATAGAGACCAAATTTTTTCACTGATTAATACGATGGATGATGTAGCAGACCTGCTGCAAAATGGTACAGAAGCAATGCATTTGTATGATGTAAAGAGAATGACGCCTGAGATGTTGCAAATGGCAGAGCTCTGCAACCAGTGTTGTATTGGAATGAGAAATGCGGTTGCCACGTTAAAAGACATCTCTGATCCAGAGGTAGCCAAAGCTGCTTTAAAGACCTGTGACGAGATTGATCATTTGGAGTCTGGAGCGGATCGTCTGCTTTCTACGGCGATTACAAAGCTATTCCGCGAAGATATCGAAGTGCGTGAGCTGATTAAGTGCCAGTGCATCTATGAGTTACTCGAGGAAGTTACCGATAAATGTGAGGATGTTGCCAATTTGGTTGAAGGTATCGTTCTTGAAAACTCTTAAGGCGAAATAAGTTGCCAGCGACAGAAGTAGCTTTTTGGGTTGTTGCGCTTTTGGTAGTGCTAGCCCTTGCATTCGATTTCATGAATGGCTTTCATGATGCTGCTAACTCTATTGCAACGGTAGTATCGACTGGCGTACTCAAGCCACAGCAGGCAGTTGTATTTGCAGCCTTCTTTAATTTTCTAGCTATTTTTATTTTCCATTTAAGCGTAGCTGCCACAGTTGGTAAGGGAATTGTTCATCCAGCTGCAGTGGATTTGCACGTGATCCTCGGTGCTTTAGTAGGCGCAATTATTTGGAATGTAATTACTTGGTATTACGGAATTCCATCAAGTTCTTCACATGCGTTGTTCGGCGGCTTAGTTGGTGCTGCACTACCTAAGGCTGGTGTTGATGGCTTGGTCTGGTCAGCAATCCTCAAGACAGTTTCTTTTATTTTTATCTCACCGTTTGTTGGCTTCCTGCTTGGTTCTTTAATGATGCTACTGGTTGCTTGGGTATGTAGAAACGCAAACCTGGCCAAAACCGATCGTTGGTTCCGCCGTCTTCAACTGCTATCTGCGAGTGCATATAGCTTGGGTCATGGTGGTAATGACGCACAAAAGACAATTGGCATTATTTGGCTGTTGCTTATTATTACTGGGTACGCAGAGGCTAGCTCAAAGATGCCACCAACTTGGACCATTATTTGTTGTTACATCGCGATTGCGATGGGTACGATGTTTGGTGGTTGGCGCATAGTGAAAACTATGGGTCAGAAGCTTACAAAATTGAAGCCAGTCGGCGGTTTCTGTGCTGAGACAGGCGGGGCGATTACCTTATTTGCTGCTACCGCTTTAGGTGTGCCTGTTTCCACTACCCATACAATTACTGGGGCTATTGTTGGCGTAGGCTCAACACAAAGAGCTAGCGCAGTCCGCTGGGGGGTTGCTGGAAACATTGTTTGGGCATGGATCTTCACTATTCCAGCGACTGCCTTAATGTCAATGGCTGTCTATTATCTAAGCTTGCTGATTTTTTAAGGCATTAGATGCCTGCTGAAGCTAATCACTTTCAGCAAATATTCCCGGCTACGAGTAAGCTAGCGCTAATTAAGAAAGTGCTAAATATCTAGAGACACATTCTAGGTGGATACATTAATAGGAGAAAGTAGTGTCAGTTACCCCAGAGTTAGTGCAGGCGACTTTAAAAAACTTAGTCGACTCTAATACAAAGATTGATTATGTAGCTGCTAAAAACGTGAGAAATCTCCGCGTTGAAGATGGTGATATTTCCTTAGATATCATCTTAGGTTATCCAGCTAAAAGTCAATTTGGCTCTATTCGCAAGTCAGTCATTGCTGCTTTGCGCGAATTGCCTGGCGTAAAAAATGTCAGTGTTAATGTTTCTAGTCACATCGTTGCGCATGCAGTTCAACGTGGCGTCAAGTTGTTGCCTGGCGTAAAAAATATTATTGCGGTTGCTAGCGGTAAGGGTGGAGTTGGCAAGTCGACCACTGCTGTGAACTTGGCGCTGGCTCTTGCAGCTGAGGGCGCACAGGTAGGAATTTTGGATGCCGATATTTATGGACCAAGCCAACCTATGATGTTGGGTATCACTGGAAGGCCAGACTCTATTGAAGAAAATACGATCGAGCCTATGGAGGCTTACGGCTTGCAAGCAAGCTCAATTGGTTTTCTGATTGATGATGATGCACCTATGGTCTGGCGCGGCCCTATGGTGACTTCTGCCTTGGAGCAACTATTAAGACAAACTCGTTGGCGCGATTTGGATTATTTAATTGTCGATATGCCTCCTGGTACGGGGGATATTCAATTGACCTTGGCGCAAAAGGCTCCCGTTACCGGTTCTGTGATTGTGACTACTCCTCAGGACATTGCATTGTTAGATGCCCGTAAGGGTCTGAAGATGTTTGAGAAGGTAGGGGTGCCTATCATCGGAATCATTGAAAACATGAGTACGTATGTTTGTACTAAGTGCGGCCATGAAGAGCATGTATTTGGCGCTGGTGGTGGCGAAAAAATGTGTAAAGAATACGGGGTTGATTTCTTGGGGTCTTTGCCGCTGAATCTTTCTATTCGAGAGCAGGCTGATGCGGGGCGTCCCACTGTAGTAGCAGATCCTGATGGAGCAATCAGCGCCATTTATAAAGGTATTGCTAGACAGGTTGCCATTCGTGTTGCTACTCTATCTAAAGATATGAGCAGTAAATTTCCGAACATTGTGGTTCAAAACACCTGAGGACTTATGCGTTTTGCAGTATTGATGCGTAAACAAAATATTGACAACCCGTGGGTCTCATGCCGCTGGGTGCCTCAGGAGGTATTGCCTGATTTTGGGCAATTCAATAACAATCCAAGTAATTCCATTGCGGGCCAATTCTTGGGGGCGCGATGCGGAGGGGGAGTCTTGGCTATTTACAGGTTATGAGTTAGACCTCTTTCCTGATGAGGCTGAAGGTTACTACCTCAATGTATCTGCGACCACTCCGAGTTGGTTTGTCATGTGGCGCCTAGAAGAAGATGTAGAGCGCTATATAGATGAGCAATCCATTGACTTGGCAAAGTCAGAGACCTCATTTGCAGTACCGCATCGTATTTGTGTCAGTTACAACGAAGCTGCTCGCTTGCTGGATGGCGGGGAGTCAGTAGACACTATCCCTATGAGTGAGCAGCATGCAACTTGGTTACAAGAGTACGCAAACGAGCACTATCATCCAGAGCCAAAAAAACGTCATAAGCCCGCTTCATTTAAAGGTGCTGAGCGCCCCATGGAGGAATAATGGCTGATGGATTTTTAGGTCGTTGGTCTAGGCGCAAATCTGGGTTAGAGGTTGACGGTCCTCAAGAGAAAAAATAGAGACCCTTAAAAGAGTCTGTGCAAGATCTTCCTACTGAGAAGGCTGCAGAGGAGGCGCCACCACTACCTACTTTGGAAGATGTAGCTAATCGATCGCTTTGATCCAGACTTTTCAGCTTTTATGAAGCCAGATGTAGATCCGGCTGTTCAGCAGGCTGTACTCAAGAAGATGTTTACTGATCCTCATTTCAATATCATGGACGGCTTAGATATCTATATTGATGACTACAGCAAGCCTGATCCGCTCCCACCGGGTATGCTGGAGAGAATGGTGCAGAGTGATATGTTGAATCTGTTCCATAAGTCTGCCGATCTGGTATCTCCGGATTCTGGGCAGACCGAAAGCCAAGAGCTAGGTCTTCAAGCAGAAAGCAACTCAGAAGAGTTACAAAGCCAAAGTGCTTTAACATCCACACAGCAAAAACCTTCTACTCAGTTGGATGAAGTGCCCAATGTATTACCAATAGAGCCCGAACAGAAAAAAGCTTAAGAAGATAGCGCATGAGTCAAAAATTAATTTGCAACTGCAATGGCACGATGCCTTTGGATGCAAAAGCGATGGGAGTGCCCATCCATCAGTCTTTATGTAGACAAGAGGTCGGCTCATTTTTAAAAGCCCTTGATGGCTCCGAATCCTTGGTGATTGCCTGTACGCAAGAGGGAGCCCTCTTCAGTGAGTTAGCCGATAAAGCGGAGAAGCCGCTAATAGCCCCATTGCGTTTTGTCAATATTCGTGAAGTTGCTGGTTGGACTCAAGAAGCAGCTCTATCGGGACCAAAAATTGCTGCCTTGTTGGCATTAGCTGACATGCCTGAAGCGGAACCCGTTCCTGTGGTGAGCTATGGAAAGCCAGGGCAGACTATTAATTATCGGCGCAGGCTCTCAAGCCACTCCTTGGGCTGAGAAATTGAGTCAGTCTTTAAATGTTTCTGTTTTATGTACGGGAACCTGGCGATCTGCCGTTGAATCGAAGTTATCCTATTTTTACCGGAGTTGTCACAAAGCTTGATGGCTATCTAGGTAATTTTTCGGTTAATTGGGATTTACAAAATCCGATAGATCCCGAGATGTGTGCGCGATGTGGGGCATGTGTAGAAGTTTGCTCAGAAAATGCTATCAATTTATCTTTTCAGATTGACCTCGATAAATGCAAATCCCATCGCGCTTGCGTTACTGCTTGTGCCAGCATAGGAGCTATTTCTTTTGATCGAAAAGAGCGTGAACGTAGTTCTGACTTTGATCTGATTCTAGATTTGCGTGCTGATCCCAAAATGCGTATGAGTCAAACTCCCCAAGGTTACTTTGCGCCAGGAACTGATCCCTTGGATCAGGCATTGGCGACTAATCAGTTAGATGGTGGGTGAGTTTGAGAAGCCAAAATATTTTGTCTATAACGAGAAAATTTGTGCGTACGGTCGCAATGGCAAAGTTGGGTGCAATGCTTGTATAGATGTTTGCTCAACTGGTGCTATCGGATCTATTTTCAAAAATGGTCAAGGTACTGTCGAAGTAAATCCAAATCTCTGCATGGGTTGCGGAGCTTGTGCCACCACAAGTCCATCTGGTGCAATGCGCTACAATTATCCGAGCGTTGCTCATCAGGGTAAAGAGTTAAAAATGCTCGCAAGTGTATTTACTGCAGAGGCTAAAAAAATAAATCAAGCAATGGCACCCAGCTTGCTATTGCATACCTTAAAAGCAGGCTCACAAATGATTGATGGGCTCGGCCGATCTGCCCATATCATGCCCAAGCAATTTGAGGGGCTTCCTGCTTTTGTGATTCCTTACGGAATAGAGCACATTACTTCAACTGGTCTAGATTTATGGTTCGGTGCTCTTAGCTACGGTTTTGCTGAGGTCACGCTCTTATTGAGCGGTGATGAAGATCCCGCATACCGAGCTGCATTGGAAGAGCAAGCAGAATTAGCCAATAGCATTCTGAAGGCTTATGGTTTTGACGAGCGCATTCATTTGATACTGGCAAGCGCTACCGATGATTTATCTACGGTTTCAAAAGCAATGGGAGCTTTACGTCAGCGCGGCTCATTGAGTCCTATTTTGCACTCCCGCAAGTATTGGTTTATCGAACCAAAAGCGCGAAACGCTAGAAGCTGTTTTAGAGTATTTGCAAAAACAGGCCAAGACACCTTTGCCTGAAGCTGGAGTTGCGCTACCAAAATCTTCCTTAATTGGTGGGTTAGCAATTAATAAAGATGCTTGCACCTTGTGTATGTCGTGTGTCAGTGGTTGCCCAGAGGGCGCGCTTTTAGATAATCCCGATGAGCCCATACTGTCCTTTATTGAAAAACAGTGTGTTCAATGCGGCCTCTGTGTTCAAACTTGCCTAGAAAAAGCATTAACACTTACCCCTCGTTTGCAGACAGTAGAGCAACGTAAGCAAAGGGTGAAATTGAATGAAACCGAACCTTTCCACTGCATTAGCTGTGGCAAAGTCTTTGGAACACTCAAGATGGTTAACTTGATGCTCACTAAGCTAGGTGCGCACGGCGCTTTTGCTGGGGCCGCAATGGATCGATTGAAGATGTGTAGTGATTGTCGCGTAGTAGATATGGTGAAAAAGAATCATGAGTGAAAATGCAAAAGAAGTATTGAAAGACAGGCCATCTACAGAAGTGGGTGATGTGGGCTTGCCCGAAGATCTCGCAAGAGCAGATTTATATGGTTTGATTGCCCGTTTTTTCAGATGTCGCCTGATCAAGAGTTGCTAGATCAAATTGCCGCCACCGCTGATTAGCATGACGCTGCAGATGAAGCACCTTTGGCTAAAGTTTGGATAGACGTGGCGGAAGTAGCAAAAAATAACCCGGCCAAGGCTTGGCATGATGAATTTGATTTGAATTTCATTAGCGTTGGGAAGCCGAACGTCGTGCTAAATGGCTCCTTCTATATGGCTGGCCATTTAAATGAAAAGCCATTGGTGAATATTCGCAAAGCTTTGGAAGAATTCGGGTTGGAAGCCGCAGAAGAAGTGACTGAAACTGAAGATCATATTTTAGCGCTGTGCGAAGTGATGCGCTACCTCATTGCCGGTGATGATGTAGAAGTTTCAACCCTTACAAATCAAAGGGTTTTTTTCAATGAGCATATCCGCTCTTGGTACGATGAATTGTGCGATGCAATAGAAGACATTCCGGAGATGCATTTATATAGTCCTGTAGCCGCTCACACTAGAGAATTCCTAGCTATCGAGGGTCAAGGCTTTGACATGATTTAATGTTGCGGTGCAACAGAGGGAATGTCCTAACACTTCTATTTGAAGTGAATATGTCAAAAATGCAATTACTAATTACACTTGCGCTATATCAAGAATAATCAAATAGGAGCATGCCATGAGCACTAAATCCAAAGTTGCTTTAAGCGAAGAAAATAAGCTGTCGCGCCATAAGTTCTTTATTGGTGCAAGCGCTGCCGTTGGCGCTGTTTGCAGTAGTCGGTCAAACCCCAGTTGGTAAGGCCGTGATCCAAGAAATTAGTGGGACTACTGCAATCAAAGACGCAGGCCAAACGATGGCTGCGCACGTGCGTAAATATTACGAAACTACTTTGATTTAATTATTTTTTATCTTGCTATCGCTGTAACTGTTATCCAATAAAATACAAAAAACTTTTTCAGGGACACCATATGAGTCTGACTCGTAAATCCAATACCCCACAAAACAGTCGTACAACATCGCATCTGATCGGCAGCTTGTCACGAGGCTTAAAAGCCGCCGTGCCAACAATGGATCGCCGCACATTCCTAAAGCGCTCAGGCGTTGGAGTGGGTACTGGTATCGCGCAAGCCAATTGAGTTTTGTTCAAAAAGCTGCTGCTGAGCCAAGCAAAGCAATGCTTGATGGCAAAGGCAAGATTGAAGTCAAGAGATCTATTTGCACACACTGTTCAGCTGGTTGCGCAGTAGATGCGACCGTTGAGAATGGTGTTTGGGTTCGCCAAGATCCAGTCTTTGATTCTCCAATCAATATGGGTGCTCATGTGCTAAGGGCGCTGCTTTGCGTGAGCACGGTTATGGCGACTATCGCTTACGTTACCCAATGAAGTTGGTTGATGGAAAGTATCAGCGTATTTCTTGGGATCAGGCGCTAACTGAAATTACAGCTCAGATGAAGAGCATTCGTGAGAAATATTCTCCAGATGCGATGTTCTTTATCGGATCCTCTAAGCACAACAACGAACAGGCCTACTTATTGCGTAAGCGAGTCTCTTTCTTTGGTATCAACAATACAGACCATCAGGCTCGTATTTGTCACTCCACAACGGTTGCAGGTGTTGCTAACACTTGGGGCCATGGTGCGATGACCAATAGCTACAACGACATGATGAATTCTAAGGCGGCTTTGTACATTGGCTCAAACGCTGCAGAAGCTCATCCAGTTTCTATGTTGATGTTGTTACACGCAAAAAAACGGATGCAAAGTGATCGTGGTTGATCCACGTTACACCCGTACAGCTGCTAAGTCAGATCAATATATCCGCATTCGTTCAGGCACAGATATTCCATTCTTATTTGGCGTGCTGTATCACATCTTTAAAAATGGCTGGGAAGATAAGAAGTACATCAACGACCGTGTTTACGGCGTGGAAGAGATCCGCAAAGAAGTGATGGAAAAGTGGACTCCTGCTGCTGTTGAGGAGGCATGTGGTGTACCTGAGACTCAGGTTTATCAAGCTGCTAAGACCATGGCCATGAATCGTCCTAGTACTGTTGTTTGGCGTATGGGTCAGACACAGCACACCATTGGCAATGCCATGGTGCGTGCATCCTGTATTTTGCAGTTGGCATTAGGTAACGTTGGTAAGTCTGGCGGCGGTACAAACATTTTCCGCGGTCACGATAACGTTCAAGGCGCAACTGACGTAGGTCCTAACCCAGACGCATTGCCTGGCTACTATGGCTTGGCCGCTGGCTCATGGAAACACTTCGCAACGGTTTGGGGTGTTGATTATGAGTGGATTAAGGGGCGTTATGCACCTGACATGATGGAGAAATCCGGTACGACAGTTTCTCGTTGGGTTGATGCTGTTCTCGAAAAGAACGACATGATCGATCAGCAAACTAACGTTAAAGGTTTGTTCTTCTGGGGTCACGCTCCTAACTCACAAACTCGCGGCTTGGATATGAAGCGTGCGGTGAATAAGTTAGATCTCTTGGTTGTAGTAGATGCTTAGGTTTTGGCGAAGAGTTGTCAAAGAATTACAAAATGCTCAATTCCAAATTTGCTGGAAAGCAATGGAAGGAGCCACAGAATGAGGACATCTTGCGTGAGAGATTATTAATCGCTCCGTATGGACGATTGGCTATACCGGCCAAACTCCTGAGCGTCTCAAAGCGCATATGAGAATGGTTGCCACATTTGAGCCTAAGACCCTGAAATCACGTGGTGGAATAGACCCAGTTACTGTCTATAACACTACTGGCGATTGCTATGGTTTGCCTTGGCCTTATTACGGTACGGCTGCAATCAAACACCCAGGCTCACCTAATCTGTATGGCACCAGTAAGAGTGTGATGGAGGGTGGTGGTAACTTCCGTGCGAACTTCGGTGTTGAGCGCGAAGGTGTGAGCTTATTGGCGGGTGATGGTTCTTGCTCTAAGGGCTCAGCTATTACCACTGGTTACCCAGAATTTGATCACGTGTTCGTGAAGAAATTAGGTTGGTGGGATCAGTTGACTGATGAGGAGAAGAAGCTCGCTGAAGGTAAGAACTGGAAGACTGACTTATCCGGTGGTATTCAGCGCGTGGTAATGAAAAATGGTTGTCATCCATTTGGCAATGCAAAAGCGCGTGCAGTGGTTTGGAACTTCCCGGATGCGATTCCAATTCACCGTGAAGCACTCTACAATACCAATGCGCCAATGATGCGCAAGTATCCAACCGCCGCTGATAAGAAGAATTTCTGGCGCTTACCAACTCTCTATAAGACTGTTTAAGATCAAAACTTGAACCAGAAGTTATATGAGAAGTTCCCAATCATTCTGACCTCTGGTCGTTTGGTTGAGTACGAGGGTGGAGATGATGAGACTTGTTCTAACCCATGGTTGGCAGAACTCCAACAAGAAAACTTTGTGGAGATCAATCCTAAGGCAACAGCAGATCGCGGTATCAAAAACTGGGATTATGTTTGGGTGAGGCCACCTACAGGCGCACAGATCAAAGTGCGTGTATTGGTTACCGAGCGTGTTGACCAAGGAACTGCATTCATACCATTCCACTTTGCTGGCTGGTGGCAGGGTGCTGACTTGCGTAAATACTATCCAGAGGATGCGGCACCTGTAGTACAGGGTGAAGCGGTAAATACTGCAACTACTTATGGTTATGACATGGTGACGATGATGCAAGAAACAAAAACCACTATGTGTCAAATCGAGAAATTTGCCTAAGTCAAAAAATAAAGTCAGGAGAACACAATGGCAAGAATGAAATTTATTTGTGACACAGAACGATGCATTGAGTGCAACGGTTGTGTTGCTGCCTGTAAGAACGACAACGAAGTACCTTGGGGCGTCAACCGCCGTCGCGTTGTCACCGTTAACGATGGCATCATCGGTCAAGAGAAATTTGTATCAGTTGCTTGTATGCACTGTACAGATGCACCTTGCATGGCGGTATGCCCAGTAGATTGCTTCTATCGCACCGATGAAGGTGTTGTATTGCATGACAAGGATATCTGCATTGGTTGTGGTTATTGCTCATTTGCATGTCCATTTGGCGCACCTCAGTTCCTGAATAAAGGTGCCTTTGGTACACGTAGCAAAATGGATAAGTGCACATTCTGTAGCGGTGGACCAGAAGAGAACGGTAGCGTTGCTGAGTTTGAAAAATATGGCCGTAATCGTTTGGCTGAAGGTAAATTACCGCTTTGCGCTGAAATGTGTTCTACCAAAGCCTTGATCGGTGGTGATAGCGACACCATTACTGGCATCTTTAATAATCGTGTTGCTACACGTGAAAAGAATGGTAAATGCCCAGGTTCCAAAGCTTTTGGTTGGTCCATAGCTTATGGCGGTCCAGATACACCACCCCCAACCCCAACGCCTGCTGCAAAAATTCCAGGAGCTAAATAATGAAAGTCAATTTCAAAACTCTCGGTTTGTGTTTTGCGGCAGCTACTCTAATGGCAGCTTGTTCTGAGCCACCAGAAATTGCAGCTAAAGCTGCTAAGCGTCCTGATGTCGCCCCTTATATGGGTGCTAACAACGGCTTCGTGACAAAAGGTTGGACACCAGGAAATCAGGCTAGCTGGACTGAGTCGGTTGACAAGCGAACTCAAGGCCAGAACGAATACAGTCGCGTTAAGTGATCAACTAAACAACAATAAATAAAACGAAAACGTTTAAGGACATGTGTATGAAACGATCATTTTCTAAAGTTCTACGCACTTTGGTGGTGGCTGTTGGTTTGTCGCTGACTCTGGCGAGCGGAATCAGTTTTGCTGAGCGTGCACCGATGCCGCCTCTGCCGTCTGCTAGCGGAACGGATATTAATCCAGCCTCGGTACCTGCTAATCCCAATAGTTTGGAGAATGGTACTCAAGCCCAGACTCAGCCAGTCAACCCTTCCATTTTTACTACTGCCAATAGCGACCCATACAACTATGTTAGCATTCCGGACAAAGAATCGAGTGTTCTGATTCAGCGCTCTGGTCAAGAATGGCGCGTGATTCGCAAGGGCATCATTAAAGCTTCATGAGCCTATGTCCGGCGTCAAAATTAAACGTTTCAGCGCGTTTGATCGCTTAGTTCACTGGTTGATGGCATTTAGCTTTTTAGCACTCGCTTTCACAGGTTTATTGATCCTGTACGGAAAATATTTTGCAATGCCTTTGATGGGTAGGGTGGCTTACGGCTCTTTCCTCATGGTTTGTAAAAATATTCATAACTTCACAGGTCCTTTGTTCACAATTTGTGTCGTGATCTTCTTCTTATTGTTTGCTCATAAGAACTTGCCTGGCAAAGGTGACCTGCAGCGGTATTTAACCTTTGGTGGGATTTTCAGCGGCAAGCATGTACCAGCAGGCTTCTTTAACGGTGGCGAAAAGATTTAGTTCTGGTTTGGTATGACATTCTTGGGCTTGGTGATTTCAGCATCAGGATTTGTGCTCGACATGATCGTGCCATTCATGACCATTGAATACACCCGCGGCACTATGCAGATTGCCAACATTATTCACAGCAGCGCTGCGATCTTGATGTCTGCAATGGCAATGGGTCATATTTACATCGGTACCATTGGTATGCAAGGTTCAATCGATGGCATGAAGACTGGTTACGTAGATGCTACTTGGGCTAAAGAGCATCATGAGCTCTGGTATGACGAACTGAAAAAAAGTAAGCCATGAAAAAATCATTGCTTTTGTATTTTGCTCATTCACCGCAACTTTGGCGTTGGCAGCATTGCCACCGTTATCTCCTGAAGCACAGGAGGCGGCAAACTTAGCTAAAGCTAAAACTGCTTATGGTGACAGGGTTGGTGCATACAAATTATGTTTGGCGCAAAACAAAGTTGCCGATCAATTTAGGGTTGCGGGCACTCCTGCTCCTGCTGCCTGTGTAGCTCCGCTACCTTTTGTTCCTCCGGGTAGCGGCTGCAGCCGTTCCTGCAGCAGCTCCTGCGGCCCCTGCAGCTACAACGGCACCTGCGGCTGCCAAGTGGATTAATCAGTAAGTAATTCTTGATGCAGGTAGCGCTTCGCTGCCTGTGTTTGAGGATCTGCAAAGAAAGGACCTACGGGTCCTTTTTCTTTTATCTCACCTTGATCGATGAAAATAATATGTTCAGCAATGCGTTGTACTTGCGCAAGCTGGTGAGATGAAAAGATGACATTTGCGCCCTGATGAGCAAATTGACGCATGAGTTCTTCAACTTGTTCGGTGCTATTCGGATCAAGATTGGCAGTAGGTTCATCTAGTAAAACTAAATTGGGTTTTTGGAGAATTGCTCGAGCTAGACAAAGTTTTTGCCGCTCACCTGCAGATAATTTATGGGCAGAGCTATTTGCTAATTTACTGAGTCCCACCTGCTCAATTGCTTGGATTACATCCGCTTGCGTAATAGATGTATCTACATCTTTCACCATTGCTATGTTCGTTGCCGCCGATGCTTTAATCATGGGGGTGTGATGCAGTACTAGTGCTGTTTTCGTTTTAAAGGAATAGCTTACTGTTCCACTATCCGGTTTAATGGGGCCGTCTAACAGTTTAAGTAGGGTTGTTTTTCCAGCACCGTTCGGCCCAATGCAGGCTGTAATTCTGTCTACTGGAATTATTGCATGTGGAATATTGAGAATGACCCTGCCATTGCTCTTGACGATGACGTCTTTTAGTTCAATAAATGGATTTAAATGTTCGATTGAATTAACCATAGCGGCGCTCAGCAATTTGACGAACTGCAAAGGTAAATAGATTCGCTAGCAGAACAATGGATAGCAGGACAATGCCAAGGGCCAGCGCTAAAGGGAGATCTCCTTTACTAGTCTCCAAGGCAATGGCAGTGGCCATGGTTCTAGTCGAATGATCTATGTTGCCACCAACAATCATGACTGCACCAACCCTCTGATATTGCTCTAGCTAATCCTGCCAAGATCGCAATCGTTAAAGAGAAGCGGCAATCCCAAATCAGCCATTTAAATCGAGAAAGTGGCGGCAATCGGAGGCTCATAAACGAATCACGATGGATTCTCCAAGAATCCTCCAGAATTTGTCTACTGAGGGCGGCGATTAAGGGGGTTGTAAGTAAAGTCTGTGCCACGATCATGCCTTTGGGCGTAAAAAGCCAACCCCAAGCTCCTAGAGGGCCTGAGCGAGATGGCATGAGGTAAACTAAGACTCCAACAATTACGGTGGGCACCCCCATGAGGGTATTGATCGTCACAATAATCGTCTTTTTGCCTACAAATTGTTCGGTTGCCAGTAAGGCGCCTATCGGAAGCCCTAAAAGGGTTCCAATCAGAAGGGCTATCAGGCTCACTTGCAGGGAAACCAAAACAATCCCTAGAAACCCCCTCCATCTAGATGGGCGAGGCAGGGTGAGGGCGTCTTGAAAGGCTTTCAACATGGGCTTGATTCTATCAAGGCAGTGGCAAAATGGCTGTAATGAGACTAATTACCCTATTTTCAATCTATGGCTGAAGTGGTTTGCCTCTGCAATAAGGTCCTCGATGTGGATTTGCGTGAGTATTTGGATGCTCATCCAGTGAACTCCATTGACGAACTGAGAGAACAAGCCTCTATTTGCAATAAATGTATGCAGTGCCAGGAATTGGTTGAGGGTGAGATTTATTTGGCGCGTATTCGGCGCTAAAGTGCAACAGGTCAGTTTTGATGAGCTCCAGTAAACCTGTCCGTTTCACGGTGTTGAGTATGAATCTTCATAAAGGTTTATCGCCTTTGCATCGGCATTCAACGATTTACCAGTTACGTCAAAAAATGCGCACTCATTATCCCGACCTACTTTTTTTACAAGTAGTTGCAACAAGAGCATCGAGGTAGGGTAAAACGTTTTTCGCATTGGCCGTTGACTGAACTCACTCACTTTCTGTCAGAGGATTTTTGGCGTGATTGGCATTATGGAAAAAATGTTGAGTATCGCGATGGACATCATGGAAACGCAATTCTTTCCAAGCATCCCCAGCAAAAAGGAAATAATTACGACATATCGGCCTATCGATTTGAAGGTCGAGGGCTATTGCATAGTGTGACCAATCTAGAAGGCGTAGATAAATCTATCCATTGTTTTTGTGTTCACCTAGCGCTCTTTGAGAGAGGGCGTGAGCGACAGTTGGAGGCTATCATTGGGCATATCCAAGAATTGACTCAAGGGGGTCCCACGATTGTGGCAAGAAACTTTAATGATTGGCGCAATCGAATTGGTGCCCCTATGAGAGCCGCTGGCTTTGAGGAAGTCTTTGAGACCTTGACTGGATCACCAGCAAAAACGTTTCCTAGTGTCAAACCACTGCTGCCTATGGATAGGATTTATGTTCGTGGCTTCAAAATTCATTCATGCAAATATTTTGCATGAATGGATAAAACTATCAGATCACCTAGGCATTACTGCTGAATTGGAACTTGTATGAATATTATGGCATTTATTTTTGGCTCAGTTTTTGGGTTTTCATTAATTTGGGTTCCAATTGCTCATGTCGCCATTATCTTATTGTTCGGCCTGCATTTAATTTCAGTCAGAAGACCAGTAGGTGTAGTCTTTGCTTGGTTTCTCATTGTGATATTGCTCCCATTGCTTGGCATTGCTTTATATATTTTGATTGGGGAGCGACCTGTTGGACGAAAGCTCACCCGCAAGATCATTCATATGAATCGCGAATACGAAAAGCTCACCGAGATGATGCGCCAGCAGTTTGCTGCTGATAGGCAGAGGTTGCCTGTTGAGGGAAGAGCCCTCAGTCTTTTAGCCGAATCAAAAAATGGCTCACCAGTAGTAGCAGGAAACAAAATTAAATTACATACAAACTCACTCAATATCCTGCAAAACTTTATTGATGAAATCAATCAAGCCAAAAAGAGTTTGCATTTAGAGTTTTATATATGGGCTTTAGGTGGCGATGCTGATCGGGTTTGTGAGGCACTCATTGCAGCTGCCAAGCGGGGTGTAGCCTGTCGCGTCCTACTAGATTCCTTGGGTAGTAAAGATTGGTTTAAGTCTCATTGGCCAGCGGATTTTCGGAATGCGAGCATACAAGTAATAGAGGCTTTGCCTATTCAGATAGGGCGTTTTCAATTTCGCCGAGCCGATTTGCGCCTTCACCGAAAAATATTTGTGATTGATGGGGCGATTGTTTGGACGGGTAGTATGAATTTGGTTGACCCGCGCACCTTCAAGCAAGATTCTGGAGTGGGTGAGTGGGTTGATGCCATGGTCCGCATTGAAGGTCCAGTGGCATCACAATTTGAGCTAACTTTTGCGTTTGACTGGAGCGTCGATGACCCCAAGATTCAGAATTTTAATGATCGTGAGCCACCAGCATCATCTCATGAGGGTGGTGCAATAGTGCAAGAATTTTCTTCTGGCCCCGTATATCGCGACGATATTCTCTATCAAGTTTTGCTCTCCGCCATTATGGATGTGCGTGAAGAGTTAACCATCACTACCCCGTACTTTGGCCCTGATGATGGATTGATTCAGGCCCTGATGGCAGCTGCCCGCAGAGGGGTTAAGGTAACGCTAATCGTTCCTAAGTTGAACGATTCGACTTTAGTAGCTTGGAGTAGTAAAAGCTTCTATGAAGACCTATTGACCGCAGGCATAGTGATTGCTGAATTTCATGGCGGCTTGTTACATACCAAGAGTCTATTGATCGATAAGCGAATTGCTATCTTTGGTTCAGTGAATTTTGACCAACGCAGCTTGCGTCTAAACTTTGAAATCAGTCTGATTGTGTATAACGTGGATTTCTGCGCAAAACTGGAAAAGTTGATTGACTCCTATTTAGAGCAATCAGATTACGTTGATCCAAAAGTGTGGGCAAAAAGACCTACATGGCAGCGATACCTTGAAAATGCCGCTCATCTCACATCTCCACTGCTTTAAATTGCTCCACTAGCCCGCATAGCCGTTATCTCAGACTCAGGTCATTCCTAATTCTTTGAGAATGGAGTCTATGTGCTCTCCAACTGCAGGGATAGCATCCATACGGTATTGATAGCTATCATTTAATTCTGGTGGTAGCAGAGCAGGGATGGGCCCATTTGGAGTGCCTACTGGAGTCCAGCGATCGCGGGCTTTGAGCTGCTCATGCTTCCAAAGTCCTTCCATATCATTTAGGTGAGCGTTTGCTATTTGCGCTTTTTTTAGTCTAGCGATCAATTGCTCTGAAGTCAGCTTGCTAAAGTAGTGATTGATGATTTCCAATAGTTCAGCGCGTTTTCCCTCTTTGCAGTAAAGCTGCCAAAATATTGGTGTAGGCATACATCCCTGCGGCAATATCAGCAATTGAGTTACCCGCTTTGCTCGGTGTCTCTGGTGTCCCGGTAATTGAAAGGAACCCTGCTTCACTTTGGATTAAAAGGTCGTAAGCCTTTTTATCTCGATAGGGTCCATTGTTTCCATAACCTGAAATCGCGCAGGTAATGAGACCAGGATTTTCTTTTTGCAAAACTTCAGGGCCTAGCCCCATACGATTGGCTGCACCAGGGGCAAGATTTTGAATAAAGACATCTGCCGTCTTTAATAAATTCTTTAAAATACTGCCATTGCAGAGTCTTGCTTAAGATCAAGCGTTAAACTTTCTTTGGAGCGATTAACCCAAACAAAGTGAGAGGATTGGCCTTCAACTTGGGTGTCCATAGCCTCTAGCGAAATCTCCGCCACCAGGGCGCTCAATTTTAATAATGCGCGCACCTAAATCAGCTAACTGTCGAGTGCAGAATGGGGCGGCAATAACATGCTCGAGAGCAACTACCGTTATGCCGTCTAAGGGGCGAATACCCATGTCGATATTTTTTAGAAAGATCTAGGAAGGCCAAGCACATGCTCGGCAATATAGGAGTAGATCAAGTTTGTTGAAATGGGTGCCACTTGATATAGCCGTGTTTCTCTAAACTTGCGCTCAACATCATATTCATTCGCAAAACCAAAGCCACCATGGGTTTGTAAACACACATTAGCAGCCTCCCAAGATGCTTTGGCGGCAAGAAAATTTGGCCATGTTAGCTTCAGGCCCACAGGGTTGATAGGCGTCAAATAGCTCACAAGCCTTGAAGCGCATCAGATTAGCGGCTTCAGTTTCAATATAGCTATCCGCAATCGGACGATCAAACACCACACGATCATTTGCATAGCGACGAGCACGATCAATAAACCAATAAGCATCACCAATACACTCGGCAGCGATTAAGACGCGCTCCGCATTGAGTCCATCAAGAATGTACTTAAATCCCTGGCCTTCTGTGCCAATGAGATTTTCAGCGGGAATTTCTAAATTATCAAAGAAGACCTCATTGGTTTCATGATTGACCATATTCGCAATCGGCCGTACTTCCATGCCTTTGCCAATTGCATCGGCTAGATTCACGATGAAGATCGACATGCCTTCAGATTTCCGTTGCACTTCATTGATGGGGGTAGTTCGGGCTAAGAGGATCATTAGATCTGAATGCTGTATGCGAGAGATCCAAACTTTTTGGCCATTGACAACATACTTATCCCCTTTTTTAACTGCAGTAATTTTCAGTTTGGTGGTATCTCGGTACCAGTCGTGGGTTCAGTGACTGCCATGCTTTGAAGTCGTAATTCACCGGATGCAATTTTGGGCAGATACATTTTCTTTTGAGCGTCAAATCCATGACGCAATAGTGTGCCCATGTTGTACATCTGGCCGTGACACGAACGTGAATTTCCGCCAGAAAGATTAATTTCTTCCATGATCACAGATGCTTCAGCAAGGCCCAGTCCGGAGCTACCATATTCCTCAGGAATTAGTGCGGCCAACCAACCAGCCTTCGTCATGGTATCTACAAAAGCTTCTGGATAAGCTCTTTCATGATCAATCTTTTGCCAATAAGCTGAATCAAAAGTGCTACAGAGGTTGCGTAATGCTTCGCGCATTTCTTGATATTGGTCTGGCTTGGGAATAGGTTGATTCATGGGTGTCTCAAAATATGGGTTTTATGATGTTTTTTCTGCCTTAGGCGTTAGTTTAAGCAAGATTTGAAAATCTTGGAGGTTGTCTAAAACAAGGCAAAATAGGCTCTATGAGAACCGAACACATGAAGTCTGATGCTATTCCCATGGGGGAAATTGCTTAATGGAGCATCTGTTTGGGAATTTTTTTGCATGGTTTGAAATGCCTGCAGTTGGCTTGCCGGCAGTATTCATTAGCTCCTTTATTTCTGCAACGTTAATTCCGGCGGGATCTGAGCCCATCCTGTTTGGCTACATTACTCTAAACTCACACTTATTTTGGGTTGCAATTGCAGTTGCTACGATTGGTAATACATTAGGTGGGATGCTCGATTGGTGGCTAGGAGTTCTTGCGCGCAATAGTTTCAAATTAATGGATGAGCCTCGCAATAGCCGCTTGAAGCGCTGGCTTGGAGCTTGGGGTCCAAGGTTGCTGTTGCTGTCATGGCTACCAGGTTTGGGAGACCCCTTATGCCTTGCAGCAGGATGGCTGAAGTTGCCATGGCAGCCATGCCTTATCTATATGTTTATTGGTAAGTTGTTGCGTTTTATTACGCTAACATGGTTGCTAACTATGGTTCCAGAAAGTTTTTGGCACCAGTTGGGTCATTGGCTACATCTCATTTAAAGCAAATAGAGTCAATTTTTAAACGGCGCAATACTTTTGCTGAATATCGTAATTGTTTAAAAGATTCTGAGCAGTGTCATGAAACACTATTTCACCTTGATCAAGAATGTAAGCACGATCAGAAATTTTCAGAGCTTGCTGGACATTTTGCTCTACCAGCAAAATAGTTAAGCCTTGCTGTTTTAATTTGGCAAATAGCTCAAACATTTCATCAACAAAAACCGGCATGATGCATTCGGATGGCTCATCAAGCAGGATCACTTTAGGTTTAGCGATCATTGCTCTAGTAATTGCTAGCATTTGTTGCTCACCACCCGATATTGAGGTGCCATCTTGATGCAGACGCTCTTTCAGTTTCGGGAAGGTTTCCGCAATTTCATCAACTAAGGCACTCATATCGCCCTTATTTTTTGAGCGATGACGCCAAGTTCTAGATTTTCTTTAACAGTAAGGCCTGGAGCGATTCGACGGTCCTCTGGAACGTATGCCAAGCCTAGATGAAAGCGTTCGTGAGCGGGTAAATCTAAAAATGAAGTGCCATCAATTGCAGCTTTGCCTTGACGCTTAGATAGAAGACCCATTAAGGAGCGTAGGGTGGTTGTTTTGCCAGCGCCATTGCGACCCAGCAATGGTCACAATCTCCCCCTTTATTTACTTCAAGAGAGACTCCCTGTAAGACGTGACTACGGTCATACCAGGCATTTAAGTTTTCAACACGCAACATGTTTTGCTTTCTTTAACCTTGACCCAGGTACACACGACGTACCTCAGCACCATTTTGGATTTCTTCTGGAGTACCCTCTGCAAGGAACTCGCCATGATGAAGAACGATGATGCGCTTGCAAAGACCCATAATCAGTTTCATCTTGTGCTCAATCAAGATGGCAGTACGCTCGCTCGCAAGTGTGCGAATCAGCTCCATCATGACCAAGGTCTCCTCTGGAGACATGCCAGCAGTAGGTTCATCCAACAACAATAGACTAGGATTGCAGGCAAGTGCCATCGCAATCTCAAGTGCACGTTGCTGACCATGAGCTAAGTCACCAGTCTTTTTATTACGTAAATGCTCAAGATTGACTCGATGAAGTAATTCATCGACAATCTCAATTGGCTTCGGATAGCTTTGGGCATTTCGTAAAAAGTTATAGCGCGCTGTTTCCATTTGAGCTGCTATACACGTACGTTTTCATGAGCACTTAATTGCTTAAAGACATTGGTAATCTGAAAGCTTTTAGAGATTCCAATGCGAGCAAACTCATGTTGCTGCATACCAGTAATGTCTTTGCCATTAAATAGAATTTGACCGCTTGTGGGAGGGAATGCGCCACTTAAGACATTAAAGAATGTACTCTTGCCAGCACCATTGGGGCCAATGATGGCCGTGAGTGTTCTAGGCATAAAGCTAGTGGATACATTTTGTAGTGCCTTGAACTTACCAAAGCTCTTGCTGACATTGCGCGCCTCAAGAATAGAAGCAATGGTTGCGCTATTCATTATTTTGAATTCTGATTAATTTGTAGCTTGCTCAGAATGGTTCCCCAAATCCCTTTGGGGAAGAACAGCACAAAGAACATGAAAACTAAGCCAACAACGGCCATCCAGTGTTTGGTGAAGGTAGTGACAACGTCCTCTAAATAGAGCATGACCGCGGCGCCAATAAAGGAGCCAAAGAAAGTGCCCATGCCACCCAGAGAATGCTCATCATGACGGCTTGACCAGACGGGAGATAGTGCAAGGAGTCGATTGGAACAATGGAAAGGTGCAGGGCGTGGAGAGAGCCGGCTAATCCACAGATAGCTGCTGATAATACAAATACCAGCAGCTTAGTACGAGCAACATCAAATCCACAAGCAGCAGCACGTTTCTCGTTTTCTCGGATCACCTCCATTACCGCCCCTAAAGGGGAGCTCAAAATACGGGAGATAAGACAGATCGCGATGACTACAAAAAAGAGGATCACGTACTACTTAACAAGCGGGTTTAAGAAGTCAACAGGGATGCCTAGGATCTTGAATTCATCAACCCTGACGCCACGGCAAGCCATTCTCGCCACCAGTAAGACTCTCTGCTTTATAAAAAATGTAATACACAATTTGATCAAGCGCCAAAGTCACCATAGAGAAGTAGATGCCTCTAGTACGAATAGCTAGGTAGCCCATAATGAGTCCGCCAATGGCTGAGCCAACGATACCAACCAAAATCGCAACACCCCAAGGCATCCCATAATGAACAATGCCAATTCCAGTGAGATAGCTGCCAATACCTAAGAAGGCCGCATGACCAAAGGATAGAAGGCCCATGTAGCCGAATAACAAGTTAAAGCCCATGGCAAAAAACCAAAGATCAAAATATTAATTGCCAGCGCCTCATAAGGCATAATGAATGGGAAGATGGCTAAAAATAGCGTACTAGCTAGTATGCGATGGCGTGCAATAAGTTGAAAAAATGAATTCATAGATATACGGAGCCTTAGCCCATCGCTCCTGCTTTACCAAATAAACCTTGTGGACGGATTAATAACACTACTGCCATCAAGACAAAAATAGAAAGTTCGGCTAAATCCGGGAAGAAGGGGGATGTCATGCTGTAAACCATGCCTATTAATAGGCCAGCCACGACAGCGCCTACTGGCGAACCCATGCCGCCAACGACAGTTACTCTACAAATGATTCCGCCAAAATCGGAATACCCATTTCTGGATTAACAGATCGAGTGGGTGAGGCGAGAATTCCGGAAAGGCCTGCAATTGCGCAGCCAAGACCAAAAACCAAAAGCCAAACTTTGGCAATATCAACGCCAAGCACTTTCACGATTTCTTGGTCAGCAGTTCCCGCTTTGATAATAAGGCCATAACGTGTTTTCTGAATGAAAAACCAAACTCCAAAAATAATGCCTGCGGTAGCTGCAATTAAAAACAGGCGATATTTTTTAGGGAAGTATCCAATTCCTACGTTGACTGTTCCGCCCAAACCCTCAGGGGTAACTGAAGGCAAGCCTTCAATACCGAAGGTAATCCGCATGACTTCGATTAAGACATAAGAAAGACCAAAGGTGAGTAATCGCGGATAGTCAAGGCCGCGCCCATGGAGTGGCCTCACTAAGAAGCGTTCTGTCAGGAGTCCGATTGCACCTGTGAACAATGGTGTGAGAACTAAGCTAAACCAAAAGCTTCCTGTGACACCTAGAAAGTACACACCCAAGAAAGCGCCGTGAGCGAAGTTCACCACATTGAGCATGCCAAAAATGAGGCATAGGCTAAGTGCGAGAAGTGCATAAATACTACCTAAGGTTACGCCTGTCAGTAGTTGCATGCAAAGAAGTTCAAATGAAAGACCGGTCATATATTTACTCAGAAAAACTACCCTTCACCTCATGGCAAAAAAAAGGGGGGTGGGTCAGGGTGAATTCTCCATCCACCCTGAAATTTTTGGATTAGGCTTTGTGACCTAGCTCAGCGCAAGAGCGCATGTTTTTCTCAGTAGTAGGTTCAATCGTCAAAATATTGAAGACGTCATACTTGTCTTTCATATTCTTGGATTTGGACTCAACAATAAGGACGGTCTGTACTGCTTGATGGTCACATTTGCGATAGTACTCGGGACCTTTATACCAGTCGTATTTGAGATTCTCCATCGCTGAAACCACTTTCATAGTTTCAGTGGACTTAGCGATTTTGATTGAGGCGAGTATGCTCTTAACGCCCGCATAGCCTAGTGCGCCGTAATCTGATTGAACTGAACCGTTATACATTTTGCGGAATGCGTCATTAAATGCTTTTGCAGTTGGGATGCGATCTTCAAGACCCCAGTAATAGGATGTACCACCAATAATGCCTTCGAATGCTTCTGGATCGCCAGCAAGGCGTGAGGTATACAGCAGTACTGGCGCAACGATCTTCATGCTCGATTTCAGGCCGAAGTCAGTACATTGTTTTGCTGCATTCACTAAGTCGCGACCAAAGTTACAAAGCACCAAAATATTTGAGTTCAACGCTTTAATACGAGGCAAGAAAGCGGAGTAATCCGATGCGCCTAATGGATGACGGATATCGGCTAGGGTGGTGGCTCCCAGTTCTTTCCCAGCACGTTCAAATGCGCGCACCATCTCATGACCGTAGGCGTAATCGGCTGTAAGGAAGACAATTTTTTTACCAAAATGCGGAATGGAATAGCGGGCCACAGCACCAGCAGTCATCGTCGGGTTCAGCGCTTCGTGGAATGTATAAATGCTCCAGTCTTTTGCTTCATTGATTGCATCAGATTGACTGATGGAATTAAAGAGTACCTTACGTTCTTTACAAACAGCATTGATTGAAAGTTGTGTTGCAGCAGAGAATGAGCCTACAACAAAGTTCACTTTATCTTTTTCGATTAACTCTAAAGTACGTGTAGCTGCTTCACCAGGATTGAGCTTGTCATCGCGCACCAATAGTTCTGCTTTACGTCCATTAAAGCCACCAGCGTCGTTAAATTCTTTAATGGCTAATTCAGCAGCCTTCACTTGGTCTTGTGCTTCTGCAGAAAATGGACCGGTTAACGCAGTTGGAAAGCCAATCTTAATGGTATTGGCTTGAGCATTTGCAACATTTAACCAAATGTGGGGTGCTTGCTACTGCAGCTCCACCAATTAACATCTGGCGTCTAGTTTGATTCGTTACTTTTTGTTTCATGGTTGTCTCCTCCATATAAAACCTTGTTAAATAAGAATGCTTTTAGTTTTTTTCAAATCTTAACTGAATGCGCTTTTTAATGTACGGATTCAGGCACTGCTTTCCCTTGAGCCAATAGCTCGCTCAGATCAATGGCGGTTTCCGCCATGACTGTGTTGGCATTTTTTTTCAGGTCATCGGAATCCCTAATACCTTTACTGCCCTGTGCTTGCATATAGCGTCTCAAATATTGGGCTCTTGCAACTACCTGTTGGTCGAGTTTGAGATGCTCATTTCCATAGGCATTTAAGGCATCTGGAGTGGCGCCAAACTCAGCAATATGTCGAGTAAGGGACATGGCCTCGTCTCCAGCCTTGGTGACACCCATTCCCACATGCGGCCTACCAACAAATGCAGCATCACCCATTAAGGCGATTCTGCCAAACACAATTTCTTCCGAGCGCACATCATAGATGGCTTGAAAAAAAGAGCTGCTGTCTTTTCAAGTATCTCTGCATATTGTGGCGCCAAGATATCTTGCGCTACTTTGCGCATGTGAGAGATGTTTTTCCATGAAACTTTGAGTGGCGGAATCCCGGTGGGATAAAAATGCCCATCGTTATCTGTCAGTAGGTTGACCAGCTCTTCATGCTCAGAAGCAGGGCGGTACCAAACGAAGTTATAGTGACGTTTTCCTGGGCGGGTATCGTTACCTGATCCAGCGACGGGGTAGCCCAACATCTGCTCTCTATTTGGTAAGCAGAAGCCAAAATAGTTAAAGAGCGTCTCGAGCGTGTAATTCGATAAGCAGGCCTCATCACATACACCGCGCCATGCTATATACCCAGCATACTCAGGCTGAATCTGTGGGGCGACTTGAGCTCTTACTGCTGGGCGAATGCCATCCGAAGCAATGAGGAGCTCTGCTTCAAAGAGGCTGCCATCTTCGCACTGCACTTGAACGTTTTTTGCGTCTTGAGTCACCGTTTTTACTGCCTTACCTTGCAGATAGCGCTCGTTCGGAAAGCTCTCCTTGAGCAGGGGGGTGATAATGCGCGCCTGATAGCCGGCGGACAGACTCTGTTGGCTACATTAAATATGCGCTTATCTGAACCGAGCGTTTTAATTGATATTACGGATTTAAAAGAACTACAAGGCATCACGGCAGTTGGTGATCAATTGTGGATTGGCGCATTGGTGACCCACACAGAAATTGAAGATTCAGAATTAGTGGCAAAACATGCACCACTCTTAAAAGCGGCTGCGCCACACATTGCCCATCGTGCTATTCGTAACCTAGGAACTTGGGGAGGTTCGCTAGCCTATGGAGATCCCGCCGCTGAATGGCCTGCTTGTAGCTTAACTTTGCAAGCCACCATGATTATTCATGGCCCAGCAGGTGGGCGCAGAATTTTTGCAAAAGACTTTTTTATTGATCTATACACGACCTCTCTCGAGCCTGATGAAATTCTGGTGGCTACTGAGATTCCCCTTGCTAGTTAACAAGCAGTTTTCTATTTTCATGAGTTAGCTAGACGTCATGGCGACTATGCAGTTGCTGGTTTGGCAGCGGTTGCACAAAAGCAAGGCGATGTTCTCGATCATTGTGCATTCACATTCTTTTCAGTGGGCGCCACTCCAGTAATGGCAACACAGGCCCAAGAGATAGTGAATGGCCAAAAGTTAAATGATGAATTGATTGCTAAAGCTGTAGCTACTGCGCGGGATGAAATTGAAGTCATCGCAGATATTACAAATAGCGCAGAAGCTAAACAGCATTTAAATTGGTGTACTGCTTGAGCGTGGACTCAAGCAGGTGGTTGCTTAAAACGCAATCAATAAAACATCGGCAGAAAAATTCGGAGATCAGTATGAGTTTGAAGAAAAAAATTTCAATGACCGTAAACGGTCGGCTTGTGAACGCAGAGATTGAGGCTCGCAAGCATCTAGTGGATTTCTTGCGTGAAGATCTGCATTTAAAAGGACCGCACTTGGGCTGTGAGCAAGGTGCATGTGGCGCCTGTACCGTCAAGGTGGATGGGCAAATTATCCGCGGGTGCCTGTTTTTGGCTGTTCAAGCCGATGGGAAAGTGGTTGAGACGGTTGAGGGCTTAACCAAAAATGGTGTGCTAGCAGACCTTCAAGAGTCTTTTATGCGGCATAACGCAATGCAGTGCGGCTTCTGCTCATCAGGAATGTTGTTGGCAGCAGCAGAGCTCATCGAAAAGCAACCCAAGGCAACTCGTGAGCAAGTGCATGAATGGATATCCGGAAATTATTGCCGTTGCACTGGCTATCACTCGATAGTCGACGCGATTGTTGCAGTGTTAGATGCGCGCGCAAAAGGCCAAACTATTAAACCTATAGTTACTTACGCTTAGAGTGTGAAGGAGATCATATTATGAATAAGTCAAGTGATTTAAAGGGAATGGCGCTTGATTCAGTAACAAACGATCAGCGTTATATCGGGCATAGCGAACCTAGGCATGGCGCTCGTCGTTTGCTTGAGGGTCAAGGTACATATATTGACGATATTCAATTGCCACGTATGGCTTATGTAGTGTTCTGGCGATCCCCAGTAGCACACATGAGAATCGGCAAAATTCATACTGAACACGCAAGCAAGATGCCTGGGGTACTCGCAGTTGTTGATGGTGTGCAAATGGCAAAGATTTGTAAGCCATGGGTTGCCACTTTAGGACATTTGGCTGGCATGAAGTCAGCACCTCTCAGCATGCTTTGGTGATCGAACGCGCTTGTTGGCAGGGTGAGCCAGTAGTGACGGTAGTGGCTGAAACTAGAGCGCAAGCAGAAGATGCCTTGCAACATATTGATGTGGAGCGGGAAGAATTGCCTGCCGTGGTTTCAATGGAGATTGCGTTAGATGTGGATACCCCTGTTATTCATCCAGAACTTGGCGACAATTTGTGTTTCACCCGTACCTTAGATGTAGGTAATGTGGATGAGGTGTTTGCAACTGCCGATGTCGTCGCAGAAGCTACTTTTGGATTTGGGCGACATACCGGAGTGACACTAGAGCCACGTTGTCAAATTGCGGATTACAACCCAGGCGATTGTCGCTTGACAGTATATCACTCACAACAAGCACCGCATAATATGATGCAAGATTTATATTGCCGTCAGTTTGGATTATCAGAATCGGATGTACATGTCATTTGTAAGGATGTGGGTGGCTCATTCGGCATTAAGGTTCATGCTTATCCTGATGATTTTGCAACCGTAGGGCTGGCGATGATGCTTGAGCGTCCAGTGAAGTTTGTTGCTGACCGCCTCGAATCCTTTACGAGTGATATTCATGCGCGCAAGCATCGTATTAAAGGTCGGATTGCCGCCAATAAGGCTGGTGATATCTTGGCCTTTGAGATTGATGATTTGACTGCAATTGGCCCATATTCCATGTTCCCAAGAACAAGCGCAATCGAAGGTAATCAAGTGGTGAATTTAGTGGGTGGACCCTACAAGCATCAAAACTATCGTGCGCATTTAAATGTCGTGTTCCAGAATAAAACACCTACATGTCAGTACCGTGGGGTAGGTCATCCGATTGCTTGCGCTGTTACCGAAGGTTTGATTGATTTGGCCGCACAAAAATTGCAGATGGATCCTCTGGAATTTCGCAAACGTAACGTTATTCCTGATGACGCCTACCCTTACCTTGGAATATCTGGCATCAGGTTAGAGGTGTTATCGCATGAACAATGTTTGAGAACTATTGAAAAGATGATGGACTATTCTGCCTTGCGTAAAGAGCAGGCTGAACTCCGCAAGCAGGGAATTTATCGTGGCATTAGTTTTGCCACCTTAATTGAGTTAACCAATCCAAGTCCTGCTTTTTATGGAGTCGGTGGTGCGCGCATTGCCTCTCAGGATGGGGCGATCGTTCGCATGGACCCAAGTGGTGTGGGTTTCGGTATTAGTTGGTGTTGGTGAGCAAGGGCAAGGTACCGAAGGTATTTACACTCAAATTGTTGCTGATGCTGTCGGCGTTTCTATTGATCGAGTACGGGTTGTTACTGGAGATACGGATGTCACGCCATGCGGTGGTGGAACATGGGCGTCCCGTGGCGCTGAGGTTGGCGGCGAAGCTGTTCTTTTGGCTTCGCAAGCTTTGCAGGAAAACATTATTAAACTCGCAAGCGCGATATTAAATCGACCAGTTGCCGACCTCATTGTGCGTCGTGGTCATATTTTGGATAAAGCAACTGGAGAGCAACTATTGCCATTCAGTGAAGTGGGAAGAATTGGTTACTTCCGAACAGATACTTTGCCGCCAGGTTTTTCAGCTGACTTAATGGTGACACGTCATTACACTCAAAAAGAATACCCATTCATCTTTACTAATGGCGTACAAGCTTCGTATGTAGAAGTGGATCCTGACACAGGCTTTGTGAAGTTACTTAAACATTGGGCCGTAGAAGACTGTGGTCGGGTGATTAATCCAATGTTAGTCAATGAACAAGTGCGCGGTGCAATTGTTCAAGGTATTGGCGGCGTCTTGTTTGAAGAGTGTTTGTACGATGAGAATGGTTTGCTGCGTAATGGCAGCATGGCTGACTATTTTGGTACCAATGGCAAACGAGATGCCAGATATTGAAGTGGCTCACGTAGAAACCCCAACCCAATTCAAAATTAGGCGCTAAGGGAGCTGGCGAGGCTGGGACAGCGGGTGCGCCTGGAGCGGTACAAAATGCGATTAATGACGCTTTAGCCCTATTCAATACAGCCGTCTTTAACCAGCCAATTACCTGCGAAAAGATTCTGCGGGCTCTTCAGAAAATCTAGTCTTCACTTCGTTCCAGACCACCCTAGTGCAGAAGCATCTAGGGTGGGTCAGCTCATCCTGTAACATCGTGTTTTAGGCTTTTAGATCTCATGAGGCCCTTTAGTTAACTTAATGCGGTAAAAAATATGTCCACATCAAAAGGTAAAACTGCACTAGTTACAGGATCCACCAGTGGTATTGGTTTGGGGATAGCTATTGCATTGGCAAAGCAGGGCGTCAATATTATGGTCAATGGCTTTGGCGAGGAGGATGAAGCAATAGCAAAAAATTAAAGCCTGTGGTGTAGAAGTCGACTATCACGGTGCTGATATGAGTAAGCCCGCTGAAATCGAGGATCTAATTAAGCAAACTGAAAAACGTTTTGGTTCGCTTGATATCCTAGTGAATAATGCTGGCATTCAGTACACGGCAAACATTGAGGACTTTCCAGCAAATAAATGGGATGCGATTATTGCGATTAATCTTAGTTCCGCATTTCATACAACCCATCATGCATTGCCAGGAATGCAGCAACGTAACTGGGGTCGTATTATTAATATCGCCGCCTCAGTACATGGTTTGGTTGCGTCTACTCAGAAGGCTGCTTACGTTGCCGCTAAGCACGGCATTGTTGGCTTGACAAAAGTAACTCCTCTTGAGAGTACACACTCAGGTATTACTTGTAATACAATTTGTCCTGGTTGGGTTTTAACTCCGTTAGTTCAAAAACAGGTTGACGCTCGCGCTGAACGTGAGGGTATTTCAAATGAGACTGCTAAGAAGACGCTGGTCTCTGAGAAACAGCCTTCCGGAGAGTTTGTAACCCCAGAGCAATTGGCTGCTTTAGCGATATTCCTGTGCGGCCCAGATGCCTCTGAAGTGCGCGGCGTGGCTTGGATATGGGATGGTGGCTGGACGGCTCAATAACGCCTCAAGCCCCACAAACAAAGGCCGGCAAGTGTTCTTTACCGGTTTTTTTATGCGCTTAAACAAAAAAGCCAGAATAGTCTATAGTTATCGCAAAATAATCTATATTTTTAGCTTAATTAAAGGGAATACAAATGGAACATACCTTACCTCAGTTGCCATACGCGCTTGACGCACTCGCTCCTTATATTTCTAAGGAAACATTGGAGTTCCACTATGGCAAGCATCATCAGACTTATGTCACTAATTTGAACAATCTGATTAAGGGCACTGAGTTTGAAAACTCAACTCTCGAAGAAATTGTTAAGAAATCCACTGGCGGCATCTTCAATAACGCTGCACAAGTATGGAACCATACTTTTTATTGGCTAGGTATGAAGCCAAATGGTGGTGCACCTACAGGTGCTCTAGAGGATGCGATTAATGCGAAGTGGGGCTCCTTTGATAAATTTAAAGAAGAATTTACAAAGTGCGCTGTGGGCACATTTGGATCGGGTTGGGCGTGGCTAGTTAAGAAGCCAGACGGCACTTTAGATTTAGTTTCTACCAGCAATGCTGCCACTCCAGTAACCACAGATGCTAAGCCTTTGTTAACCTGCGACGTTTGGGAGCATGCATACTATATTGACACTCGTAATGCTCGCCCAAAATACCTGGAGAATTTTTGGAATCTCGTTAACTGGGATTTTGCTAGCCAAAACTTTGCTTAATCGGCTTAACCAATAATAGGAAATTTTCATGGCCTCTATCTTGACCTCATTGGGACGCACCGTATTTGCAGGTTTTGTCCTGCTTGTCTTAATTATTTTGGTTTTGGGCGGTAACTTTGGTTCAGTAGAACTGCCATTTGTTTTCCGTTGGTTGCATGTGATGTTTGGTGTGATGTGGATCGGTTTGCTCTGGTACTTTAACTTTGTGCAAATTCCTTCAATGCCAAAAATTCCAGATGAGCAAAAACCAGCTATTGGCAAAGTAATCGCTCCAACCGCATTATTTTGGTTCCGTTACGCAGCGTTATTTACTGTAGTAACTGGCTTAATTATCGCGGGCTTAAATGGTTATTTGCATCAAGCGTTTACATTGCAGTCCCCATTTCGTGCAATTGGATTGGGCATGTGGATTGCTCTGATAATGGCATTTAATGTCTGGTTCATTATTTGGCCAAATCAAAAGCGTGCCCTTGGTATTGTTGCTGTTGAAGCTGATGTAAAAGCAAAGTCTGCGCGCGTTGCAATGTTGACTTCTCGCTTGAATACCTTGCTATCAATTCCAATGCTGTTCTTGATGGTTGCGCAGTCACACAACACAACTTGGTTCGTGATCGTTTCTTAATCACTGCATGCTGTGTAGTAAAAAGGCCCGCTTTGCGGGCCTTTTTATTTGTTGCTTCCATACACCTCTAACAAGGAAGTAGGGCGACGATGCTTAATTCAAAATGGCAGGTAATTCCTTGGTTAGGGCGCTACGCTGTGCGGTGGCTGTACCCATTGCCTAGTAACTTGCCATCTGCAGACTCAAAGCGAACCTCCAAGCCGCCCCCTCAATAGGGTTGGTGACCCCCCATTGGGCCTTCTGCACCTTTGGCTGGTGGAGAAACTACTGTAGCTAAAGCAGGTGTTTTGACCATGACAGGCATGGCGGGGTATGTCAGAGCGGTAGTCTGGCTAATCAAGGTGGGAGCTAATGTTCTAGCTGCTTGCATGATCGGCATAACGTAGGGCAGTACCAGGCCTTCCACTTCTGCGCAATCTCCGAGCGCATAAATATTTTTGATATTGGTTGCAAGCTCACGATTCACTTGAATTCCAATGCCAGTTTGTATGTTGGCAGATTTTGCTAGTTCAATTCTGGGCTTCAGCCCCACTGCTGACAAAAATACATCGCAAGAAGAAATAGTGTTGCCATTTTCCAGCGTCACCTGCAGGATCTCGCCCGTACGATCAATAGATTTTACGGTTGTAGATAGATGCCAGCGTATACCTGCAGCACTTAATTTCTCTTGAAGCTCTAGGGCTGCAGCAGCAGGTAATAGGCGACCCAATAGCTGTGGAGCCAGGTCAATGCATCTACCTCATAACTACCTAAAGCGAGGTCGTTGGCAAATTCGCAGCCAATCAGACCAGCACCAAGAATAGCAACTTTCTTTTTTCCTGAAATGAGATTGCGAAAGCGTGTGTAATCTTCCAGATCATTTACGGTGATGACTTCATTGGCCGCACTACCTTGAAGTGGCAGACGAATTTGGTCGGCACCCAAGGCCAGTACTATTTCCAAAGGGAGCTTCACCTTTATTAGTCATTATGGTTTGAGACTCAGCGTTGATGGACTGGACATCGCAATCAGCTAGGACAGTAAGCTCGAGTTGAGTTGCCATACCATCAGCTAGAGTGGAGATGGGTTGAGCCGCTTCTTTTTTTCCAGCTAGGGCAGTAGAAAGCATGGGCTTGGAATAGAAGTAACCAGGCTCCCGAGTGACCAAAGTAATTGGTACTGCTTTATCCAATTTACGAATTTCACGGATGACGGTATAGCCAGCCAATCCGCTGCCGATGATGACAATCGCGGATTGTGGTTGGGGGGTAGTTTGATCCAAAGCTGGACTCTCCAAAATAGCGGAAAAATTAAAAGGGTGAGGAAGAGAAATGCAAAAGCTTAGCTTACTTGAACCATCTCAAAGTCGGCTTTTGCAACACTACAGTCTGGGCGCTCCCAATCTTCTGGTGCGTCAGGCCCATACCGTTCCTGCTGGAATACCATCTTCTGGGATTCCTTTTACTTCGTCATAGATATAACCACAGACGAGATATTGCCAAGTTTTCATACTGATTCCTTTGTTAATTGTTGAATTTTAAATTTAATTGCTAAATATTTCTCTAGGAGTCTTATTAGGCTGCAAAAACTTTTGCTTTCTCTAGGGCCTGCTCATAGTGGTTTGCGTGATGCTCTTCAACATTTGCCAAGGCTGCGAAGTGTTTAGCTGCTCTGGCTAAGACTGCTTGAAACTGTTCTGCATGCTCCTTAGATTCTGCAATTTGCTCATCAATTTCTTTGATGGCTGCGCTACTATCTTCCTCTACTGCCGTTTTACGGAATGATGGGTACATTTCGGTGTACTCATAAGTTTCTCCTTCAATAGCTATCTCTAAAGCTTTTGTTGGTGTAATAGTGCTTGCGAGGTAGAGTAAATCCAAATGCCCAAATGCATGCATGATTTCTTGATCTGCAATTGCCTCGAAAATCTTTGCAGTTTCCTCATCGCCAGCAGCTCGCGCTAATTTAGCAAAGCAACGATATTTAATGTGAGCCATGGATTCACCTGCAAATGCAGATTCCAAGTTCTGGATTGTTTTGATTTCTGGACGTGCCATTTTGAATCCCTTCTTCATTATTTCTGTTTGTTGGCGGTTCATTCGTATTGAAAAACCATAGGAGAAGTGTGCGCTTAAACTAATTATCAGTCCAATGAATCATTATGATAGTATTTATCTAATAAATCGATAAATGGTGGAAATATGGCTTATCTTCCGTCTCTAAGGCAGCTAGGGTACTTTATTGCCTTGGCAAAAGAACTGAATTTCACGCGTGCAGCCCAAGTCTGTTTTGTTGGCCAATCCACTTTAAGTGCTGGATTAAAGGAATTAGAGGATGCTCTCGGGGTCCATCTAGTTGAGCGTGATCGCCAAAATGTTTCCATTACCCCAATCGGACTTGAGGTTCTTGAGCGTGCCAAAGCAATCTTGGCAGCTTCGGAAGATTTGGTTGAGTATGCGGGTGCGACTGGCAAGCTGATGACTGCGACGATTCGTTTGGGCGTGATTCCAACGATTGCGCCATTTTTACTACCTACGGTCTTGCCCGAAATTCGTAGACGTTTTCCTGAGCTCAAGGTAACCCTCAGAGAAGATCTCACGGCAAACTTGCTTTCAAGATTGGCGGAGCATAAATTAGACTTTGCATTGATAGCATTGCCCTATGATGTGACAGGATTGCTAGTGCAAGAATTATTCGATGATCCTTTCTGGCTGGTTGCTAAAGAAGGGGATCCAGCGCTAAAGGGTAAAGAGGTAACTTTGCCCGCCAAGACGGCTGAGCGACTTTTACTTCTAGAGGAAGGGCACTGTTTGCGAGAGCATAGTTTGCAAGCCTGCAAGCGCGCTGATATTCGTAAAGCAGAAGGCTTAGAGGCAACCAGCCTTTTAACCTTGTTACAGATGGTGGAGTCAGGACTGGGGATTGCTTTGCTTCCTGGTATGGCAGTCAAGAGTAGCTTGTTGAATAACTTTGAATTAGTTGCAAAAGAGTTGGCCTCTCCAGCGCCCAAAAGAATTATTGCTTTGGTGGCACGCTCATCAACCGCGCATATTCAAGAGTTCAATGCTTTGGCTGATTGCATTCGGGAACAACTTGAAGTTAGCCCATAAACTTTTGTATTAATGATCTCAGCAAGATCGATCAATTCTTGTTACAGCCTCCCATCTTATTTATTACTTAAAGGACAGTAAATGTCAGGCAAAGAAATGATGTTCACCCCAGTAAGTCTCGGTTCGATTCAACTGAAAAACCGCCTTGTTATGGCGCCGCTCACCAGAATGCGCGCAGGTGCTGGTGATGTACCAAGTCCATTGGTAAAAACATACTACGCTTAGCGCGCTAGTGTAGGACTTATCATTACCGAGGCCACTCAAATCTCCCCTCTTGGCAAAGGATATCCAGCTACTCCAGGCATTTATTCCGCCGAGCAGACGGCAGCATGGAAAGAAATTGTGCAAATGGTACATGCAAAAGGCGGTTCCATCGTAACGCAGTTATGGCACGTGGGGCGTATTTCACATTCTTCTTTGCATCCAGAGCAAGGTGTACCAGAGGCGCCTTCAGCAATTGCTGCAAGTGGTTAAACCTATGGAGCAGACTGGAAGTTGCATGATTATGAAACTCCTAGAGCAATGAGTTTGGAAGACATCGCCTGTTTGCTGAAAGAATTTGAGGTGGCAGCACAAAATGCAAAAGTTGCAGATTTTGATGGCATTGAAATTCACTCGGCCAATGGTTATTTACTGGATCAATTTTTGCAAGATAAAACCAATCAGCGCACAGATGAATATGGTGGCTTAATCGAAAATCGCTTGCGTTTATTGGGTCAGGTGATTGAGACTGTGAGCAAGGTATTTCCTAGTGATAAAGTGGGAGTACGCCTTTCACCTTACGGCACCTTTAATGATATGGCTGATAGTGATCCAGTCGCATTATTCACGGCTGTAATTAAAAAGTTAAATGGCTATAACTTGGCATACGTTCATATGATTGAACCGCGCTCTACTAGCGCTGGAGATGGCGATCAAGTTTATGAAGAAGCTCCAGTTACATCAGAAATGTTCCATTCTGTTTGTGAAGGAAAATTTATTACTGCTGGTGGCTACGATCAGGCGATGGGCGAGAAAGTATTGGAGGAGGGTTTGGCTGATGCTGTAGCTTACGGCCGTATTTATATTGCAAACCCAGATTTGGCTGAAAGATTCCAGAAGGGCGCTGCTTTGAATCCATATAACCGTGCTACTTTTTATGGCGGCAATGAGGTGGGATACACCGACCATCCAACGCTTTAAATCATTGCCGCAGTTGTCGGTGGCGTTGATCAATCCTGCTTTTTAAGCGGGATTATTTTTTGTCTTCAGGATCCTTCAGAAGATCATATTGATTTGCCACCAGTAGCATGGCAAGGGATGCGCAACCCATGGCAAAGAATTGCCATTAATGTAGCATGGCAGTTCCCGACCACAGTCATCAAGACCGTCCAGCCAACAGCCATTTTGGCTTTTTTAGAAAGTGGCTTCATTGAATCATTGCTCCAGACGTATTTTAGGCATTTACTTTATTTAACATGCGACGAAGTGTATCGTCTTTGATGACGTAATGTTGCCACAATCCCGCCAAGGCGTGAATGCCAATCAAAAAGTAGAGAGAATTGCCCAAGAACTCGTGTATTCCTTCCACCAATTTTTTCATCTCTGGATTGGGGGTGACAAATTGAGGCCACACCAAGCCGAAGAAATGGATTTCTTTGCCGCCATATTGAAAATACAGAAGACCAAATATGGGGGATATCAGGAGTAGGGCATAGAGTAGCCAATGCATTGCTTTGGCGAATGAAACAAACAACGATTTAGGGTTCGTAGGCTGAGGAACGCCGTAAGTTACACGGATCATCAGGCGCAAAGCCATAGAGAATAAAAATGAGCTGCCCAATCACACGCCGTGAACTGTTTTGCATAGTTCACGAGGTTCGCTCCCCTTGGGAAATTGCCCCTTAAGCTCAATAGCTACAAAGGCGGCTATGACTAAGACGAAAACAAGCCAATGAAAGAATATGGAGGCTGGGTGGTATTTGGTTCTGGTCATAGTGCGTCAATATTAGATGGATTCATCATAAATGATAATGAATCTTATTAACATTATCCATACTAAGGATAATCCCCTTCTAATTGAGAGGGTTAAGGCATTAATGCTCAGTTATTGAGTCTTACCTTGGCGCTAAGTTCATTGGCTATGCCACGTTTGTCTAGTTGAGAGAGTCTGAGAGCCTCAACCTCAAAGTCTAGTTGTTCGGGATGAAATTCTTCATCATTTTGGAGATGTATGACATAAGTCCACACCAGTTCACGACCGCGATTTTTAAAAACATCTACTACGCGTTTCATCAGGTCCGCCTTTGGTAGGAACTATTTTTTACTGACAGATGAATTGATAACTTCCATCTGTTGAATGAGGTTAATTTTTAGTGCTACTAGATTTTTTGCTTCAACGCGAATGACGCCACCCCTTGGAGAATCAATGTCAGCAATTAAAAAGAAAGATACTGAGATGACCAAAGGAAAGATCATGAAGAGCCCGATATTGTTCTTGAAATTACGGGCTCCAAATCCCACTAGCAAATTGGCACAGAGGGCTATCGCTGTCATTAATGCCCATGTGGTAGCAGGTATTCGGTTCCACCAAGATGCTTGAACATAACCTTGTGCATTGATGACATCATTCATTCCTGCTGTAACTAGTGTGAGAGAGGCATTGGGTTGGGCGCGCACCGATGGGGTAATCTAATTCCATAGTGCAGTTTGTAGTAAATCCGTTTTGCTACGGATTTCAACAACAACTTCATGGCTCTGTTTGGAGTAAAACAATATGCGTTGATCTACATATTCAAGCAATAGTTTTTTGGTAGCAATAGAAACGTCTGGCGGCAATAGATCCGCCCTTAAGAATTCAGTCCCGATCGCATTAGCCTCTCCTTCTTCAAGAACTTTGTGCTGATCATGGCGATCGATTGTCATTGAAAAAGTAAAGCCAATGATTAAAGCTAATAAGGAGAGGGTTGCAGTCTGAATAATGCCTAAGTCTGTAGAGGTCTCAGTATCTTTTGTGCGAAATTGGCTCAGGAAAACATTTCCGAACCACACGTAGAAAGCGAGTGATACGAATGTGATGCCAAAAACTAAGAAGGGGTAATTAAGTGGGTGAAAAATTTAAAAGGTTCCTGGATATAAAATATCTTTAGTTACATTCTGAATATCGCGATGACCGGTAAATGCCATAGTGATGTCCAATTCATTATGAATAATTTCAAGGCATTTAGTAACCCCGGCCTCTCCCATAGCGCCTAAGCCATATAGAAAGGGTCTGCCAATCATGGTGCCGCGTGCGCCAAGAGCCCAGGCTTTTAAAACATCTTGACCTGAGCGTATGCCGCCATCCATCCATACTTCAATATCTTTGCTAACCGCATCTACGATTCCGGGCAAAGCTTGAATACTCGAAATAGCACCGTCTAATTGACGACCGCCATGGTTGGAGACAATCAATGCATCAGCTCCAGAGTTTGCTGCTAAGCGAGCATCACCTTCATCCAAGATTCCTTTGATGATGAGCTTTCCACCCCAGAGTTTTTTGATCCACTCCACATCGCCCCAATCAAGGCCAGGATCAAATTGTTCTGCGGTCCATGAGGAGAGGGAGGACATGTTGCCAGCACCAGTGGCGTGACCAACAATATTTCGGAAGGTTCTATGGGGTGTCAACGCCATACCCATGCACCAACGTGGCTTGGTGGCCATATTGATCATATTGGCGATCGTCAGTTTAAGTGGGGCGGAGAGGCCGTTCTTGAGGTCTTTATGACGCTGACCCAAGACTTGTAAATCTAACGTGAGAACGAGTGCGGAGCATTTTGCTGCTTTGGCGCGTTCAATCAAGCGCTCAATAAAGCCACGGTCTTTCATGACATACAGCTGAAACTAAAATGGTTTAGTTGTGCGTTCTGCAACGTCCTCAATAGAGCAAATACTCATCGTCGATAAGCAAAATGGCACACCAAATTTTTCAGCTGCCTTGGCTGCCAAAATTTCACCATCAGCATGCTGCATGCCAGTAAGACCGGTAGGGGCGAGCGCAACTGGCATAGCTACTTCTTGACCAATCATCGTCGTTTTGGTGGTGCGATTGGTCATATTGACTGCTACACGCTGACGTAACTTAATCTTCTGAAAATCAGATTCATTGGCGCGGTAGGTTGACTCAGTCCACGAACCGGAGTCTGCATAGTCATAGAATATCTTGGGAGTACGTTTTTGATGGAGGACCCGCAAGTCTTCTATGTTGGCAATGATTGCCACTATGATTCCTTCGATTTAATGCAAATTTATTGAAGCTAAAGCTTAATTTAAGCTCTATCTTAGCAATACCGAGGATTTGTTTCTACAATGCAAGGGTATCCCTTGTTTCGGGACCTTAAATGCTGTCTCCCCACTAAGTTTCTGAATGTACCAACTCAATTTTGCAACCATTGCCTATTTGCTAACCGCCACTGCTTTATGGGCTGGAGATGCAATTGCCGGGTGCTTATTGGTTGGCGGTATCTCGCCGATTACTTTGAGTGCAGTCCGCTGGGGCTTGGCTGCTGTGCTGCTATTTCCTTTGGGTTGGCGCATTTTTATCCCCAAAAGTCCATTATGGAAAACCAAGAAGTGTCTTTTGATCCTGGGGCTATTTGGGGTTGGAAGTTATAACGTATTGCTGTGCCTTGCTTTGCAAACATCTACGGCAATTAATGTGACTTTGATTGGCGCTACCATGCCTATTTGGATGTTATTGATTGGCGCATTGTTTTATCAAGTAAAACCTAGCATGTTGCAATTGATTGGTGCGGTTGTAAGCTTGCTTGGTGTTGGCATTGTATTAATATGCGGCGATCTTGCTGCTTTGCTATCTATGGAAATGGTCATTGGCGATCTGTTGATCATGCTGGCCACAATCTTGTGGGCCTTTTATAGTTGGATGTTAACTCGTACGGGTTCTAGTACAGAGCGGAAATGACCATGGGCTGAATTTCTTTTGGCGCAAATTACAGTTGATCTTTTGTGGACCGGGTTATTTGATGGTATCGAAATTGCCGCAGGTCATGCCTTTATCGATCTCAACTGGGTGGACGATCTTTAATAGTTTTTGTGGCTATCGGTCCTTCATTAATTGCTTACTGCTGGGGGCTCGGTGTGAATGGCGCTGGACCAACTGTTGCCGCCTTTTTTGCTAATTTCATTCCTTTGTTTACTGCACTACTATCAGCCGCAATGCTGGGCGAACCCCCGCAATTTTTTCATGGACTTGCTTTCGCTTTAATTGTGGTTGGTATCGAAATTGCCGCCAGACGACGACTGTAAATCTGTTGAAATACCGCTAAAAATGCCTTTTTTAGCGGTATTTGGACTTCAAACACCCAAAAAAGTCTTAAATCGGTATCATTTGGGGCTAATCACATCTTTCCCTAGGAAATTACTATGTCAGGCTTACTTCCCAATGTAGATCCAGACGGTTTATTGGAGTTCTCGGTTGTTTATACCGACCGCTCTTTGAACCACATGTCTGAAGAATTCAAGCGTGTGATGGTCGATATTTCTAGTGTCCTCAAGGATGCCTACAACGCTAGCTCCGCTGTGATTGTTCCAGGCAGCGGTACCTTTGGTATGGAGGCAGTTGCTCGCCAATTTGCCAATAATGAAAAATGCTTAGTCTTGCGTAATGGCTGGTTTAGTTATCGTTGGACCCAAATTTTTGATTTGGCTAATATCACCAGCGACATTACCGTTATCAAAGGTCGTCAATTGCAAGATTCAACGCAGGGTGTATTTGCGCCAGCCCCAATCGAAGAAGTTGTAGCTTTCATTAAGAAAGAAAAGCCTGCGGTGGTATTTGCGCCGCACGTCGAAACGTTCTGCTAGAATTATTCTGCCAGATGATTACATCAAAGCAGTTGGCGAAGCAGTGCGTTCCGTTAACGGCATTTTTGTTTTGGACTGTATTGCCTCAGGTGCAATGTGGGTTGACATGAAGGCATGTGAAGTGGATGTACTTATCTCTGCGCCGCAAAAAGGCTGGAGCAGTTCTCCTTGCTGCGCCTTAATTGCTTTAGGTGAAAGAGCACGCGAGCGTATCGAGTCGACTCAAAGCAGTAGCTTTTCAATGAACTTGAAAAAGTGGCTCCAGATTATGGAAGCTTATGAAAAAGGTGGTCACGTGTATCACACCACTATGCCTACTGATGCGTTGAAGATTTTGCGTAACGTAATGAAGGAAACCCAGTCTCTTGGTTTTGCTGCCTTAAAGGCAAAGCAGATTGAGCTTGGTACCAAGGTGCGCCAATTGCTAGTGTCCAAAGGATACCCTTCGGTTGCTGCTAAGGGTTATGAATCACCAGGCGTGGTAGTGAGTTACACCAAAGATCCAGATATTCAGTCGGGTAAAAAGTTTGTTGCTCTTGGCTTACAAACTGCTGCAGGTGTTCCTCTGCAGTGCGATGAAAGACCTGACTTCCGCACCTTCCGCTTAGGTTTATTTGTGATAGAACGCGAGCATCACCATTATCTTGCTAGAGGATTGGGCATAGCCTCTCCAATTTTATGTAGCGTATTGTTATCAACGTGATGAAATAGCTCTTCTTGATCTTTGATTTTCATGATGGTGTCTTGTTCATAAGACTAAGTGCCATCATTGTTAATCGTTACCTGAATCCGAAACTCCACCGTTATAAACGCGTAATCTAAAAATGGATTAGATGAGATTCCTGCGTAACGATCATCTTCTCTTGCGTATAGTTCAAATTGCTTTGTATCAGGACTCGCTTTCCCTGCAGCCATCGTAATCATTCCTCGAGGTATGGTCAGGGTATGAATCAGATTTCCAGTTGCGGGCTCCCATAACCAGCAGCCAACTTGATCGTGATAGGTCTTCACTTGATTAGGTTTAGTAATGTGAGTGTGATATCTCAAGCCATAAAATAGCTGCGGCCCATTAGTCTGAGGGTCAATAGGTTGAAGTTCAATGCGCTCTATATAGGCTTGTTTTTTGGGGCCTTCAGCCCCAGACCATGAATGCCTTCCCAGATTCCTGCCATGCCCGTCAAAGGGCCAAGCTCTTCAAGTGTATTCACTGAGTAGCCTTGTGGTTCGGTAAAGATATTGCTCGGAAAATCGCTCATAAACTAACCTTTAAAAATGAAGCATTTATCTCAGATTTTTGAGCATTATCAAATTATCCACAAACTCTCCTGGAGATCCTCATGATTTCACGTATTGCACGCCTAAGCCTGGCATCCCTTATTTCTGTTGTAATCGGACTCTCTCCAATTGTTGTGATGGCCGCTGATCCTGCGCCTGCTCCGGTTGCTGCTCCAGCGGCGGCGCCAGTAGCAACACCTGCTGCCTCTCCGACTGAGAAAGCGGCTAAGAAAAAGGCTAAGAAAGAAAAGAAAGCAGAAAAAAGCAGATAAAAAGCCAAAAAGAAAGCCAAAAAGAAAGCAAAAAAGAAAGCAAAAAAGAAAGCAAAAAAACCTAAAGCTGCTGCCGAAGTAGTTGCGCAATAAATCGAACCCTCTTAATTGAGGGGTTCTGCACTATCTGAGTTATCAGATGTTTTAGGATCTGGTGACTTTTTTCTTGGGGCGTCATTACGCACTAGTATCCACATTGCCGCCATTACCAAAGCCATGCCGCTAATCTGCGTCCATGTAATCGGTTCACCCAAGATCAAATAACCCATAAAGATGGCGGATACGGGCCCCAATATTCCGGCTTGCGCAACAAGAGGCGAGCCAATACGATTGATGGCAATCATAATTAACAACATCGGAATCACTGTGCACACGCTGGCATTGAGCAAGCTGAACCAATAGATTTGTAGTGGCTGCTGAAAAATAGCTATAGGATTGTGAATGGTTGATTGCGCTATGCTCAAGATAGCGGAGGCAGTGCTGGCATAGACTACTAAACGAATGCTGCCAATGCGCTTCACCATTTCTCCGGCGCCAATCATGTAGGTGGCATACGAGCAGGCGCTACCGAATACCAAAATCATTCCGAACCAAGCAAGCACGCCAGTTGAGCTAGCATCTTGAATGAAAACAATAAAGACCCCAAGGTATCCAACGATGAGCGCATACCACTGTAATCGTGAGATAGGTTTTTTTAAAACAAAATAAGAGATCAAAAGAACGATGGTGGGGGTGAGGTAGAGAACAATTCGCTCTAAGCCAACTGAAATATATTGAAGCCCCAAGAAATCAATATAGCTTGCTAAAAAATAGCCTAAAAATCCCAGAAAAAATAATTTGCCACGATCAAGCCAAGTAGTAGGATCCATTGGTTTACGACGTGATTCCCACCAAAAGATTCCCCAAAACAAGGGGAGTGCTATTAGCATGCGTAAGGCCAAAAGAGTTTCAGCATTTGCTCCGTAATCAAAGGCCAGTTTTACGAGAATCGCTTTGCCTGAAAAAAGCATGGAGCCAACTCCGGCCATCAAAATGCCGTAGAGATAGCGTCTATGCTGATGTGATGTGCTTGCTGAATGCATCGTTATTTATAACAGCTTATTGAGCAATGCTCGCATCTCCAAAATATTTTCGGAGGGGGTAAGGCCAATCGGGCCTATGCCTTTATTGACTAAGCTATCTGCTGCACTAGCATGAAGTTGAACTGCAATTCCGGTTGATTGCCAAAGATCAAGATGATGACGAACTCCCTGACCGGCAATAGCCGCAATACATCCCGTAAGCACATCGCCCATACCGCCGGTGCCCATACCAGGGTTGCCCGCCATGCATTGAACAGGGCTATGTTGTGGAGATGCGAGCAGGGTGTGTTGTCCTTTTAGTACCACAATCGATTGTGTTAATGCCACCAGCTCATTGATTGTGCTTGTGCGATCAGATTGAACTTTTTCTGATGAGCTCTTTAGGAGATTCGCTGCTTCGCCAGGATGAGGCGTTAGAACGGTAAGTTCTGGAAATTGCTGGTTACGATTTTGAAGAAGTTCTAGCAGTTCACCGGACTCGCTAATGAGATTTAGGGCATCAGCATCGATCACCAATGGAACATGGGGATATAAAAGTGATGTTCGTAAGCATTGGATTGCCAATGCCGACTTTCCAAGACCTGGGCCAATGGCAATGACATCAGGCTGGGCAGTCTTTAGTGCATCACCAATGCTATTAGCAACTAGACGAATCATGAGCTCAGGTTGATCGGCATCTGCATGCGCAGACGCGGGGTCTAGCATTTCCAGAATGGTCCAACCTGCGCCTAAATGTAGACAAGCATTGCCAGCAAGCAGCAGGGCGCCGGCCATACCAGGCGCGCCACCAATCAAGACGACTTTCCCTGCATGGCCCTTATGTTCTGCTGGCTCGCGCTTTAAAAGTTTGACAAGGTCAAAGGTGTCTAGAGGCTTAGCTTGGGAGTTCATATAAGTAGTATCGCTCTGATGCAGAGGGATTGAGCTAATTATAGGAAAGAGTATGCTGAGAGCATGAAGATCCAATTTCTTGGTGCTGCAGGTGAGGTAACGGGCTCTCGCCATGCTGTTGAAGTTAATTTGGCTGGAAAGACCAGGCATTTCATGGTGGATTATGGAATGTTCCAGGGCGGACGCAAGGCAACCAATAAAAATCTTGAGCCCTTGCCGTTCTCACCAAAAGAGCTCGATTTTGTGATCCTGACACATGCACATATTGATCATAGTGGTCTACTGCCGCGTTTGTGCGCCCAAGGATTTAATGGGCCTATTTACTGCACCTCTGCAACTTATGAATTATTGAAAATTCTTTTGCTTGATAGCGCCCACTTGCAACGTGCCGATGTAGAGAGAGCTGAAAGAAAACAAAAAGCGGGTAAGTGGCGCGGAGAAATGCCAGTTGCACTGTATTCCAGGGAAGGGGTAGAGATGACTCTGACCCAGTTTGAAGTGGTGGAATATGGACAGCAAATTGAGTTGATGCCAGGAATTCATTTAGAGTTTCGGAACGCGGGACATATGTTGGGCTCTGCCATAGCTGTTATCGATGTCGCTGAAGATGGCTCTCAATCAAAACGATATGTTTTCTCAGGGGCGATATTGGGATGAAAGGCAAAGTCTTAATGCCCGACCCTGATTTGATCAAAAGTGCTGATGTTGTTGTGGTGGAATCCACCTACGGCGATCGTTTGCATCGCAGTCTGCAAGATACCGAAGATGAACTAGTTGAAGTCATTGCGTGTCAACCATGGATGCGCATGGCAATGTGGTGATGCCAGCTTTTGTGGTAGGTCGTACACAAGAAATATTATTTCTGTTAATTGATCTGGCGCGAAGAAAGCGACTTCCGCATTTGAGTATTTGGGTCGATTCACCTATAGCAACTGCAGCCACACATTTGACCCAGCATTTTTTTAACCAGTTAGATGGTCAATCTCAAGTAACTTTTACATGGCATAAAAATAATCCGAGCGCAGTAGATCTTCGGTTTATTGCTGATGTGGAAGAGTCTAAAGCGCTGAACAAAGTCAAGGGTGGTGCCATTATTATTTCAGCGAGTGGTATGTGTGATGCCGGTCGTATTGTGCATCACTTAGAGGCGAACTTACCACGCTCTCAGAACGCCATTGTAATTACTGGATTTTAGGCATATGGCAGTCTTGGTAGGCGATTAGTAGACAAGGCACGTAAGGTGCGCCTATTTGGCGAAGAGATAGCAGTCAAGGCATCGATTCATACTATCGGAGGTCTCTCGGCCCATGCTGATCAGGCTGGCTTACTAGAGTGGTTGAGAGGATTTGAGCAGACCCCTAAAACAGTCTTTATAGTGCATGGTGAGCCAGAATCATCATCAGTTCTGGCGGCAAGCATTCGGGATGAGTTGCATTGGAAAAATGTCATTATTCCCGAGCGTTTGCATACCTACCAATGTTAGTTTGCTAGCATGGAGTAGTCGGATTAAGTGACCACTTAAATTAATCGGCTACTTTTGCGCCTTGAATATTGTGGCGTTTCATACTTTCAGCTACAAATCCAGATTGTTTTAATTCGGAAATGACATTACTCAGATACGTATTGGTGGCTTCATAATTTGGCCTGGCTTTTGGAATTCCAATGGCTTGATTGATCACCATAAATCGCCCCGGAAGCATCCGTAAACCTTCATAGCGCTTTGCATCACTTTCTAATTGCTGTTTGACGCCGGCCGCTACATTTCCTTTGCCGAGCATGAAATCATCTACAACCGCTTGTGAGCTGGCTGCTCTCAGTAAAGATGCATGCTTGATTTCTCTTGTGAGATAAAGGTCGTATGCGCTTCCTTTGCCAACTACTATCTCTGTCCCAACAGTATCTACCTCTTCATTTGCCTTGATCGGGGAAGAAGTCTTGACTATATACGCCCCCTCAATTTGAATATAGGCGGGTGTATAGCTAATATCGGCACTTCGTACCGGATCGATTGCAACGAAGACTAGATCAATGTCACCGGATTTGACTGCGTCTACTGTAGCGTCAGCAGTTTTAAATGGAATGAGTTCTACCGGTAATTGAATACGTTTACTAATTTCAGTTGCAATATTGATGGTTACGCCGAACAGACGCTTTGCTTTGTATTGGGATCCTCTGCCAGAATGGGATTTCCTAAATTGATGCCAACGCGTATAGTGCCGGTGGGTGCAAGCGAGGTAAGAGAAGTAGAGTCTATATTTTTCATAGCAGGTGATTGACTAGAAGATTGGCCGAGTGTAAATTGCAAAACACAAAGTAGCACCAGAGAAAAGCTTAAAGAAATCAGTTGATTCATCAAAGTGATGATATAAAAAAACCGCGGCGGACCGCGGTTTTATTTACGAAAGAAGAGATTACTTTTTAGCGTCTGCGGCAGGAGCTGCTGCTGGTGCTGCTGGAGCATCTTTCTTGGCTTCTTCCATGTGTGCAGCTTCGGCACCATGTTTTTCGCCGCTCATATCAATGGCGCCATCGCTTTTGAGGAGTAAATAGGCTGTGGCACCAATTAATACTAGTACCATGATGATGATTGAACGATTGCTCATTGCTTTTCCTTCGGTTTGGTTGAAATTGCGCCAATTTTAACTCGGGATAGGTGCTGGGTAAATCCCAAATAGCCCTAGAACCCCATATCCTCGTGAGAAATAGGCATTAACATTTATTCGAAGTGCGGGTTAAGATCTCTCTATAGATAGCTTAAAGGTTGCAATATGAGTTCAAAGCTCCCCATTAATAACAATAATGCGCAAACCATTGCTGAATTTTTAAACCTTCATAAGAGTCAACTTTCAGAAGAGGGCTTTGATGAATCCTATAAATTTGCATTCGATGATGAGGCTTTTTGTCTCGCAAAGAAACCATTGGGATTCGTTTTGAACTAGAGCTTCTGAAGCCAGAGATTTTATTAAAAGAGCACGGGATTGATCATACGATTACAGTGTTTGGTTCAACCCGCTTTGTGAGTCGTGAGCATGCACTGGATATGGAAAAGAAGGCGACGACTCCAGAAGCGCTTGCACTTGCTAAGAAAGCACTTTACATAGCAAGTACTATGAATCCGCCAAAGAGTTTGGTTCATTGGTAGCGCAATATAACGCAACGCAAGAGAGTGATGCTGACAAGCTTCGCATTTGTACGGGTGGTGGCCTAGGAGTTATGGAGGCCGCTAATCGCGGAGCTTATGAAGCAGGCGATAAAACCATTGGTTTTAATATCAGCCTTCCTAGAGAGCAGCATCCCAATCCGTATATCAGTCCAGGCTTAAGTTTTCGCTTTCATTACTTTGCTTTGCGCAAGATGCGCTTTATGTTGCGTGCCAGAGCAATCGCTGCCTATCCTGGGGGTTTTGGGTCATTTGATGAGTTGTTTGAAGTCTTGACCCTTATACAAACCAAGAAAGTGGTGCCTATTCCTGTGATATTGGTAGGAATAGATTATTGGAATGAAATGATCAATTTTAAGCATATGGTTGAGTTTGGCGTGATTGATCAAGAAGACATGCACAGCATTCATTTTGTGGAAACTGCTCAGAAAGTATGGCAGGACATTCAGAATTGGTATCAACTGGGCTGAATGAGGGCGCATCTGTAAAATCAAGACCATGACCGCTACACATACATCGCTTGCTACCCCTCTAGACCTCCCTGGCTACCTGGTGGGTGGCACCATGCTCTTATTGATCATGGTTTTTCATGGAATGGTTCTACTGCAAATTGCTAAACGTTATGAGGTAAAAACGTTTCTCTATCTATCGGAGAAAAAATACTCGGCTGTTGCCCTTTGTTTTTATATTTCCGTGTTCTATTTATTCTTGACGCATATCGTTGAAATCTTCCTTTGGGGAATTGCTTTATGTACATTGAATTTGATTTCTGGATTGGGTCAAAGCATTTTGTTTAGTGGCAGCACCTATGCTGCTATGGGATTTATGGAAGGCATTCTTCCTGATGGTTGAAAAATGTTAGCAGTTATCATTGCCTTCTCGGGGATGTTTGCATTTGCTTGGACTGCCTCAGTCATGATTTCAATGACTAAAAATTTTCGTCAAGCTTATAACCAAGCTGCACATGAGAAAGCTGAATATCTCATCCGATATCATTGATCGCTTTGAGGTAATGCATGAGTAAAACTTGGGACGCCATCATTGTGGCGTGGTGGAGCAGTAGGCCTTTTCTGCGCAGGTGTGGCGGGCCAGCTCGGAAAAAATATTCTAGTACTAGATCATGCTGAAATCTTGGGTGAAAATATTCGGAATAGTGGAGGCGGTCGCTGTAACTTCACTAATTTACATAGTAGCCCAGTCAATTTTCTATCTCTCAATCAGCATTTTGTGAAGAGTGCGCTAGCTAGGTATCCCTCAGCAGAGTTCATTAAGTTGGTAGCGGCCCATGGAATTGATTTTCATGAGAAGCATCAAGGCCAATTATTTTGTGATGATTCAGCCAAACAAATTATTGAAATGCTCTTTGCGGAATGTTCAAAAGGCAAGGTGACGATTCGAAATCCCGTTACCATCAAATCGATTCAGCAAGAAGGAGATCTATGGGCTGTTGCTACGGATGATGGTCTTGAAAAATCTAGAGCAGTCGTGATGGCAACAGGAGGTTTACCGGTACCGGCGATTGGTGCTACCGCCTATTCATTGGATATTGCGAAGCAGTTTGGTCTGAACGTCATCGCTCCGAGGCCTGCCTTAGTGCCGCTTTCCTTTACTGCAGAAACTTTTGGAAACCTGAATGAATTAGCCGGTCTAAGTATCCCAGTTCGAATCGCTGCTGGCTCTAAGGGTAGGCGTTATGGTGCTTGTAGATTTAACGAGGACTTATTGCTTACTCATAAAGGCTTGTCTGGACCCGCAGTACTTCAGGCGAGCGGTTATTGGGAAGAGGGTGAGCCAATTCACATTGATTGGTTGGGGGCTATTGAGCGACCTGGAGGCTTTAACTGCGATGAACTTTTTAATAACGAAGAGAATCGCGTAAAGCTTTCTGAAACGATTCTGGCATCGGTGCTGCCGCAACGTTTAGCGAAGGCCTTTGCTGATCAAAGGGGCTTGACCGGTCGTAAATGGGCTGAAGTGTCTAAGAAAGATCGGCAAGCCCTTAAAGAGCTCCTTACTAACTGGTCAGTCAAACCAGCGGGCACTCTTGGCTGGAAAAAGGCCGAGGTGATGTTGGGTGGTGTAGATACTAAAGATCTTGATGGTCAGACAATGATATCTCGAAAAAATCGTGGATTATTTTTTATCGGAGCGTGTGTAGATGTCACAGGACATCTGGGTGGACATAACTTTCAGTGGGCCTGGGCAAGCGGCTTTGTATGTGCACAGGCCTTATAAATCTTGTCGAGTGAAGACGTAATTCTTTTAGCTTAGTCGTTTTTTCTTCTCACGCGAGCGAATATTGAGTAGCTCAACCGTCAATGAGAATGCCATCGCTACATATACGTAGCCTTTAGGAATATGAAGCCCCATTCCTTCTGCAATCAGAACAACTCCCACGACAGTTAAAAAGGACAGAGCGAGCACTTTAATTGAGGGGTGACGCTGGACAAAATCTCCAATCGGTTTTGCCGCAATGAGCATGATGAAAACCGAAGCTAGAACAGCTGCGATCATGACGCTAATTTGATCGACCATACCTACTGCAGTAATCACGCTATCCAAAGAAAAGATAATATCGAGAAGCCCAATTTGTAAAACTGAATTCTATCTTTTAACTAGTTCGGCTGATTTCTCACCCAATCTGCTGTGTTAAAAAAAGATTCTTCTAATTGTTTTGCGACATTCCCAGAAATCTCGCAATCCTCGAGTGCTTGATACATACAGGCTAGCCACTGATCTTGCTCTTTTAGGCCTATCTTAAAAGGTAGATGACGCGCTCTTAGCATGGGGTGTCCATATTTGGGTGAGTAAATATCGGGACCACCCATCCAGCCGGTTAGGAAAAACTTCAGCTTCTCCCGCGAACTTGAAAGATCCTGAGGGTACATAGCGCGTAAATCACTAAAAATAGGTTCTAGAGCCATTAAATCGTAAAAACGATCGACTAATTCATCGATTTTGTCGATGCCGCCAATAGCGTCCTAAATAGATTGTCGTTCTGTCATATGGCCATTTTAATGCTGGAAATTAGGGGAATTGGCAGTTCATCCTTTTCGGTATAGAGTTAAGCATGGAAGCCTTATTAACCTTCGATTAACCCTTATTTATCAGGAGAGTGGTGATGGACGAAAAAGATCTTCAAAAATGGCAACAAGAAAAGGCCAAAGAATTATTTGATTACTCACATAAATTATTGGATGCAGCAAAACAGTTGAGCGAGCACCATATTGTAGAGATGGAATGGGGCATGAAAAATGCCTTAGATAGTGCAAAGTCAGCGGCTTAGAGAAATTAAAAGGCTTGCAAGAGGAAGCTGCTAAAGAAGCTGCCAAACGTGCGGCTGTTTATCAAAAGAAAGTCAAATCTGTTTTAAAGGATATTGGCGAGAGTGCTGCCGATGAAACAGAAAAGCATCTTGAGAAAGTTCGCAGTTCACTTGTAAGCTGGTTAGAGGATGCGGAGAATAAAATACCTTCTCACGCTGATAAGCTTTCTAAAGTAGTAAATGAAATGTCTACAATGGGTCAGAAAATGTTTAAAGAAGGGCGTAAGATTGTGAATCAAGTGGCTGATGCTGCCGAAAAGAATATCGACGACCTAGTAAAAAAATCTTCTAGCTCCAAAAAGTAGTTAGATCAACCGAGCTTCTTAAGTGGCTGAAGATTAAAACCACCTCAGAACAGGGGCGGTTTTTTATTTCCAGCCTTGCAACCATAACTCGCTATTGGTGAGGTCACGCCATGGAATGAGTGTTGTCTGCTTGGAGTAGACCGCTTCAATTTCAACAAACTCAATTTTTTCGTTTGGCGGTTCTGGAAGAATTACCTTGCTGACCAAAAATGCTTTTGCTTGGCAATCGGCTTTACTGCTGTCCATTTAGTAAGGAGTAATTTCTTTGGATTTAATTTATTCACAATGAAGTTGGTTCTGAATGAATGATTGATAAAACGCTTATAAAGTGCTGCACTGAAATTCTTGCCCATTGCTTATAAGCAATCCAGAAGAAGGTGTAAAAATGGTGCTCGATTGTCTAGTTTCAGAAGGACATTGTTGACCAAAGTAGCTGAGATTTCCCAAACTACCGCAGTAATCCAGAGTTTGCTTTCCTTGAACTCCATTTTTGCTTTGCGAAGCACCAGGGCAATCTTGGATTCTGAGGGAGAATTACAGCTCCAACTGGTATAGGTTTCCCGTTCACAGACACAGATCCCAAGTAGGATGGTAGCGTAGGCCAGGAGAGGCGAATGTAGGAGAGTTTTCTAGGAAAGCGCATATGCCAAGAATAATGAATTTTCCAATATTCTGCCCAAGATCGAAGTTTGGCATTAATATTTACGACAGATTCCTGGTGAAGTACGCCATCTGAATGCTGTAGGCAGTTAAAACAAAAATATTTAAGGAGATGCTGTGGATACAAATCGAAGAGATGCGCTTAAATTGGGCGCATCCGCTGCTATGAGTAGCATGTTGATTTCTAATGCGATTGCTGCCCCTGATAGTCAGCCAAAGATTGGTCGTAGAGCTGATGACTGGCAAAGCGGGCTTTAGGGTTGCTAATTACTTGCCAAAAATGGGCGCTACTTCTAGATTGGGTTTGGTAACCAACGATGGCATGGTAGTCGCTATTCCTGCTGAAGCAGCGCGTCAAAAAGTGCAGCTCTCGTTTGATCCTAGCTCAATGATTTCCTTGGCAGCTTCTGGCAATAAGGGTTTGCAGGAGTTGGTTGCATTATTTAAAAACCGTAGTAATAATTCTTTAAATGTGAATCAAGTGGTGTTGTTATCCCCCGTACTAAAACCACAGAGCAATATTTATTGTGTGGGCTGGAAGGAACTATCTAGATCATTTTGATGAGGGTAAAGATAGACGCGCTGATCAAGGTGTGAAGGAGTATCCAAAAGTGCCAGTTCTCTTTACCAAGGGAACTCAAACGATGAATGGACCTTTTGATTCTATTCCTTATGATGACTCTTACTCGACCATGATTGATTGGGAAGCTGAGCTAGCTGTAGTGATTGGCAAGAGGGTAAAAATATTTCAGAAGAAAACGCCATGGATTACGTCTTTGGCTATGCTGCCTATAATGACACTACAGCTCGTGATGTTCAGCAAAAACGGCATTCTGGCCAATGGTTTAAAGGGAAGAGTTTGGACGGACATGGCCAATGGGGCCATGGATTGTGACAGCGGGTGGCGTTAATCTAGATGACACGCGCATCATCTGTCGCGCCAATGGCGTTGAAAAACAAAATGCTAGTTATAAGCAGATGTTTTTCAAGATTCCAGTAGTGATTGCCGAACTCTCACGTAGTCTCACGCTGTTGTCCGGCGACATCATTGCCCACCGGGCATTCCTTCAGGCGTGGGTTACAGCAGAAAGCCCCCAGAGTTCTTGAAGCCTGGTGACATGATGGAAACTGAAATTACTGGTGTTGGCATTATTCGCAACAAAATTGCTTAATTCAATCACCTAGGCAACTGCAAGGATGGTGTAATGATTTATAGGACCCAGAAATGATGGGTTCCATCCTTGCCTAGTTGCTCAACTAAGCCAAACTCCCAATCGAGATAAGCCTGCACATATTGCTGCGGGGTCTACGCTGGTGCCTTCATATGGACGCTTGTAGCGATCTAGGGGAGGGGAGGCTAGATGACTGGACCTTTCTCAAGTTCGAGTCCGGCCTTAACCCATACAGCATTTCCGCCTTCTAAAACAAGTACTTCTGCTTTAGTGATGGCTTGCAATTCTTTTGCTGCAAAGAGACTTAACTCTGGTGGGGAGCTAGTAACAATATAGCTGTCAACCTGAGGAATTTTTTTCATCGCTTCAGTAAGCTCTGAGCGCAGAGCATACCAGCTGCCAGGGATATGTCCCTTGACATAGTTGGCGTGTGTACTGAAGTCAATGGCAATCGTAGTGCTATCGGCTTTAAGCCAATTAGAAACAGTAATCGTATCTACGCTGTCTATATTTGGTAAGGCTGGCATAGGCCGCTTGCCACATTCCTTTTTCAGTGAGATCAGCACTCTCGACCCCATCTAATACATAAACATCCCATGCCATTTGCGCTAACCATGATGCTGGCATATTTGCTCTTACACCGCCACCACTCGGATCTGCTAACACTACTCGAGCACCACGTACTGGGGCAACCATCTCCGTTTCTTGCACCAGCTGTCCGCCAGGCACTGATCTAAATCCAGGGAGGTGCCCCGCTTCAAACTCTTCAGGGGTTCCGAGTGTCGAAAAGGTAAGTAGTGCGATCAGTTTAAGCTTTCCATCCCCCTCAACGTCATTCAGGCTTGCGCGTTTCACTCCGGCTCTGTCAGCAACACTTCGAGCGCGGATTGCCGCATCATTCTTTGTATCCTCACTCACTTCATGAAATTTTCTGCTTTGATCTTTATCAAGCTCTTGTCCTGCCAAAGTCCAGCCTATAGTGCCATTGCGTAGGGCATTCACTTCATTGGGAATGTCTGCATTAATTAATGATTGTGTGCCGATAATGCTGCGAGTTCTGCCAGCGCGGTTGACGATGACCTTCGTCTTTGGGTTAGGAGCTAACTCAGGGAGGCGCAGCACCAGCTCTGCACCTGGTACGCTAATACCCGTAGGAATACTCATGGTGTTGTATTCATCAAAGCGGCGCACATCTACGACAACAACATCTTCTTTGTTGTCGATTAGTTGTTTTACTTCTTGCGCTGATAAAGATGGGGTATGGCGTTTAGCCTCAACAAACTCGCCAAAAGATTTGCTGGGAACATTGACGTCTTTAAATAATTCGCCTTCTGCTGCTTTCCAGCCTTGAACGCCGCACTCGTATACCGATACATCGGTATAACCAAGCTTCACTAAGCGTTGTGCAGCCAATTGCGCAAATCCTTCGCCATCATCCAGCGTGACAATAGGAACATCCTTCTTTGGTAACTTTGCATACGCATCAATCTCGATTCTAGAAGGCGGCAGATTTGCTGCGAATAGAGGGTGTTCTTGGGCGTGAGGATCCTCTTCACGCACATCTAAAAAGGCAATCTCCTCTTTATTCAGGAGTTTGTTGCGCACAAAGGAATAGTTTTTAGTCTGAATGGTCATACTGTCTCTTATAAGTTTATTTTTTCTTCTAGTCTAACTTGGCGCCAGATTTTTTCACAACTTCGCCCCAGCGCGTTATTTCTTGGTTGATGTATGCGGCTAGTTCAGGGCGAGTCATTTTGGGAACGGTTGCGCCCATAGAGGCCCAGCGCTCTTTAATCTCAGGGGAAGTAAGGGCTATCTGAACCTCTGAGCGCTTGGAAACTCAAGCTCCACATAGGCACTAAAAGGGGTAATACCCAATTCATTCCAGAAAATTTCGGTAATGGCGCCGCGATAATGAATCGCCCCCTGGCATTGCTCTACCGATTGCCCAACCTAACTGCGATATTCTTCAAAGGCATTTTGGTCTTGTAATTCAATGAGGCCTATCACTTTAATCGTCATATGATCTGTCGCATCCTTATTCTGGCTTAATGGTAGAAGTGTATAGCTAGGCTATAGTTTAGGCATGAACAAAGAGCAATTTCTGCAACTACTTGTGCGGGAAGGATTTCCTGATCCGGTAGAGGTGCATCAGATTCCAAATGGAAGCTTGGGTTTACATACCCACCCATTTGAGGTGAGAGCTCTAATAATCAAAGGCAGCATCCAGATACCCCTAAATGGGCAGAGTGCCAACTATCACGTTGGAGAAATGTTTTCTCTGGATTTTGAGCGGGCCCATGAAGAATCTTATGGGCTTGATGGGGTAACTTATCTGGCTTCTAGAAGATCAGTTTGAAATCACGAGAGGTTTGTCTTGGCGCTTGGTCATTTGACCAATGACCCGAGCACCCAAGAAGCGATGCTGATTAAAAATATCTAGCACCTCTTTTACGCTATCAGAACTACAAGATACCAGTAAGCCACCACTAGTTTGAGGGTCGGTTAGTAGTGCGCGTTGAGCAGGCGTGAAATTCTCTGGTAGACCAACTTCATTGCCGTAGCTGAGCCAGTTACGATTGGAAGCGCCAGTAACGATTCCATCATCAGCTAAGGTTTGGACATTTGAGAGCAGAGGTACCTGACTCCAGTCGATATGGGCCGTGCAGTGAGATCCCCGTGCTAGTTCGAGAGCGTGGCCGGCTAAGCCAAATCCAGTCACATCAGTGAGAGCGTGTACATTAGGAAGCTTAGCCAAATCAGGGCCTGCAGAATTCAATTTGGTGGTGTTTGAAATCATTTCGCGATAACCATCCGGACCTAAAAGATCTTTTTTGAGTGCGGCCGATAACACACCCACACCTAATGGCTTCCCTAGAATTAGCACATCACCAGGCTGGGCACTCGCATTACTTTTCACGCGCTTGGGATCTACGATACCAATCGCTACTAGGCCATATATAGGTTCTACCGAGTCAATCGTATGACCACCAGCAATCGGTATGCCTGCACTACGACAGGTTTCTGCTCCACCTTCCAAAATTCGGGCGATGGTTTTATTCGACAGCACTTTAATTGGCATCCCTACTAAAGCTAGAGCAAATAATGGGGTGCCACCCATCGCATAGATGTCACTAATCGCATTGGTGGCTGCAATCTTTCCAAAGTCAAATGGATCATCTACGATAGGCATAAAAAAATCAGTGGTAGCAACGATGGCCTGCGTCTCATTAATCTGATAAACAGCCGCATCATCTGAGGTTTCAATACTAATGAGTAATTCTTTTGGAAAGGGTAACTGCGGAACGTCTTTCAGAATTTCAGAGAGTACGCCCGGTGCAATTTTGCAACCACAACCGCCACCATGTGAAAGAGATGTCAGGCGGGGTTCAGAAGTGGGATTTGGTGTGTTCATATGTTGAGAGTATCAGAAGCGGGAAGATATGAGCTTATTGGCGCAAAAGACTTTCTATTTTTCCTTTAACTGCATTGCTATCTATATTTTCTATTGCGCCAATCCAAACACCTTCAATTTTGCCGCTTTTACTAACAAGAAAGGTTGTTGGAAGGTCGCGGGCTCTCCAGGATTTATAAACTGCACTGTTGCGATCGAGCAATATTTCAACACTGTTTTCAGAGAACCCATTTCCTTTCAGAAACTGCATGACACGCGATTTCATTTCGGCAAGATTGACTGCTAAAACGACTAATCCTTTGGGGCCATAATTTTCTTGAAGCTGGCTCAGCTCTTCAAATTCTTCTCGACATGGTTCACACCAGCTCGCCCAAAAATTGACTACGATAACTTTGCCTTTGAGATTGGTAATGTCAACGGATTTACCCGCAAGATTATTGAGTTGCAGTGTCGGAGCGACTGCAGAGAGTCCTAAAATTGGTACTCGCCACTCAGCCTTTGCTGAATAACTGGTGATTATGAGTAAAGAAAAAGCCAGCGCAAGAGCGAGTTCTCGGGCTGGCCTACACATAGACATCTTCATCAAGCTTATTAATGAAGAGTTAGCCAATACGTCTACTGGTTATTTTGTACTTGAAGTTATCCGGATCAAGTGAGTTAAAACGACCTTCAGTATTTTCTGCCTGCGGATACATTAAGAATGGGATTTCACCCTTTTTGCCCAGCATTGAACCTGGCAAAGTAAGGTCATGATCGTAGTTGTATGCCATCCAATTCATCTCCCAATTGCCAAACAGATAATCACGAATAGCGATTACTTTGGGATCTGTTACTGCTAGGCCGCCAGTTTCCTCTAGGATCACCTTGCGAACATCTGCTGGATCGACTGGTACCCAGCCATAGCCAGAGGCATAAAACTCAGCACGGCAGTGTTGGGCCTTTGTGATGTCTCCAGTCTTGCCTAAGCTTTTATAGCCACGAGTAGAGTCAGCAATACGGATGCCATACACATCACGCGCAGGTAGTCCAACAGAGCGTGAAAGAGCCACGAATATTGCATTGATATCAGCGCATTTACCGCCCAAGTTATTCGTCTCTAGCATGAGCTTGACATTACCTTGGCCGTAACCACGTGTCTTAGGGTTTCGATGGGTGTTATCGACAACCCAGTTATAAATAGCTTTCGCTTTATCAACATCAGAAGTATTTGCTGGCAAACCTGCAATGCATTCTTGGGCTTTTACTTTCACGATGCCATCGGTCGGAAGGTATTTTGTCCCGCGCGTCCAAAAGCGCTGCTCTTCTTTCGAGAGTTTTAAGCTAGGGTTGGGAGTAGAGATTTCAAGATTGCGATTGCGAGTACTTACTAATATCGAAACTTTCACTGAATGGTTTTGTGCTGATTTATCTCATTTAGTCCAAAGCATGCGAGCTTGTTTATTTGGAGTTTCATAAATTTGATTGATAGCCTTGGGGTCGCTTGCCTTAGGACGAATGGCTAAGGTTTTGAAGTAGTCGGTATCCAAAACTAAAGGCAACGGAATCCAAGTTTCTGCACTGCCATTCGGGGAATCTCTAGGTTGACTTCGGTCACGATCTCGTAAGTAGTCCACTCAGGCGAGGACTGGGCAAAGACGGATGCGATTGGGCTGAGTGAGGGGATGGTGAATGCACCAATAATCGTTTTAATGGCTGAACGACGGGATGTGGTCATGATCCTATATCTTTAAATGAATTAAATATGGTTACTGCTTAAATTTAGAAGGGTATTTTAACTAATCGTTTAACGGTTAAAGCTTCTTTTGGGCGGACTGCTCCGTTTTGCTGGAGTCTTTTTGGCCGGTGCGCCACTCGATCCAGTAGGCCTTGGCTTCCTAGATTGCTGATGCTGTTGACTGCGCAATTGAATCGGTTGAGCTACTGCATTGGGGCCTGGTTCAAATCCGGCTATTACTTCTTGAGGAAGTTTTTGCTTGATTAACTTCTCAATATCTCTGAGCATCTGATGTTCATCAACACATACCAAAGACACTGCTACCCCATTAGATCCCGCACGACCGGTACGTCCAATGCGATGGACATAGTCTTCCGAAACATTAGGGAGGTCGTAGTTCACGACATGAGGAAGTTGATCAATATCAATCCCTCGAGTAGCAATATTTGTGGCAACTAATGCTGTTAACTTACCGGCTTTGAAATCAGCCAAGGCTTTAGTGCGCGCCGTCTGACTTTTATTGCCATGAATGGCCATGCTGGTGATGCCATCCTTTTCTAATTGCGTTACCAACTTATTAGCGCCATGTTTGGTACGGGTAAAAACCAGTACTTGCTTCCAGTCGTTACTTTTAATCAGGTGAGCTAACAGAGGGTGCTTCTTTGTTCTATCGACTGGGTGGATAAGCTGTGCAATTGCTTCATTCGTACTATTACTGCGTGCAACCTCTATTAGCTCGGGTGCATTCAGTAAGCCATCGGCTAGAGCTTTAATTTCAGTTGAAAAGGTTGCAGAAAATAATAGGTTCTGACGTTTTTTGGGAAGTGCCGCTAAGATTTTCTTAATGTCACGTAAGAGGCCCATATCGAGCATGCGATCTGCTTCATCGAGCACTAAAATTTCGATATCGTTGAGTGATACGCATTTTTGAGACATGAGATCAAGCAGTCGCCCAGGGGTGTGGCAACCAAAATATCAAGTCCACCGGCAATAGCTTTAATTTGCGGATTAGCCCCAACTCCTCCAAAGATGATGGTTGATTTCAGGCCTGTATACTTTCCATAGGTCACAACTGACTCTTGGACTTGCGCAGCAAGCTCTCGCGTTGGGGTCAGAATTAAAACGCGTAAAAGACGTTTTCCCGAACTGGTTTTAGAGGAGCTAAGGCGTTGCAAAATGGGTAAGGTGAAGCCAGCAGTTTTCCCGTACCAGTTTGTGCGGCGGCCAATAGATCTCCACCTTTGAGAACTGCAGGAATCGATTTTGCTTGAATAGGAGTAGGGCTGGTATAGCCTTCTTCAGCAATAGCACGAAGAATGGGTTCTGATAAACCAAGATCTGTAAATAACATAGGGGCCAATAAAGTATTGACCCGTATTCAATTAAAAGACTATCCCGGTCAATGGGGTGAGCTGCCACGCTAAGGCGTTTGCAGTAAGAGGCTCTATTTTAAGTCGTTCATCGTAAAGCAAGAGATTTAATGGTTTATGGAGAATTCCAAAGATTTGGCACCAGCTTATTGGCGTACCCAGAAACGAATGACTTTTCTGCGCCAGTGAGAGGATCAAATACCGAGCGATGAATTCGACCAATATTGCCACCATACACATGAATGCTGATTGAAGCTTGATCTAGCAAATGATTTTCCACGACATGAATGTCGTGCGTATCTGGAGAGACAGTATCAACAATGCCTGGTGGGTAGATATGTGCATTACCTGCTTGATATGACCCATCTATTTGACGATAGTAGGGCGTGCCTTTCTCTTCACCGCGTAGTTGACCAATCATCCCCCAAACAGTGTGATTATGAAGCGGTGTTTTCTGGCCAGGACCCCAAACAAAACTCACTACTGAGAAACGGTCTAAAGGATCGGCATAGAGAAGGTATTGTTGGTAATACTGCGGATGGGGTTTAGTAAATTCTTCTGGAAGCCAGTCATCTACGGCAATCAGTTTTTCTAAAAGATGCTTACCTTTGGTAAAAATAATTTCTTCGCTAGGCTTTTGCTCTGGCAGAAGAGTAAAGTCTTTAACAAAGTTGAGTAATTTTTCATCAACCATAGATTGCTCTATCACTCGGCAATAAATAACCAGTCGGGAATAGCTTTGGGTTTCAGGGTAGTGGTGTCTATGCACACAATATGAAGAACAGCGCTGGCGATTACTTCCATATCTTCAACATTTCCCTGGAATATTCTTCTTTGTGCTGTTTGCTTTACTGCAACCTGCGTACGGCCGCGATGTTCAATCACTTGATCTATAAAAAGAATGTCATCGAGGCGACCAGGTTTATAGAAGTTCATTTTTAGTTCGCGTACTGGTAGCAAGACTCCAAACTCTTTGATTAACTTGGTAGGAGTGAGATCTCGCTGGGCCAGCCATTCAGCGCGACTACGTTCAAATATTTCTAGATAGCGACCATGGTAAATAAAGCCAGCAGCATCCGTATCTGAATAGCAAACGCGATAAATGAAAGGTGGGTTGGTATTTGTAGTCATGAGTAGCAATCTAAAATCAGTCAATCTGGGGCAATACAAGAATCATATTACGATGTGCAATACCAGCCTCATCAAAGATAGACCCTTCAGCTTGAAAACCCAATTTTTCATAAAAAGGTATGGCGCTTACCTGAGAGTGCAAGATGATCTTGCTTGCACCTTGGGATTTGGCTAAATCAATCAGTTTCTCAAGTATTTTGCCGCCTAAGCCTCGCCCCCTAAATCTAGAGAGAACAGCCATGCGACCAATTTGGAACTCACCGGACCCTAAATTAACTAACCTGCCGGTTCCTGCGGATTGTGTGCCTTCATAAGCAAGTGCATGGGTTGCCGATAGATCAAATTCATCTAATTCAAGGACAACCGGAACCCCTTGCTCCTGAACGAATACCGTTTCCCGAATTAAAAAGGTGTCATTTTCGGCCTCTTTCCACGATTTAATGATGATTTCCAAAATCTATTTTGTCCTAGGTGCTTGTTCTCTCCAATTTACCAAAGCTGGAGGGAAATTAGGGTAGTTAGAGGGGTATTTGGGTGGTACTTAGGGGCTATTTTTACATGACTCAATCCATGGTTACAACGAATTGTGGCTCTCATTTGGGCCCATCTGAAACCTTTTACTCATTAGGAGTTATTTTGAAGAAATCTTTATTAGCTGGTTTATTTGCTGCTGTAGGCATTGTTTGTGCAGGATCTGTATTTGCACAAGCTCCTGCAAAGATGTTGCCTTTGGCAGCTGACGTAGTAGTTTTGACCGCTACCGTTGATTCAGTAGATGTAGCAAAACGTACCGTAGTGTTGAAAGATGCGAATGGTAATTTGGCGCAAATGAACGTATCTAAATCCATCAATGATTTGGAAAAAGTTAAAAAGGGCGATGTTTTTTTAATTGAGCATGCTCAAGCGGTTGCTGTTGGTTTGACTGCTGCTGGTAAAGGTCAAAAGCCTGGTGCTTCTGGCGTACGCTCAGTGGTAGTAGCTGGCAAAGGCTCTGCTAAACCTTTTGAAGAAACTACTGACACGATTTATGCGACTGTGAAGATTTCTGCAATTGATCAGAAAACACGCATCGTGACTTTCACAATGTCAAGCGGCGAGAAGCAAAAAGTTAAAGTAGATCTTGCTGTTTTGGGGCTTGAGAAATTCAAAGCTGGTGATGACGTCATGATTGAGTTTGTTGATGACACAGCGATTGGTTTCGTAACACCTAAGAAGTAAGTTTAGGCATTTAACTGGCTGAGTAGTACGCCAGTGGTAAAAAAGCCCGCAATTGCGGGCTTTTTTATTGGTCAGTATTTGATGTTTACTTATGCGTCTTTTGCAATCATGACAGCAGAAGCCTTAATTACCGCCCAAGCTTGATCACCTACCTTAAGGTTTAGTTCCTCCGCTGCCTCATTAGTAATGGATGCGGTCACACGATGTGGCCACCGCCGATATCTAACTTCACATGAGAAGTGGTTTGGCCCATTTTGAGCTCTACTATTTTTCCGCTAAGAGTGTTACGAGCGCTGAATTTGACTTTGAGTTCCATGATTTCTCCTAATGAACGTATTGCTTTGCGTATGCAGCATCATTATAAAGTGGCTCCTTATATTTGGATTTTCCGTAGTTGCGGATAATCGTCTGCCCTTCATCTGAAGCCACAAATTGAATGAATTTCACGGCAACATCACGATTGAGGGTAGCGCCAGCAGGGGTGGCAAGAGCATCGTAGGTGTTTACTAAAAATTTGTCACCACGATACAAAATCTGCAAATTCGGGGCGATATCTTTTTCGGCGACCCAGGTACTGCTGTCCGTCATGATTTGAATAAGCATCCGCTCCGTTAGTAGCAGACTTGATATTGGCAGGATCACTCTTTGGCCCTACGATATAAAACTCATTGGATCCAATCAGTGTTCGGTTGGTGGCCCAGCCATCGGCAATCGCCTTATTGACGGCTTCAGGAGCATGCACCATGATCATGTCAACTTGTGCAGTTTTAAGAAGGTTTAATGAAGCACCGCTACCAGCCTTAATCCAAATTAAGCGAGCACCTTCTTTTTTGTCAAAGACCTCACCCAGCGCTTGAAGCAGACCTAATTCACCAGGGCTACCAGTAGCCAAGTGAAAACTTTGTGCACCTCGCCCATAGAGCGCTTCTAGCTTCAAGGGGCTGCTCTGTGACATAGTAGTATTCACTCCGAAGTAGGCAAGTGTGGCAACAATGAGGGATTTCATAGTCCACGAAATATTCTTGTTATGCATGTTGATTATTTCTTGGCATTAGGAAAGAAGAGTTGCTCGCCATCAATCTTGTAGCTAGCTATCACTTCTTGACCATTCTTTGAAATGAGCCAGTCGATAAATTCTTGGCCCTGTGCTTTTTTCACGTGCGGAAATTTGGCAGGATTAACCAGCATGACGCCATACTGATTAAAGAGCTTAGGATCCCCTTGAACCAAGATAGCAAGATCACCGCGATTTTTAAAGCTCAACCAGGTTCCACGATCCGCCAAAATATAGCCATTCATAGCTGAAGCAGTGTTGAGGGCAGGACCCATACCAGAGCCTCTTTCCTTATACCAAGATAGACTTGGTGCAACAGGGATACCAGCGCCTTTCCAGTAACGTAGTTCGGCTGCATGGGTACCACTTTTATCACCACGAGAAACAAAAGGAGCTTGAGCAGCTGCAATTTTTTGGAAGGCAGCCTGAATGTCTTTTCCACCACCAACTTTTGCAGGGTCTGATTTAGAGTCTATCAAAATGAAATCGTTGTACATGACTTCATAGCGCTTAGTTGAATAACCTTCTTCAACAAATTTTTCTTCAGCAGGTTTATCATGCACAAATACAACATCAGCATCACCACGTCTACCAATATCTAATGCCTGTCCTGTGCCTACAGCAACCACCTTTACTTCTATGCCTGTTTTTATTTTGAAGATGGAGAGCATGTAGTTAAAAAGACCGGATTGCTCAGTAGAAGTGGTGGATGACACCACAATACTTTTTCTTGGGCAGGTGCAGGGTTTGCAAAAAGACCAAATGTGATTAGTAGGATTGCAATAAAGCGTGTGGAAAGTTGTCTCATATAGGTATTTTTAAATGGTTAAGTTAATATTTGCCATATTACAAAACATCAATATGCAAAAAATTACATATGCGAATATAAATTAGGCCGACGCTGGTTTTTGGCAATAAGACCGCTAGAGACCCTGATATCATTAATCTGGTCTGGCTTACAAGTCTATTAAGGGATATTGACCAAGGGAAAACTTTGGTATCCGCCTGTAAAAAGGCTAGTCTATCGTATCGGAATGTGTGGCAAAAGGTAAATGAGGTTGAAGAGGCTCTAGGCTTTAAGTTAATGGATCGTGTTCGTGGACATGGCTCGCAACTATCTGAATATGCTCATTACCTCATTCAGTTTATTGACGATTTTGATGAGAAGACTCGGCGACTGGGCCAAACTAGCCTAGCCCATCTGGAAGAGGGGTTTGCGCAATTTAGGGTGAAATCTGAAAAACGCTGGAGTTTGGCAAGTAGTAGCGATCCTATTATTCAAAAAGTAATGGGTGGAGTGGATCCGCATTGATTTGATTATTGCGGGTTCGGGTGAGGCATTAGATCGCCTCCTAAATTATGAAGTAGATATTGCAGGTTTTCATGTTTCAGATCCTCAAGCTTCAAAGACTATTACTAAGCGCTTGCAAAAAGAGGGTATGCAAATTTTTCCTGTGATGAAACGCGTTCAGGGTCTCATGATCGCAAAAGGGAACCCGCTTAATATCACTCGATTAAAGGATTTGGTACGCCCGAATATTCGGTTTATTAATCGCCAAAGAAGCTCGGGTACAAGATTGCTTTTGGATACGACACTTTCCAAAGAGGGTATTGATCCTAAAAAGATTAAGGATTATGAAAATGAAGAATTTACTCATTCGGCTATTGCCACTTCCATCCTAGCCAAGAAAGCAGGCGTAGGCATGGGGGTGAAGAGTGTTGCCCTTGAGAATGGTCTTGATTTCATACAAATGAAAGACGAAGTATTTTTCTTGGCAATGCGCGATGAATTGGTCTCAAATAAAGACATTGGAAAGTTTGTCCGCAAGATACGTCAGATGTCCGAGGAAGTGCCTGGTTATAAGTCTGTAGGACTGAAGCGACAAATTTCTGGATGGATATAAACTTATATCATCCATTCAAAGACCATGTTGAGATCTAGATTGCGCCTAATACTGTTTACGTTTTGTTTTTTTCTTGCGCAAGCGGTACATGCTCAAGTGGCCACTGTTGCCGTAGCAGCCAATCTGAAGGATGCTTTTTCAGAAATTTTTACTGCGTTTAAACCCAAAGGTGCGCCAGCGATATTTCTTCGCTTGGAGGCAAGAGTAGTATTGCTCAAGCCATTAGCAAAGCTAATAAAGTTGCCATTGCTAAACCTGAGCTTGCTCCTTACGGCAAGGCAGCGGTTGATTATTTAAAGGGGCAAGGTCTGTGGGATCTCGCTAAGGACAAGCTTGTTTATGCTGACAATATTGGATCAGCTACAAGCCTATGTGATGAGCGGTGCTGCTGATATTGGGTTTACTGCTGTATCTCTTGCCAAGTCGCCTAATGTAGTAAAGCAAACCCAATTTTTATTGCTTGATGATGGGTTATACCAACCGATTAAACAGCGCATGGTGCTCATTAAAGGTGCCCCTCAGGAGGCGATAGATTTATATCGCTTTATGCAAGGGTCTCAGGCTAAATCTATTTTGCAAAAGTATGGCTACATGACTCCATAGCCCCCATATTTATTTTGGGGGTCTCATATATCCAAGCATTGCTTGTAAAGTTTCTTGCGGTGACTTTTCTAATTGCGCTACGACAGCATCATAGTCCTCAGCAGGTCGATTCTGGCTCAGCTTAAGTTTACCAATCAAACTTTTCACTTCAATCTCGATGCCAATGATGGCCTTGAGCATGGTTTGAACATACTCCTCTGGAGCATCATCAAGCTTCCAAGTGGATTGATATGTTGGCTCATAGATATTGGTCATTTGTGATACGTGACTGCGAAGCCATTGTGAATCATCGATGAGTTTGATAAATCCTTCTACATGAACTGTTGCGTAGTTCCATGTGGGAACCACTTTCCCTGTCTCCTTTTTGGAGGGATACCATGAGGGTGTTACATAGGCATTAGGACCATGAAAAATGGCAGTCACCGATGAATTGCTGCTACCAGCAACTTTGGTTAAGGGGTTCATTTTGGCGACATGGCCATGTAACTTAGTCCTATCTGCGCTCAACATGAGGGGAAGGTGGTTGATTTCAAAATGACCATTCAGATTGGCGACGATCGTGGCCAATGGATATTCAGAAATGAGTTGACCCAGTAATGCAGGATCTTCTGCTAAAAAGTGTTTTGGTAGGTACATGGCGTATGAGGGTGACTACGATGTCATTAAGTATGCATGAATCCCGATCTTTTTGTTATAGATCAAGCCTTCGCAGGTCTAAATAGTCCATCATGCTTAGTGAAACTCTGCTTTAAACGAATGATATTCATTCTCATTTATCGCTATAATGAATCATATACCAGCTAAAAAGCATATTGAATGAATTTAGATCAAGTCGACTTAGGCAGTCTTTATCGCGTCAGTGAAGTAAATGCCCCTAAGGGTGCCCCGCAAATTAAAGGGCAGTTGGAGGATATTGGCTTTTTACCTGGTGAGCAGGTGGCGGTATTACGCAAAGGCTTGCTTGGCAAAGGACCATACATGGTTCGCGTGGGCGCCTCTACTTTTGCATTGCGTCAATCCGAGGCGCGGATGATCGTGGTTGAGTCTTTTGCGAATGTCTGAATCTACAGTTCATTTTTTCTCGAGCGAACCACTTGTCGCTTTATTGGGAAATCCCAATTGCGGAAAAACGGCATTATTTAATCTATTAACTGGAAGCCGCCAAAAGGTGGCCAATTACTCTGGCGTTACTGTTGAGCGCAAAGAAGGGCGCCTGACACTCGAGTCCGGAAAAAATATTCGCATTCTTGATCTGCCGGGCGCATACAGTCTTTACCCTAGATCTTTAGATGAGCGCGTGACTTGCAATGTATTGCTTGGTAGAGCAGAGGGTGAGAAACGTCCTGATCTAGTGATTTGTGTTTTGAGTGCCATGAATTTGCGTCGCAATTTACGTTTAGTGCTGGCCGCCAAACGTTTGGGATTACCTTGTATCGTTGTTCTGAACATGCTCGATATTGCGAAGCGTCAAGGGTTGCAAATCGATACAGCCGCACTCTCAAGTGAGTTGGGCTTGCCTGTACTTACTAGTATTGGCATTCAAGCCGATGGTGCCGATGAGATTAAGCGCCTTTTATCAGAGTTAGATTGGCGCAATTTAAATGGAATGCGCACAGGAACAAGCTATGCGACTTTAGAAAACGTTGCCTCTCATATAGCGCATGCTGAATCTGATAATATTCAAGTGCAAAGAATTTTGCAAAACCTCAAACTGGATCGGATTATTCCTGATCAGTTAAGCGATCGCTTGGATGTTGTTTTGCTTCACCCATTTTTTGGCCCTGTGATTTTGGTAGTGCTGCTTTTTTGTATTTTCCAGGCAGTGTTTAGTTGGGCTACCGTGCCTATGGACCTGATCAAATCTACAGTCGAGTATTTAGGCGGACAAATCATTGAAGTGCTGCCAAATGGATGGTTGCGTAGCTTGTTGGTTAACGGCATTTTGGCCGGCCTAGGGGGTGTGGTGATTTTCTTACCCCAGATTCTGATTCTGTTCTTCTTTATTCTTTTGCTTGAGGAGTCTGGTTATCTCCCTAGGGCTGCCTATTTGTTAGATAGGGTAATGGGATCGGTTGGCCTATCTGGTAGATCTTTTATTCCGCTCCTCTCTAGTTTTGCCTGTGCAATTCCAGGAATTATGGCCACCCGGAGTATCTCGAATGCCCGTGACCGGATGGTGACGATCTTAATTGCACCGATGATGACTTGTTCTGCTCGTCTGCCTGTCTATGCATTATTGATTTCAGCGTTTATTCCAGAACAAAAGCTATGGGCAGGAATTGATTTGCAAGGCTTGGTTTTATTCTTGCTATACCTTGCTGGAATTTTAAGTGCCATGGCAGTAGCTTGGATGTTGAAACGTTTTACCAGCGAGCAATTTCGCATAAATGCGCTGATGATGGAATTGCCCAGCTACCACTTACCGCGCTTAGGTAATTTAGCGATCAGCTTATGGCAGCGTGCAGAAATATTTTTACGACGTGTTGGCGGAATTATATTGATCATGACTGTTGGTTTGTGGGTCTTATCCAGTTTCCCATTTCCGCCGGAAGGTGCGACAGGTTCACCGATTCAATATAGTTTTGCCGGGATGATGGGGCAGGCATTAGCCCATGTATTTTCTCCCATTGGTTTTAATTGGCAAATCAGCATTGCTTTAGTGCTAGGCATGGCGGCCCGTGAGGTAGTAGTGAGTTCTTTGGCAACGGTATATGCCTTGTCTAGCTCAAGCATCGACGCGGCTGATGCACTCATTCCCTTGATCTCAAGTGGTTGGTCTTTGGCTACTGCACTCTCTTTATTGGCTTGGTTTGTATTTGCGCCGCAATGCTTATCAACCATCGCAGCAGTCAAACGCGAAACTGGTGGCTGGAAGATACCCATCATTATGTTGAGCTATCTATTCTGCTTGGCTTATACTGCCTCTTTCATCACTTATCAGATCGCCAGCGCGTTTGGTTTAGGGTAGTTGGACTTAGAGCAGGTTTTCTGAAATTCAGATAATCTCTTAAACATTCATCGTTTAAGAGAGTCTTTTAATGCGTCAACCATCATTTTTCTTCCCGTTCTTTTGTTTATTGGGCCTCTCTGCGTCAAATATGGCTGTGGCCCAAATCCGGAGAAAATACCTATAAGCAAGTCTGCGCTGATTGTCATGGAACGGGTGTACTAAACGCCCCCAAGTTTGGCGATAAAGCTAAGTGGGTCCTTTTGATAGCCGAGGGTCAAGTGACATTGACTGCCCATGCCTACTTTGGTGTGCGTGGAATGCCTCCTAAAGGCGGTAATCCCAATCTCAGTATTGAAGGTTTTTCGGATGCATTGGTTTATATGGTGAATAACTCAGGGGGGGGTAATTGGAAGTCACCAGATGCGAAAACAATTGCTGCTATTAACAAGGAAGTGGAAGCACGTAAAGCAGGGCTCAACAAAAAATAAGTAATCGCAGCAAGGCCTCTGGGCAATTGACGATGAACCCAACATCGTTGCTAGTCATTGTGAGTTGAGGAAGTCTAATTTCTCTCAATGCTTGTTAAACTCAGGCATCATGCAGATGCAAGCTCTCCCTATCAAGAAGTCGCTGACCAAAGGAATCCTATTGATTTGTTTAATTTGTTTATCATCTATGCCGTCTATCAGCATGGCAGTCCTGCAGGATGAAATTCAGGTTTACGATGATGAAATCAATGCTAAAGGTGAGGCTAGTGTGGGGCTACACGTCAACAGCACACCTCGAGGCATCCAGGCACCATCATATCCCGGTGAGGTAATGAGTAACAATGATGTGCGAGTAACGCCAGAGTTTGCTTATGGGCTTGGACACGACTTAGAGGCTGGCCTCTATATCTCTTGCGTTAATTATGACAATAAATTTCAATATGCCGCTACTAAGGTGTGGATGAAATGGTTGCCATTGCGCGAAGATAAAGGGGATGATTTTTTTGCTGGTGTCAATTTAGAGCTGGCTAATGTACAGCCACAATTTGATGAATCTAGATATAACAGCGAGCTACGTTTTATTGTCGGTAAGCACTTTGACGAATGGCTTTTCTCATTCAATCCGATTGTAGATATACCTCTCTCGCAACCCTATGTTCATCAGGCGCCGTATTTTTCGACAGCCACTCGCTTATCCAGAGAGATTACGCCTGAGTTAGCTTTGGGTGTTGGGTATTACTCGAATCTGAATCAAATTAATCAGCCCATCAATTATCAAAATACCCAGCAACTCGGCTTTTTGATGATGTACTACGATGGTAGGCCGCTCTCTTTTCAGGCTGGAGTTGGAAAATTTTTCTAACAGCACGGATTCATTAACGCTCAAAGCAATCTTTTCCGTGCCGTTAAATTAAGTACCTCTCAGGTGTTCGTCTGCTTTAATCCGGCTTGATGTTGGCGTCCTTGACAACTTTGCCCCACATCGCTAATTCTCTGTGAATGCGCGTGGCAGAGTCGGCTGGGGAGAGGTGGTTGACATAGACCCCTGCCGCTAACATCCGCTCTTGAACATCAGGTCGCTGCAAAATAGTCTTGATATCGGAGCTCAGTTTATCGATGATGGGTTTAGGTGTTCCTGCTGGAGCTAGGATGCCAAACATACTCACCACATCAAAGTTAGGTAATCCAGTAGCTTCAGTAGCTGTAGGTACGTCTGGCAATTGACTAATGCGTTTAGCAGTAGTTACCGCTAGTGGCCTTAATTGACCAGCTTGAATAAATTGCAATGCAGCTGGGACTGTCTCAGACATCGTTAATACTTGACCGCCAACCAGATCTGTCATTGCGGGTCCACTACCTTTGTAAGGTACAGGTAATAAATCTAGACCCAGTTGGTAGCGAAACATTTCCATTGCCAGACGTTGTGGCGCGCCGGCACCAGAAGAGGCAAAGGTCAGCTTTCCGGGATTGGCTTTTGCGTAGGCAATGAACTCTTTCATATTCTTTACGGGAACTGAAGGGTTTACTACAAACACGAGAGGCACGACTCCCACCACATCAACAGGTGTGAGATCTTTTTCAAGGTTGTACTTGATCTTGTCTTTATCAGGATTGGCGTTAATGGCATGTGAGGTGAGGGCCCCATTAAAAGGGTATAACCATCTGCTGGTGATTTAGCCACCATATCTGCGCCAATATTGCCGCTATCACCCCCGCGATTATCGGGAACCACTTGCTGGTTCAGTGACTTGGACAACTCTTGAGCCATGATGCGTCCAATGACATCTGTTGCTCCACCGGGCGGGTAAGGGATTACTAAGCGAATAGGCTTATCAGGGTAATTTTTTATTGCAGAATTGCTTGGTCTGTGCAAATAGTGGGCTGCTAATCATGCAGCTGCATAGGAGAAGGCCTAGACCTTGAATGAATGGTTGTCTCATTATGTATTTGTAGTATTAGGTTGGGTTACGAATTTCTATTATCTACAGAAATACACTTCCTGCTCTGGGTCAATGAATCCATCCTATCTCTGATTACAATGAAATGATGAGCCCTAGAGCCCCACCATATTGAAATCATCGGTTATTGCGCTGCATTCTTAACCACAATCGCTTTTTTACCTCAAGCGATTCAATCCTGGCGCACTAGAGATTTGACCGGAATTTCATTGGGTATGTATTCCTTATTCACTGCTGGGGTGGGCTTGTGGTTGGTATACGGCCTTATTATTGAGAAGTGGCCCCTGATATTGGCTAATGTGCTCACTTTTGCTTTGGCCCTCAGCATCTTATTGCTGAAATTGCGTCATACTGCTAAACATCCGAAATAAGTAATTTATGCTACCAAATTCCCAGAAAGGATTTCAATGAGCTCCACATTTGTGATTGATCCACCAGCAGTGGTGTCTCTGCCAGTGACGGGCGATTCGCGTCGCTTTGCAGTAAATTGTATTTATCATGACCGATGGTAAAAATAGGGTGTACCCCAATTTATCAAATGATGTTCATCATGAAATTGAAATGGTGGTCGCCATTGGTAAAGGTGGTGCGAACATCCCGGCAGATAAAGCGCTAGAACATGTTTATGGCTATGGAGTCGGACTAGACATGACGCGTCGCGATCTTCAAGGGGAAGCAAAAAAAGATGGGACGCCCATGGGACACGGGTAAGGCATTTGATCATCTGCCCCTTGCGGTGAAATTACCCCAGTGAGTCAGTGCGGGCCACCCTGCCAAGGGGGCTGTCAAGCTACTAGTGAATGGTGAAGTGCGCCAAGAGGGCGATTTGAATCAGTTGATCTGGAACGTTCCCGATACGATTGCCTATCTATCTACTTTATTTACACTGGAGCCAGGTGATTTGATCTTTTCTGGTACGCCAGCCGGCGTGGGGCCAGTGAAAAAGGCGATGTTCTAGAAGGAAGTGTTGCAGGTTTATCCGATCTAAAAACAACCATTGTTTAAATGAAATAAAGACTCGTTTTATTTGCCAGTCCATTGGGGTGAACGGCCTTCCAGAAAAGCGTTCACTCCCTCTCTAAAGTCTGCGCTGTTATAAGTTTCACGCATTAAATCTGTGCAATCAGGAAGGTTGCTTTGGAGTAGGCGGGCTAATGTCAGTTTGCTGGATTTTTGAGTGATAGGCGCCAGTGCCGCGAGTTTTACAGCGAGAGCATTCACTGCCTCATGAATTTCACTGGGTACTACAGTTTGATATAAGTATCCCGACTCTCGCAATTCAGGCGCTTTAATTAACTCAGCAGTTAACAGCATCTTCTTCACAGTGGGGAAGTCGAGATGAGCGGCAATCCACGACAGATTGCTGGGAGATAAACAGTTGCCCAATGTCTTCGCAACTGGAATGCCGAAGCGCGCTTCAATCGTAGAGATTCGAAAATCACAGGCAGTTGCCATTAATAATCCACTGCCTACCGCTAAGCCTTCAATCATTGCTATTGTTGGCATGAGAAGTTGTTGGAGTGAGGCAAAAATCTGATCGACAGCCACTTCATATGCCTCATCTTTTTGAAGATCAACGAACTGTTGAATATCGCTGCCAGAAACAAATGCCTTATCTCCAGCTCCTCGAAAAATCACTACGCGAATATCTATATTTTTCGCAAGCGCATCACAAATGATTTTGAGCTCTTCGTACATTGGCCAAGTCAAAGCATTGCGTGCCGCTGGGTTATTGAAAGTAACCCATGCCAAATTTCCTGTGATCTCAAGATCTAAGCATGGCGGGGTAGATTTAGTGCTCATAAGTGCATTCTAAACAAAAGGCCTAAAGACCTTACAAGCTCTGAATTAACAGAATTCATCTCGCGCCAAGAGTGTCCTGCGCTAAAATTCTGTCATGTATATGTTTCTACCATTTCTGATGGCTTTTATCGGACTTGTTTTAGTCTGGTTTGAGAAGCGCCTTGCAGGCTTGATAGTTTTAGCAATCACAGTTGGTACCCTGATGCTTTGGTTCCGTGCGCATGCAACATCTCACCTCAATATCAGCCTGTAAGTGATTGTGAGTAGAAACTCTTTTCCCTCTTTAGCGGCGCTGGGCAATCAGCTTGCATTGTTGGCGATCATTGGCATGCTTTCCTATGCCTTCTTTGATCAATTTTATTTTGGTGAGCTTCCTTGCCCCTTGTGCTTAATGCAACGCATGGGCTTTGTGATCATTGGCTTTGCTTTAGTCCTGAATATTCGTTGCGGTGCGCACTCGGCTCATTATGGTTGGGGAATCATTGGTGGCTTAGTTGGAATGATGGTTTCCCTTCGCCAAGTGTTCTTGCACATCCTCCCTGGTGATAAAGGATTTGGTAAAACATTTTTAGAGCTCCATTTTTGTACTTGGGCTTATGTAGGGTATACCGGTCTCTTGGTAGGGCTGGCAGTTCTATTAATGCTCCCCAATCGCGATGTGCGTTCACGCTCATGGTTTGCAAATACGCTGATCATTCTTTTTATTCTCTTGGTTTTAGGCAAGCTGATTTCTACCTTGTTGGAATGTGGCATTGGGCCTTGTGCTGATGACCCTGTGAAGTATGAGGGCTGGCTCTGGCTGCGCTCTCGTTTTGGCATTTAAAATGTAGACCGCTTGGTCCACTTCTCAATTGAAAGAGTATGCAATTCTTAAGAGTGCTTAAGCGCTATTTGGCTGTTCTGATTCTATGGTCGCTGGGACTTTCTGTATGCGCCCAAGAGATCTCATCAAAAAATAACTCTCCTTGGCCAAAACAATCTATACGCATCATCGTCACCTTCACTCCTGGAGGTGCGCCTGATATTTTGGCTCGTGTGTTGGCAGAGAGTTGGCAGCAAAATTTAGGTGTACCAGTGTTAGTGGAAAACCGACCTGGGTACGGTGGCAATATTGGCGCAGACCTCGTTGCTAAGAGTGAACCGGATGGCTACACCTTATTGATTGGTACGGGGTTGGTATTCATGCGATTAATGGCGCGCTCTATGAAAAGATGTCGTTTGATCCTGTCAAAGACTTCACACCTATCAGTTTTTTAGCAAGCACGCCGAATGTGCTGATCGTCAATAAGAAACTAGGGGTTAATAATCTGCATGAACTCATTGAGTTAGCAAAAGCAAAACCGAATGAGCTGACTTTTGGTTCATCTGGTATTGGCACTTCATTGCATATGTCTGGTGAATTGTTTAAAGAAATAGTAGGAGTACAAATTCGCCATATTCCCTATAAAGGTCGTGCGCAATCTTTGCCCGATCTTCTGAGTGGTCGAATCTCTATGCTGTTTGATAATCTTTCTTCTTCTTTGGTTTTGATTAAAGCGGGGGAAGTACAGGCACTAGGGGTCACTACACTCAAACGCTCGCAAGCCGCCCCTGAAATACCCGCTTTGGCTGAACAAGGGTTAACGGGATTTGAGGCAGTCTCGTGGTTCTCTTTGATGGCGCCAGCCAATCTACCACCCTCTATCCAAAAGCATTTAAATCAGATGGTTCGGCAAACCTTGAGCAATCCAGACGTTAAATCACGTCTTTTAGCGGGCGGTCTAGAGCCAGCCCCAGGGTAGCCCTAGGGATCTCTCACGGCTGATTGCTTCAGAGGCGAATAAATGGGGTAGGGTGGTAAAACAATCAGGGGCAAAATTAGAGCAATAAATGAGATGAATGTGGAATTTCTTTGTCAGCCTCGTCCTATATACAAGCGTTATAGGTATTAGAACTAAATAAAAAACCTTCTTGGAGCTCAGTCGGGTAAATAATCCCTTTGTATTCGCTTGAAAGCACCAATCATTTCCTCTCTAGTCACTCAGACTCGCAGATTGCCTAAATTTTCAGCATTTGATTTCTCTCCATTTGCTGCGACATTGGCTGTATGTTTATTGGCGGGTTATGCAACCCAAACCCAACAAGTGCGGATGAACGAATCTAAGGAGCAGTTTAAAAACGGTGATTTGCAGAATACTGTAGCGACTATTCAGGGGGTTTTTAAGGATAAAAATACGCTCTATTACATGGAGTTAGGTGAAGTGCAGCACTTACAAGGTCCTGCGCAGATTCCGAGTTGCACTCAAAATCTATTGGCTGCTGATCAATTGGTTGAGCAGTGGGAGGTCAGTACGAGCGATAGACTTAAGCGTTCAGCATCCAATATGAGCTCTTATATTTTATCAGAAGGTCTCAGTAGTAATTACGATCCTAAACCGTATGAAGTGAGTTTTTTGAGTCAAACCTTAGCGCTGAATCATCTTGCGCAAGGTCGCTGGAATGACGCTATGGTGGAAGCCAAAAAATGGCGCAGCGTGAAAAAGTGATTGAGGCGTTGATTCAAAGCAAGGTGGTTGCAGTCTCAAAGGCTGAGCAGGATCAACAATCCAATCCTAATACTCGGAACGTGACTAGCCGTATTGAAAATATCAATGGCTATTCTGTCAATTTGTTGGATGATGAAGAAACGCGAAGTCTCAAGAATACTTATCAAAATCCCGCAGCCTATTACTTGTCGGGCTTTATCCATGAATCACAAGGGGAGACTAGCTTAGCTGCGCCTGGATATCGGTTGGCTATTGAGTTGCGTCCACAGGTCGATTTTTTTAAAACCAGCATTACTAAGTTAGATTCAAATATCGCCAATCGCGACAAAAAATCGTTTGCCGATACTTTGGTCGTGATTGATACAGAGGCTACACCCCTAAAATTATTCCTTATCAAATTAGCCAGTCTGTTCCTATGGGTGGTAATTCAAAATTAATTACACTCACCTTCCCGGTGATTGATAGATCTACTGAACGTTATAGACCATCATTCGTACAATTGGGTGACAAGGTCGCTAATCCCGAATTGGTTGCCAATCTGGATGCGGTGGCTCGAAAAAATCTCCGCGACGAAATGCCTGCTTATGTTTTAAGAGCTACATCGCGTGCACTAGTTTCTCTAGCTGCACAATATGCTGCAGATCAAGCGGCGCAGCAAGCCGCTAATAGACGCGGTCAGAACAATCAAAACAATAGCGCTGCACTGATAGGTGCGATTGCTGGAATGATTGCTAGTTATGGCCTTCAAGCGATTAATGTGACCGATGTACGTCACTGGTCAACTTTGCCGGCGCAGACGTATATGGCCAGAATGGGTTTGCCAATTGGACCGAATGTGTTGAGGTACACATTACCATCTGGAGTTACCGCTGCTCAAACGGTCAATCTTGTGGGTGGCTATAACGTAGTCTATATCCGCATGTTCAGAAATAAAGCTACCGTTCTGACATCGAATGATCCGGCCGCTCTCCCACCTAAAGCGCCAGCCATTATTCCTCCCGTTGCTACCACTCCAGTCATTGTTGCGCCAGCCCCAGTAAATCTGCCTGCTGATGTGCCTGTAACAGTGCCTATAGCAGCGCCAATACTCAAAACGGAATCTGCGTCCGTACCGATTCCTGCATCTAACCCAGTTTCTAACCCCAACAACACGCTGCTAGCGGTAATATGGAAGGCGTGAGTTCTTATGAACCGCCCAGCCTGCTCAATAGCCTGCAGCAGCTTTTTAATTAGGAAGATCTAAATGAAAAAAATACCTTGCAATCCTTTTGACGACACTAGCTTTAGTAGCTTGTAGCTCTACGCCTTCCATCAAGGATATGGCGGTGCGTATGGGAGACACGGACAGCATTCAAATTATGGATATGCGCAGTATCATTGTGCGCAATGGGGTGTTGACCGCTCAAGTCACTATTCAAAATGACAGCAAATCAAATTTAGTTTCTTATCGATTTAGATGGCTTGGTAAAAATGGCATGACAGTAACAGACGAAGAGGCTTGGAAGCCTGTGACCGTAGGTAAAGGCCAGTCGACCGTTATTATGGGTATAGCCCCTACGCCTGATGCTACCGACTTTCGTTTCAAGTTAAATCAATACAAGTAATTTATAGATAACTTCACGCAACCTATAAGTAATTGCTAGTTAAAAGACATTAGGACCGATCAAAATGAATATGAACTCTAAATTTCTCTATTTAACAGCCATCCTATTATCCGTAGCAGCACTTACTGCATGCTCTGGGCCGCAGGTTCGATATGGTGATGCGAAGGCAGTTGAGACTGTGAACGCCGATTGTAGGTCTACTGATCTGCAGATGATTGCAGAGTCTATGACGAGATCACTTCTACAGACGAAAGCGATCTCTGGCAGCAAAGATGCGTCGATTGTGACGCTCGCGGATGTAAAGAATAAGACCTCTGAATATATTGATACCCGCGTCATTACGGATAAGATTCGTACGCAACTCATGAAGAGCGGCCAAGTGCGATTTGCAGTCAGCGTTTCTGAAATGCAAAATCAAACAGATGAGCTAAAACGCCAGAATCAGTCTGGGCTTTACAAGAACAGCACTATTGCCAAGACCGGCAATATGCAAGGAGCCCAATATCGTATTGAGGGATCTATTGCATCAATCGTAAAAAATACCAAAGATGTAAAAGATGTTTACTACGTCTTTAACTTGAACCTCATTAATAACGAGGCTGGTTTGCTCGAGTGGGCCGATGAAAAAGAGATTCGTAAAACGGCTACTCGCTAATACGATGCAATTCACTGTTAGATACAGCAAATGATTGAGAGTAATTCACTGTTAGATACAGCAAATGATTGAGAGTAATTCATGAAAAAAACTTTTTAGTTTATGCAAGCGCAGGTTTAGTCGCATTAGCCGGTTGCGCCTCTAAGCCTCCTGCACCAGTAGTCAAGCCTACTGTGATTGGTCAAGTTCCAGCTGATTCACCAAAGAATCCTGTGATCAATGCTGAAGCGCTGAAATCAGAATCGAAGTCGATTGCGGTAACCGATATTTACTTTAAAAAAGAGGGTAAGAACCTCACTTATATCGAAGAAACCAGAACGACGACTGACAACAGCATTACTTCTACGCTCACTCCTAAGACAATTGAGGTAGATGCCGATAAGGCCAATGCCTCTGCATTGACTGGTGGCCCAAATTCTTCTGTGTTCCCTGTAAAGTTCACGGATCTTTCAGACCCGAAGGCAACCAGCCCAGGTACAGCAGTCCCAGCCACACCGGCCAGCAGAAGTAGCGCCAAGTAATAGCTCTACAACTGCAAATACCCAAAGCAGCATGAAGAAATCGGGTTACCAAAGTAACAATGAGTATGGTGAGCTGCGCTATCTGGCAAACCCCATCCGTGGTCTGCTGATTAAATCAGGTTATAAAGTTGTGCACGCTAAGTCTAGTGTGGCAACGCCTAATCAAGGTGATGAATACTTTGATATCGTCAAGCGCATTAAGGCAGGTGATTTTGGTGATGCTAACTATGTTCTATATGGCGTACTGACCGAAATCTCTAGTATCGATAATGTTGATGAAATCCCCGGAACAAAATCGACTGCGCAACAAGTGTCACTAGAAGTGACTGTGGATTTCCATATAGTTGATACCAAGACCACGCAAATTGTGGCTTCCTTTATTGCTTCTGGCGAAGGCAAAGAGGTCAGAATCGCTGGCAAAGACAATAACTTTAAGCCAAGTACGGCGAAGTTGATGAAGTTAGCTTCTTTGGATCTAGCTGAAGATGTGCGCAAGCATTTAGCAGACCAGAATTTCATTACCAATCATCCTGGATCCGCTGGTCAGGCGCGTAATCTCAAAAGACGCTTGGATAATGATACTACTACTTTGAAGGTGTATAAGTAAAAAGTAAGTAGTGCGGTCGTTGGTAAAGCAGGTTTTCTAGGCTTCTACTGGCGGATGCGTTTTCTCATAGCGCTCCGCCGTTCTTCTAAACAGATAAAGTAAAAAGCAGGCTGCTAATCCTAAGCTCAGGCTGTTACCTGCCCAAAATCCATTGGCGCCTTGTAAGAAGGTCGGTGTATTGCCAAATACATTAAAGCCCATGAGGTAGCCGCCACCAAGTCCAACGCCCCATAGTGAACCAGCATAAATCACCATCGGCCAAAAAGCGATGTGGTAGGCACGCAAAATAAACGCCGCTGTGACTTGTAGGGCATCAAAGATTTGATAGAAGGCGATAAATAAAATAGTGGCATTGAGAAGGCTTTGACTTCAGTAGGCGGATCATATAAATCTAATAATTGCATTCTGAAAGTCCATACTGCGATACCAATCGTGATGCAAAGTCCGGTAGTAAAAAAGACCGACGACCAACCTATCTCTTCAGCACGCTCTGGTTTATTGGCGCCAATCGATTGTGATACTAAGGGCATAGTGGCAATCGAAAGGGAGAGGGGCACCATATAAATGATGGCTCCCATATTGGCAACAATTTGGTGGCCTGCTAATGCGGTAGTTCCTAGACGCACAATAAAGAGTGACATAAATGTGAATGAGGTCACTTCAATGAGGTAGCTAAAGCCGATAGGTGTTCCAAGCCTGAGCAAGGTCCAAATGCGATGCCAGTCAGGCATGCTAAAGCGTGCAAAGATCTTAAATGGTCTATAAAAGCGATCAAATAAGACAAAGCCCAGAGTCATTAATAGCCATGACCAATTAATGATGACGGTAGCCATTGCACAACCCCTGGGCCACCCATGCCTTCAAAGCCTAAACCACCATAGATAAATAACAAGTTGAGGGGCAATTCGAGGGCTAAGCCAATAATTTGTACAACAGTAATCATGGTAGGGCGTGATACGGCGTTATGTTATGAAGTGCCATTAAGACACGCATTCCCATACTTGCTAGCAAACCTAATGCTAAGGTACCGAGATAGAGCTTTGCCTTATCTTCAATAACCACATTGACCTGTGAGATAGTCAATAGATGGTCTGCGTTGAGTAAGACAAAGCAACCCAGTACGGTGAGTCCCAATGCTAGCCAGGTTGCTTGGCGTACTTCCTCGCCGATTTCTGAAAAACGCTTCGCCCCAAAGAGTTGACCTGCAATTGGTACGAGGGCAGAGATCACACCTGTTAGACCAACATACACACTGATAAAAATTGCGGAAGCCATTGCTAGTGCAGCTAAATCATCGGCTGAGTAGCGTGCTGTCATCGCGGTATCTAGGACGCCAAAAGCAATCCCTGCGAGCTGACCAATGAGTAAAGGGCCTGCTTAGAGTTTTAATAGAGAGGGAATATCCTCGCGTAGACGCGATAGCTTAAAGTGCAGCACGATTTATTTTGGAATGACTTCATAAAGGCGTAAGCGTTCGTCGTGGTCAGCTGCGCGGCGATCTTCCCAAAGCAGGGTGAGCTTCTTGTTATTTAATTGCGCGAATGCCTTTGCCTCAAATTGGCTATGAGTGAGCATCCATGGGCAGTTCGGGTCATCGCGTAACTTCAGCTTAGTAAAGTATTCAAAAGATGCTAGCTGCGCAAAACCTAAGCTACTTGTATCGATGCAACCGCCACCAGATGGAATCACCTGAACTAAACGAGCCGAAACATGACGATAGGTTTTGGCATAGTTAATGGTGGGTAGCCAAAGAGTCATCAAGAGAACCCACATCAATGTGGTGCCAGATGCAGAAATAATCAGACAACGCCAAATTTCTTTGGGTGCACGAGAAGTTCTCCAGCGCACAACAGCGAGCCACACTCCTGTAATAGCGAGGGCTATGATAAAGGCTAAGACATTGAATTGACTTTCAAAACCAGGGAGTAGCCGGGCAATATTAGCTGCACTAGTTTCTGGGTAGCCTGTCACTTTAGCTAGCCAAATAATCCAAACGGCTAGAGCAACGAGTGTGAAGCTAAACATCGCGAACCAATCAATGAAGCTAATGACACTGCGCTTGAGGACTGGTAAGCTAAATGCAGCCACAATGGAAAGGCTAGGAATCAAAATCATTAAATCATGTTCGTTTGCTTCAAGGCGGAACAAAACATAAATGAAGCTTCCAATAAATAAGCTCATTGGAATGCAAAGATGCGGTGCGCGCCATGCGCCGGAATCTGTATTACGTCCCCAGTGCGCCAAGGAGACGATAGCTAATGGCCAAACTGGCCAAGCGTAAGCCCAGAAGTTCGCGCTTAAAAACCTTAGCGACTCAAGTGAAGGAGTTGCGCACATCTCTGGCATATTGCGCCAGCCTTCTTCAGCAATGTGTCGCCAGTGCACAGGAAGATCTGCCAAATACCAAACAATGGGCCAGATTGCAAAATCGATTAAACCTAAAACAGTGCTTGTGAGTGTCCAACGAAAGCGTAATTTAGCATTGCTAGTGATGACGGCAATGATGGTCGAAGAGACGATGATGAGACTGAGCGTGAGGTTGCTTGAGAGTGCAACAATGGCGATGCCAAGTCCCGTCCAGAGACCGCCTTGCCATGGTTTATCTAAACCGCGCACAGCGCCATACAACACAATACTGATGCCCATCAGCTGTGCCATCATCGGCGTTGTCTCATGAGCACGTTGAGCTAAACCAACGCATGCTAAGAAAATGAGTAGCGCGCCATCGGCTAAGGTCATGCCATAGCTCTTCATATCTGGTTGACCACCAACAGCGAGAGCCATTGGTTGGACTTCACGACAACGTCCCAATAAATAGGTGGCGTACCAAATGGCTAAAGCAGCAGAGAAGAAGCAGATTGCCGCATATAAGCGGGCTGCATTGGTGGCGCCAATGAACGGACCAAACCATTCGATGAGAGTAGCTCCCATCCAATAGGGCAGAGGCGTTCCAAGAGAAATGTCGCGACCGGTTAAGTGCGGAACTACCCAATCAATGGAGTTGCCGCGAAAGAATGACCACATGCCACCAAAGCCGATTGCATCTTCGTTCTTCCAAGGGTCCCGAAAGAACAAACCTGCAAAACCATAAACCAAAGTCAGCGCAAAAATAATAATGCGGGGAATGGATTTAGTGGTGGCGGCGGTAAGTTTGACCATGGATGAAGTTCAAAATAATCAAGGCAGCAAACGCTGCCTTGATTATTTTGCAGAGTAGGTATTTCACATACCCTGCGAATAGAAGTGGATTAAGCCTTCTTCTTAGCTGTTTTTTCAGCAGCTTTAGCTTCTGCAGCAGCAGCTTTTTTCTCAGCTGTTTTAGCAGCGCCATCACCGGTAGCTTTAGCAACCGCTTTAGTACCGAACTTCTGACGGAATTTCTCAACACGACCAGCGGTATCCATAATTTTTTGGGTACCAGTGTAGAAAGGGTGTGATTCAGATGAAGTCTCGATCTTGGCTAATGGATATTCATTGCCATCTTCCCACTTGATTGTCTCTTTAGTAGACATAGTGGAGCGAGTCTTGAAGCTGAAGTTATTAGAAACGTCTACAAAGACGATTTCACGATATTCGGGGTGAATGCCAGGTTTCATGTTGAGTCCTATGAGCGGGTAGCCGTTTGAGCCAAATTGACTTAAATACTTTCCCAGGTTTTAAAAGCAAGTTGTTAATGGTGCAGCAAAGGCGAAATTATGCCATGAAATCAACAACAAAGCGCTGTTTAGGTGTGCAAAAGGGGCTAAAACAGCCCCTTTTATCTTTAAATAGCCCCTAAGGGCATCTAAATTAGCCTCCGCGACGCATCAAGTCGAAGAATTCACCATTATTTTTGGTGGATTTGAGCTTATCGACAATGAAGTTCATCGCCTCGATATCGTCCATATCGGCCAACAATTTACGCAATACCCAGATCTTCTGGAGGTTCTCAGCTTTAACCAAGAGTTCTTCACGACGGGTGCCAGACTTATTGAGGTTGATCGATGGGTAGACACGACGTTCAGCCAAGCGACGCTCGAGATGAACTTCCATGTTGCCAGTACCTTTGAACTCTTCATAGATGAGGTCATCCATACGGCTACCGGTTTCAATCAGGGCGGTGGCGATGATGGTTAATGAGCCACCTTCTTCAATATTACGTGCCGCACCAAAGAAACGTTTTGGACGTTGTAGCGCATTCGCATCCACACCACCAGAAAGTACTTTGCCTGATGAAGGCACTACGGTGTTGTATGCGCGAGCAAGACGAGTAATGGAGTCCAACAAGATGATGACATCTTTGCCCATCTCGACTAAACGTTTTGCTTTTTCAATCACCATCTCAGCAACTTGTACGTGACGAACTGCAGGTTCATCGAAAGTGGAGGCGACCACTTCACCACGTACTGAGCGTTGCATTTCAGTTACTTCTTCAGGGCGCTCGTCGACGAGCAACACAATCAGAATGGCTTCAGGATTGTTTGTGGCAATTGCATGAGCAATGTGCTGCATTATCACGGTCTTACCGGATTTTGGAGAAGCTACGATCAACCCGCGTTGGCCGTAGCCAATTGGCGAGATCATATCGATAATACGACCGGTTAAATTCTCTTCAGCCTTGATATCACGCTCTAAGCTAATTACACGGTTCGGGTGTAATGGCGTTAAGTTTTCGAACATGATGCGGTTCTTGAGGGCTTCTGGAGCCAAACCGTTGATCTTGTCTACCTTTACCAATGCAAAGTAACGCTCACCATCTTTAGGGGTGCGTACTTCGCCTTCAACGCTATCGCCTGTATGTAAATTAAAGCGGCGGATCTGCGCTGGAGAAATGTATATGTCATCAGGTGAAGCTATGTATGAGGCTTCAGGAGAACGCAAGAAACCAAAGCCATCTGGCAATACTTCCAAGGTGCCGTCACCGAAAACGGTTTCACCAGCCTTCGCACGTTTTTTCAGAATGGCAAACATCAATTCTTGTTTGCGCATCCGTTGAGTGTTTTCAATCTCCAAGCTAGCTGCCATTTCAAGCAGAGCGGATACGTGAAGGCCTTTGAGTTCAGTTAATTGCATGTGGTTCTCGGGTGTAAATAAAAGGAAAAATCAGAATGGTTTGAATTTGATTTGAGGTATCGCTGTCTTGAGATCAGACAAACAGATGTGAAAAACGAAATTTAGGATGTTTGCTAAAAGAAGGGGGAGGTAAATTGCTGGAAATGAGCGCTTTAGAGAAGGCGCTGAACTGCTGCTGGATGTAATACTACACTAAAAACGGGGTCTGACAAGCAAGGAACATCAGTAAAAACCACAGGCTCACCCAGTGAACCCATGGTCTGAGACTATTTATAGATGACTATCAATAAACGCAGTCAACTGAGATTTGGCCAAAGCGCCTACTTTTTGAGCAGCAACAGTGCCGCTCTTAAATAGGATCAGCGTAGGAATGCCACGAATATTGAACTGGGCAGGAACGCCTTGGTTCTCATCCACATTCATTTTGGCAATTTGCAATTTGTCGCCGTACTCACCAGAGAGTTCCTCTAGGATTGGACCAATCATTTTGCAAGGACCACACCATTCAGCCCAGAAGTCGAGGAGAACTGGTTTATTAGACTTGAGGACGTCTTGTTCGAAAGAGGCGTCAGTTACATATTTAATGCCGGCACTCATGAAAATTCCTTATTTAAACTTATTTAGCGAGTTATTTAATTATGGCGTTACAGCGCTTATATTAGCAATAGGCGGAATGTTCTGCTCAAAATTGAAAATTTTCTGTAAAAACCAAATAAAAGACTTTGCTTAATGCAGCAGCCATTTCCTATTTATTCTGCTCAAAAACAAGTGCAATCATGGGCCATTACGCCCGATGCTAGTGCGCTTGAGCAGTTAGCAGAAGGAATTTGGAATTGTGCACTGCAAACTAAACAACGCCCCCTTGTGGTGCTGAGTACCGCAGGCCCTCTAATTGGTGTGCGGGCGGCGCTGGAAAAGTATCGTCCCGACAATCTAGACCCAAGTATTGCCTTTTTGCCACAAGTGATTAGTTTTACTGATTGGCTGGAAGCTGCACCAGGTGCATGGAAGTTCCCAAAAAAACAAAGTGACTTAGAGCGTTGGATTTCTGTTTATGTGAATTTACGTAAACATCCCAAACTAAAGACATGGTTTAAAGCGGAGAGTGAATCGGGCGCGTGGGGTTTAGCTAAATTCGTCATCGATGCCTGCGACATTTTGTCTGAAGCAATCATTCCGCAACTGCACGATCAGTTAAATCTTTTAATAAGAAGTGGTTCAGTTGATGTCGAAGTATGGGGTAAAAAAATAGAAGAGGTTTTGGAGCAAACGATTGCGCTTGCTTATCCCGAACTCTCGAGAAAAGTTGTTGACCAAGAATCCGAAGTCTTGCTTGCCTTCTGGCGTTATTTAAGTAGCGTTGAAGATCCAGTCTTTCGCAAGCAATTTGCTATGGCTGCTCACTTAGAAGCAGTGAAGGCAAGTCAACAGAATGCCAGACCATTGATATGGGTGCAGACAGCAGATCCTAAGTTAATTGATCGAGAGGTGATGGGGGCTTATCTCTGTGACTATGTTCAGTACGCTCGGGTAGTTGAGGTGACTTTAGATTGGCAATCCGCTGCCTTGTGGTCCGAAGCGCTTACGGGAGAAAACGCCGCAGGGGATTTAGTGGAGTTAAGTGAACTACAAGCGCAACAACTTAAAGCCAATATTGAATCAGCACCCTATGAAAACTGGCATTTGATTTCAGCAAGACGTTTTGAGGAGTTGGCGTGGGCAGCAACTACAGCAATTGAGGGGCACTTGATTGACGGCAAGAAAAATATTGCCCTGGTTGCACAAGATCGTCTGGCAGCCAGAAGAGTCAGGGCCCTGTTAACGCGCCTAGGGCCTGCCTTAAAGATTCGTGATGAAACAGGTTGGAAATTAGATACAACGCGCGCAGCGGCGGCTCTCAATAGTTGGTTGGAGTTGATTCGTGCTCCTAAAGAGGGGCCCACTGCCAGTGCTTTATTGGAGTTTTTACAAAACCCTTTCTTAGATATACCGAGTTGTATTCAGAGGGACCCCGAGATATGTATCGGGTTGGTGGCACAACTCGAAGATATTTTGATCGCTAGTCAAGCAAAGTCTGGCTGGGAAACTTTTTATATGGCGATGGAGCGCGCCAACGCCTATGCCGCTAATCGGGATACAGCGCCAAATGAAGCTTTATTAAAGCTCCTGCAATTTGTTCGCGAGCGTCACCATGCTTGGCAAGAGCTAAAGCTCGATTGCTGCAACGCCTATGTGCTCTTACAACAAAATCTCCAAGATACTGGAATGGCTCAGGCGTTAGAGAGGGATGCAGCCGGCAAGCAATTATTGAAAGTAATCAGCGCCTTTGATCTGAGTGCTACGCAATTCCAAAAAGTGGCGATGCATCTTCCAGAATGGATCAGCTTAATTAAATCCGTCATGGAAGAGGCCTCATATGAGGAAGCGGGTAAAGAGGCTCAAGCTACTTTAAGTATCTTGCCCTTGAGTTCAACCCGCTTAAGATCCTTTGACGCGGTCGTGGTAGTGGGGTGTGACGAACAACAATTACCGGCATTTTCTGAGTCCCCATTGTTTTTCTCAGATGCGCTCAATCGATTGCTCAAAGCCTCGACGATGACCGCTCAGTATGTGCAGCAGGCGCGTGATTTTTCACAGCTATTAGTTTCCTATGCAAGCGTCGATTTGTTATGGCAGAGTAAAAGTAAGAGTGGTGAACCACTGCGCCCATCCGCATGGATTCAACGCCTGCAAGCCCATTTGCCTAAATGGAAAGTGGAGAGTGCTCAGCCAAATATATTTGAAGGCATGGCAAGACCCATACAAAAGGCGGCGACTACTTTAGATCGAGATCTCTCTTTGCCATTGTCTATGAGCCCGAGTGCTTATAAGGCTTTAAGAGATTGCCCTTATAAATACTATGTGCGCAGCATATTGGGCTTACGCGAAGCAAAAGAATTTGACGATGGTTTTGATGCCTCCTTAGCTGGCCAATCATTACACGCATTGTTGGGCAAGTTTTATCAAGCCCTCAAGACTGAAGAGCAAAAAGCAGATAGTCAAATTCATCAAAATACTGCGGCTCGCCGTGTATGGATGGAAGAGCAGTTAAATGCCATCTCTGAAAAAGAATTCAAACGCCTCATTGAAGGGGACGGCAGAGTGCTAGGTACTTTGCGAGATTGGCAAAAACAGATCCCTAGTTTTGTCGATTGGCAATTGCAAAGAGAAGCGCAAGGTTGGCGTTATCACAATGCAGAACACAAAGTGGGGTTTGATCTGCACTTTGTTAGTCCTGATGGTGAAGACAGGGTCATTCGCATCGAAGGAAGAGCGGATCGCTTTGATATTAATATCCAGTCAGAACACCAAGCTGAGGTGATTGATTACAAAAATCAGTCGATGACCAAGATGAAAAAGCGTGCGGAACATCTTTTAGACGATCCACAATTATTAATTTATGCACGCGCGGCTAATGAAAACCCTCAAGCCGCACATCTGCAGGATTACCAAGTAGAGCGAGCACAATGGGTTTCTTTGAAACTTGACGTTAAGCGAGATAAAAAATTACTGAGATCTTTAGAGGTAGAGGATATTGCCGAGTTGATGCCAGAATTTTCAGAGCAGTTAACTGAGGATGTGCAAAAGCTGTGGTCAGGTAAGGAGCTCACCGCATTTGCACCTGATGGAGTGTGTAAATACTGCGAGGCAAGAGGTATTTGCAGGAAGGGGATGTGGTGATGCAAAAATTTGACAATGCCATTGCTTGTGACCCAAATCAATCCATTATTGTTTCTGCTTGCGCCGGTAGTGGTAAAACTTGGCTTTTGGTTGCGCGCATGATTCGCTTGCTCTTGGCGGGCGCTAAGCCTCACGAAATCCTAGCGCTCACCTTTACTCGTAAAGCTGCGCAGGAGATGCGTGATCGCCTTTATGGACTATTACAAGAGTTCTCTACTGCTGATGACCAAACGCTTACACAAGAATTAGAAAAACGTGGACTTACCAATGCACAGGCTCGTCAATTACTTCCACAGGCGAGATCTTTGTATCTCAAAGTCTTGGCGAGCCCTCAAGTTATTGTGATTGATACCTTTCATGGCTGGTTTGGTAGGTTACTCAATGCCGCGCCGATCTCTGCGGAAGTGCAGCCCGGTTTTAGCCTGCGAGAAGACGGTAAAAGGTTATTAGAGGAGTGTCTAGATGATTGGTGGGGTGATCTGCCTGCAGATTTGAAGGCCCATTATGACGTTCTTTTAAAGCAATTAGGTGCAAGTAATACGCAACAGTTTTTGATGGGCAATTATGGCTTGATGAAACAGCGTGGTGCATGGACTTTCTTTGCGCAGGCTTGCAAAGAAAAGGGAATAACACCAATTGAGCATCTGAAGCAATTCTTGCCCAAGCTCAACATGGAGAATCCTTTACACCGAATGTGGAATGCACCCAAGGCAAGAGCCGATTTGGAATTTCTGATTCGATGTTTTGCGCATAGCAGTACTCAAGAAAAGGATTTGTTGCCCCGATTGGTTTCTGCTTTGGAATGCATGCAACGCGGAGGCGATGTATTGGAGGTCGCGCCAATTCTGCAACTCGTATTCTTAAATAGTGATGGCGATCCTCGATCTAATAACAATAAGGCTCTAAGCGCAGTAAAAACCTATTTGAAGAACGAAGGATTGACCCATCTAGAGTCTGAACATATTGCTTACAAGCAGGATTGGGCCCAAGCATTTGTCGAGTACTTAGATTGGCAATCCGAAAGAATGGTGTATGAACTCAATCAAGCTTGGTTTGCTATGAGTGAGCGCATGATGAATCATGTTGCTGCTAGCAAAGAAGCGATGCGTGTTCGCGATTTTGATGATTTAGAAATCGGTGTGAGTAAGTTGATGGCCGATTCTGCCAATGCAGCGTATTTGCAGGCTCGTTTGGATGCTAAATATAGACATATCCTCATAGATGAATTCCAGGATACCAACCCTTTGCAATGGCAAATTTTGCGCTCATGGTTTGAAGGTTATGGCGAAGATCAAAGCAAGCCTAGTGTGTTTATTGTGGGTGACCCCAAGCAATCGATTTATCGCTTTAGGAGAGCTGATCCCCGTTTATTTGCCAGCGCTAAAGAGTTTCTAAAAGAACAGATGGGGGCTGTGGATCTTCAGCAAAACACTACCTGTCGTAATGCCCCTAAAATTAATGCAGCTGTCAATGCGACATTTGATCGCGCACAATTACCGCCAACGTATGAGGTTAATGAGCAAGCAACCCTATGGGAGCCTTTAGCAAAGGGCTTGCCAGAGCAAGCGTATGCCAGAGAAGGCGAAGCTGCGCTCTTGCCCTTGATCCTTTATAAAGAGGAGTTGGCCCCCAGGGTTGGCAATGCATTTGATGCACCTATCACCGATGTCAATCAAACCATAGGTGATACGCAAAGGTATATTGAAGGTCAACAAATCAGTAGGTTGATTCATGAGGTGATGGCAAGCCATCAAGTGATGGATGGGCAAGATGGGCGTATGGTCTGGCGACCTGCCAGAGAAAGCGATTTCCTATTGCTGGTAAAACGCCGTAAATATTTACCGCAGTTTGAGAGGGCTCTACGTGAAGCAGATCTGGCTTATGACAGCACCAGACTCGGTGGCTTACTTAATACTCTTGAGATCGATGACATGATTGCATTGCTCACGGTATTGCTGTCGCCACGCCATGACTTACCTTTGGCGCAAGTATTGAGAAGTCCTATTTTTGGTTTTACTGAACAGCAAATGCAGAACCTAGCGATTGCTAAAGCAAGCGTCCCATATCGTTCATGGTGGGATACCTTGCAAGATAGCCAAGACGTAGTTGTGCAAAAGGTAGCGCGTTTCTTAGAGCATTGGAGGGTGTTGGCTGAACGTCTGCCAATGCACGATCTGCTCGATCAAATCTATCAAGAAAGTAATTTACGTTTTCAGTATGCAATGAGTGCCCAGCCTCTGGCGCGCGCACAGGTAGTGGCTAATTTAGATGCCTTCTTGGAGTTATCGCTCAATCAGGATGGTGGCCGGTATCCAAGCTTGAGTCGCTTTATCGATGAGATCAACGCCATGCGTCGAGGTGATGATGACGAAACTCCAGATGAGGGTGATGTAGAGATTGAAGTCGAAGTGGAGTTGGCAGAGATAGATGAAGATAGTGAGATGTCGGAAGAGGATAAACATAAGCGCGTCCGACTGATGACAATCCATGGCGCCAAAGGCCTAGAGTCACCTTTCGTGATTATTTTGGATGCCAATCATACGGTTGGCGCTTCTGATCACTCAGGAGTGCTCTTAGACTGGTCACCAAATGATCGCAGCCCTTCACATCTGTCGATGTATACCAAGTCCAGCCTCACCCCTCCTCGAAGCAAGATTCGTGAGGATGAGGAACTCATTAGTCAAAATGAAAACTGGAATCTACTCTACGTTGCTATGACGCGGGCCAAACAAGGCCTCTGGATAAGCGGTGTAGCAAAAGAGCCCACTGCAAATAATCCAACGGGCATTGATCCAAAATCTTGGTACGCACGCGCTCAATTTGGTCAATTACCTGCGATAGAGATTGCGGATGAAGATTCAGGTGAGGTCGCTAAAACAACGAGTGCCAGTGCTGCAGGTGGAGCAGCAAATCAAACTATTGGCGATATATTTAGCATTGAAGATTTTCAGGTTCGCTGGGAGCAGGCTAAACGAGATCAGCAGCAGCAATTGTTAGATATTGAGGCTGGTAATACGATAAAAGGAGTTGAGACTGAGCAAGAAAAAATGTCCGATCCAGAAATCTTGGAAGAGGGCACACATTTTCACAAGTTACTCGAGTTCCTAACGCTAGACTCAAACAAGATTCAAACAACATCTATGCCTAGCGAGCAAGAGCTCATGAACTGGCTTGGCGTAGATCAGGCGCATGCCCAGAAAGTCATTGAGCGGACAAAGATAGTTCTAGCATCGGCAGAACTCAGTCCCTACCTGACTTCAGGACAATGGATCGCCGCTTGGAATGAGCTTGATATTGTTAGTAAAGAGGGCAAGAGTTTCCGCGTGGATCGTTTGGTTGAGTTAGATGATCATTTGGCTATTCTTGATTACAAGCTCACGATTCCGGAGGTGGGGTCTGAGAAGTATGAAAAATACCGTGTGCAACTCAAAAACTATCAAGCTGAACTAGACCGAATCCGCAAAGATAAGCCCAATAAGACTTATTTGATCTCGTCTACAGGCAAGATTCATGAGGTGAAGTAGTTGCACCCCTAAATCCCCTTCAAATGCCCTTGAATTCGCTATATAAGCCCCCATGTATTTAGGGAATAACAAAAATACCTAAACTAGCGATAATAAAAATTGCAGTGAAATGTCCTACAAGGAGTCATGATGAAAGTGCATCAATTACAAAAGTTATTAGTTGGTCTATTTGCTAGCGCACTATTGCTTAGTAGCAATCTCGCTTTAGCGGAGGCCACTTTGCCTGAGGTTTCTCAGGCGATTCAATCTGGTCAGTTGGCCAAAGCGGACGCCATGATGAAAGAGGTATTACAAAACCATCCTAATAGTGCTAAAGCACATTACATTGCGTCTGAGCTCTACATCAGAGAGGGCAAGATCGATGCGGCTCGTCAAGCATTTGTACAAGCAGAAAATCTAGCGCCTGGTTTACCTTTTGCACAACCAGAGTCAGTACAATGTTTGAAAGCAGAGTTACGTACAGGAACTGTGCCAACTTCAGCTAGTACGAGCACAGGCGCAAGCTCAATCTTCGGTAGTCCAGTATTTTGGATTCTGATTGCTATCTTGGTGGCTGGCATTGCGTTCTTCATGAGAAAGCGTCAACTACCTGTGCAGGTCTACAACGCACCTACAGCAAATGGCCCTTATCCTGGCGGTCCCGGTGCTCCTGGAGCGCCTGGTGCTTATCTTCCTGGATATCCTGGTGCACCTGTAGGCGGTGGCTTGATGGGTAGTTTGGCGACTGGCGCAGCGCTTGGTGCTGGCATGGTGGCAGGTCAAGCTTTGGCAAGTCATCTCATGGGTGGTGGTCAACACAACAATCCCGGAAACGTGAACAACGACTTTAATCAAGTTGGCGGTCCAGCGCCTGATGCTCCCAACTTTGGTGTCAATGATGCGAGCTCTTGGGACGATGGTGGTTCGAGCTCTTGGGATGATAGCGGTGGCGGCGATTTTATGAGCGATGTTTAATCACCTCAATTAATAACTCAATATAAGAAAGTAAGAGTCTTTATGGCGCTAAGCATGTACCAAACATCTATTCCGCAGTTCACCAAGATGCTGACCAATTTGGCAAGTATTTTGCAAAAGGGCGAAGCGTTTGCCAAAGTCAAGAGCATTGAAGAAAGTGTGTTGGTCAATGCTCGCCTAGCGCCAGATATGTTTCCGCTCACCAAGCAAATACAAAGCGCTTGTGATCAGGTCAAAAACGGTATGGCCCGTTTGGCTGGCATTGAGTCACCAAAGTTTAACGATAACGAAGAAACCTTTGCCCAATTACAAGAGCGGATCGCTAAAACGATTGCCTTTGCTAATAGCATTACGGCCTGCGCAGGCCCGATGGTAGCGAGACAAAAGAGATCAAGTTCTCGATCAGAGAGTGGAACTTTGAGTTTGTGGGCGATCAATATTTACTCACTTGGATCAACCCGAACTTTTACTTTCATGTGACAACGGCATACAACATCTTGCGCCACAATGGTGTTGAAATTGGGAAGACGGATTACCTAGGGGGTTAAACTACCTCTATGGAATATATTGCTGACATCGTGGAGACCTGTGAACCCTTGGATTTTTAGGGCGAGCGTTTACTACTTATCAGATGTATTGCTAGATGACCCTGCAATCCTCGCTTTTGTATTTTGCTAAGCCAGAAACGCCAAACAGCGCAGTCAACAGCCCCCTCCAACAAAAAACCACCGCATGCGGTGGTTTTTCATTTGCAGCTTCAGAAAAAATCAAATCAACAATGAACGATGAACGATAGATAATAGCCTTACTTAATCATTCCAGCGTTCTTCGCATCATCCATTGCTTGAGCCGTTTTTTCTTTCATGAATGCAGGCATTTTTGCTAAGGGGACATCGACCAAAATAAAGCCAGCATCTTCTAGTTTTTTCTTGGTCTCAGGATCAGCATTGAGCTGTGCAAAATAATCTGACATTTTTTGCTGTAGCACTAGTGGAGTGCTCTTTGGTACAGCAACGCCACGATAGGCTCTGTCTACCCAGTTCAGCCCAAGTTCTTTAAAGGTGGGCACGTCTGGCAGAGCAGGGTTGCGTTTCTCAGTAGCAATCGCTAGCGTGCGCACTTTACCTTTTTGTTGAATCGCTAATGGCAGATAACCCATGGCGCCATCCACGTGCATTCCGATGAGTATAGCAATTAAATCGCCCGTGCCTTTAAAAGGTACGTAATTGATTTTGACGCCGCCCGCTAGCTTATTCAGACGTTCTACTGCCATATGGTTGGCAGAGAACTGTGCTGAACCAGCTAAAGACATCTTGCCAGGCTCTTTTTTAGCGGCAGCAATAAATTCTTGATAGGTCTTGTAAGGGCTATCAGCAGAGACCATCAAGGCATCGGGAGCGAAGTGATAGTAGTAGAGCATTGATGTCTTCAGTCTTGTGCTGAATACCTTCTTGAAGTGGCTGCAAGATGGTGTGCGGAATATTGACGCCCACCACGGTTGTGCCATCGGCAGGATAAGTGCTGAGTGCGCTCCATACTAAAGCGCCGCCAGCACCAGCGCGATTGATTACAACCATCGGCTGCTTAAACTTCTTCGCAGAAATATCTGCTTGATAGCGCGTCACTAAATCAGATTCACCAGCCGCAGGAAAAGGGATGATGTACTGAATCGTTTTATCTGGAAAGGGTTGTGCATGCACGCCTGATAACAGGCCGACAGAAATCAAGCACGCGCTTAGTAAGACCTTGAGCAAAGTACTTAGTAATGTAAATGGCTTCATTTGGAGATCTCCTCAATGACTGCATTGGTAATGTCACTCATCATGGCTGTACCGCCTAAATCCCAAGTGTGTAGTTTTGGATTGGCGGTGACTTTTTCAGTGGCTGCCATTAACTTGGCTGCCAAAGTTTTTTCGCCTAAGAAGTTGAGCATCATCACGGCTGACCAGAAAGTGCCAATCGAGTTGGCGAGCACTTTGCCCATGATGTCAAAAGCAGACCCGTGGATTGGTTCAAACATTGATGGGTAGCGACACTCTGGATCTAAGTTGGCAGTAGGTGTGCGATGCTGAGGCTACCTGCTAGCGCTGCTGCTAGGTCACTCAGTACATCGGCGTGTAAGTTGGTAGCCACAATAGTGTCTAAAGCTTCTGGGCGATTGACCATGCGTGCAGTCGCGGCGTCTACCAACTCTTTATTCCAAGTGACATCCGGAAAGTCTTTAGCAACGATGTTGGCGATTTCATCCCACATCACCATGCCGTGACGCTGCGCATTGGATTTGGTGATTACAGTGAGGTGTTTGCGAGGGCGTGACTGCGCTAGTTTGAAAGCAAAGCGCTGTACACGCTCTACGCCAACGCGCGTCATGATGCTCATATCGGATGCCACTTCAATCGGGTGGCCTTGATGTACTCTACCGCCTACGCCAGAGTACTCACCTTCAGAGTTCTCACGCACGATGACCCAATCTAGCTGACCGGGCTTGCAATTGCGCAGTGGGGTTTCAATACCAGGAAGAATGCGCGTAGGGCGCACGTTTGCGTACTGATCAAAGCCTTGGCAGATTTTGAGACGCAAGCCCCATAAGGTAATGTGATCGGCAATATCGGGGTCGCCAGCAGAGCCAAACAAGATGGCGTCTTTAGAGCGTAAAGGCTCAAGACCATCGTCGGGCATCATGATGCCGTGCTTACGGTAGTAGTCGCCACCCCAATCAAAGTGCTCAAACTCAAAAGTCACTTCAGGATGTTTTTACTTAAGGCGTTTAAGACCTTCTCGCACTCAGAAATCACTTCTTTGCCAATTCCATCGCCTGGAACGGACGCAATCTTGTACGTCTTCATATGTCTCCTACTGTTCTTTTTATCTGAGTTACTTAATGAGTAACTTCTAAGATCATTATGCAATTGCTTGACCCCTAACGCGAGCAGGGTGAATTTGGGGTTTATGGCTAGAAAAACAGCTCCATCAGGGTACTCATAGCCCCAAAACAACAAAACAGCCTTATTTTTGCGGTTTTTATATACTGTATAAACATACAGTATATTAATGACTATGACACAGGCAATGAACCCCGCAAAAGTAACCCTCAGCCAAGCGCCACAAGCCTTGGCATGTCATTTTGCCGCCTATGAGCTCAAGCTTCTGAGTCACCGGATTTCAGCTGGATTTCCGAGTCCAGCGGCAGATTACGCCGAGGGCGGCCTCGATTTGAGTCATTACCTCGTCCAGAACAAACCAGCCACCTTCATGTTCACCGTGAAGGGCGATTCAATGCTGGGCGCCGGAATTTGTGATGGGGATAAGGTGGCGGTCGATAAGGCGCTCAAACCAAAGCATAAAGATATTGTGGTGGCCGTCGTCAATGATGAATACACCATCAAGCGCCTCTATCAATCACGTGGTCGCATTGAGCTCCAACCAGAGAACCCTAACTATCAACCCATTACTTTTAGTGAAGGTAGTGAGTTACAAATCTGGGGTGTAGTAGTTGGGGTGGTGCGTAAGTACAGCAATACCAGCACTCGATATAATAAAAAAGGAAAGTGAGACATGAGCGCATCACTTACTCCAAACTCCACAAACTCACTTTTTGCACTCGTAGACGTGAATAATTTCTACGTCTCTTGTGGGCGCGTATTCCAGCCAAAGTTGGAAGCTATGCCGATGGTGGTGCTCTCTAATAACGATGGTTGTGCTGTAGCGCGCAGCGCTAAAGTCAAGGCGCTGGGCGTGAAGATGGGAACGCCTTGGTTTCAGATGAAGGACTTAGCAAAAAAGCACGGCATTCAGGCTTACTCATCCAACTACACCTTATATGGTGATATGAGTAGCCGGGTAGTGCAAGTACTCAGAAATTTCACGCCTAATCTGGAGGTCTATAGTATTGATGAGAGTTTCTTGCAAATCGAGACGGTCTTAAAGCAATACCCAGACACCATTGAGTTGGATCAGCAGATTAAACAACAAGTGAAAGACACTACCGGTCTGCCAGTGTGCGTTGGTATTGGCGCTAGTAAGACCTTAGCCAGGCTAGCCAATCACTTGGCTAAGAAGCATAAGCAGTTTGCTGGCGTGTGTGATGTCAACGCGATGGCCAAGGCAGAGCTCTATCAGTGGATAGATTGAGACCGATGTTAGTGAGGTGTGGGGTGTTGGCAAGCAAATTGCCAAGAAACTCAAGGCCCAGAACATCCACAGCGTATTTGATCTCTTGCAAGCCTCGCCACAGGCGATGCGCCAGCAGTTTGGCGTAGTCATGGAGCGTCTTTGCTATGAGTTGCGTGGCACATCTTGCTTGCAGTTAGAAGAAGTGGCGCCAGCCAAACAGCAAATCATTGCTTCTCGTAGTTTTGGCAAGTTGGTTACCAATCAAGCAGAGCTTGCTCAATCAGTAGCAACCCATGTGGCCAGAGCGGCTGAGAGGTTAAGAAGTCAAAACAGCACAACGGGCGCACTTACTGTATTTATTCAAACAAATCCATTTAAGCAAAACGAGCCACAGCACCATCAAAGCGTCACGATTCCATTGGCAGATCCAACTGATAACACGCTGACCTTAACCAACGCCGCGCTCGCAGGTTTGAAGCAAATCTATCAAGCTCGCTTTCGTTATAAGAAAGCCGGTGTCATTCTCAATCTAATTAGCGATAAGCCTACTGCGCAGCAATCTTTGTTTGAAAACATTGAGACGAAGGGCAGTCAGCGCACTTGATGAAAGCGGTAGATGAGATCAACACTCGCTTTGGTAACGCAGTCATTCGGTCTGCAGCTGCAGGCACTAATGGTGCTAAGCAAGAGTGGCAGATGCGTTCGAATAATCGCTCACCAAACTACACCACCAAGTGGGATGAACTGCCGGTGGCAAGGTAAAAAACATGAAATTCATCAATAAAAAAGCAACATTTTTCACTAGCTCATTTCGTGAGCTTTTGACCCCGTAATCTGAACACATAGCAGCAAATTAACAGTGAATCACAGCAAAAGAGGAGAAGACAAATGAACACATTAAGCAACCTGATGAACAACTTCAACGGCATCTCATTGGCAGCCATCATGATTTTGTCCTATTGCGCCGTGTTGAAAAACACCAAGCGTCATGAAAGCGAAACAAAGCGTGTGTTTAATCGCAAGCATCAATAAAGCACTGATTAAGCAAACAACATTCAGTAGCAGTAAAAAACGCAGTACGCAGAGGGGGAATAAGGAAATCACGGATTCCTTATTCCTTTGCTCTTTTAGGCGGCCTTTAATTCAAACTTGATACTTTTGCCAAGAGCGGTTGCCGCACTCGCTAGGGTAATCAATGTCAGACTGGTATCGCTTTCATCAAGTAATCGATTTAGGGCTGCCCGACTGGTATGCATTTTTTTAGCCATAGAAGTTTTAGTGAGTTTTTGTTTTTCCATCTCACGTTCAATTTGCCAGGCAATAATGCGTTTGACAGCGATAGTAGTGGAGTGTTCAAGCAGAGACTCTTCTCTTAAGAATCCATCAAAACTGCTGCCAATATGTTTTCTCTTCATGTAGTTCTCCTCAACTGCTTCACTCTATGTTTTGCTAAATCCAAATCAGGTTTTGGCGTCTTCTGTTGTTTCTTTATGAAGGCATGAATCAATATCATCGAATTACCGTCGAGCAGAAAAAGAATTCTGGCAATACCTTCGCTGAGTCTGCTGCGTATTTCCCAAATTCTCCATCAATATGTCTCACTAGTGGCATCTCTAGAGGCCATCCAAATTGAATCGTTTTGATATCCTCACCTATCAGTTTCTTATCCTTAGAAGTTAGGGATTGGAGCCATTGCCGAACGGGCTCCTTATTCGTTCCTGTTGCAAAAAAAGTACACATCTAGGATTGGGATATTTATTCCCATAACGTATCAATAATGATACACATATTAGAAATTACTGAATTGTCTGTAGGGCTGTTCGTATTGAGGTGTTTTCAATTCCCCTAAGTTTGCTAAGCTTACTCAGACTTATAAAAGTGGTTAATATTTCCCTTATGACTGAAGACAAACAAACTTACTTAGAAAAAAAAATGCGCCCCTTACCGCGCTGGATATTTATGTCCCGCTGGTTACAGGCACCCTTATATCTTGGCTTAATCGTCGCCCAAGGCGTCTATGTATGGCAGTTTTGGGTAGAGCTCGTTCATCTCATTGAGATGATGGCAAATAAGAGCATGACCGAAACGGCTTTGATGTTGATTGTTTTGGGATTGATTGATGTCGTCATGATCTCCAATTTATTAGTCATGGTGATCGTGGGCGGGTGGGAAACATTTGTTTCGCGCTTAGAGCTAGAAAATCATCCGGATCAGCCTGAGTGGCTTTCGCACGTGAATGCAGGCGTGTTGAAAGTCAAATTAGCAACAGCCATTATTGGAATTTCATCGATCCATTTACTCAAGACTTTTATTAATGCTGCATCGTATGATGAAAAAATACTGATGTGGCAAACCTTTATTCACATCACATTTGTATTGTCTGCATTAGCCATTGCCTATACCGAGAAAATCGTGACTGCCGCTCATAAGCATCATTAAGTGCAGGCATTGAGAAGCTCAGAAGTAAGTGATGAGTAAAAATCCCTGTTTTGAATGTGGCACGTGCTGCCAGTATTTCCGGGTGAGTTTTTACCAAGGAGAAGTTGAGGGCAATGGAGTGGGTACGGTCCCTGCAGAACTGACCACAAAGCTTGACTGACCACATGGTTTGTATGAAGGGCACAGAGAAGGGCGGGTCGCCTTGTGTTGTCTTACGCTATACGTCAGAAGAGGGTTGTCGCTGCACAATCTACGAACAGCGCTCTAGCACCTGCAGAGACTTTAATGTTCTCAATGAAGATGGAACGCCCAACCCCGATTGCCAGAAGTTATAACAAATTGCGAAGTCTAGACCTCCTAGGAAGCTACCGACCTCATAGCCCTATAAACCGTCATACATTCCAGTATATGATTTACTTCATTTCATTCTGATTGTGCAAAGAGGTTTTCAATGTCTGAACAAGCGATGACCACTATCCCTGAGTACCTAATCCGTCGTTTTCATGAACTTAATGTTGATGAGGGATTTGGAATTGTTGGTGATTTTGCGTTAAAGCTGTTCGATCGCTTAACCCATCACGGATTTCCGATGTTGGTCACCGCTGCTGACGAGCAAGGCGCGGCATTTGCTGCAGAATCCTACGCCAGAATTCGGGGGTTTGGTGTATGTGGCGTCACGTATTCGGTGGGTGGTTTGAAGTTGGTAAATGCAACAGTAGGCGCTTGGGCTGAAAGCGTGCCTCTTTTAGTACTTAGTGGTGCACCCGGAGCAGCAGAGAGAAAAGGTGATCCCTTGTTACACCACAAGGTAAAAAACTTCGATACGCAACTCGAAATCTATAAAGACCTCACGATTGCACAGGCAGTCTTATTCAATCCGCTTACAATTGCGCAAGATATTGATCGGGTTTTAGGAGAGATGATTGTTAATCAACGTCCTGGTTATATTGAGATTCCGCGCGACATGGTGGATATGCCAATTGTCGATAATCCAGAGCCCTTGGTAATACCAAGTCCTAAGGTGGATCAGCAACGTTTAGCGCTGGCGGTCAAAGACGCACTGGCATTGCTTGAAGGTGAGGGTGATGCAGTGGCACTTGCTGGCGTGATGGCAGTTAGGCGTGGCCCTAGAGGCCCTGATTTATTAGCGTTCGCAGAAAACTTCAACGTGCCTATGGCAACAACTTCACTATCCAAGGGAGTTATTCCAGAAACCCGTCCTTTATCCATCGGTGTGTATATGGGGGCGGTCAGCCCTCCGTCAGTTGTTGAGCAAGTGGAGCGGGCTAAGCCTCTGATTTCTTTTGGTGTGCTCTATGCCGATTTGGTGATGGGGGCTTTACTGATCACTTAGAGAGAGGTCAAATTATCAAGTGTGCTGATACTTATGTAAATATTGGCTTTCGTACATATCAAGACGTGCCACTCCAAGCATTCTTACCAGCATTAAGCAAAGTGGCTACTGCAGATGGTTATAAAGAAAATGGTCCGGAAGTCGTTCACAGTCAACCCACATTTACACCAGCAGTTGGTCAAGCGTTAGGCGTTGAGCGCATTATGGATTGTCTAGCACCATTTTTAAATGATCAGTGGCGTTTGATTGTGGATCCGGGTGACAGCCTCTTCGCCTCCATTGAACTGCCAGCACAATCGCTTACTTTAGCTAGTGCCTACTTATGCCACGATGGGGTACGCGGTACCTGCAGCATTGGGCGCAGGGCGTGCTGATCCGTCACGTCATTCGCTAGTCTTGGTGGGAGATGGCGCATTTTAATGACCGGATTTGAAGCCGTGGCCGCACCATTTCATGATGTGCATCCGATTATTGTGGTGCTTGATAACCGCGGCTATGGAATCCAAAGACCCATGATTGATGGACCGTTCCACGATCTTCCTGCCTTAAAGGCAGAGCTACTTCCTCAAGCCTTTGGTGTCGGCAAAGGCTATTTATGCGAAACTGAGGATCAATTGCAATCTGCACTAGAGGCAGCAACAGCAGTCAATGAGCTGTGCATTATTCGGGCATGCGTGCCTTCTGGACAATACAGCCCTGGTTTACTGCGCTTAACTTCTGCCTTAAAAACTCGTGTGTAAGATCCATCAGAATTTCTCCGCTAGGTCTTAACTCAGCGCTGGTTATTTCGCTTCGAGTGCTTTACGCAAGTAGCTAGACACATTGTCTTGGCGTAGCATCCATTGTTTGTAGTCAGTCGGCATTTGGCTAATGAGTTCGCCTTTGTGCTTGCCGTAAGGCATGATCGTTGGAATCCTAGCTTTCTCGGACATTTCCCAGAGAGCATCTAAGGACACT